>NZ_BBJR01000040.1 GCF_000739875.1 Comamonas aquatica NBRC 14918
CGATGGGGTCGATGGGGCGATGGGGCGATGGGGCGATGGGGCGATGGGGCGATGGGGCGATGGGGCGATGGGGCGATGGGGCGATGGGGCGATGGGGCGATGGGGCGATGGGGCGATGGGGCGATGGGGCGATGGGGCGATGGGGCGATGGGGCGATGGGGCGATGGGGCGATGGGGCGATGGGGCGATGGGGCGATGGGGCGATGGCCCAGGTCTACACTGCCCCACCATGACCACCGCCCTCCCTCTTCGCCTGACGACCGACCGCCTGCACCTGCGCCCCTGGCAGGCCAGCGATTTGCCGGCGATGGCCCAGTTGCACGCCGATGCGCAGGCCATGCGCTACTTTCCGGCCACCCTGTCGCGGGCCGACAGCGATGCCCTGATGGCCCGCTTTCAGGCCCGCATCGACGCGCAGGGCTGGGGGTTCTGGGCGGCCGAGCACCGCGCCAGTGGCGAATGCATCGGCATGATCGGCCTGAACCGCCCGCGCGACGACCTGCCTTGCAGCCCCTGTGTGGAAGTGGGCTGGCGCCTGCGGCCGCGCTACTGGGGCCAGGGCCTGGCCACGGAAGGCGCCAGGGCCTGCGTGGACTGGGCGCTGACCACGCAGGGGCTGGACGAGGTGGTGGCCTTCACTGCCCTGCCCAACACGCCGTCCCAGGCGGTGATGCAGCGCCTGGGCATGCGGGTGGATCCGCACACCTTCGTGCACCCGGCACTGCCGGCCGGCCACGCGTTGACCGAACATTGCCTGTACCGCCTGTCGTGTGCGGACTGGCAGGCGGCGCGTTCTCAAAAATAGGAGCTGACTGCGCTTATCCTTCGGGCATTGCAGGATGAAAAGTCTCTGAAATCCAGAAACAACGCGCGCAAGGCGCTATGGATTCAACTAGCGCCACGGCCGCCGCGCAGCACCAGCACCAGGCTGCTGCACAGGCCCAAGGGGCCGCAGGCGCTGGCGCCCCCCGGTCCGGCAAGCCACCCCAGGGCCGTGCGCCCGTGCGGGGAGGGACCGCGCCAGATCAGGCCTCGGCCAGCAGCGGCTGCAGTTGCTGCAAGCGCTGGCGCAAGGCCTCGGGCAGGGCACAGGGGCGCTTGCTGTGCGGGTCCACGCAGACGACGCCGATCTTGCCCAGCGCCAGCAGCGTGCCGCTGTCGGCATCGACCAGGCGCCAGACCAGGTCAAAGCCCTTGGCCGCGATGTCGCGCACGGCCATCTGCACCTCCACGGCCTGGTGCGGAAAGGCCTCAGCCCGGTACTGCACGGCCTGATCCCCGACGAAGACGCGTACGCCCGCCACATCACTCTCGCGCCAGCGCCACTGGGCGAAGAACTGCATGCGCGCCTGCGAGGCCAGTTGCAGCAGCTGCACATTGTCTGTGTGCGCCCCGGGGTGCAAGGGAGCGGGACACACCAGGCGGGTGGCGAACACCGCGTCGTCAAAGTCAGCGAACTGGATACGGGCCATGGCAAAGAGATTCCAACAGGTGCAGCCATTTGCTGCGATGCAGCATTTTGCGGCAGCCGGCAGGCCCCTGCAATCACCTTGGTGCACCTGCGGCCCCTGCCGCACCAAAGCAGCGCAATCCCTGCGACACCATACAAAAACTGCATACAAAAAGCAGGCATTGTTTTTGCTCACTGCTGGTTACGAACGCCGCAGCGCCCCCTGGACTTGCAACGCTGTGGACCTTTCCAACCGCTTTGATCCTGGAGTTCCCATGCAAAAACGCAGCTTCCTGCAAGCAACCGCAGCACTGGCCCTGGTGGGCAGCCTGGGCATGGCCCACGCGCAGACCACGCCCCTGAAGTTCCAGCTGGACTGGCGCTTCGAAGGCCCCGCCGCCTTCTTCTTGCTGCCCGTGGCCAAGGGCTACTTCAAGGACGCGGGTCTGGATGTGACCGTCGACGCCGGCAACGGCTCGGGCGGCGCCGTGCAGCGCGTGGCCTCGGGCTCCTACGACATCGGTTTTGCCGACATGGCCTCGCTGATGGAATTCCACGCCAACAACCCCGACGCACCCAACAAGCCCGTGGGCGTGATGGTGGTCTACAACAACACCCCCGCCGCCGTGATGGCGCTCAAGAAGAGCGGCATCCAAACCCCCGCCGACCTCAGCGGCAAGAAGCTGGGCGCGCCCGTGTTCGACGCCGGCCGCAAGGCCTTCCCCACCTTCGCCAAGGTCAACAAGGTCAGCAACGTGGCCTGGACGGCCATGGACCCCCCACTGCGCGAAACCATGCTGGTGCGCGGTGACATCGACGCCATCACCGGCTTCACGTTCACCAGCCTGCTGAACCTGGAGGCGCGCGGCGTCAAGACCAGCGACGTGGTGGTGATGCAGTACGCCGACTACGGCGTGAAGTACTACGGCAACGTGATCATCGCCAGTCCCAAGCTGATCAAGGAAAACCCCGAAGCCATCAAGAAGTTCCTGGCCGCCTTCACCAAGGGCGCCAAGGACGTGATGGCCAAGCCGGCCGACGCCATCCAGTACGTCAAGGCGCGCGACGGCATTGCCAACGCGGCCCTGGAAACCCGCCGCCTGCAGCTGGCCATCGACACCGTGGTCAACAGCCCCGACGCCCGCAAGGAAGGTTTTGGCCGCCTGGATGTCGGCCGCCTGTCGCTGATGGCCTCGGAAGTCTCGGACGCCTTCGGCACCAAGACCCGCATCGACCCCAAGGCCGTCTGGAACGACAGCTTCCTGCCCAGCGCCGCGCAGCTGGACGTGCTGCCCAAGAAGTAAGACGGCTGTGTACAACCCGCGGCCGGACCGGTTGGTCTGGCCGCCCCCTCTGATGGATTCGTATGCAAAGCGCTGCCGACCCCTATTTCGTTGATTTCCGTGATGTCTGGCTGGCCTACAACGACGAGTTGCTGGCACAAAATCACTTTGCGGTCGAAGCCATTGACCTGCAGGTCCAACAAGGTGAGTTCATTGCCATCGTCGGCCCCTCGGGCTGCGGCAAATCCACCTTCATGAAGCTGGCCACCGGCCTGCGCATGCCCTCCATGGGCAAGATCCAGATCGATGGCCAGCCCGTCACCGGCCCGCTGAAGATCTCCGGCATGGCCTTCCAGTCACCCTCGCTGCTGCCCTGGCGCACCACGGTGGACAACGTGCTGCTGCCGCTGGAGATCGTGGAGCCGCACCGCTCGCAGTTCAAGGCGCGCCGCAAGGAATACGAGGAGCGCGCCCGCCACCTGCTGCAGAAAGTCGGCCTGGGTGGCTATGAGGACAAATTCCCCTGGCAGCTGTCGGGCGGCATGCAGCAGCGCGCCAGCATCTGCCGCGCGCTGATCCACGAGCCCAAGATGCTGCTGCTGGACGAGCCCTTCGGCGCCCTCGACGCCTTCACGCGCGAGGAGCTGTGGTGCATCCTGCGCGACCTGCACGCCGAGCAGCAATTCAACGTCATCCTGGTCACGCACGACCTGCGTGAATCCGTTTTCCTGGCCGACACCATCTACGTGATGAGCAAGAGCCCCGGCCGCTTCGTCGTGCGCCGCGATGTGGAGCTGCCCCGCCCCCGCGACCTGGAGCTGACCTACACCAAGGAGTTCACCGACATCGTGCACGAGCTGCGCGGCCACATCGGTGCCATGCGCAAAAGCGGTGCAGTGATCAACCAATGAGCAGCCAAGGATTCGCAATGAACAAACTCAACAACAAACTGCTGGAGCGCTGGTCGCCCTGGGTGCTGCTGCTGATGGTGGTGGTGCTGTGGCAGGTAGTCTGCGCGGCCTTTGAGGTCTCGGAATTCATCTTCCCCAGCCCCTGGCTGATCTTCCGGGACTTTATGGAATACCACGTCGTGATCGCCGGCCACGCCTGGCGCACCTTCTGGGTGACCATGGCCGGCTTCGGCGTCGCCATCGTGGTGGGCGTGCTGCTGGGTTTCCTGATCGGCAGCTCGCGCCTGGCCTATGCCGCCGTCTACCCGCTGATGACGGCCTTCAACGCCCTGCCCAAGGCGGCCTTCGTGCCCATCCTGGTGGTCTGGTTCGGCATCGGCGTGGGCCCGGCCATCCTCACCGCCTTCCTGATCAGCTTCTTCCCCATCATGGTCAACATCGCCACCGGCCTGGCCACGCTGGAGCCCGAGTTGGAAGACGTGCTGCGCGTGCTGGGCGCCAAACGCTGGGATGTGCTGATGAAGGTCGGCCTGCCGCGCTCCCTGCCCTACTTCTACGGCTCGCTCAAGGTCGCCATCACCCTGGCCTTCGTCGGCACCACGGTGTCGGAGATGACCGCCGCCAACGAAGGCATCGGCTACCTGCTGATCTCGGCCGGCTCGTCCATGCAGATGGGCCTGGCGTTTGCCGGCCTGCTGGTCGTGGGCGCCATGGCCATGGTGATGTACGAACTGTTCAGCTGGGTGGAAAAGCGCACCACGGGCTGGGCCCACCGCGGCTCCCAGAACCACTGAGGGGCCGAGCCTCGTCCCCTTTCACCGATCCCCCGAACCTCGACTTGGGCCTGCCTCGTGCAGGCCTTTTTTTGTGCCCGCTGCGCCCGGCGCCCCCACTCCCGCAGGCGCTGCAGCCAGGCCCTAACGGCCCCACGGTGGAGCGCGACGGCTCGCGTAGACGAGCGCCCACGGCTTGCACCAAAAACAGGCGTTGGCGCTCTTGCAGGCTGCGGATGGCGCTTTTCTTTTTGAAGCAGCCCCATTGCAGCGCCCCTTGGCCGCCCCTTGGCGACGCCCAGCGGCACAACCGCTTACAACTTGCCCCCCAGCCCACCTACAAACCATCCACACTTTTGGCACGGCCTGTGCATTGAAGCTGAGCGCCCCCGGATGCAACAACGCCGTCCCACCACGGTCCTGGTGTTGTGGACCCCGCTGTCTTGCCAGGAAAGGCCCACGCCATGCACACCCAGTTCTTCCACCACCCAGGCCCCACCCACGCCATGCCGCCCGACGACGAATACGCCCTCGACAGCACCGACAGCCACTGGCTGCGCCAGGCCTTTGTCTGGGCGAATGCCGCCCGCCTGCGTGGCAACCGGCCCTTCGGCGCCATCATCGTCTCCGGCAGCGGCCGCATCCTGGCCGAGGCCTTCAGCAACACCCGCGAGACCGGCGACGCCACCGGCCACGCCGAGATGAATGCCATCCGCCAGCTGGGCATGGCCCGCCTGGCGCCCGATGTGCTGGCCGGCGCCACGCTCTACGCCAGTGCCGAACCCTGCGTGATGTGCGCCGGTGCCATCTGCAGCAGCGGTCTGCGCCGCGTGGTCTTCGGCCTGGATGCACAGCGGCTGCACCACATCCGCCCCGACCTGCGCGCCTGCCTGCTGTCCTGCCACGATGTGTTGGCCCACGCCCAGGAGGCCATCAGCTGCACCGGCCCCTGCCTCGTCGAGGAAGCCCTGGCCGTCTACGAAGACAGCTGGCTGTCCCCCGGTGACGCCCCAGCGGATGCGCCCCCGGGCTGAGCCACACGCCCCGCGCGGCGCTCCAACTTGGTGCAGCAGGCGCATTTCTTGCTTGGATGGCGGCCATGCCTTGGCTCGCTCAACTTGATCTGGACTATTCCATGGCCGCGGAACGTACCCGCGTGCACTTCCACCACGACGGACCGCTGCGCGTGCTGCGCAGCCTGTACCCGGAGGGCGATGCCATCTGCCACAACGTGCTGGTGCACCCGCCCGGCGGCCTGGTCGGCGGCGACACCCTGGACATCCGGGTGCGCGTGCAGCCCCAGGCCCATGCCCTGGTCACCACCCCCGGCGCCACGCGCTTTTACAAGACCCAGGGCGAAACCGCCACGCAGCGCACCCACCTGCAGCTGGACGCCGGTGCCCGCCTGGAATGGCTGCCGCTGGAAGCGCTGGCCTACAACGCCTGCGATGCGCACAACCAGCTGACGCTGGCACTGGCGCCCGGGGCGGAGCTGATCGCCTGGGACATCACCGCCTTCGGCCTGCCCCATGCCGGCGAGCCCTTTGTGCAGGGCCAGTTCACCCAGCACATGGCGTGGCCCGGGCATTGGCTGGAACACGGCACCCTGCGCGCCGAAGACGCACGCCTGATGGACGGCCCCCTGGGCCTGGCCGGTCAGCGCTGCATGGGCAGCCTGGTGCTGGCCTGCGGCACGCCCCTGACCCGCGTGCAGCGCGAGCAACTGCTGGACGCCACGCGCGCCGTGCTCGATGCCCACCCGCAAGGCGCCTGGTGCGGCATCACCGCCCCCAACGAGCACATGCTGGTGCTGCGCGGTCTGGCCCCGGTGGTCGAACCGCTGATGCAGCTGTGGCAGCAGGTGCGGGCCTGCTGGCGCCAGCAGCACTGGGGACTGCCGGGCACGGCACCGCGCATCTGGAGCATGTAAGGCCCGCGGTGCCCAAAAGTAATCGGCACAGCCTGGTCTGCAGCCAAGGATGCACGCCTCTCCGCGCCAAGCCTGGATCCAGGGCTTGCTGCAGTGCGCGCAGGCTGTGTCCCCGCAGGGGTGAACGGCCCATAGTCATCCTCGTTTTCCGCACAAGCTCATGCGCACAACGTCGTTCGCGGCGCTGGCCGCCCTGCCTACACTGGCCCACACCCCATCCGTTCACCCGGCCGCGGCTGCCAGGGCGGATGCTGTTTTGTCTCCTCGGCAGGGCACCCTCGCCGCAGGTATTGGCGCTGCCCTGGGCAGCGCTTTTTTTCTGCCCGGACCCACCCTCGCCGCGCAGGCAGCGCGCAATAAAGGCTGTTGGCGGTTTTTCAAGGGGTTTTGGCGAAATTTATTGTTGAAAAAACAGACTTGAAAAGCCCTGGGCCGGCGATATCTACGGAACATCCAGGCGCAGACGGCGCCACCCCACACCAAGGAGTTATCGCATGTTCCTCGCAACCCCCATCATCCGCCATGTGACCCGCCCCGATGCCAGCCTGCAACGCTTCATGCAGGCCGCCACGAATGCCGCCCAGCAGCTCAACGGTGACTTCCAGGTCAGCCAAACCGACGAAGCCACGGTGTTGAGCATCGACGTCCCCGGCCTGAGCCGCGAGCAGCTGCAGCTGCGCATCGAAGACAACATGGTGCACCTGCACAGCATAGAAGGTGCGCCCCGCCAGGTGCGCCGCAGTTGGGAGCTGCCCCACGAGATCGATGTGCCAGCCTCCAGCGCCAAGCTGGACCTGGGCGTGCTGACCTTGACCCTGCAGCGCCGCAAGCCCGTCGACAAGACGGTCACGCTGAACATCCAGTAATTCTGGCTCGCAACCCCTCCCACGCCGTGGTCGCTTCACTGCCCCACGGCGTTTTGCCGTCCGGGTGGGGCCACCCCGCACGTGCCAGGCCCAGCCGCTGCGCGGCCGACGCGGCAGGCTGCATGAAAATAGGCGCCTTGGCCTGCACACACCCTGGACCGTGCAGGCGCTGTTTTCCAAAGGACTGCACATGACCCGGGCACCCGCCTCCTTCTGGCGCACCATGGCCGCACTGGCCTGCACCATCGGCCTGCTGCAAGGCTGCGCCAGCACCACCCAATCAGGGGCCATCGGCCTGCAACGCAGCCAGCTGATGCTGGTGTCCAGCGACAGCATCAACGCCCAGGCGGCCAAGGGCTTCCAGCAGCTCACGGCCGATGCCCAGTCCAAGAAAAAACTCAACACCGATGCGGCGATGACGCAGCGCGTGCGCCGCATCGGCCACGACCTGATTGCCCAGGTCGGGGTGTTCCGCCCCGATGCGCGCGACTGGGCCTGGGAAATCAATGTCTTCGAGTCAGAGGACATCAACGCCTTCTGCGCCCCCGGCGGCAAGATCGGCGTCTACACCGGCCTCGTCAACCGGCTGCGCCTGACCGACGATGAGCTGGCCGCCGTCATGGGCCACGAAATCGCCCACGCCCTGCGCGAACACTCGCGCGAGCAGATGTCGCAAAAGACCCTCTCCGGCCTCATCACCAGCACCATCGCCGTGGCCACGGGTGTGCCCGGAGAGCTGATGGATGCCGGCTCGCAGATGCTGGTGCACCTGCCCAACTCGCGCGCCATGGAGCTGGAGTCGGACGTGATCGGCCTGGAGCTGATGGCCCGCGCCGGCTACGACCCGCGCAATGCCTCGTCCATCTGGCGCAAGATGCAGCAGGTCAGCGGCGGCCAGCAAGGGGCCTCGTTCCTCAGCACCCACCCCGCGGGCGATCAACGCATTGCCGAGCTGGATGCCTATGTGCCCAAGGTGCTGCCGCTGTACCAGGCGGCCGTGGCGCAGAAAAAAGCCCCGGCCCGCAGCCGCTGACGCAGCCCCCACGCAGGGGCTGCCCAGCCCGCCCTAAATCGCCACCAGCTTCTGGATCCCCTTGGCCTGCATCTCGGTGCCCGGCCCTGCAGCGATCACCTCGCCGCGCTCCATCACCACGTACTGGTCGGCCAGCGCTTCGGCAAAGTCGTAGTACTGCTCGCACAGCAGCACGGCCATGCCGCGCTCCTTGGCCAGCATGCGGATCACGCGGCCGATGTCCTTGATGATGCTGGGCTGGATGCCTTCGGTCGGCTCGTCCAGGATCAGCAGGCCCGGCGCCGGCGCCAGGGCGCGGGCAATCGCCAGCTGCTGCTGCTGGCCGCCGGACAGGTCGCCCCCGCGGCGCTGCAGCATCTGCTGGAGCACCGGGAACAGCGTGTACAAGTCCTGCGGGATCGGCGTGCGGCCACTTTTGTAGGCCAGGCCCATGCGCAGGTTGTCCTCCACCGTCAAGCGGCCAAAGATCTCGCGCCCCTGGGGCACAAAACCGATGCCGGCGCGTGCGCGCTCGTAGGGTGTCAGCCCCTGGATGGGCTGGCCGTTCCAGGTGATGGTGCCGCTGCGGATGGGCACCAGCCCCATCAGGCTCTTGAGCAGCGTGGTCTTGCCCACGCCGTTGCGCCCCAGCAGCACGGTGATCTGGCCGGGCTCGGCCTGCACGCTCACATCGCGCAGGATGTGCGAGCCGCCGTAGTACTGGTGCAGGTTTTTAACTTTGAGCATTTTTGGCCTCCAACGCAGATCAATCCTGCGCAAGCAGCTCTTATTTCGAGAGCTACTGTTTCAATTTTCATAGCTGCTTGCGCTGGTATTCCGAGGCTTTCAAAGCAAAAATCATTGGAAAACCTCTTACTACAAGCGCTAACAGCTATCCATCTTCATTGCCCCCAGCTATGCAGATCCGCCAGCACCGCGTCGCGCTGCGGTGGCGACGAGGTGCCAAGCCGCAGACAGTCGCTGCACTGCACTGCACTGCACTGCGATTTGGCTTGGCTTGGCAACGGCGTATCCAGGCTGGTGTGCATCTCGCTAGCGCCCCAGATAGACCTCGATCACGCGCTCGTCGGCCTGCACCTGGGCCAGCGTGCCTTCGGCCAGCACGCTGCCGTCGCACAGCACGGTGACCTTCTCGCTGATGGTGGCGATGAAGGACATGTCGTGCTCCACCACCATCAACGAGTGCTGGCCCTTGAGGGTCAGGAACAGCTCGGCCGTGCGTGCGGTTTCGTCATCGGTCATGCCGGCCACGGGTTCGTCGAGCAGCAGCAGCTTGGGCTCCTGCATCAGCAGCATGCCGATCTCCAGCCACTGCTTCTGGCCGTGACTGAGCACGCCGGCCTGGCGGTGGACTTCGCTGGCCAGGTGGATGGTGTGCAGGATGCCGGCCAGCCGGTCGCTTTGCGCGCTGTCGAGCCGGAAGAACAGGGAGTGCTGCACACCCTTGTGCGTCTTGAGCGCCAGCTCCAGGTTCTCGAACACCGTCAGCTGCTCGAACACCGTGGGTTTCTGGAACTTGCGGCCAATTCCCAGCTGGGCGATCTGCGGCTCGTTGTGGCGCAGCAGGTCGATGGTGGAGCCGAAGAACACCGAGCCTTTGTCGGGCCGGGTCTTGCCGGTGATGATGTCCATCATCGTGGTCTTGCCTGCGCCATTGGGGCCGATGATGCAGCGCAGCTCGCCCGGCGCAATGTCCAGGTTCAGGCCGTTGATGGCCTTGAAACCGTCGAAGCTGACGTGCACATCTTCCAGGTACAGGATGCGGCCATGGGTCACATCGACTTCGCCCGGCGTCGCGATGCGCGCCATGCTGGCGCTGCGACCACCTGAACCGATGTTTTGCGCGGCTTTTTCAGCCGCGGCACGCATGCGGACCGCGCCCGCTTCCATCAGGTCCGGGGTCATGCCGCACCTCCCTCTTGCTTCGATCCGAACTTGCCGCGCAGCTTGCGCACCACGCCGACGATGCCCTGGGGCATCCACAGTGTCACGGCGATGAACAGAGCGCCCAGGAAATACAGCCAGAACTCCGGCGCCGCCACGGTGAGCCAGCTCTTGGCGCCATTCACGGCAAACGCGCCGACGATGGGGCCGATCAGGCTGCCGCGCCCGCCCACGGCCGTCCACACGGCGATCTCGATCGAGCTGGCGGCCGACATTTCCACCGGGTTGATGATGCCCACCTGGGGCACGTACAAGGCCCCGGCCAGGCCGCACATCATGGCGCTGATGACCCAGATGGTCAGCTTGTAGGGCAGCGGCGCATAGCCCGAGAACATGACGCGCGACTCGGCATCGCGGATGGCCTGCAGCACGCGGCCAAACTTGCTGCGCACCAGCCAGCGCGCCAGCAGAAAGCAGCCCAGCAGGGTGCAGCCCGTCAGCACAAACAGGGCCATGCGCATCTCCTGCGTGGCCAGCGGCATGCCGAGGATGCGCTTGAAGTCCGTGAAACCGTTGTTGCCGCCAAAGCCGGTTTCATTGCGGAAGAACAGCAGCATGGCCGCATAGGTCAGCGCCTGCGTGATGATGGAGAAATACACACCCTTGATGCGCGAGCGGAAGGCAAACCAGCCAAACACGAAGGCCACCACACCGGGCACCGCGAAGATCAGGATGAAGGTGGCGATGAAGCTGTCCGACAGCGCCCAGAACCAGGGCAGCTCCTTCCAGGCCAGGAACACCATGAAGGCGGGCAGCTCCTCGGCGCCCACGGACTGGCGGCTCAGGTACATGCCCATGACATAGCCACCCAGCGCAAAGAACAGGCCATGGCCCAGGCTCAGGATGCCGGTGTAGCCCCAGATCAGGTCCATAGCCAGCGCGCAGATGGCGTAGCACATGATCTTGCCCAGCAGGCGCACGGCGTAGTCCGACAGGTGGAACACGCTGCCCTCGCCCACCCACAAGTTCAGCACCGGGGCCACGGCACAGACCACGACCAGCGCCAGCATGAATGCCGACCAGCCGGCCTTGGTGAGCAGCGGTTGGCGCCCCGGCAACTCCACCGGCACAAACACGCTTGATTTCAAAACAGAACTTGTCATTACTTAGCTCCCGCACCCAGCAAGGAATAAAGCCAGCTTTCGCGGTAGACAGCCCGCAAGGGCCGCCCCGCAGCGAGGCTGTCGTCCCCTTTCCCGCGCAGCGAGAGAAAGGGGAAGCGGCGTAGCCGCACAGGGGATTGATTCAGGTTCATTCCGCGCTCCGGCCCTTCATCGCGAAGATGCCCTGGGGCCGCTTCTGGATGAAGGCGATGATGAACACCAGCACCGCGATCTTGGCCAGCACCGCGCCGGTCCAGCCTTCGAGGAACTTGTTCAGGATGCCCAGCCCCAGCGCGGCATACACCGTGCCCGCCAGCTGGCCCACGCCGCCCAGCACCACCACCATGAAGGAGTCCACGATGTAGCTCTGCCCCAGGTCGGGGCCGACGTTGCCCACCTGGCTCAGCGCGCAGCCGGCCAGGCCGGCAATGCCACTGCCCAGGGCAAAGGCCAGCGTGTCCACGCGCGCCGTGTTCACGCCCATGCAGGCCGCAATCGGGCGGTTCTGCGTGACCCCGCGCACGAACAGGCCTAGGCGGGTGCGTGCAATCAGGTAGGCCACACCCGCCAGCACGGCGAAGGCAAAGGCGATGATGATCAGGCGGTTGAAAGGCAGGGTCAGGTTGGGCAGCAGCTGCCAGCCACCGCTCATCCACACCGGGTTTTCCACGGCCACGTTCTGCGCGCCGAAGGTGGAACGCACCAGCTGCATCAGCACCAGCGAGATGCCCCAGGTGGCCAGCAGGGTCTCCAGCGGGCGGCCGTACAGAAAGCGCAGCACGCCGCGCTCCATCACCGCACCCACCAGGGCCGAGGCCAGGAAGGCCACGGGCAGAGCCGCCAGCAGGTACCAGTCAAAGAAGTCGGGCAGGTAGCTGCGGAACACGCCCTGCACCACATAGGTGGCGTAGGCGCCAATCATCATCAGCTCGCCGTGGGCCATGTTGATCACGCCCATCAAGCCGTAGGTGATGGCCAGGCCCAGGGCCACCAGCAGCAGGATGGAGCCCAGGCTGATGCCGGTGAAGGCCACGCCCAGGCGCTCGCCCCAGGCCAGCTGGTCCTTGACCTCGGCCAGGGCGCGCTTGAGCGCCGCCTGCACCTGGGCATGCGGCTCCTGCGCCAGTTGCTCGTTCAGCAGCAGGCGCGTGGCCGGTGTGGCGTGGCGCGCCAGCAGGGCCGCGGCGTCGATGCGCTGCTCGGCCTGCGGACTGCCCAGCAGGGCCGCGGATTTCGCCAGCGCCAGCGCGGCCTGGACGTCCGCCTGCTGCTCTCGCGCCAGGGCCTTGTCGAGCAGCGGCAGGCGTTCGGGCGTCGCGCCCTGCAGCATGGCCTGGGCCGCTTCCAGGCGTTCGGCATCGTTGCCCACCAGCAGGTTCAGTGCGGCCAGGGCGTTGCCGATCTCACGGCGCAGGCGGTTGTTGGTGCTGGCGTCACTCGCCCCCTCGGGCAGCGGCACGGCCTGCCCCGTCACGGGGTCGCGGGCTTCGCCCCCGCGCACGATGAAGGCCGCCGCGCCGGTGAACTGCACCTCACCGTCGCGCAGGGCCTGCAGGAAGTCGGCCGTGCGGGCGGCATCGCCCGTGGCCGCGGCCTCCTGCATGGCGGCAATGCGGCTGTTGTTGTCGCCATCGGCCATGGCCAGCGCCTGCTCGGCCGTCAGCGCCTGGGCCGGGGCCTGCCACAGGGCCGCGCAGGCCAGCGCTGCGCCCAGCCAGGGCCGGAGGGTGCGCAAGAGGGGAAAAAGCATAGGTCATCCAATCAGCAAAAGGCCCGTCCGGTGGGGACGGGCCTTCGGGTCGAGGTGCGGTTCACCGGTGCAACCGCGCTGCGGCCGCACGCGTGTCCCCTCACTTCTTCTCGGGCTCGTCCTTCTTCTTGTCGTTGCCGTCGATGAAGGGGCTCCAGGGCTGGGCCTTGATGGGTTCCTTGGTCTTCCAGACCACGTTGAACTGGCCATCGGCCTTGATCTCGCCGATCAGCACCGGCTTGTGCAGGTGGTGGTTCTTGGCATCCATGGTCAGCGTGAAGCCGCTGGGCGCCTTGAAGGTCTGGCCGGCCATGGCGGCGATCACTTTGTTCACCTCCAGGGACTTGGCCTTTTCCACGGCCTGCTTCCACATGTGGATGCCGACGTAGGTGGCTTCCATGGGGTCGTTGGTCAGCGGCTTGGTGGACTGGCCGGGCAGGTTCTTGGCCTTGGCATAGGTGCTCCACTGCTTGATCCAGGCGTCGTTGGTGGGGTTCTTGACGCTCATGAAATAGTTCCACGAGGCCAGGTGGCCGACCAGGGGCTTGGGATCGAGGCCGCGCAGCTCTTCCTCGCCGACCGAGAAGGCCACCACAGGCACCTCGGTGGCCTTGATGCCGGCGTTGCCCAGTTCCTTGTAGAAGGGCACGTTGGAGTCGCCGTTGATGGTGGAGATCACGGCCGTCTTGCCCCCCGCAGCGAACTTCTTGATGTCGGCCACGATGGTCTGGTAGTCGCTGTGGCCAAACGGGGTGTAGGCCTCCATGATGTCCTTGTCGGCCACGCCCTTCTTCTTCAGGAAGGCACGCAGGATCTTGTTGGCCGTGCGCGGGTAGACGTAGTCGGTGCCCAGCAGCACCCAGCGCTTGGCGCTGCCGCCGTCCTCGCCCATCAGGTATTCCACGGCGGGAATGGCCTGCTGGTTGGGCGCTGCGCCGGTGTAGAACACGTTCTTGGACAGCTCCTCGCCCTCGTACTGCACGGGGTAGAACAGCAGGGCATTGTTTTCCTCATAGACCGGCAGCACCGACTTGCGGCACACCGAGGTCCAGCAGCCGAAGGTCACGGCCACCTTGTCCTGGCTGATCAGCTGCTTGGCCTTTTCCGCCGCCAGCGGCCAGTTGGAGGCGGTGTCGATCACCACGGGCTCCAGCTTCTTGCCCAGCACACCGCCCTTGGCGTTGATGTCCTCGATGGTCATCAGGGCCATGTCCTTGAGGGCGGTCTCCGAAATCGCCATGGTGCCCGACAGGGCGTGCAGCACACCCACCTTGATGGTGTCGGCCGCCTGGGCGGACAGTGCGGTAAAGCCCATGCCGGCAACGGTTGCGGCAGCGGCCAGGGTCTTCAGGGTGAAACGGCGTGGCATGGTGAGAACTCCTCTCGGTGGGTTGATGGAGTCCATGCTAGGGATGACCCGGTACGGCGCCTATACGCCGGATGGCGTACGCCCTGCGCCGTTCATCCGCCCTGGCGCAGCCGCCCCAGGGCCAGGGCCGCGGCCGCCGTGCGCGTTTCCACGCCCAGCTTGGCGTGGATGCGCTCCAGGTGCTTTTTCACCGTGGCCGGGCTGCTGCCCACGATGTCGGCAATGTCGCGGTTGATCTTGCCCTGCGCCACCCAGAACAGCACCTCGGCCTCCTTGGCCGTCAGCGCAAAGGCCTCGCGCAGCAGCTGGGCCGCGGCGCTGCCCGACTCCTCGCGCATCACCACCAGCAGCTCGCCGCCCTGCCCCTCTTCCATCGGCGGGTGCAGGTGCAGCACCAGGCGCCGGTCGCTGCCGGCCACGGGCTGGGGGGCCGCCAGCACCCAGCGGGGCGGCTCGGCCAGCCCTTGCAGCACCCCGTCCAGCTGCCGCGCCATCCAGTGGCGCAGGGTCTCGCCCACGGTGGCGCTGCCGGCGTCACCGGGGCTGTCGCCATAGGCCAGCAGCAGGCGGCGCGCCAGCGCGGTCTGCCACAGGATGCGGCCATCCGCCACGCGCACCGTCATGCTGGCGTAGCCAAAGGCATCCAGCGCACTGCGCGCCTGCAGCGCCTGCTGCGCCTGGCTGCGGGCGCGCCGGGCGGTGCCCAGGTGCACCTGCATGCGGGCCAGCACCTCGGCGGGCTTCAGGGGTTTGGTCACATAGTCCACGCCGCCGGCGGCCAGGGCGGCCACCAGGTGCTCGGTCTCGGTCAATCCGGTCATGAACACCACCGGGATGGCCGCGGTCTGCGCATCGGCCTTGAGGCGGCGCGCCACCTCGAAACCGTCCATGCCCGGCATCAGCGCATCCAGCAAGATGATGTCTGGCTGGGCCTGCGCGGCGCGCTGCAAGGCCTGCTCGCCATGCGTGGCCACCAGGACGGTGTAGCCCGCCTCATCCAGCGCGTCGTGCAGCACCGACAGGTTGTCGGGCACGTCGTCCACGATCAGCACCACGTCCGGCGCGTTCATGGCAGCCCCACATCCGTCGCCTGCTGCTGCGCCACCGCGCGCGCCAGGCCGTCCATGTCGAACTGCTGCACCAGGCCGCGCCACTGCGTCCACAGCACCGCCTGCGCGGGGTGTGCCTGCTCCAGCTGCGCCAGGGCCTGGCGCACGCCGCGCACATAGCCCAGCTGCAGCGCCTGGCACAGCGGCGCCAGGTCCTCGGCCGGGACCGCGGCGACGGGCGGGCCATCAGCCCCAGGTTCTTTGCTATTGAATTGCATAGCATCCTGCACCCACTGTACGGGCGTTGCGGTGGTTTTTGCTTCTAGCGCGTAGTGCCACACCAGGTCCAGACGTTGGGCCAGCCAGTGCAGCAGCTCGCTGTGGCGCACGGGCTTGACGAGGAAGTCCTGCGGCGCAATCCCCACGTCGTTGGGCAGCTCGCGGTCAAAGGCATTGGCCGAGACCACGGCGCAGGCGATGTCACCGGCCTGCAGCGCCCGCAGGCGGCGCAGCGTTTCCCAGCCGTCGATGCCGGGCATGGCCAGGTCCATGAAGACGGCATCGGGCACCCAACCGCCCGCCACCCAGGCCAGGGCCGCATGGCCGCTGTCGGCCTGCTGCACCTCGAAGCCCAGCGGTGCCAGCAGCTGCCGCAGCACGCCGCGGTCGGCCTCCTCGTTGTCCACCACCAACACCCGGCGGCGCGGCCCAGCATAGCCCACGGGCATGCGCTGCAGCGGCGCGACGGCGGGCGCCACGCCCTCGACCGAGGGCAGGAACAGCCGCACCTCGAACACCGCGCCCTGGCCCGGTGCGCTGTGCAGGGTCAGCACGCCGCCCATCAGTTCGGTCAGCATCTTGGCCATGGTCAGGCCCAGGCCGGCACCGCCCGCCGCCGTGGCGGCCTGGCCGCGCTCGAAGGGCTCGAAGATGCGCGCCTGCTCCTCGGGCCCCAGGCCCGGGCCGGTGTCGATCACGCGCACGATGGCCATCTGCCGCGCATGCTGCACCTGCAGGGTGACGTGGCCCTGCTGCGTGAACTTCAGCGCATTGCCCAACAGGTTGATGACGATCTGGCGCAGCCGCTTTTCGTCGGCCCGCACCACGGCGGGCAGCCGCCCCTGCACCTCGTAGTGGAAGGCCAGGCCCTTGGCCTGGGCCTGCAGGGCGAACAGATCGGCCAGGGCCTGCATGCCTTCGGCAAAGTGCATGGGCGCCACCTGCAGGGCCAGCTTGCCCGATTCGATGCGCGCCACGTCCAGCGTGCCCTCGATCAGCGACAGCAGGTGCTCGCCGCCACGCCGGATCACCTGCACCGCGTGCTGGCGGTGCGGGGGCACGCTGTCATCGGCCCCCATGAGCTGGGCGTAGCCCAGGATGCTGTTGAGCGGCGTGCGCAGCTCGTGGCTGATGGCGCTGAGGTAGCGGCTCTTGGCCTGGTTGGCGTGGTCGGCGGTTTCGCGTGCCGCCTCGGCCACGGCACGCGCCTCTTCGGCGGCTTTGCGGGCGCTTTGCAGCGCGGCATCGGTCTGCTGGTGCAGGGCGATTTCGCGCACCAGCAGGCCGGTCTGGCGGTTGGACTCTTCCTGCGCCACGCGGCGGCTCTGGTGCGCCAGCACCAGCCACCAGGCGACGATGCCGGCAATCAGCAGCAGGCCCAGGTAGGCCTTAAGCATGGCCGAACCCAGCGCCGCCTGTGCGGCCTGCAGCGCGGCCGGCGTCATGGCGGTGCGCTGCAGGGTCTGCAGCTCCTGGTGGTAGAGCAGACCCAGCACCGCGGCCAGCAGCGGGGCAATCACCAGCATCAGCAGCAGAAAGTGCCCCAGGCCCTTGTCGAACAGCCGCCACAGCTGCTCCGGCAGCAGCCAGCGCAGCGCGGCGCGCCACTGCACGCCCCAGTGCGCCTGGGGCTTGCACAGGTCGCCGCAGCGCGCATCCAGGGTGCAGCACAGCGAACAGATGTGACCGCCATAGGCCGGACAGTGGGCCATGTCCGGCACTTCGTAGTCGCGCTCGCACACGGTGCAGCGCAGGGTGTGCACGGCCTGGGCCTGGGGGACCGCGCGGCAGCCCGTGCACCCGGCGCAGGCCTGTGCCGGCAGCGTGGCCGTGCGCGCCAGGTAGTAGCGCCCGCGCGTGGCCCAGGCAATCAGCGGCGCGGCGACCAGGGCCACCACCATGGCGATCAGGGCCGAGAAGGCCTGGGCCAGCGGCCCGAACACGCCCAAGTGGGCCGCGATCGACAGCCCCGAGGCCAGGCCCATGGCCCCCACGCCCACGGGGTTGATGTCGTACAGGTGGGCACGCTTGAATTCGATGCCCCGCGGCGACCAGCCCAGCGGCTTGTTGATGACCAGGTCGGCCACCACGGCCATGATCCATGCGATGGCGATGTTGGAGTACAGGCCCAGCACCTCACCCAGGGCGCGGAACACATTCATCTCCATCAGCATGAAGGCGATCAGCGTGTTGAACACCACCCACACCACGCGCCCGGGGTGGCTGTGCGTGAGGCGCGAGAAGAAGTTGGACCAGGCCAGCGAGCCCGCATAGGCATTGGTCACATTGATCTTGAGCTGCGAGATCACCACGAACAGCGCCGTGGCCGCCACCGCCCAGCCGTAGTGCGGGAAGACGTACTCATACGCCGCCAGGTACATCTGGTTGGGATCGACCGCATGGCTGGCCGGCACGGAGTGCGAGATCGCCAGGTAGGCCAGCAGCGCACCGCCCAGCATCTTGGCCACACCCAGCACCACCCAGCCCGGACCGCCCAGCAGCACGCCGGACCACCAGCGCAGCCGCGTGGTCTGCGCGCGCGCCGGCATGAAGCGCAGGTAGTCGGCCTGCTCCCCCATCTGGGTGATCAGCGCGATGCCCACGGTCAGCGCCGCACCAAAAAGAGGCAGTGAAAAGTGCGCACCCGCGCCCGACTCCCCACCGTAGTGCACCACCTGCGCAAACGCACCGGGATTGCGCAGCAGCACGTAGACAAAGGGCACGACCAGCATCAGCAGCCACAGCGGCTGGGTCCACATCTGCAGCCGGCTGATCATGGACACCCCGTGCGTGACCAGCGGAATCACCACCAGGGCGCAGATCAGGTAGCCCCAGGCCGGCGGGATGTCCAGCGCCAACTCCAGCGCATAGGCCATCACGGCCGCCTCCAGCGCGAAGAAGATGAAGGTGAAGGTGGCGTAGATCAGCGAGGTGATGGTCGAGCCGATGTAGCCAAAGCCTGCGCCGCGCGTCAGCAGGTCCATGTCCACCCCGTAGCGCGCCGCGTAGACGCTGATGGGCAGGCCCGCCGCAAAGATGATCAGGCCGGTGGCCACGATGGCCCAGAAGGCATTCGCCCAGCCGTACTGCACCAGCAGCGTGGCGCCCACGGCCTCCAGGATCAGGAACGAGGCCGCGCCGAACGCGGTGTTCGCCACCCGCCACGCAGACCAGCGCCGAAAGCGCTGCGGCGTGTAGCGCAGGGCGTAGTCCTCCAGGGTTTCCGTCGCCACCCAGCCGTTGTAGTCGCGGCGCACCTTGACCACCTGCTGCGGCACGCAGGGGTCGGTCGAGGCAGGCGTCACAGGCGCGGCAGCGGCAGGGGGCTGGGTCATGGTGGGTCCAGCGATGCAGCTTCTGTGCCCGACTGGCACGGTGCTTGCACTGCAGGTGCCATGCCCTGGTGACCGCCCGGGCGCCGCACGGCCCGCCGTGTGTGCGCGCGCCGGGCGGCATGCAGGCCGCGACATGGCATGGCCGCCCCGCCCCCGTCCACGGGGCCGGCGCTGCGGACCGATGGAGGGAATCGACATGGAATTAACGCCGCGAGAAAAAGACAAGCTGCTCATCTTCACCGCCGCGCTGCTGGCCGAGCGCCGCCAGGCCCGTGGCCTGAAGCTGAACTACCCGGAATCCGTGGCCCTGATCAGCGCCTTCGTCATGGAAGGCGCCCGTGACGGCAAGACCGTGGCCCAGCTGATGAGCGCGGGCCGCACCGTGCTGACGCGCGCCGACGTGATGGACGGCGTGGCCGAGATGATTCCCGACATCCAGATCGAGGCCACTTTCCCCGATGGCACCAAGCTGGTCACGGTGCACGAACCTATCGTCTGAGCGACCGTCCAGAACTTGCAGCCTTTTAGGCCTCTAGCCCTTATTCCACCAGCGCAGACAGCTATGAAAACCAAGAACCTGATCACCACCCTCCTCGCCACCGCGTCGGCCCTGCCGCTGAGCGCCCTGGCCCACGTGGGCGCGGACGGCGGTGGCCACCACAATTTCCTCGACAGCCTGGGCCACGCTTTCGCCCACCCCTTTGGCGGCGCCGACCACCTGGCGGCCATGCTGGCCGTGGGCGCCTGGAGCGCCCTGGCCTTTCCCCACCACGGCACGGTCTGGCGCGCCCCGGCGGCCTTTGTGGCCCTGCTGGTGGCCGGCTGCCTGGCCGGCTTTGCGGGCCTGCACGTGCCGGCCGTCGAGCCCATGATCGCCGCCTCGGTGCTGGTGCTGGGCCTGCTGGTGATGGTGCGGCAGAAGATGGCCTGGGGTGCCGCCGCCGCCCTGGTCGGGGTGTTTGCCTTCTTCCACGGCGCGGCCCACGGCTATGAGCTGTTCGAGGACAGCGCCGCCGCCGCGGCCGGCGCCGTGCTGGGCATGGCAGCCGGATCGGCCCTGCTGCACCTGGGCGGCATGGCCTTGGGCCACCGCGTGATGCAGCGCCACCAGTTGCTGGCCAGGCTGGCAGGCGCCGCGACCGCCGTCCTGGGCGTGGCCCTGCTGACGCGTCTGGCCTGATCCCACGGAGGCACCACATGATTCCTGGTGAACTGCTCCTGGACGAGGGGGCCCACCCCCTCAACCCCGGCCGGCGCACGGTCACGCTGCTGGTCAAGAACGCCAGCGACCGCCCCATCCAGGTCGGCTCGCACTACCACTTTGCCGAAACCAACGCGGGCCTGGACTTCGACCGCGCCAGCGCCCACGGCATGCGCCTGAACATCGCCAGTGGCATGGCCGTGCGCTTCGAGCCCGGCCAGCAACGCACGGTGGAGCTGGTCGACATCGGCGGCGACCGCCAGATCTACGGCTTTCGCGGCCTGATTCAAGGAGCACTTTGATATGGCCACCATGGACCGACGTGCCTACGCCGAAACCTTTGGCCCCACCGTGGGCGACCGCCTGCGCCTGGCCGATACCGAGTTGATCGTCGAAGTCGAGAAAGACTACACCCTGGCCGCGGGCGGCTATGGCGAGGAAGTGAAGTTCGGCGGCGGCAAGACCATCCGTGACGGCATGGCGCAAAGCCAGCGCACGCGCGAGCAAGGCGCGGTGGATACCGTGCTGACCAACGCGCTGATCCTGGACCACTGGGGCATCGTCAAGGCCGACATTGGCCTGAAAGGCGGCCGCATCGTGGCCATCGGCAAGGCCGGCAACCCCGACACCCAGCCGGGCGTGGACATCATCATCGGCCCGGGCACGGAAATCATCAGCTGCGAGGGCCACATCGTCACCGCCGGTGGCATCGACACCCACATCCACTTCATCGCCCCGCAGCAGATCGAGGAAGCACTGACCAGCGGCGTGACCACCATGATTGGCGGTGGCACCGGCCCGGCCACCGGCACCTTTGCCACCACCTGCACGCCCGGTCCCTGGCACATGGAGCGCATGCTGCAGGCGGCCGACGCCTTCCCCATGAACCTGGGTTTTCTGGGCAAGGGCAATGCCAGCCTGCCAGCCGGCCTGCACGAGCAGATCAGCGCCGGCGCCATCGGCCTGAAGCTGCACGAGGACTGGGGCAGCACGCCCGCGGCCATCAGCAACTGCCTGGATGTGGCCGAAGAGACCGACACCCAGGTCGCCATCCACACCGACACGCTCAACGAATCGGGTTTTGTGGAAGACACCGTGGCCGCCTTCAAGGGCCGCACCATCCACACCTTCCACACCGAAGGCGCGGGCGGCGGCCATGCGCCAGACATCCTGAAGGTGGTGGGCGAGGCGAATGTGCTGCCCTCGTCGACCAACCCCACGCGCCCCTACACCATCAACACGCTGGACGAGCACGTCGACATGCTGATGGTCTGCCACCACCTGGACGCCGGGATTGCCGAGGACCTGGCCTTTGCCGAAAGCCGCATCCGCAAGGAGACGATTGCGGCCGAGGACATCTTGCACGACATCGGCGCGATCAGCATGTTCAGCTCCGACAGCCAGGCCATGGGCCGCGTGGGCGAGGTCATCCTGCGCACCTGGCAGACGGCGCACAAGATGAAGCTGCAGCGCGGCCCACTCTCCGGTGACGGCGCGCGCAACGACAACTTCCGCGTCAAGCGCTACATCGCCAAATACACCATCAACCCGGCGATTGCCCACGGTATCAGCCACGAGGTGGGCAGCATCGAGGTGGGCAAGTGGGCCGACCTGGTGATCTGGAAACCCGCCTTCTTCGGCGTCAAGCCGTTTTGCATCTTGAAAGGCGGCAGCATCGCCATGGCGGCCATGGGCGACCCGAACGCCTCCATCCCCACGCCCCAGCCCGTGCACTACCGCCCCATGTTTGCCAGCTTTGGCGGGGCCATCGCCAAGACCTCGCTGACCTTTGTCTCGCAGGCCGGGCTGGCGGCCGGCATCGGCGAGCGCTTTGGCCTGGCCAAGACGCTGTCCGCCGTGAAGGGCATCCGCGGCGTGCACAAGCAGCACATGGTCCACAACGACCTGGCGCCACGCATGGAGGTGGACGCCCAGACCTATGCCGTGCGCGCCGATGGGCAGTTGCTGACCTGCGAACCCGCGGTCAGCCTGCCTATGGCGCAGCGCTACTTCCTGTTCTGAGCGCTCACGCGCCGGGAGCTGTCTTATGGGCCTTGAACCACGCCAGCCAGTCGCCGCTGTCAATCACCGGCGCGGACTGCACGGTCGCTGGCAAGGCCTCGTAGACCAGCACCGCCAGCATCTGCGTGCCGCCACCGGTCAGGGCCACCGGCACGGTGAGGGTGCGCTTGGTGTATTCGCCCGTGTCCTGGGGCCAGATGCCTTCGTAGCCGTCCAGCACCTGCTCCAAGGCCGCGTCCAGCGGATAGACCTCGGCCAGCACCTGCTGCGAGCCCTGCAGCACCAGGCCGGGGTACCAGC
Source organism: Comamonas aquatica NBRC 14918 (assembly GCF_000739875.1). Lineage (GTDB taxonomy): Bacteria > Pseudomonadota > Gammaproteobacteria > Burkholderiales > Burkholderiaceae_C > Comamonas > Comamonas aquatica. Next base: position 22,599 of record NZ_BBJR01000040.1, read on the forward strand.
CCAGGTCGTGCAGCGTGCCCGTCAGCGTGGTGCGGCCGGTGATCACCATGCCGCCGCGCAGCCGCGCAATGTCATTCACTGCGCCGGCGCGCAGCGTGCCGTAGACGGCCACATGGCCCACACCGCAGGGCTGCCAGCCGGACTTATCAGACCGAGAGAGTTCAGAGGGGGTTGACATGTTTGTCATGCTATTGGATAGGAAAGCGCTTGGGAATGCACAAAGCGAGCCAGTCTGTAGCTCTCCTTTTGAAAGTAACCTATGTTGACCATCCACAAACTCCTGCCCCAGGGCCAAGGCCTGGCCAAAGTGCTGCTGCAGCGCGCCGCCACCGTCGAGCTGGACTGGGACGTGCGCCAAAAGTCGCGCTTTGCCGCTACCGACAGCCAGGGCCGCGAACTGGCCATCTTCCTGCCGCGCGGCCAGGCCGTGCGCGGCGGCGACGTGCTGGTGGCCGAAGACGGATCGCTGATCCGTGCGATTGCCGCACCCCAGCGCGTGCTGAAGATCACCGCCTGCGCCACACACGGCACAGCCTTTGACCTGGTGCGCGCCGCCTACCACCTGGGCAACCGCCATGTACCCATCGAGTTGCAGCCCGACCACCTGAAGATCGAACCCGACCATGTGCTGGCCGACATGCTGCGCAGCCTGCACATGACCGTGGTGGCGGCCGATCTGCCGTTCGAGCCCGAAGGCGGCGCCTATGGCGGCCATGTGACCAACGACGGACACAGCCACCACCACCACAGCCACGGGGCAGAACATGCCCATGGGCACGGGCATGCACACAGCCACAGCCACAGCCACAGCCATGCCCACGCCCCGGCACAGCCTGCCGGCGGCTGCGGGCATGCGCAGCCCAAGGCCCAGGGCGCCTCCGGGGCGGGCTGCGGTCACTGCGATCACCATGACCATGCCCACCACCCCGGCCAGGGCTGTGGCGGATGAGCTGGCTCTACCTGATCACGGCCAGCCTGTGCGAGATCGTCTACGCCGCCGCCATGCCGCGCACCGCAGGGTTCACGCGGCTGGGGCCCAGCCTGTTCTGCCTCGGCTTCATCGCCGCCAGCATGTACCTGCTGTCGCTGGCCACGCGCAGCATGCCCGTCGGGACCGCGTATGCGGTCTGGGTCGGCATCGGTGCCGTGGGCACGGCCGCCTACGGCATGTTGTGGCTGGGCGAAGACCGCAGCGTGGCGCGCATGGCCTGCTTCGGCCTGATCCTGATGGGCATCGTGGGCCTGAAGCTGCTCACCCTGCGCAGCGACCCGGGGGCCTGAGATGCTGAGCCATCCCACCGCCGCCACCTTCCTGCAACTGATGTGGCTGGCCTCACCGGCCTTGCCGATCGGGGGGTTTTCGTACTCCGAGGGGCTGGAGGCCGCCATCGACAGCGGCCGCGTCACCACGGAGGCCGAGGCCGCCGAGTGGCTGCGCCACCAGCTGCACCTGACGCAGTCGCGCGGCGACATGGCCGCCATCGCCCAGGCCCTGCCGGCGTGGGCGGCGCAGGACCGAGCCCGCCTCGCCCAACTGAACGACTGGGTGCGCCACACCCGCGAAAGCGCCGAGCTGCGCCTGCAGACCGAGCAGATGGGCCGCTCGCTGATCGAATGGCTAAAGAACCGCCATGCCGGCGACACCGCCATCCAGGCCCAGGTGCAATGGCTGGCCGCGCAGGACGCCAGCTACCCCCTGGCGTTTGCGCTGGCCGCGCACCTGACGGGGGCCCAGACCCCCGATGCGCTGCTGGCCTATGCCTTTGGCTGGGCCGAGAACATGGTCCAGGCCGCCATCAAGGCCGTGCCGCTGGGGCAAAGCGCCGGCCAGCGCATCCTGGCACGCCTGACGCAGGAGATTCCCGCCGCCGTCGAACTGGCCCTGGCACTGCCCGATGCCGAACGCCAGGCCTTCTCGCCGATGCTGGCGATCCTGTCGGCGCGGCATGAACACCAGTACTCTCGGCTGTTCCGCAGCTGAGTCCCACCACCATGTCCCCTGGTTTCGCCCCCACCCCGCAGCCGCCCTACTACGCGGCCATCTTCACCTCGCAGCGCACCGCCGGCGACCAGGGCTATGGCGCCATGGCCGACCGCATGCTGGAGCTGGCCTGTCAGCAACCCGGCTACCTGGGCGCGGAAAGCGTCCGCGATGCCCACGGCTTCGGCATCACCGTGTCCTACTGGGCCAGCGAAGCCGCCATCCGCGACTGGAAACAGCACGCCGAGCACCAGGTAGCCCAGGCACAGGGCCACGCCCGCTGGTACCAGCACTTTGAACTGCGCATCGCCAAGGTCGAACGGGCCTATGGCATGCATCCCTGAGCCCCCTTGTTTTTGAGAAAGCACCGACCATGTCCAGCGCCCTGCACCACATCCCCCACCGCACCAAGAAGCTGCCCCCGCTGCGCGTGGGCATCGGCGGGCCCGTCGGCTCCGGCAAGACCACCATCCTCGAGATGCTGTGCAAGGCCATGCGCGAGAAATGGGACCTGGTGGCCATCACCAACGACATCTACACCAAGGAAGACCAGCGCCTGCTGACCATCAGCGGTGCCCTGCCGCCCGAGCGCATCATGGGCGTGGAGACCGGCGGCTGCCCGCACACCGCCATCCGCGAGGACGCCTCCATCAACCTGGAAGCCATCGACCGCATGCTGGGCCAGTTCCCGGATGCCGACATCGTCTTCATCGAATCCGGCGGCGACAATCTGGCCGCCACCTTCAGCCCCGAGCTGTCGGACCTGACGATTTATGTAATTGACGTCGCCGCAGGGGAAAAGATCCCGCGCAAGGGCGGCCCCGGCATCACCAAGAGCGACCTGTTCGTCATCAACAAGACCGACCTGGCCCCGCACGTGGGCGCCGATCTGGCCATCATGCGCAGCGACACCGTGAAGCAGCGCACGACGCCCAAGGGCCTCAAGCCCTTTGTGATGACCAACCTCAAGACGCTGGAGGGCCTGGACGAGGTAGTGGCCTTCATCGAGCGCCAGGGGCTGCTGCACGGCGCCTGAAGGCAGCGCCACGGCAGCAGGGGCGGTAGCCTGCGGCTGCTCGGCGCAGCGAAGGGCCTGCCCGGGCCGCCCAATTCCCCGGCTGCTGTCACCAGCAACGGCATTCAGGCAGACTGGATGCCGTTTTTTGCTTTGGAGGATGCCGCCCATGTCCCGCTTCACGTCCCGCCTGCTGCTCCTGGGAACTTGCGCCCTGGTGGTCTGGAGCGCTGTGTTTGCCGTGGCCATGGTCAGCCAGCTGGCCGATGCGGCCGACCGCGTGCATGCCGGGGCCGGGCAGCCCGTTTTCTGGAGCCTGCTGACCCTGCTGGTGGCCACGGTGCTGGCGCCCAGCATCTGGCTGCTGCGCCTGCCGCAGGCCCTGCGCCACCCGCCCGAGGGCGATGCCCAGGCCCTGGCCGACTACGCCACCCGCCTGCGCGCCCATCTGGCGCGCAACCCTCGGCTGGCAGGCCGCCCGCTGGACAGCACGCAGGACGTGGAGGCGGCGCTGACCGTACTGCGCGACGCGGCCGAGACCGAAACCCGGCGCAGCGCCGCCAGCGTGCTGGCCAGCACGGCCCTGCTGCAGAACGGGCGCCTGGACGGTCTGGTGGTGCTGGTCAGCCAGGTGCAGCTGGTGTGGCGCATTGCGCGCATCTATGGCCTGCGCCCCTCGCTGCGCCAGCTGTCCTACCTGTACGGCAATGTCGGCGCCTGCGTGCTGGTCGCCTATGGGCTGGACGAGGTGGACTTTGCCGAGCTGACCGCCCCCATCGTGCAATCGGCCACGCCCGCCGCCATGGGCAGCGTGCCCGGGCTGGGCGGCATGGGGCAGTTGCTGACCAACAGCATGGCCAGCGGGGCCGCCAACGCTTTTCTGACGCTGCGCGTCGGCCTGGTGGCCGATGCCTACTGCGCCCCGCAGCACCTGCCGCAACGTCAACTGGTGCGCCACCACGCCACGCACCGCGCGGCGCAGATGCTGGGTGGCATCGTCAAGGACTGCGGCACGCAGATCACCCAGGCGGTGTACGGCCGCCTCAAGCAGGGCGTGCTGCACACGGCCCAGGCCGCGGCGGACAGCGTCAAGCAGGCCGGTCGCTCCGTCAGCGAAGCCACCCAGTCGGCCTACCAGGCCACGGCGCAGGGGCTGAACCAGGCCGTACACCAGGTGCGCGGCACCACCTCGGCCGCCACCCAGCGCCTGCAGCAGACCCTCCGCCGGCAGGACGACCCGGACAAACCTTGAAGTATTTTTGAGCTGCAGCACAGACACAGCAAGCGCTGGCAGCTATGGTTTTTTATTTCCGGATGGCTGCGCTTGAGCACCTGCCGGCAAACGCCTAGCATCTGGACATGCCCATCCTGCCCCCGCCCCGACTCCCCCTGATCGCCACCGCGGTGTGGCTGGCTTGCACGGCGTGGCCGCTCAGCGGCCAGGCCCAGGTCTTCCGCTGCGGCAACAGCTACAGCAGCACCCCGTGCGCCGACGGCAAGCCCGTGCCGGTCGAGCCCATCGTGGAAGTCCATCCCCCCACCCAGGGCGCGGCAGAGCGCCGTGCCACACGGCGCCATGCAGACCGCGAAGAGCGGGCCTGGGACCGCATGGAGCGCGAGCTGGACAAGGCCCAGGCCAACGCCCCGCCGCAGCGCAAGTCCGGGGTGGACCGCAGCCAGTGCGCAGCCCGCGACCGGCGCATCCAGAAGATCGACCAGCTGGCACGGCGCGGTGGCACGGTACAGCAGATGGAGCGCCTGCGCGAGGAGCGCCAGGAGGCGCGCGACTGGCAGTTCCGCGCGGGCTGCTGATTACAGCAGCGCCAGCACCTTCTCGGGCGGGCGGCACAGCGCCGCGCCCTTGGGCGTGACCACGATCGGGCGGTTCAGCAGCTGCGGGTGCTGGGCCACAGCCAGCAGGATCTGGGCGTCGCTCACCGCCGGCTGGTCCAGCCCCAGCGCCTGGTAGGCCGCTTCCTTGGTGCGCAGCAGCTCGCGCACCGGCACGCCGATGTGGGCCACCAGCTCGGCCAGTTCTGGGGCTGTCAGTGGCGTGGCGATGTAGTCGACGATGTTGGGCTCAATGCCGCGCGCGCGCAGCAGCTCCAGGGCGCCGCGCGAGTTGCTGCAGCGGTTGTTGTGGAAGATGGTGATATCGCTCATGGCGGCCAGTGTAGGCCGCCGCACGCCCACGGGCGATCTCGGCGCGAGATCCCCCATGCGCCCTCAGGCCCGGCGCGCCAGCTTCCAGCCACCAATGCCCAGGCTCAGCCAGCCCAGCATCAGGCAGGTGCCGCCCCAGGGCACGAACGGGCGGAAGGTCTCGATCCCGGTGAAGGTGCGCAGATAGATCAGGCCGCTGAACAGCAGCAGCCCCAGGACAAACAGCCCGCCTGCGGCGCACAGCCAGCGGTTGCCGGCCGTGGTCAGCGCCGCCACGCCCAGACCCAGCAGTGCCAGGGCATGGAACATCTGCTGCTGCACCGCCAGCTGCAGCGAGGCGCGCGTGGCCTCACGGACCTGCGGATCGACAATAAACCCCAGACCGTGCGAAGCGTAGGCGGCCATGCCGACCGCCATCAGTCCCAAAAACGCGGCCACAGGCAGCCACCAGTTGCGCATGTTCGACTCCCTCATTCCCCAGCAAAGCCGCCATTATCGGCCGTGCGGCGCTCAGGCCGAACGCAGCTGCTTGCGCAGGTCGCGCAAGGCGTTGTCCAGCATTTCCTCCACCGTCGGATGGTAGTAGGGCAGTGCCAGCAGCTGCTCCACCGTGTCAGCGCGCTGGATCGCCCAGGCCAGCAGGTGGGCCAGGTGCTCGCCCCCGGCACACAGCAGGCTGACGCCCAGCAGCTGGCGACTGGCCGGGTCGGCGTACAGGCGCAGCACGTGTTCGGGGGCCTGCATGATCTTGGAGCGGCCATTGCCCACGCCCCGGGCCGTGACCACCACCGCCTCGGGCGGCAGCTCGGAAAAACGCAGCCCCACCTCAGCCACATCCGGGGCGCTGAAGACGATGGACAGGGGCACACTGCGCCCACGCACCGGCAGGTCCTGCCAGCGGGCGTCTCCCACTGCGCGCAAGGCCTGCTGGGCGGCGATCGTCCCCTCCTGCGCGGCCTCGTGCATCAGCGGGCGCTCGCCCGTGGCATCGCCCGCCAGGAACACCCGGCTGTCCAGGCAGCGCAGGCTGGCGCGGTCCCACAGCGGCCGGCCCTGGGCATCAAAACGCACCCCGGCCTGGTCCAGCGCCAGGTCCGCCAGCCGGGGGCTGCGCCCCTGGGTGACCAGCACATACTGCACATCGGCCTTGAGGGCGCCGGCCTCGAAGCGCACCATGTCGCCACGGCGCTCGGCCAGCACGTCGCGACACCCCAGGGCCATGGGCATCTGGTGGGCAAAATAGGCCTGTGCCGCCTTGGCCACCTCGGGGTCGGCGATCTTGGCCAGCACCGGATTGCGCCCCGTTGCCACCACCTGCACCCCCAGGCGCGACAGGGCCACGCCCATCTCCAGGCCGATGGCCCCCATGCCCCACACCGCCACGCTGTGCGGCAGGTCGTGCAGGGCAAACAGTTCATCGGTCGTGATCAGCGCCGCACCCAGCTGTTCCTGCAGCTGCGCCGGCTTGCGGGCTTCAGAGCCGGTCGCCACCACAAAGGCGCGCGCCTGCACGCGGCGGCCGTCGCCCAGCTCCAGCAGGTCGGGGGCCGCAAAGCGTGCCCCGGTCTGCAGCAGATCGCTGTCGGCCAGGGCATGCAGCTGGCGCACGTTGCCTTGCACCAGCTGGTCGCGGATCTGCAGGGCCTCCTGCCACAGCTGCTGCGGCGTGGCATGCCCCTTGGGCAAGGCCGCCCGCCATTGCGCCTGCGGCATGCCAGCCGGCATCAGCTGGCGCAAGCCGTCCCAGCGCTGGGCGGCGTGCAGCACGGCCTTGGAGGGCATGCAGCCCACGCGCGCGCAGGTGGTGCCCAGCGGCCCCTGGTCGATCAGCACCGCCCGGGCGCCGGCCCGGCGCAGCGTGCTGTACGCGTTCATGCCTGCCGTACCGGCGCCGATGACGGCAACGTCCACGGTCATGGAAGAAGGGGCCATGTGCACACTCCTGGTCAGCGGGGCAAGATGCCCCCATTGTGCAAAACCGGCAGCGCGGCGGCCACGATGCCATGCTGCGGTAAATGCCTATTGCGCCAGGTCGGCCACCACGGGAGGGACGGGCGCGGTCTGCGGCTGGGGGGTGTGCGGTGCTTCCTGGTTGCGGCGCAGCGACTCGATGCGCTGCTGCAGGTCGCGCGCCCAGGTGCGGCGGTCCCGGCCTTCGGCCTTCTCTGGCGCGCCGTAGCGCACCACGGCCACCAGGTGCTCGGTGGCAATCGTGCGCCACAGGCTGCGCAGCATGGCTTCGTCGGGGGTGGCCTCGCAGGGCACATACGATGCCTGGCCAGTGCGGGCATCGACAAAGGTCATGGCCACGGGCTGGACCGGCACGTCGGCGTCGATGGCCGCTTGCAGCATGTTGCCGTGAAAAGGCAACAGGTCACGGCCATTGCCCACCGTACCCTCGGGGAAGACGGCGAGGATGTCACCGTGGCGCAGGGCCTCGACCATGGCCTGGACGGTGCGCTGGGTGTCCCGGCGCAGGCTGCGCTGCACGAACAGGGTGCCGGCCGCCTGCGCCAGCGCCCCCACCAGGGGCCAGCGGGCGATCTCGGCCTTGGAGACAAAGCGGCAGTGGCGCGCCGCGTGCAGGGTGGGGATGTCCAGCCAGGACTGGTGGTTGGCTACCAGCAGTACCGGGCCCTGGACCACGGGGCTGCCCTGGACCTGCAGGGCCACGCCGGCCTCGGTCAGGAAGCCGCGGGCCCAGCGTTCGACCGTGCGCTGCTGGCTGGCCGCATCCAGATCGTGGAAACCGTTGCGCGCCAAGCGCAGCCCCTGCAGGGTGTGCCGCAGCATCCGAGTGAATCGTCCGATCGCACGCCAAGTTCCAGCCATCCGGGCCGCCCTCCTTCACAAGTTAAATGCTGTCACCTTTCCCGCACCGGTGGTCGCCCTGCCCCAGGCTCAGCCGCGCTCGAACGCGACGTGGCCCGCCACCACGGTGCATTGCACGCGGGCGGGCAGTTCGTAGCCCTGGAAGGGCGTGCTCTTGCCCTGGCTGACCAGCGCCTCGGGTCCCACGGTCCAGGCGGCCTGGGGTTGCACGACGCACAGGTCGGCCACCCCACCTTCCACCAACTGACCCAGGCTGGCCTGCAGCGTTCCCAGCGCCTGGCCCAGCACGCGGGCGGGGGCGGCGGTCACCACCTCCAGCGCGCGGGTCAGGGGGACGTTCTGGTCCTGCGACCACTTGACGGCCAGGGACAGCAGCAGCTCCACACCGGTGGCGCCGGCCTCGGCCTCGGCAAACGGCAGCACCTTGGCGTCATCGTCCACCGGGCAGTGGTCGGAAACCAGGGCGTCGATGGTGCCGTCGGCCAGGGCCGCACTCAGCGCATCGCGGTCGCGCTGCTGGCGCAGCACCGGCACCAGGCGGGCGCTGCTGTCGAAGTAGCCGAGGTCGTTTTCGGTCAGGTGCAGCGAGTTGATGGACACGTCGGCCGTCACGTTCAGGCCCTCGGCCTTGGCCTTGCGCACCAGCTCCACGCCAGCGGCGCTGGACAGGCGACACAGGTGCACGCGGGTCTGCGAGCCACGGATCAGCTCAAAGATGGTGTGCAGCGCAATCGTCTCGGCCGCCACCGGCACGCCGGACAGGCCCATGCGTGTGGCCAGGGCCCCGCTGGCCGCCACGCCCTTGCCCAGGTCCTTGTCCTGGGGACGCAGCCACACGGCATAGCCGAAGGTGTTGGCATAGGCCAGCGCGCGGCTCAGCGTGGTGATGCTGGACAGCGGCGTATCCGCCTGGCCGAAGGCCACGCAGCCGGACTCGGTCAGCTCGGCCATCTCGGTCAGCACTGCGCCTTCCAGGCCCTTGGTCAGCGCCCCCATGGGGAACAGGCGCGACTGGTGCAGCTTCTTGGCGCGCAGCTTGAGCATTTCCACCAGGCCCTGCTCGTCCAGCACCGGGTCGGTGTCGGGCAAGCACACCAGGCTGGTCACACCACCGGCCACGCTGGCGGCCATTTCGGAGGCCAGCATGCCTTCGTGCTCATGCCCCGGCTCGCGCAGGCGCACGGCCAGGTCCACCAGACCGGGCAGCACCCACTGGCCGCTGGCGTCGATCACGCGGTCCGCCTCAAACCCGGCGGGGGCCTGGCCGATGGCCACCACCCGGCCGGTGGCCAGCGCCACATCACAGACCTGGTCAAAACCACGGGCCGGATCGATCACGCGGCCGTTTTGAATCAAGATTTTCATGGTTAATCACCCAATTGACCGCTAGCCCTTACCCAGCAAGCGCTAGCAGCTATCAAAAACATCTCTACCAGTGCGCAGTGCCACCCTGCCCCACGCCACCGCCCCCTTGCGCGGGGGACACCGAGCTAGGGCCGCCCCGACGCGATGGTGTCGTCCCCCTTCCCGCTGCAGCGCAGCGAGAGAAGGGGGAAGCGGCGTAGCCGCTCAGGGGGATGGCCTGAGGCATCAGGCCTCATTCCCCGCCACGATGGACATCACCGCCATGCGCACCGCGATGCCGAAGGTCACCTGCGACAGGATCACGGCCTGCGGGCCGTCGACCACGGCGGAGTCGATCTCCACGCCGCGGTTGATGGGGCCGGGGTGCATGACGATGGCATCGGGCTTGGCCAGCTGCAGGCGCTTTTCGGTCAGGCCGAAGCTCTTGAAATACTCCTGGCTGGACGGCAGCAGCGCGCCGCTCATGCGCTCGTTCTGCAGGCGCAGCATGATGATGACGTCGCAGTCCTTGATGCCCTCTTCCAGGTTGTGGAAGACGCGCACGCCCATGCTGGCCAGATCGGCAGGCACCAGGGTGCGGGGGCCCACCACGCGCACTTCGGCCGCGCCCAGGGTGGTCAGCGCATGGATGTCCGAGCGCGCCACACGCGAGTGCAGCACGTCGCCCACAATCGCCACGCGCAGGTTGGAGAAATCTTTTTTGTAGTGACGGATGGTGTACATGTCCAGCAAACCCTGCGTGGGGTGTGCGTGGCGACCGTCACCGGCATTGACCACGTGCACGTGGGGGGCCACGTGCTGGGCGATCAGGTACGGCGCGCCCGACTCACTGTGGCGCACCACAAAGATGTCGGCGGCCATGGCGCTCAGGTTGTCGATGGTGTCCAGCAGCGTCTCGCCCTTGCTGGCCGAGCTGCGCGCGATGTCCAGGTTGAACACGTCGGCCGACAGGCGCTTGGCGGCAATTTCAAACGTGGTACGGGTGCGCGTGCTGTTCTCGAAGAACAGGTTGAACACACTCTTGCCGCGCAGCAGCGGCACTTTCTTGACTTCGCGGTCGTTGACGCTGACGAAGTTGCTGGCCGTGTCCAGGATGTGGGTCAGGATGTCCTTGGACAGCCCTTCGGTGGACAGCAGGTGGATCAGTTCGCCGTTCTTGTTCAGTTGGGGGTTGCGCTTGTACAGCACGTTATGCCTCTTTGACTTCAAATTGGAAGGTGCCGTCTTCTGTGCGCGCCAGCGCCAGCGACTGGCTGGCGGGCAGCGCCACACGCGCGGCGGCAAATTCGGCGGCCACGGGCAGCTCACGGCCGCCGCGGTCCACCAGCACGGCCAGGCGCACGCAACCGGGGCGGCCATAGTCGTACAGCTCGTTGAGGATGGCGCGCACCGTGCGGCCGGTGTAGAGCACATCGTCCAGCACCAGGATGTCGGCGCCGTTCACGTCGAAGTCCAGCTGGGTCTGCACGCTCTGCGCCATGCCGCGCTGGGCGAAGTCGTCGCGGTGCAGGGCCGAGGACAGCACGCCCGGCTTGCCAGCCAACCCCAGGTCCTTGTGCAGGCGCTCGACCAGCCAGGCGCCGCCGGAGGCCACGCCGGCCAGCTGGGTGTTCGGCCCCATCAGGCTGCGCACGCCACGCAGCAGTTCACGGTACAGGGCTTCGGCGTCCAGGACCAAAGAACCAGCGGAAAGACTCATGGAAGACTCCTCAAAAATTGCTCCAGGATGATGCAGGCCGACGCGGCATCGGCATCCTTGGCACCACTGGCCAGGGCCTCGGTGGTGCTGTAGCGCTCATCCACTTCATACACGGGCAGATTGAAACGCCCCCGCAACTGGCGGCCGAATTTCAAGGCGCGTGCTGTGTTCTCGTGCGGCGCACCGTCCGGGTGGTAGGGCACGCCGATCACCAGGGCCTGGGGCTGCCATTCCCGGATCAGTTGCTCGATCGCCGCAAAGCGCGCATCCGCGCCCTCGGCCTTGATGGTGGGCAGGGGACTGGCGCCGCCGAACACGCGGTTGCCCGAGGCCGCCCCGGTGCGCTTGGTGCCGAAGTCGAAGGCCAGGAACTGCTGGATGTGCGCAGGAAAATCCACGGCCTGTACAGCAGCGTTGCTGGGCCGTGGGGACGAAGTCTCGGGGTTCATGCGTGTCCTGCTTCGGGCGACAGCATCCAGGGCTGCAGCCCCAGCAGGCCCAGGGCCTTGTTGTAGCGGTCTTCGGCGGGGGTGTCGAAGATGACCTGGGGGTCGGCGTCCACAGTCAGCCAGGCGTTCTCGCCCAGCTCGGACTCCAGCTGGCCTTCGCCCCAGGAGGCGTAGCCCAGCGTGACCAGCACGCGGCGCGGGCCGGCGCCGTTGGCGATCGCCTCCAGCACGTCCTTGGAGGTGGTCATCTCCAGGCCGCCAGGAATGGCCAGGGTGGACGCGTAGGCGGATTCGTCGGCCTCGGCGCCCTCGATCAGGATGGGGTCGTGCAGCACGAAGCCGCGGTCGGTCTGCACCGGACCGCCCTTGAAGACCAGGTCTTCGCGCAGGTCCTCGCGCCCCAGGGGCAGGTCGATCTTGTTGAGCAGGGATTGCAGGCTCAGCGTGGAGGGCTTGTTGATGATCAGCCCGAGCGCGCCGCGCTCGTTGTGCTCACACAAATACACCACGCTGCGAGAAAACGACTCATCTTCCAGACCGGGCATGGCGATCAGGAAGTGGTGCGTCAGATTGATAGGCGCAGATTCAGCGGGCATAAGCCGGCATTTTAGCGGCGAACCACCGGCCTGCCCGGGGCGCGCACGATGTCCTTGGGCCGGGCGCTGCAGCGCCCGGCTTTTTCAGAAAAAAGAGCTGCCTGCACTGGATCCACAAGGACTTCACATACTTTCATATGCAAAACCCTTGAAAAAACAGCGCTTGCAGCTCTTTTTATCGAAGCACACGCGCGTCAACCATCGACCGCTTCGGCACCGGCGGATTCCGCCGCCAGCGGCAGCGGTTTGCCGACGGCATAGTGGTGCACCAGGCCCATCAGCTCCTCGTCCGAATACGGCTTGCCCAGGTAGTGGTTGGCCCCCAGCTCCATGGCCAGATCGCGGTGCTTTTGCGCCATGCGCGAGGTGATCATGATGATGGGCAGGTGCTGCAGCCGCGCCTGCGCGCGGATGTTGCGCAGCAGGTCGAACCCGTCCATGCGCGGCATCTCGATGTCCGACAGCACCACGCAGGGCAGCTCCTCCTGCAGCTGCTCCAGCGCCTGCAGGCCATCAGCCGCCGTGACCACCCGGTAGCCCTCGCGCTGCAGCAGGCGCTGCGAGACACGGCGCACGGTGATGGAATCGTCCACCACCATCACCAGGGGCACCTGGCTGGCGGCCTGCATCCCGGACAGCGGCACCTGCGGCGCCATCGCGTGCTGCAGCTGCTGGGCCGCCTGCGCGTCCAGCAAAGCCGGCAGGCCCGCACCCAGCTGGCGAATCTGCGTGCCATACACGGCCGTCAGCGCCACCGGGTTGTAGATCAGCACCACCGCCCCGGAAGCCAGCACCGACATGCCGGTCAGCCCCGGCAGGCGAGACATCTGCGCCCCCAGGTGCTTGACCACCACTTCCTGGTGGCCCAGCACTTCGTCCACGTGCAGCGCAATGCGCTGCGAGGCGCTGCGGCAGATGACCACGGGGCGCGTCTTGCCGGCGCCGACTTCCAGGCTGCGCGGCGACTGGCTCCACACCGCACCGGCCCAGAAGAAGGGCACGCGGTCCTCGCCATCGACCAGCTCGCCGGTGCGGTAGGCCGCCTCCAGGTCCGCCAGGCTGACGCGGCGCACCACCTCGACCAGGCTGGCGGGCACGCCCACCGAGAACTCGCCCGCGCGCAGCATCACCACCTGCGTCACGGCCGTGGTCAGCGGCAGCACCAGACGGAAGGACGAGCCCTGCCCGTCCTGGGTCACGGTCTCGATGCGCCCCCCCAGGGCCTGGACTTCCGAGCGCACCACGTCCATGCCGATGCCGCGACCGGACACACCGGTCAGCTGCTCGGCCGTGGTGAAGCCCGGCATGAACACCAGTTGCGCCGCGCGGGCGGCATCCACCGTTTCCTCGGCCGTGATCAGGCCACGCTCCAGCGCCTTGTCGCGGATGCGCGCCACGTTCAGGCCGGCGCCGTCGTCGCTGACGCGGACGGCCACGTCGTTGCCTTCCTGCTGCACGTGCACCTGGATGCTGCCGGTGGCCGGCTTGCCCGCGGCCACGCGCTCATCGGGGGTCTCGATGCCATGGTCCACGCAGTTGCGCAGCAGGTGCTCGAAGGCCGGCACCATGCGTTCCAGCACGCCGCGGTCCATCTCGATGGTGCCGCCGGACAGGCCCAGCTTCACCTGCTTGCCGGTTTCTTTGGCCGTCAGGCGCACCACGGCATACAGGCGCTCCGAGATCGCATCGAACTCCACCATGCGCGTGCGCAGTAGGTCGCGCTGCAGCTCGCGCGCCTGGCGGCCCTGGGCCACCAGGTCGTCTTCCGCACCCGCCACATCGCGCAGCAGGTTGCGCTGCACCGTGGCCACGTCGTTGACCGACTCGGCCATCATGCGGGTCAGCTCCTGCACCCGGGTGAAGCGGTCGAATTCCAGCGGATCGAAGTCCGCGCCGGCCTCCTTGGACAGCTGCATGCGCGACTGCATCTGGGATTCGGCCTGCACCTCGATGTCGCGCAACTGGTGGCGCAGACGCTCGAGGTTGTGGGTCAGGTCGTTGAGCGAATGCTTGATGCTGCCCACCCGCTCATCCAGGCGCGAGCGGGCAATCATCACCTCACCGGCCTCGTTGATCAGGCGGTCCAGCAACTGCGCACGCACGCGCACCGTCTGCTGCACGCCCTGGCGCACGCCACCGGCCAGCGCTGGCGGCGGCGCTTCGGGGGGCACGGCCACAGGCTGTGCCAAGGCCGCCGGGGCGGGGGCGGCATCCACCACATTCGCCACCTGGGGCTGCGCCGCCGTGGCTGGCGGCACGGCATCCGCGGGCAGCGCCCCTTCCAGGTTGCTGGCCACCGGTTCGATGCGGACCGGGGTTTCGGGGGCTTGCTCACCCACCGCGCGCAACAGGCCGAAGCTGGCTTCCATGCTGTCCAGGCGCCCGAACAACGGCTCAATCTGCTCGGTGGTGACCGTGTCGACATCCAGCGCTTCCAGCGCCGACTCCAGGCGGTGGGCCATTTCGCCCAGGCGCAAGGCACCAGCCAGGCGGGCGCTGCCCTTGAGGGTGTGCAAGGCACGCAGCAAGGTGCTGCGGGCTTCAAGCCGCGTCGGATGCCCCGCCCACTCCCGCATCGCGGCGCCCAACACGGGCAGCAGTTCCACCGCTTCCTCTTCAAAGATCGGGAACAGGTCCGGATCGATGACATCGAACACATCGATGTCATCGTCGCCGTCCACCCCAGCCTGGGGCATCGCGGCATCAGATGGCGGCACCAGCGGCGCACTGCGCTCCTGTGCCACGGCGGCAGCCTGCGGCAGGGGTTCGTCCACCTCGGCCGGTGCTTGCGCCGCGACCGGTGCGGGCGCCAGTTCCAGATTGGCTTGCAGCACGTCCTGCAAACGCTGCTGCACATCGGCCGAAGCCGTGCGCAGGAAGCCGGCCGCAAACTGGTGCAGCAAACCACGGATTTCCTCCGCTGCCTGCACAAACACCTGGACCTGCTCGGCCACACCGCAGGCCTGGGGCTCCACGTGCTGCAGCGCGGCTTCCAGCTTGCGTGCCAGACCCGACAGTGCCTGGAAGCCGACGGTGGCCGAGCTGCCAGCCAGCGAGTGGGCCCACGCGATCACGGAATCGGGCTGGGCTTCCTCCAGGTTCTCCTGCCAGGCAGTCAGTGCATCCAGCAAACGGTAGGACCAGCCCTCGGCCTCGCTCAGATACACATTGAACAGGGGCAGGGGCACCGACAGATCACCGATCTGCTTGACCTGCGCGGCAGGCGGCTCCGCTGGCGCTGCATCGGCCACGGGGATGGCCGCTGGAGCGGCGGGCACCTCGTCCACCCCGGACAAGTTGAGCTCGGGCTCGGCAGTGGCGGCCACATCCTCCAGCCTCCCGGCTTCGGCGGTCGCCTCCACAGGCTCCGCGACCTCGGAAGGCCCGGACCGCTCCAGCACCTCTTCACGCGATGGTGCAGCCGGCAAGATGGGCGCGGAAATGCCGTCGCCCACCTCGTGCAACAGCGCATCGAACTCGTCAAAACTGATTTCCTCGGCCTGCGGCACCTCCATCGCGCGGGCCTCGGGCTCCTCCAGCGCGGGCAACGGCGCGGCTGGTTCCTCCGCCCATGCCTCGGCCACGGTCTCCGACACCAGCGGCGCAGCAGCTTCTGCCGTCACGGGCACGTCGCCCGACAGTGCTGCCACGTCCAGGCTGTCGAACGCAGCCGGCGCTGCTGCCTCGGCATCCTCGGTCAACGCTGGCCCACTGGCCGTCAGGTCCTCGAGGTCCAAGGCCTGCGCTGCCGACCACTGTGTCGCATCGACCTCGGCCACCGGCGGTGCCACCTCCGTGGCTGCCGCGCCCTGCACCGCCTGCCTGTCCAGCGGAATGAAACGGGCGTCCAGGCGCATGGCATCGGCACTGGCGCGAAACGGTGCGGACTGCCAGTGCTGGTCCGCCTGGGCTTCGATCGCTCCGACCCAGGCCTCGAACGCATCCAACGCCTGTCCGGACAGTTGCCGCATGGGCTCGGGCATGGCCTTCTGCTCGGCCAGCCAGGCGTTGAGCATCTGCTCCATGGCCCATCCAGCCTGCCCGAAATCGTCGAGCCCCACCATGCGCGAGCTGCCCTTGAGCGTATGGAAAGCCCGGCGCAGCACGGTTTGCTCGCTCAGGTTGGCAGGCTCCTCGGCCAGGGCCTGCAAGGCTGCACGGCCATTGGCCACCACCTCCCGGGCCTCTTCCAGGAAGATGCCCAGCAGTTCGCCGTCCGTATCTTCCGGCTCCACCTGCAACACAGGTGCGGGGACAGGGGCAGCCACGGCCTGGGTGTCCGCCACAGGCGGCGTGCTTGCGGCCTTGGACGCCGGTGCAAGGTCTGCGGATGGCTGCGGCACCGCATGTGTGGCTGCGGCAGGCTCCGACTCGGAAGTGACCGGGACCTCCGGCGCGACCAGCTCCACAGGGGGTGGACTCTGGGGCTCGCGGGCCTGCATGGCCTCCCGGGATGCCGGTCCCTCGCCATCGCTGGCACGGTGGCGCACACGCCCCATCAGCAGCTTCAGCTCGCCCTCTTGCTCATCGAACTCGTAGAGCTTGCGCGCCAGGTTGCGCTGGTAGCTGAGCATGTCGATCAGAAAGCCCAAGGCGCCCAGGCTGTTGCCCATTTTGTCGAACAAGCGGTGCTGCTCGTCCTCCGGCACCTGCTCGGTCTGCAGGCGCTCCACGTTCTGGCGCATGCGCACCATGGCCAGCGAGGCCTGGTCCAGCCCCAGGACCGACAGCACGCCACGCATCTGCGACAAATGCGCCGCCACCGGTGCCAGCACCGCCGTATCGGCAGGGTTGCGGAAATACTGGTCCAGCAGTTTTTCGGCATCGGCCAGGGTGCCGCGCAGCTCGCCCACCACGCTGCCCATGGTCTGCTGGTCGCTGACCTGGCGGTACAGCTGCTCCATCCAGGGCTCCAACGGCTGGGCCGGTTGCCCGGCCAGCACCTGCAGCAGACGGCCCGCCAAGGTGTCGGCATGCGAAGCCATCGCATCGTCGGCCATGTCCAACGAGGCGAAGGCCGCTTGCAGGTACAGCACGGCCGTGGCCACCTCCATCGCCACTTCCGGCGACGGCGACTGGGCCTGGGTGGCCACGCTGTGCACCACCTGCATCAAGGCCCTGGCCAGCGACAGGCTGCCCGGATGCAGCTTGACCAGGGAATCGCAGACCAGGGTGAATTGGTCCACGGCAGGCTTGCATTTCTGGGCATCCCCCCCTGCCAGGGCCGACCAGACTTCGGTAGCCGTGGCAATCCGCTTGCGCGCCTGGGCCAGCAGGTGGGGGTCGAAACGGCCAAACCGCGGCTGTTCGTAATTGACGACCGGATGGCGCTGTAAATCAAACGCGTCGTACACACCACGCCAGACCACGGCCGCGGCCTGCCCGGGATGTCCTTCCTGCGCCGCCTGGGCACAAAAGAACAGCATGTCCTGCAGCAGCCGCTCGGGTGCGACGGGCTCGCTTTTGGCCAGCGCCGCGCTCACCGTCAACAGCCGGGAGGCCACGCGTTTGGTGTAGATGTCGGGCTTGAGCAGGCCGTGCGCCATCGCATCGAAAAACGCCGCGGCCACCTTCCAGAAGATGCGCATCTGCACATCGGTCTGGGCCTGGGCAAATCCCAGGCAGATTTCGCGCATGCACTCGCCAGCGGGGGCCACCTCACTGCCCTTGACGATCTGCAAGACCGACGCATCCAACACCTTGCGGGGCTCGGGGCCATAGCCCAGCGGTGACACCTCGTAGGGCAGCGCCGGGTCGCGCAATCGGCGTTCGACCGGCCACAAGTCGGCCGGGTGCACCTTGGTGTGGTTGCCGAACAAGGCCTGCACGTCGCGGTACTGCGGGAACAGCGCCACGGCAGACACCGGCTTGCCGGCCAGCACCGACTCCAGGAACTCCAACAAGGCAAAGCTGGCTTTTTCCAGGGTCAAGGCGACGGCCTCGGTGCAGTCCGCAGGTTGCTGCACATAGTGCTGCATCGCCGTTTCCATGGCCCGCAGCAACAGCGCAGCCTGGGGCATGCCCACCATGTCGAGGGCACCGCTGGACTGGTGCAACTGCTGCTTGGCCATGCGCAAGGGACTGCTGTCCAGCGCCGCCAGGTCCGAATCGCGGGCCTCTTCGGCCTCGCGCACAAAACGACGCGTCGCCTTGACGGCGGCGTCCATCGACTTGCGCAGTTCGTCAAGCACCCAGGCCAGCGGTCCGAGATCCCGGTCGCTCTGGGAAACATGCCCGATCGGTGCGGTGGCTTCAGTTGGTGACATGGTTCATCCTTGGCTTCTCCCAGCCGCAATCCTGTGCGCCGCGCCTCATCCGTCGCGCTGCACGTCAGTCAATCTTGAATCGCGCCACCGACTGGCGCAGCTCCTCGGCCATGTGCGCCAAGTCACGCACCTGCTGGGCGGTGGTGCGCGTACTTTCGCCGGTCTGCTCGGTCACCGCAAAAATGTGCTGGATGTTGCCAGCCACATCGTTGGCCAGCTCGGCCTCGCTCTGGGTGGTGTGCGCAATCTGCTCGATCAGCTCGGCCAGATGGCGTGACACGCTGTCAATCTCCGACAAGGCCGTGCCCGCAGAGTCTGACAGACGCGCGCCTTCGACCACACCCTGGGTCGACCGCTCCATCGCCGCCACCGCATCCTGGGTGTCGGTCTGAATCGTTTTCACCAGCACCGAAATCTGCCGCGTCGCATCCGCGGAGCGTTCCGCCAGGCGCTGCACTTCTTCCGCCACCACGGAGAAGCCGCGCCCGGCCTCCCCTGCCGACGCAGCCTGGATGGCGGCGTTCAAGGCCAGCACGTTGGTCTGCTCGGTAATGTCCGAGATCAACTCGGTGATTTCACCGATCTCCTGCGAGGACTCGCCGAGGCGCTTGATGCGCTTGGAGGTTTCCTGAATCTGGTCACGGATGGCGTTCATACCGCCAATCGTGTTGTGCACCGCCTGCTGCCCCTGCTCGGCCGCCAGCAGCGACTGGCGCGCCACCGTGGCCGACTCCTGGGCCTGGCCCGACACCGTCGTGATGCGGGAGGCCATGTCCAGAATCGACTGCCCGGTTTCTCGAATCTCACGCAGCTGCTCGGCCGAGGTCGCCAGCAGCTCCGACGAGGTGCTGTCCACCTGGGCTGTGGTCTGGGCCACGCGGGTCGCCGTGTTCTGCACGCTGCCCACCAGCAGCCGCAGCTCTTCCACCGTGTAGTTCACCGAGTCGGCAATCGCACCGGTGATGTCTTCGGTCACCGTGGCTTCCTGCGTCAGATCCCCTTCCGCCACGTTCTGCAGCTCGTTCATCAAGCGCAAGATGGCGGCCTGGTTGGCGTCATTGACGCGCTTGGCCTCCTGCTCCTGGCGCCGTGCATCGCGCTGCTGCTGCTCGGCCAGCTCCTGGCGTTGGCGGCTGTCCAGCAGTTGCACGCGGGAAATGCCCATACCGCAGACCAGCACAAACAGACCCAGCAGCACCAGCAGGGCCATCTGGCCGGCGGAGATACCCGCCTGCTCCGACAGCTTGTTCTGCAGGTTTTCCAGCTGCGAGCGCAGCGGCTCGCTGTCACCGATAATGGAGTTCTGCGCCTCGCGGGCAGCCACCAGGCCTTGCAGATTGGTCAGGATCGAGGTGGCCTGGGTCCGTGTCTGCTCATACTCCTGCAGCATGGCCTTGAGCTGCTCACGCACCTGCCCATCGCGCGCCGGCGACAGGCGCAGCTCCGGGTTGCCTTGCAACAGCCCTTCGGCCAACTCCTTGAACGAATTCAAGTCGCGCCCCAGCAAAAACACGGCCTCGGGGCTCACGCCATCGACCGTCTGGAATTCGTTGGCCGATTTGCCGATCCGCTGGGTCAGCACCTGCAACTGGCTGGATGCGGCAATCTCGGTGGCCGAGGCACCGAGCTGCAGCTTGCTGTTGGCAACCGCCTCCGCCAGTTCCAGCAGCGTGGAGGACTGGCGATTGATCGAACGCAGGGCATCCCCGGCCTGGATCAGCACGGTTTTTTGCGCCAGCACCGCCTGCGCATTCTTTTCCGCACGCTGGGCCAAGGCGCTGACGGACCCCAGGTCCTGCTCGAACGCGGCATCCACGCTTTGCACGCCCAGTTCGGCATCGCCCTGTGTCAAGGCACGCACATTGCGCCCCAGCACGCTGGCACTGTCTTGCAGCTCCACAAACGCGCTCTCCTTGCCCAGCAAGGCCTGCGTCACCGATTTGGCCAAACGCTGCGACTGCATCAGCGACTGCCCCGTGGCGGCCAGCTGCTTGGCGGAGCGGTCGGCCTGCTGCAGCACCCAGCCGGCCACCAGGGCCAGCAGCAACACCCCGAGCGCCAGCATGGTCAGCAGGCGGCGCTGGTGCGTGGCGGCAGGTGCCGGGCCTAGCAAGGGCAGCTCGATGCTGCCCTGCTCCAGCGTCAAGTCATCCATCAGGTCCGTGTCCTGGACACTTTGCAGGGTATCTGCCGTCAGCGTGTGCTGGCTGGAATCCTCCGTCGCTGCCGCTGCCACCGCCTCATTCTTTTCGCCGGACCTGCGACGAAAAATACTCCCGACCTGCTGGATAAAAGACATGCTCGTCCTCGAAGAATCAATGGATCAGATGCGTATGCTCAAGAATTCCGGGGTCTGGACCAGGTGGTGCAACTGCAGTACCTGCCACACGGCCCCGGCGCTGTCGGCATAGCTCGCACCCACCATACCCGCAGCCAAGGGGCCTGCGCCCTGCGGCACCTCAACACCCTCGGAGATAAAGTCATCCACGCCACGCAGGCCCATCAAGCGGTCCACCACCAGGGCGGCATTCACCTGCAGGGTGGGATTGACCGCCAGCAGGCTGACTTCGTGCAGGGACTGCTCGGTGCGTTCCACCGGGTACCCCAGAAAGGCACACAGATCGACCACCCCGGCCAGGGTGCCGCGCAGATTGGCCACCCCCCAGAACCAAGGCAGGGTGTATGGCACGCGCAGCACGCCCGACCAGGAGAAGATCTCCCCGGCCTGCTCCAGCGGCAGCAAATAATTGCGTCCACCGGCCTGGATGGCGAGCCAGCGGGCGCTGCGGGACGTGTTGCTGCGCGCCGCCTGCAAGCGCTCAGCCAGACGCGTTTGAAGATCGCGCAGCGCTTGTCGGTTGGCCATAGGTCACCGCCTCACGCGTTGTTCAGTGCTGCAATCTTGGCCTGCAGTTCCGCAGGGTTCACGGGCTTGGTGATGTAGTCACGCGCGCCCTGGCGCAAGCCCCAGACCTTGTCAGTCTCCTGGTTCTTGCTGGTGCACATGATGATGGGCACATCGGCGTACTTGGTGTCGCGGGCGATTGAGCGCGTGAGCTGGAAACCGTTTTGCCCGGGCATGACCACGTCCATCAGGATCAGGTCCGGCTTTTCCTCGCCCAGCCGCTGGATCGCCTCCTGCGCATTCTCCGCCGTGCGCACGCTATAGCCCTGCTTTTGCAGCAGGTCCGTCAAGAACATGAGCTCCGTCTTGGAGTCATCCACGACCAACACCTTCTCGATAGGCATATGCCTCTCCTCTCGTTGTATTTTTCAGGGGGCCGAGTCAGGCAGTGCGTCCGAACTGTTGCACAGCCTGCAGCAACTGATCCTTGGAGAACGGCTTGGTGAGGTATTCCTGGCACCCCACCATCCTGCCGCGGGCCTTGTCAAAGACGCCGTCCTTGGAAGACAGCATCACGATCGGCGTGTCCGAAAAATGGGCGTTGCGCTTGATGATGGCGCAGGTCTGGTAGCCATCCAGCTTGGGCATCAGGATGTCGCAAAAAATCAGCTGCGGCTGAAAGTCGTTGACCTTGGCCAGCGCATCGAAGCCATCCTCAGCCAGGAGCACATCGTGCCCCCCTTGCTTGAGGAAGATCTCGGCACTGCGGCGGATCGTATTGCTGTCATCGACAACCAGCACCTTGAACGATGCGTTTGCTGCACTCAATTGGCACCCCTTGAGTTAGTGGAACTCCCCAGCAGGGTCACACGCTCCCTGCCTGCCTCTCAAATTTCGACCATCTCAAAGTCTGATTTGCCCACCGCGCATTCGGGGCAGGTCCAGTCATCGGGAACATCTTCCCAGCGCGTTCCGGCCGGAATGCCATGTTCGGGGTCGCCCACCGACTCGTCGTACATCCATCCGCAAATCAAACACATCCAAGTTTTAGGGTCGGCCACAGCTTAAAGTCGCATCCAATAGAATGCAACGATTGTATATAGCCGCCTGCCGCTCCCCTCTTGACAGACAGGCGGCCATTGGGACAACGCATGGCCTTTCAGCCCCCCGCAGTTCCAACTGCACCAAACACCCCCGAAGATTCCGAAGCCGCCCTGGCACAGCCGATGTGCGTGATGAGTTTCAACGCCTGCGACCCCAGCGGAGCCGGCGGTCTGACGGCCGACATCACCACCATCGCCTCTGTGGGCGGCCATCCGGTGGCCGTGGTGACGGGTGTCGTCGTGCGCGATACCAGCCACGTGTTCTCGCACTCCGCCATCGACGATGAAACCGTCACCGACCAAGCGCGCGCCGTGCTGGAAGACATTCCCGTGCGGGCCATCAAGGTCGGCTTTGCCGGCAGCCCCGCCAACCTGGCGGCGATTGCCGAGCTGGCCAGCGACTACCCGGACATTCCCATCGTCAGCTACATGCCCGACCTGTCCTGGTGGCAGGGCGATGGCCTGGAAGAGTACCTGGATGCCTTTCAGGCTCTTGTCATGCCTCAAACCTCGGTGTTGGTTGGCAACCACGGCACGCTCAGCCGCTGGCTGCTGCCGGACTGGTCGCAAAGCCGTCCGCCCAGCGCTCGCGACATCGCCAAGGCCGCCGAGGCCCTGGACGTG
Organism: Comamonas aquatica NBRC 14918; assembly: GCF_000739875.1. Taxonomy (GTDB): domain Bacteria; phylum Pseudomonadota; class Gammaproteobacteria; order Burkholderiales; family Burkholderiaceae_C; genus Comamonas; species Comamonas aquatica. The sequence goes on from NZ_BBJR01000040.1 coordinate 45,537, forward strand.
CCCTTCGTGCTGGTCACCGGCATCCCCCTGCCCGACCAGTACATCGACAACGTGCTGGCCTCGACCGAGACCGTGATTGGCAGCAGCAAGTTCGAGATGTTCGACGGCAGCTTCCACGGCGCGGGCGACACGCTGTCGGCGGCGCTGACGGCGCTGCTGGCCGCAGGCAACGACCTGGGCGCGGCCGCGCAGGACGCGCTGGAGTACCTGGATCACAGCCTGGGCAGTGGCTTTCGACCAGGCATGGGTCAACTGATACCCGACCGTATGTTTTGGGCGCAGCCCGATGACGCTGCCGAAGCCGCCGAAAGCGACGAAGATAGCGCGCAACCCCCGACTGACGCCCCGCCCGCGGACGACGAACCGCCGCCGCTGGAAGGCTTCGAGATGCATCCCCATGACACCAAACACTGATCTGAATCTTCCCCTGTTCGAGCGCGCCAAGACCATCATCCCTGGTGGCGTGAACTCCCCGGTGCGTGCCTTCAATGCCGTGGGCGGCACGCCGCGCTTTGTGCAGCGCGCGCAAGGCGCCTACTTCTGGGACACCAACGACCAGCAGTTCGTCGACTACATCGGCAGCTGGGGTCCGATGATCCTGGGCCACGGCCACCCCGAGGTGGTCGCCACCGTGCAGGCGGCCGTGCTGGAAGGCTTCAGCTTTGGCGCGCCGACCGAGCGCGAAGTGGTGCTGGCCGAGAAGATCCGCGAACTGGTGCCGTCCATGGAGATGCTGCGCATGGTGTCTTCCGGCACCGAAGCCGGCATGAGCGCCCTGCGCCTGGCGCGCGGCTACACCGGCCGCAACAAGATCATCAAGTTCAACGGCTGCTACCACGGCCACGCCGACTCCCTGCTGGTCAAGGCCGGCTCGGGCCTGGCCACGTTCGGCGCTTCGTCGTCGGCCGGTGTGCCGGCCGATGTGGTCAAGGACACCATCGTGCTGGAGTACAACGATGTGGCCCAGCTGGAGGAAGCCTTCGCCAAGATCGGCAACGAGGTGGCCTGCGTGATCCTGGAGCCGATCGCCGGCAACATGAACTTCGTGCGCGCCTCGGTCGAGTTCACCCGCCGCATCCGTGAGCTGACGCAGGAACACGGCGCGCTGATGATCTACGACGAGGTGATGACGGGCTTCCGCGTCGCCCTGGGCTGCGCGCAAAGCCTCTACGCCCAGCACATCGAGGGCTTTGTGCCCGACCTGACCGTGCTGGGCAAGGTGATTGGCGGTGGCATGCCCATGGCGGCCTTCGGCGGGCGGCGCGAGATCATGCAAAAGCTCTCTCCCCTGGGCCCGGTCTACCAGGCCGGCACGCTGTCGGGCAACCCGATTGCCACGGCCTGCGGCCTGAAGACGCTGGAGCTGATCAGCCAGCCCGGCTTCCATGCCGAGCTGCACCTCAAGACCGGCCACCTGATGCAGGGCCTGAAGGCCGAGGCAGACGCCGCCGGCATTCCCTTCAGCATCGACTGGCAGGGCGGCCTGTTCGGCTTCTACCTGCTGCCCGAGCTGCCCAGCACCTACCACGCGGTGATGAAGACCGACGGCGCGCTGTTCAACAAGTTCTACCACGGCATGCTGGCGCGCGGTCACTACTTCGCCCCGGCGCTGTACGAGGCCGGCTTTGTGAGCAGCGCCCACACCGAGGCCGACATCGAACGCACGGTGGAAGCCGCCCGCGCGGTGTTCCAGACGCTGTAAGCGTTTTTTCACCCCCTGGCGCCCGCCCCGCACGCTGCCGCGTCGCGGGGCGTTGTTTTTAGCGCGGCGGCTGAAAATCCTTTTTCATCTGCTCGACCGCCGCGCGCGTCACGCAATCGGGGGCGTGGTCGTTGACCATGCCCATGGACTGCATGAAGGCGTAGACCGTGGTGGGGCCGACGAACTTCCAGCCGCGCTGCTTCAGGGCCTTGGCCAGGGCCTGGGATTCGGCCGTCTGCGCCAGCAGCGCCGTCCCCTCGCCGGGTGTGGCGGGCGCGAAGCGCCAGAAGAAGGCGGCCAGCGAGCCTTCCTGCGCCACCATCTCCACGGCGCGGGCGGCGTTGTGGATCACGGCTTCGATCTTGCCGCGGTGCCGCACGATGCCAGCATCCTGCAGCAGGCGCTGTACATCGGTGTCCGCAAAGCGGGCCACCTGGTGAAAGTCGAACTGCGCAAAGGCTGCGCGGAAGTGGTCGCGCTTTTGCAGGATGGTGTACCAGCTCAGGCCGGACTGAAAGGCTTCCAGGCTGATCTTCTCGAACAGCCGGCGGTCGTCCGCCACGGGAAAGCCCCATTCATGGTCGTGGTAGTGGATGTAGCGGTCGGTGGCCAGGCACCAGCTGCAACGCGAGTGGCCGTCGGGGCCGGGTCCAGAGGGAATCATGCAAAGCGCTCCTTGGCGGCCACTGTAAAGCAAACAGGGCCAGCCAAAAACCCAGCGTCTGGCGAGGTGGGTTTTTCAAAAGCATAGCTATTAGCGCTCGATGAACAATGTTTTCAAATGCTTTTCGCACGGAAACGTTGATCTATCGCGCGCCAATCGCTCACTTTTAGCAAGCACCGCCGCCACGCCTGCACACTGCGGCAGGTGGAGGGGCACGGCGGCCTGGGCCAGGGCAGGCTGCCGCGGGGGCTAGTCCGGCATCACCGCCCCGCTGGCAGGCGCCAGTCCTAGGCCTGGGCTAGGCGCGAATGGCGCATGCCGTAGCCCACATAGATCAGCACGCCCAGCGCCATCCAGCCCACAAAGCGCAGCCAGGTCAGCGTGGTCAGGTTCAGCATCAGATAGACGCACAGCAGCGCCGACAGCGCGGGCAGCGCGGGCGCCAGGGGCACGCGGTAGCCGCGCGCCTGCGGGTTCTTGCGGCGCAGCAGCAGCACGCCCAGGCTGACCAGCACGAAGGCCGACAGCGTGCCGATGTTGATCATCTCTTCCAGCAGCTCCACCTTGGTGAAGCCGGCCAGCACCGCCACCACCGCCCCCACGGCCAGCTGCAGGCGCACCGGCGTCTTGCGGGTGCTGGAGGTCACGCCCCAGCTGCGCGGCAGCAGGCCGTCACGGCACAGCGCCAGCAGCACGCGCGAGCTGCCCATCAGCAGCACCATGACCACGGTGGTCATGCCGATCAGCACGCCGACCGAGATGACCTGCGCCGCCCAGCCCGCGCCCACGGCGATGAAGGCCGTGGCCAGCGAGGGGTTCTCGGCCTTGGCCAACTCGGTGTAGGGCACCATGCCGGTCAGGGCCAGCGTCACCAGGATGTAGAGCACCGTCACCAGCGCCAGTCCGCCCAGGATGCCGCGCGGCAAGGTGCGCTGCGGGTCCTTGACCTCCTCGGCCGAGGTGGCCACCACGTCGAAGCCCAGGAAGGCGAAGAACACCAGCGCGGCGCCCGACACCACCCCCAGCCAGCCGTACTGGCTGGGCGCGGCACCAAACAGCCAGGCCAGCATGGGCTGGCCCCAGGCGTCGCCCGTCACCCCGTGCGCCACCACCGGCGCCTGGGCCGACGGCACAAAGGGCGTGAAGTGGTCGGGGTTCATGTAGGTGAAGCCCACCACGATGACAAACAAGGTGATGGCAATCTTGACCAGCGTGAACACGTTGTTGACCCGCGCCGACACCTGGGTGCCGGCAATCAGCAAGCCGGTGAACACGGCGACAATGAAGAACGGCCCCCAGTTCAGCGACAGCGCGCCCAGCTGCAGGGTCTGGGGGATGTCCACCCCGGCCGTCGAGAACACCGCCGACAGGTAGATGCCCCAGTACTTGGCAATCACGGCGGCGGCGGAAATCATCTCCAGCAGCAGGTTCCAGCCAATGATCCAGGCCAGCCCCTCGCCCAGGGTCAGGTAGGTGTAGGTGTAGGCACTGCCGGTGACCGGCACGTTGGAGGCGAACTCCGCGTAGCACATGATGGCCAGCGCGCAGGTGAAGGCCGCCAGGATGAAGGAGAAGATCACCGCCGGCCCGGCGAAGGTGCCCGCCGCGCGCGCGCCCACCGAGAAGATGCCCGCACCCACGGCCACCGCCATGCCCAGGATGATCAGGTCAAAAGTGCCCAGCGTGCGCTTGAGCTGGCGCCCTGGTTCGTCGGCATCGGCCAGTGCCTGTGCGACGGTCTTGGTTCGTAACCACTGCATGCAAACCCTTTGGGCCGCCCACCACCGCGCACGGCGCAGGCTGCCATATCGTTTCAAAACGACAATCCTAGGGATTACCCTTTGCTTACGCACAAAGCCTGCGCTTACGCCCTGTAGAGCGCTTGATTTTTGCAACGGCCACTGCAGCCCGGGCACAGGCACGTTAGCGTGCACCGACGCTCAAAAAACCTGCTTCACACCTTCAAAGTGCCACTGCATACTGCAAGAAAAGATCGCTGCACGCAAGAAATCACCCCCATCGCGACAGGAATCGAGATCGGCACCTTCGCTGACGGGGATGGGGCGGGGGCTGGTCGCCCGTCCCTGCCCCGCTCTGCCACAGGGGCCGCGGGCTGCGGTGCACCGCTTGCCCACCACCGCGCACCAGGGGCGTGCGGCCCGGCGCAAAAACCCCGGCTTGCGTGGACCCTGCCTAGGGCTGGGGCGCGGGCAGGGCCAGGATCCACTGCGCCATCAGCTCGGCCTGCTCCGGCGTCACCTGCGGGTGACGCGGCATGATGGTGCGGCCCCAGACGCCGACACTGCCCTCGCGGATCTTGCCGGCCAGGTACTCGGGGGCATCGCTGCGGCCCTGGTAGCGTTGCGCCACCTCGGCCAGGCTGGGGCCCACAAACTTGCGGTCCACCCCGTGGCAGCGCATGCAGTCACTGCCTTGCACCAGGCGCTGGCCCTGCACCAGCTCGGGCCGCTGCTGCGCCACTGCCTCGGTCTTGGCCGCCGTGGCCTGGTCCGAGGGCGTGCCGATGTACAGACGCACGCCCAGATTCAGCAGCCCCAGCACCACCAGGATCATGCCAATGATGATGACCCAGGCCAGCCACTTGGGGCGCTGCACCGGCTCGTCGTCGTAGTCCTGCATGGATACGCTTCCTTCTTCCTAAAAACAAAAACGGCACGGAGGCCGAAACCACCATGCCGAGTGTGCAATGCCTGGCCCAAGCTGGGTTCCAGCAGGGGCTTGGCCGGCCGTGCCGTGGGCGCAGCCCGCCGCACAGGAGCAATCGGGCGCAGCATCCATCCCGATGACCGTCGCCGCGCAACGGCGGGGGGATGGCCACGCGGCCTCACGCGCGCCAAGCGGCGCGGTTCCGTGCGATCAGTGGCGGAAGTGGCGCACGCCGGTGAAGACCATGGCCACGCCACGCTCGTTGGCAGCGTCGATGACTTCCTGGTCGCGCATGGAGCCACCGGGCTGGGCCACGCAGGTCGCGCCCGCGTCCACCACCACATCCAGACCGTCGCGGAAGGGGAAGAAGGCATCCGACGCTACCACGGTGTTCTGCAGGCTCAGCTTGGCCGCTTCGGCCTTGATGGAGGCGATGCGCGCCGAATCCAGGCGCGACATCTGGCCCGCGCCCACGCCCATGGTCATGCCGTTCTTGCAGAAGACGATGGCGTTGGACTTGACGAACTTGGCCACCTTCCAGGCGAACAGCAGGTCGTTCAGCTCTGCGGGGGTGGGCTGCTTGACGGTCACGACCTTCAGGTCGGCCAGCGCCAGCTCGTGGTTGTCGGCCGACTGCAGCAGCAGGCCCGAACCCACGCGCTTGGTTTCCAGTGCGTTGCGCACGCTGCCGTAGTTCTCTGGCAGGGCAATCTTCATCAAGCGCACATTGACCTTGCTCTTGAAGATTTCCAGCGCTTCGGCTGTGAAGTCAGGTGCCATCAGCACTTCCACGAACTGCTTGGACACGGCTTCGGCCGCGGCCTTGTCCACAGGGCGGTTGAAGGCGATGATGCCGCCAAACGCACTGGTGGGGTCGGTCTGGAAGGCCTTGGAGTAGGCTTCAAAGGGGTTGGCACCAATGGCCACACCGCAAGGGTTGGCGTGCTTGACGATCACGCAAGCAGGCACTTCAAAGCTCTTGACGCATTCCCAGGCCGCATCGGCGTCGGCGATGTTGTTGTAGCTCAGTTCCTTGCCCTGCAGCTGCACGCCGGTGGCCAGCGAACCGGCCGCCGGGGCCAGGTCACGGTACCAGGCGGCTTGCTGGTGGCTGTTTTCACCGTAGCGCAGGTCCTGTACCTTCACGTACTGCTCGTTGAACTGGCCGGGGAATTCGGCACGGGCAGGCACGTAGTCTTCGCTCAGCTTTTCGCCTTCGAACTGTACGCTGGACAGGTAGTTGCTGATGGCGCCGTCGTACTGGCTGATGCGGTTGAACGCTGCCACAGACAGGGCAAAGCGCAGCTTGTCCGACAGCTTGCCGGCAGCCTTCAGCTCGGCGATCACAGCCTCGTACTGGTCGGCCGCGGTGATCACGCCCACGTCCTTCCAGTTCTTGGCGGCCGAGCGCACCATGGCGGGACCACCGATGTCAATGTTCTCGATGGCGTCGGCCAGGGTGCAGCCGGGCTTGGCCACAGTGGCTTCGAAGGGGTAGAGGTTCACCACCAGCAGGTCGATGGTCTCGATACCGTGTTCCTTCAGGGCCGCCATGTGCTCAGGGACATCGCGGCGGGCCAGCAGGCCACCGTGCACCTTGGGGTGCAGGGTCTTGACGCGGCCGTCCAGCATCTCGGGGAACTGGGTGACTTCGGCCACTTCGGTCACAGGCAGGCCCTGGTCGGCCAGCAGCTTGGCCGTGCCGCCGGTGGACAGCAGTTGCACGCCCAGGGCGTGCAGGGCTTGTGCGAATTCAACGATGCCGGTCTTGTCGGAGACGGAGAGCAGTGCTTTCATGGTGCAACTCAATAATGATGAAATCGTGACTCAGCGCCCATCTGGCAAGCGCTGAAAGCTATCAAAGTAGGAATGCCCAACGCCTCAGAGCATCTCGTGCTCGAGCAGCTTCTTGCGCAAGGTGTTGCGGTTCAAGCCCAGCCATTGCGCCGCGCGCGACTGGTTCTGGTCGGCCTGGCTCATGACCACGTCCAGCAGGGGTTTCTCGACCAGCCGCAGCACCATGTCGTACATGTTGCTGGGGATTTCTCCGCCCAGGTCGCTGAAATAGCTCTCCAGGCTGGCGCGTACACATTCCTCGATGCTCTGGTTGTTCTGTGCTTGGGTGCTCATGCAGCCAATTCCTCAATTGCTTGCTCTGCATCGGCCTGCGCCATGCGCGGCAGACGCTCCATCTGCTGGCCCAGCCGATCGAAATAATCGGCCACCGCCTGCCACTGCACCTGGCAGTCGTCGATGGTGTTGATGTGTTGTCGAAGTTCTTCCCCACCTGGCAGCTGGCGCACATACCACGCAATGTGCTTGCGGGCGCTGCGCACCCCGGTCAGCTCGCCATACAGGCGATAGTGGTCGTGCAGGTGCTCCAGCAGCAGGCGGCGCACCTCGGCCACCAGCGGCGGCGCCATGTGCGTGCCCGTGGCCAGAAAGTGGCCGATCTCGCGAAAGATCCAGGGGCGGCCCTGCGCCGCACGGCCCACCATCACGGCATCCGCGCCGGTGTAGGCCAGCACGTCGCGCGCCTTCTCGGGGCTGGTGATGTCGCCATTGGCCACCACCGGCACCCGCACGGCCTGCTTGACGGCAGCGATGGTGTCGTACTCGGCACAGCCCTTGTAGCCCTGCTCGCGCGTGCGACCGTGGACGGTCAGCATCTGGATGCCCACGTCCTCGAACTGGCGCGCCAGCACTTCGGCGTTCTTGTGGGACGCGCACCAGCCGGTGCGCATCTTCAGCGTGACCGGCACCTCGAAGGGGCGCGCGGCCTCGACCACCGCCTGGGCGATTTCGACGGCCAGCGGCTCGTTCTGCATCAGCGCCGAGCCGGCCCACTTGTTGCAGACCTTCTTGGCTGGGCAGCCCATGTTGATGTCGATGATCTGCGCGCCGCGCTCGATGTTGTAGACCGCGGCATCGGCCATCATCTCGGCGTCGGTGCCGGCGATCTGCACCGCGATCGGCCCGGGCTCGCCCTCATGGTTGGCACGGCGGCTGGTCTTCAGGCTGTTCCACAGGTCCTTGCGCGACGTCACCATCTCGCTGACCGCGTAGCCTGCGCCCAGGGCCTTGCACAACTGGCGAAACGGCCGGTCCGTCACCCCCGCCATGGGGGCGACCAACAGGTTATTGGCCAGGGTGTACTGACCGATACGCAGCGCAGTCATGGAAGCGATCCGATGGAAGTGCAGGTGGGGAAAGGGCGATATTGTATCTGCCCAAAAAATGAGCACTGCGGTGCGCTACAAAGACACTAGCGCATGCACAGGTAACAGCCAGCCCTGGGACAGCTTTACAACCCCTGTGTCTGGCGCCCGGGTAGAAAGCCCCACCAGGCCCCGGGCAGGGGCTGAAAGCCCCGCGCGCGCATCACCGCGGCCAGCCAGGCGCGGTTGAACAGCACGTCGGGCGAAACATCTTCCTCGGCCGGCAGCCCGCCCACCTCCACCACCGCGGGCATGCCGCCCAGTTGGATGCCGCCCATGTCCACGTCCTCGCCGTCCGCCAGCGGCCCGCGCACCACGGCACCGGCCACATCGCTGTCGACCACGCGCACCGCCACGTCCAGCACCTGCTGCATCTGCCCCGGGCCCGTGCGCACAAAGGGGCAGCCGTTGGTGCGCAGCTGCAGGCCCTGGGCCAGCAGTTGCACCCGGACCAACTGCAGCGCCCGGCGCACCTGGGCCTGGGCCAGCAAGGCCTTGCAATCGGTTTCCACGGTCTGCACGTCGGCCTCGTCCGGCACACGCGCCTGGGCGGCGACCAGGCAGGCCACCAGCAGCAGGCCGCCCACCACTGTGGGCCGCGAGAAACACTTCGAAGCAAAAAAGTTCATGCCCACAGCGTAGGCCATGGCACCGCCGCCTGTCAGCCAGCCTGCACCTACACTGTGGCGATGGAAGTCTGGTTTCAGGAAATCTTGCAGTCCCTGGCACTGCCGCAGTACGGGCTGAGCACCTTGTTTGTGGTGGCGCTGCTGTCCGCCACCCTGCTGCCCATGGGGTCCGAGCCCGCTGTGGTGGGATTGCTACAACTCAATCCGGAGCTGTTCTGGCCCGCCATCGTCACGGCCACGGCCGGCAACACCATCGGCGGTGCCATCAGCTGGTGGATGGGCCTGGGCGCCCAGCAGGCCTGGCAGGCCGCGCGCCAGCGCCGCCGCGCCGGGCTGCCGGACACCCCGGACGCCAAGCCGGCACGCACCCTGTCGCGCCATGAGCGGCGCGCCCGCATCTGGCTGCGCAAGTGGGGCGCCAAGACCTGCCTGCTGAGCTGGCTGCCCGTGGTGGGTGACCCGCTGTGCGCCGTCGCAGGCTGGCTGCAGCTGCCGTTCTGGCCCTGTGTGTTCTATATGGCCGTGGGCAAGTTCCTGCGCTACCTGACCATGACCGCCGCCATCCTGTGGGCGCTGCCCGGCTGATGGCTACACCTCCATCACGCATCGACCACCGAAAAAATCAGACGTTTTAGGGCGCTGGCACAGACCCCGTCTGCGTCATGCGCTCTCGCAAAGAGAGCATCATTCCCGGAGTGCTCAGGCGCCGCGCGCCAGCGGCAGCTTGCTGCCGGTGATCGCCCGCTCCTGCAGCACATCGCTGCGAAAGCGGAACAGCTTCGCCGGGCGGCCTGCCGCCCCCGCCGTCATGGCGCCGGTTTCCTCCACCAGGTGCTGCTGCTCCATCAGGCGGCGGAAGTTCTGCTTGTGCAGGCCACGGCCAGCGAGGGCCTCGACGGTCTGCTGCAATTGCAGCAAGGTGAATTCGGGCGGCATCAGCTCGAACACCACGGGGCGGTATTTGATCTTGGCGCGCAGGCGCGCAATGCCCGTGGCCAGGATGCGGCGGTGGTCGTGCTGCATGGCTCGCCCCGGCAGGCTGGCACGCGCGGCAATGCCGCGGCGCGTGGCCTCCTCGACCAGGCCGGCTTCAAACAGCAGCTCGTAACGCTGCAGCACCAGGTCCTCGTTCCAGGCCTGGCCATCGGCACCAAAGTTGATAGCTACCCGCGCTTGCCGGGATTGCCGCAGTGCCGTATTGGATGCCTCATCGACCCAGGCTTGCAGCGGCGGCAGGATGTGCTGGGCCAGCACCGCGGGGGGCCCATCGCGCCAGTCTTCCCAGGGGAAATAGCTGTACCAGTCCTGCCAGCTGGTGTCGCCCTGTGGTGGCTGCTCGGGCTCGCAGGTCAGCCCCAGGTAGCTGATGGACAGCACATGGGCCGCCTCGGGGCGTTCGCGGTCGGCGAAGGTGTAGAGCTGCTCGACATAGCCCAGGCTGTGCTGGGTCTGGGTCTCGACCCAGCTGCGCAGACCCGCCTGCAGCGAGCGGTGCAGCATCTGGAAAGGCCCGGCCGGCAAGGCCTGCCCGCAGCGTGTGGTCAGCACCCGGGGCTGGCCCAGGCTGACGGCCGCGAGCACCGCCACCAGCTCGGCATGCAAGGCGTGGGCGGGTGCCTCGGTCAATTTAGACGTTGAACAGGAAGTTCATCACATCGCCGTCCTTGACGATGTATTCCTTGCCTTCGGCGCGCATCTTGCCGGCATCCTTGGCACCCTGCTCGCCCTTGTAGGCAATGAAGTCCTCGAAGGCGATGGTCTGCGCGCGGATGAAGCCACGCTCGAAGTCGCCGTGGATCACACCGGCCGCCTGGGGGGCGGTGGCGCCCACGCGCACGGTCCAGGCGCGCACTTCCTTGACCCCGGCGGTGAAGTAGGTCTGCAGGCCCAGCAGCTTGAAGCCGGCACGGATCAGGCGGTTCAGGCCGGGCTCTTCCAGGCCCAGCTCTTGCAGGAACATGTCGCGGTCTTCATCGTCCATCTCGGACATTTCCGCTTCGATCTTGGCGCAGATCGCCACCACCGGCGCACCTTGGGCTTCGGCGTAGGCCTTGAGCTGGTCCAGCAGCGGGTTGTTCTCAAAGCCATCTTCGGCCACGTTGCCCACAAACATGGCGGGCTTGGCGGTGATCAGGCAGAAAGGCTTGAGCAGGGGGGCATCTTCCTTGGACACGGGCACCACGCGGGCAGGCTTGCCTTCGTTCAGCGCGGCCTGGATCGGCTCCAGCAGCGACACCAGCTTGGCCGCTTCCTTGTCATTGCCCGAACGCGCAGCCTTGGAGTAGCGGTTCAGCGCCTTCTCCACAGTGGCCAGGTCGGCCAGGCACAGCTCGGTCTGGATGACTTCGATGTCGGCAATCGGGTCGACCTTGTTCGCCACGTGGATCACGTTGGGGTCTTCGAAGCAGCGCACCACGTTGACGATGGCGTCGGTCTCGCGGATGTGGGCCAGGAACTGGTTGCCCAGGCCTTCGCCCTTGGAGGCACCGGCCACCAGGCCAGCGATGTCCACGAACTCCACGATGGCGGGGACGATGCGCTCAGGCGAGATGATCTCGGCCAGCTGGTTCAGGCGCGGATCGGGCACTTCCACCACACCGGTGTTGGGCTCGATGGTGCAGAAGGGATAGTTCTCGGCGGCGATGCCGGCCTTGGTCAGCGCGTTGAAAAGGGTGGACTTGCCGACGTTGGGCAGGCCCACGATGCCGCATTTGAGGCTCATGGAAATTCCTTTGGTATCAATGCACGATCAAGCACCACAGCAATGTGGCCGATGTGCCCGAGGCGCATGGATGCGTGTTCGGTGTTCTAAAGAGATGTGACGTGGTCGCTCTGTGTTGTGCAGAGTTTTGCGCCCGTTTTGTCACTGAAATCTATGCCGATTGTAATGATCGGCAAATCTCTGCTGGTGCGCGGCAGATTGCCCGGGGAACCACCCGGCAACAAAAAAGCAGGCAGCCCGTGAGGGCCTGCCTGCCGGGGCACTCGCCGTGAGGGAATTACTGCGCCGCGCGGGGCTTGCACTGCAGTTGCAACAGGCGGTGGGTGGAGCTGTCCACGCTGCTGCCCGGCTCCCGCAGGGGGCGAATGCGCAAGTCCAGGAATCCGCGATCGCCGCACAGCGACTTCAGGGTGGCTTCGCACTTGTGCAGATCGTCGTGGCGGGTGTCACACACCATGGCATGGTCGTAGTCGGGGGCTTCCACATAGGGGGCCGCCTCCTTGGCCATGCGGTCGGTGGTCTGGGTGGCACAGCCGGCCAAGGCCAGAGCGGCCAACGCGGCAAGGGTGACAAGCTTCATGAAAAATCCTCCAAAACGGGAAACATCTTAACGAAGCCCTGGGCGCGCTCAGTCGAACTTCAGCAGCCCGGCCACCGCCTGCCCCACGTGCAGCACCTGCCCGGCACCCTGCGCCACCACGGCATTCATACCGAAAGTGATAGCACCATCCAGGCGTGCATCCTGGCGGTACTGCGCAATCGTGTCGCCCACATCGTGGCTGGACACGGCCGTGGCGGGGTCAATGTCGGGGATGGGGCAGCGCGAGCACGGCTTGCCCAGGCGGATGGCCACAGGCTCCGGCGCGGGCAGCCAGAGGGTCTCGATGAAGTCTTCCTCGTGCTCCGCCAGACCGTCCAGCACGAGGTTGGCGCGAAAGCGCAGGCCATCCACCGGCTGCCGCCCCTGGGCCTGCAGGCGATCGTTGAGGGCGTCGAAAGCGGCGCGGGTGGTCACCAGCAGGGGATAGCCATCGGCAAACTGGTTGGGGGCCTGGATGCCTCCCGTCCATTTGGTGCTGGTCCAGCGCGCCTGCTCCAGGTCATAGCGCACCAGGCGGCAGGGGCGCCCCAGGACCTGGCTGAACCAGTGCGCGGCCTCATCGCCCGCGTCCCAGGCCGGCACGCGGCTCTCCCACACCTGGACCTGGCGCTGGGGGCTTTCGGCGGGGACTGCCAGCGGCAGACTCAGTTCCGGCTGTCCGGGGAAGTCCACGCGCAGCACGCCGTGGGCGGTATCGATGCGCGGCTGCACCAGCACCATGTACGCCACTTCGCGCTGGGTGATGAACTGCCCGTCGGGGTCCACCACCATCCAGGCCCGGTCCCATTCCAGGCCGGTCGGCAGCAACCGGGCCTCGGTGACCGAGATGCCGGCACACGATTTGATGGGAAAAACCCACAGCGCACCGATCGTGCCCGTGACGTCGGCTTGATCAAAACCAGAAGTATTCATGCGGCTATTGTCAGCCCAAGCACCCGGCGCGCACGTCACCGGCCTGCCAGCCGTCAGGAAAACCGTCCTGCCGCAAGACGCCCCCCAGCCCTCCTACAATCCCGTCCATGGCGCACACCTTTGACGTATGTATCCGCGGAGCCGGCATTGTCGGCCGCACCTTGGCCCTCCTGCTGGCGCGCGAACGCCTGCGCGTCGCGCTGGTGGCCCCCCAGCGCACGGAGGCACCCCAGGCGGACGTGCGTGCCTATGCGCTCAACGCCAGCTCCAAACAGTTGCTGGAGTCCCTGCGGACCTGGCCGGACGCCGCCCACGTGACCGCAGTCCGGCACATGGAAGTGCATGGCGACGTCGACGGCAGCGTGCATTTCGATGCGCTGGCACAAGGGGTGGATGCCCTGGCCTGGATCGTGGATGTGCCGGCCCTGGAGCAGCGCCTGGCCGAAGCCGTGCGCTACCAACCCCAGATCGAGGTGGTCGCAGCCCCCGTGGAGGCGCCGCTGACCGTCGTCTGCGAAGGGCGCGCCAGCCTGACGCGGGCCGAGTTTGGCATCGACTTTGCCGTCACCCCCTACGGCCAGCATGCGATTGCCACGCGCCTGCGCTGCGAGCTGCCCCATGGGCAGGTGGCCCGCCAATGGTTCAGTCCCCAGGGGATCCTGGCCTTTTTGCCGCTGGACGGTGCGGATGGCCATTCCGTGGCCGTGGTGTGGTCGCTGGACCACAACCAGGTCGGCCACTGGCTGGCCGCCGAGGCGGCCGACTTCAGCCAGGCCCTGGCGAACATCAGCCAGCACAGCCTGGGCCAGCTGGAGCTGCAAGGCCCCCGCATGGCCTGGCCTTTACAGCAAGCAATCGCCAAACGCTGGTGCGGCGCCATGCCCGGCACGACCGAGGGCCGCCATCCGCGCAGTTGGGCCTTGGCCGGCGATGCCGCGCACAACGTACACCCCCTGGCAGGCCAGGGCCTGAACCTGGGTCTGGCCGATGCACAGGCCTTGGCCCGCATTCTGCGCACCCGTGACGCCTGGCGCAGCACGGGCGACCTGAAGCTGCTGCGCCGCTACGAGCGCGAACGCAAAGCCGGACTGGCCCCGCTGGGCGCGGCCATGGATGGCTTGCAGCAGCTCTTCACCCGCACCGAAGCCCCGCTGCAGACGCTGCGCAACTGGGGGCTGCGAAGCTTCGAGCGCAGCGGCCTGCTCAAAGACTGGACAGTCCGGCAAGCCATGGGGCTGGACCGCTGAGGCCGCGGCCCCAGCGCCAGGAACCTTTTGCGCCGCCGGCGCCCTAACCCCTCAGTTTTTATCTTTTCTTGGAACCGTTGCCATGAAACTGTTTGCCACTGCACTGCTGGCCACTGCGGCCTGGGGCTGCGCGATTGCCGCCCAGCCACAAGACCAAATCGCCAAGACCCTGGCCGAGCGCATTCCGCAGCTGCAGCAGGTGGATGAGATCAAGCCCACCCCGATGAAAGGGCTGTACGAGGTGCGCATCGGCACGGACATCTTCTACTCCAACGCCAGTGGCGACTACCTGATCCAGGGCGAGCTGATCGACACCCGGGCCCAGCGCAACCTGACGGAAGACCGCATCAACCAGCTCACGGCGATCGACTTCAAGAAGCTGCCACTGGCCGACGCCATCAAGATCGTGCGTGGCAACGGCGAGCGCCAGCTGGCCGTGTTCGAAGACCCCAACTGCGGCTACTGCAAGCGCTTCGAGCGCGACCTGCAGAGCGTGGACAACGTGACCGTCCACCTGTTCCTCTACCCCATCCTCAGCCGCGACTCGGCCGAGAAGTCGCGCAACATCTGGTGCGCCAAAAGCAGCGAGAAGGCCTGGCACGACCTGATGCTCAAGGACAAGACCCCGGCCGCGGCCAGTTGCGACATCGATGCCATCCAGCGCAACCTGGCCCTGGGCCGCAAGCACAAGATCACCGGCACCCCCACGCTGATCTTTGCCGACAACACCCGGGTGCCCGGCGCCATCCCAGCCAGCGAGGTGGAAAAATACCTCGCCACCGCCCACAAGAAATAACCCCCTCCTCAGGCAGCGGGCGCTCTGGCGCCTGCTGCATCCCCGCGGCATGACCGCCCATGCATGCCGTTAGACTGCCCGGTCACCGACATGCCCCACACCACCGCCCCCGTTCACTACCGCGTCCAGTTGCATGACCTGCATGCCCACCTGTTCCGCGTCACCCTCACGATTGCGCAGCCCAGCGCCCGCCAGCGGGTGTCGCTGCCGGTCTGGATTCCCGGCAGCTACCTGGTGCGTGAATTCGCCAAGAACTTGCAGCAGCTGCGCGCGCGCCAGGGCGAGGAGTCCGTGGCTATGCACCAGCTCAGCAAGCACCAGTGGGAGGTGGACTGCGAGGCCGGTACCCCGCTGGAGCTGGAGTACGAAGTCAGCGCCTACGACACCTCGGTGCGCACAGCCTGGCTGGATGCGCGCCGTGGTTTCTTCAACGGCACCAGCCTGCTGCTGCGCGTGCATGACCAGGAAGCCCTGACACACCGCCTGCAGGTACTGGCCTCACCCGACGCGCCACACTGGCAACTGGCCACCGGCATGACCGCCGTGGCGGTAGACGAGCTGGGCTTTGGCACCTACGCGGCTGCCAACTACGACGAGCTGGTGGACTGTCCCGTCGAGATGGGGACTTTCTGGAGCGGCCACTTCAACGCCGGCGGCGTGCCCCATCGCTTTGTCGTGGCGGGAGCCCCGGCATCTTTCGATGGCGAGCGCCTGCTGGCCGACACCCAGAAGATTTGCGAGGCCGAAATTGCCTTCTGGGGCATGGCCCCGCATGCCAGCTATGTGTTCATGCTGAATGTGACACACGACGGCTATGGCGGCCTGGAACACTGCAATTCCACCGCCCTGATCTGCAGCCGCCCCGACCTGCCACGCATCGGCGTGGACAAGGCCAGCGATGGCTATGTGCAGCTGCTGGGGCTGATCAGCCATGAATACTTCCACACCTGGAACGTCAAGCGCCTGCGCCCGGCCGAACTGGTGCCGTACGACTACGACCAGGAAAACTACACCCAGTTGCTGTGGTTCTTCGAAGGTTTCACCAGCTACTACGACGACCTGCTGCTGCGCCGCGCCGGCCTGATCGACACCGCCACCTACCTCAAGCTGATCACCAAGACCCTGAACCAGGTGCAGCAGACACCGGGCCGCCAGGTGCAAAGCGTGGCGGCCTCCAGCTTCGACGCCTGGGTGAAGTACTACCGCCAGGACGAGAACACGGCCAACGCCACGGTCAGCTACTACACCAAGGGCGCCCTGGTGGCCATGTGCCTGGACCTGAAGCTGCGCCAGGAAGGCAGCACCACCCTGGATGACATCATGCGCGCCCTGTGGCTGCGCTGCCGGGGTGGCTCCATGACCGAAGCCGATGTGCTGACCGTGCTGCAGGAGCGCACCGGCCGCAGTTGGCAGGCCGAGCTGCAGGCCTGGGTGCACGGCACCGAAGACCTGCCCCTGCCCAGCCTGCTGGCGGCCCACGGGATCCAGCCCGACGCCGACAAGCCCGCACCGGCACAGGCCCTGGGCCTGCGCGTGCAGGAAACGCACAGCGTGCTGCTCAAGCAGGTCCTGCGCGGCGGGCTGGCCGAGCAGGCCGGCATGATGGCGGGCGACGAGTGGTATGGCATCGAACTCGCCACCGCCAACGGCCCCCAGGCCTGGCGCCTGGCCAAGCTGGAAGAACTGGATCTGTACGTGGCCCGCGGCACCGCGCAGATCACGGCCCTGGTGGCCCGCGACCGCCAGTTGCTGCGCCTGCCGCTGCAGCTGCCTCCGGCCACCACCCCGGCGATTGCCAACTACAAGCTCAGCGTCACGGATGCCGCAGCCGTGGAGCGCTGGCTGGGCCACTGAAGGCTGCGACTGCGGGCTTGGGTATAGTCGTGCGTGCCACACCCATGACTATCAGGAGATAAACCTTGGCATACGAAATGATCGAGGTCCGCGTCGAAGCGGACAAAGTGGGCATCATCACCCTCAACCGCCCCAAGCAGCTGAATGCCCTGAACGACCAACTCATGAACGAGCTGGGCCAGGCCCTGCAGGCCTTCGATGCCGACGAGCGCATCGGCTGCATGATCATCACCGGCAGCGAGCGCGCCTTTGCCGCAGGGGCCGACATTGGCGCCATGGCCAAGTACAGCTTTGCCGATGCCTACAAGGGCGACTACATCACGCGCAACTGGGAAACCATCCGCAGCATCCGCAAGCCGGTGATCGCGGCCGTCAGCGGCTTTGCCCTGGGGGGTGGCTGCGAGCTGGCGATGATGTGCGACTTCATCATTGCCGCCGACAACGCCAAGTTCGGCCAGCCCGAGATCAAGCTGGGCGTGATCCCCGGCGCCGGCGGCACACAGCGTCTGCCACGCGCCGTGGGCAAGTCCAAGGCCATGGACATGGCCCTGACCGCCCGCATGATGGACGCCACCGAGGCCGAGCGCGCCGGTCTGGTCAGCCGCATCGTGCCTTTCGACAAGCTGATGGACGAAGCCCTGGGCGCAGCCCTCATCATCAGCGGCTTCTCGCAGATTGCCGTCATGGCAGCCAAGGAATCGGTCAACCGTGCCTTCGAAGGCAGCCTGAACGATGGCGTGATGTTCGAGCGCCGCCTGTTCCACGCACTGTTCGCCACCCAGGACCAAAAGGAAGGCATGGACGCCTTCGTGAACAAGCGTCCGGCGAACTTCACCAACCTCTGAAAAACTTGATATATAATCGCATTCTCTTGGTCGTATAGCTCAGTTGGTTAGAGCGCAGCATTCATAATGCTGATGTCGTAGGTTCAAGTCCCACTACGACCACCAGAGTTCGGTCGTATAGCTCAGTTGGTTAGAGCGCAGCATTCATAATGCTGATGTCGTAGGTTCAAGTCCCACTACGACCACCAAAATTCAAAACCCCGCAGTGTGCAAACGCTGCGGGGTTTTTGTTTGTTCCCACCGGGCCGCCGCTATTTCACGGTGCCGCCATCGAGCTTGTGCTTTTCGCCATCGCCCTGGGCGTTGGTGATGCCCGCCGCCATGCCGGCCGCCGGCGTCACGCCGCCTTGCTGCGCACCGGGTTCGGCCGTGCTGGCCTGGGGCTGCACCACCGGCTGTGCCGCCGCCATCACCGGCAAGGGAACGGCGGGCGGCAAGGGCTCCCGGATATCGGCCTTGGCGGGCGGCAGCACATCGTGCGCGCGCAGGTAGTCGCTGGAGCCGAACAAGGGCTTGTCGGGGGGCGGCTGGTCAAACCGTGCCGCCTGCCCCATGGGGAAAGTATCGGCCCGCATCTGGGGACCGGACTGGTCGCACCCGGCCAGCAGGGCCGTGACTGCGATGGCAGCGGTGGCGTGCAAGCGCAGTTCTCGGGTCATGGTCATGGCGAATTCCTCCTTGGAGGACCGAGGATCACCGCAATCGACGCGACTGTCTGTCAGGCAACGCCCCAAATCGGGCGCACGCCCTCAGGCAAAAATGCTGCGTGCCTCGGTGAAGCGCTTGGCAAAGTAGGGATTGTCCATGCGCACGCGCTGGACGGTGCCACCCTTGGACGGGGCGTGCACGAACTGACCATTGCCCACAAAAATGCCCATGTGGGAGTACGGACCGCCCAGGGTGTTGAAGAACACAAAGTCGCCACGCTGCAGACCGCGCTCACGCACCGGGGCGCTGGACTGCGCCCACTGCGAGGTGGTGCGCGGCAGGCGGCCGGTATGAATGCCCTGCACCGCCCACTGGATCAGGCCGCTGCAGTCGAAGCCGCCTTCCGGCGAGTTGCCGCCATAGGTGTAGGGCGTATTCACCACCAGCATGGTGCGCGCCAGCAGGGCCTCGCGCAGCTCTGCCTGCAATTGCAGGGCATCGCCACCGGCTGCACTACCGCTGCGCGTGCCCGCGGCCGAGCGCCGGTCCGCCGGAGGTTGCACGGGGGCACTGGAGCACCCGGCCAGCACCGCGGCCGTGCCCGCCAGCAGCCAGGTGCGGCGCGTGCTCAGGCGCGGCGAAGGAGAAAATGGCCATGCTTGCATGCCGCGCATTATGGGCAAGTTGCCGACAAAAGTAAAAAGCAGAGCTATCTGCGCAGATCCTGCAAGCGTTACCGAGCGTTTTGGCCTGGGAAGCCTTGGATCCAGTGCGCTGGCAGCTCTCATTTTTCCAAGACAGCAAGGCCTGGACACACCGGACGACCCATCACTGCAAGCCCGCAATGCGATGCTGGCCCTGCAGTGCCTGACTCTCTGTCCATTGCGGCACACCATGGACACCAAAAAGCCGCATGGCCCGGAGGCAATGCGGCTCGGAGGTCGCGCGAGACCGAGGCAATCAGAACGGCAGCTTGGGCATGCCGCCACCGCCCATCATGCCTTTCATGGCCTTCATGCCGCCCATGCGCTTCATCATCTTCATCAGGCCGCCGCCCTTCATCTTCTTCATCATGGTCTGCATCTGCTCGAATTCCTTGAGCAGGCGGTTCACATCTTGCACCTGCACGCCCGCGCCGTCGGCAATGCGCTTCTTGCGCGTGGCCTTGATCAGGGCCGGGTGCTTGCGCTCCTTGAGCGTCATCGAGCAGATGATGCCTTCCTTGCGCTTGATTTCGCGCTCGGCCTTGTCCATGTCGACCTGACCGGCCTTGGCCGTCAGCTCCGAGGGCAGCTTGTCCATCAGCTGCGACAGGCCACCCATCTGCTTCATCTGCTGCAGCTGCGCCAGGAAGTCGTTGAGGTCGAAGCCGTCGCCGCTTTTCAGCTTCTCGGCCATCTTCTGCGCGGCATCCATGTCCACGCCCTTGGTGACCTGCTCGACCAGGGCCACGATGTCGCCCATGCCCAGCACGCGCTGCGCGTGGCGCTGGGCGTCAAACACTTCCAGGCCGTCGATCTTTTCGGACACACCGGCAAACTTGATGGGCGCACCGGTGATCTGGCGCACCGACAGCGCCGCACCGCCGCGCGAGTCACCGTCCAGCTTGGTCAGCACGATGCCGGTCAGCGGCAGCGCTTCCTTGAAGGCCTTGGCGGTGTTGATCGCGTCCTGGCCCTGCATGGCATCGACCACGAACAGGGTTTCCACCGGATTCAGGGTGGCGTGCAGGTCCTTGATTTCGGCCATCAACAGCTCGTCGATGGCCAGGCGGCCGGCCGTGTCGACCAGCAGCACGTCGAAGTAATGCTTCTTGGCGTAGTCCAGCGCCGCCACGGCAATGTCGTGCGGCTTCTGGTCGGGGGTCGAGGGGAACCACTCGGCACCGGCCTGGGCGGTCACGGTCTTGAGCTGCTCGATGGCCGCGGGGCGGTACACGTCGCCGGACACAGTCAGCACCTTCTTTTTGCGCTTTTCGATCAGGTGCTTGGCCAGCTTGGCGGTGGTGGTGGTCTTGCCCGCACCCTGCAGACCGGCCATCAGGATGATGGCGGGCGGCTGGGCGTTCAGGTTGATGTCGGCCACGCCTTCGCCCATGGTGGCGGCCAGCTCGGCATTCACGATGCCGACCAGCGCCTGCCCGGGCTTCAGGCTGCCCAGGACCTCCTGGCCCAGGGCCTTGTCCTTGACGCGGGCAATGAAGTCGCGCACCACGGGCAAGGCCACGTCCGCCTCCAGCAAGGCCATGCGCACTTCGCGCAGCATGTCTTGCACATTGGATTCGGTGATGCGGGCCTGGCCACGCATTTCCTTGACGAGGCGCGAGAGTTTGTCGGTGAGTGCGGATGCCATAAGCAGGAATGTCCGAAGAGAGAAAGCAGCGCCGCATGCGGCTGGGCCAACGGGGCCTGGCGCCTTGGGCAGGGGGCGGTGCGCTGGCAGCCAGCCCGTGCCGCCCGCCGCGGGCAGCCCTGTACAAATGAGTGCTCCATTCTACCCGTTGACCACGGGACCTGCCCTGGGCTGGGCCTGCCAGCCGCGGCCGCAGCAAGCACTGACACGGCGCAAGAATGGCCTGCCGCGGCGGCTCCCACCGGCAAAACGGGCCGCTATGATTGCGGGCATGGAGTCATCCACCCACTTTTTCACTGCCAGCCCCCCCTGGGTCATGGCCTTGGCCGCGGCGGCGATTGCCGCCTACCTGGTGCCGGCCCTGGGCGCGCGCCGCCTGGCCGACGGCCCCACGCGCCTGGCCATGCGTGCCGCCTGGGTGCTGCACTTGCTGACCGTGGCCGCCGGCCTGATGACCTCGCCGGCGCGCTTTGGCTTCGCGCCGGCACTGTCCATGACCGCCTGGCTGATGCTGACCGTGTACGCCATCGAGCAGCAGCTCTACCCCAAGCTGCGCGCCGTCGGGGTGCTGTCCGTGCTGGGCGCCCTGACCGTGCTGCTGGCCCAGATCTTTCCCGGCAAGCCGATGGCGGTCCACGCCTCGGCCTGGCTGCCCCTGCACCTGGCGCTGGGGATTGCCTCGTACGGGCTGTCCGCGGCCGCCGTGGTCCACGCCGGACTGATGTCGCGCGCCGAGCGCCGCATGCGCAGCGCCAGCAACGACGAAAGCGGCATGCCGCTGCTGATGCTGGAGCGATTGACCTTCCGCTTTGTCGCAGCCGGCTTTGTGCTGCTCAGCGCCACGCTGCTGGCCGGCCTGCTGTTTGGCGAATCCCTCTACGGCCGCGCCTGGGTGTGGGACCACAAGACCATCTTCTCCCTGCTGGCCTGGATGGCGTTCGCCCTGCTGCTGGTGGGCCGTTCACGCTTTGGCTGGCGGGGTCGCCACGCCGTGCACCTGATCTACGCAGGTGCTGCCTTGCTGCTGCTGGCCTATGCTGGCTCGCGTTTTGTTTTGGAAGTCGTCATGCTGGGGCATGGATCATGAAATACCTTCTGGTTGCCGTGGTGCTGATCATCGCGATTGGCATCTGGCGCAATAACCGCCGCAAAGCGGCTGCGCCGCCCCCTGCCCGCCCCAAGCCCCACCACGCCACGGAAGACATGGTCACCTGTGCGCACTGCGGACTGCACCTGCCCGCCAGCGATGCGTTGGTCGGTCCGGACCGCAGCCTGCATTACTGCAGCACCGAGCACCGCCACCTCGGCCCGCGCTAAGCCACCACCCGCCAGGCATCCCTTGGCCAGCCCCCACACCCTTCCGCTGCAAAGTGCACGCCGGCTCTGGCAGGCCTTCCTGTCGGCCCGGGTGCTGGTGGCCACGCTGCTGATCGCCCTGCTGGCGATGCAGACCTGGACCTCGACCGGCATGCCACCCAGCATGCCCTGGTCCTGGGCACTGTCCACGGGTTATCTGGTCGTGGCCCTGGTCGGCTGGGTGCTGCTGCACCACAAGCCACCGGCCGCCCACTGGCGCTGGCCCTGGCTGTTGCTGCTGGTGGCGGACATCGTGACCATCTGCCTGCTGCAGGAAATGCAGACCGGCCGGATGTATTACACGCCGTTGCTGGCACTGCCCATCCTCACGGTGTCCGTGCTGGGCCCCATGCGCATGGCCCTGGCCACGACTGCCAGCATCACCTTGCTGCTGCTGGGCGCCAACATCGTCAGTGCCTGGCAGGGCGGCAACTTCAGCAGCGACGGCTACATGCAGACCGCCCTGGTCTGCGCGGGTTTTTTTGCCGTGGCCTATCTGACACGCCAGCTGTCACTGCGCCTGGCCTACCAGGAACGCCAGGCCCGCCAAAGCCGCCAGGCGGCCCGCACGCATGCCCAGGTCAACAGCCTGATCATTGCCAACCTGAGCGAGGGCGTGCTGGTGGTCGATGCCGAGCAGCAGGTGCGCCTGGCCAATCCCGCCGCCTGCGAGCTGCTGGGGCTGCCACCGCCGCTGGCCCTGCACAACCTGCACGACATGGCGCTGTGGCAACCGCTGCGCGACATGGTCGCCCACACCTACGCCAGCGGCCAGGCCCAGAGCCAGCACGTGCACCTGCTGGCCGAAGGGGAGCGCCCGGTGGGCCTGTATGTGCGCACCTGGCTGACCACCAGCCTGGAGCCGGAGGTGCTGGCGGCAGAGGCCGAGCACGACGGCGCCGGGGAAAGCCTGCTGGCCCCCCATCTCTGGCTGTGCGTGATTTTCCTGAACGACCTGCGGCTGGTCGAGGCGCGCATTCGCACCGAAAAAATGGCCGCCATGGGCCGCATGTCCGCCGCCGTGGCCCATGAAATCCGCAATCCCCTGGCCGCCATCCTGCAGGCCAATGCCCTGCTGGCAGAAGACCTGGACCAGCCTGCCCAGCAGCGCTTGAGCCGCATGGTGGAACAGAACGCCCAGCGTCTGGCGCGGATCGCCGAAGACGTGCTGGACATCGCCCGCGTGCAGCAGCAGATCCAGCATGCCGACTCGCGCACCCTGACCCTGGACGCGGAGCTGTCCACCATCTGGCACGAATGGCAGCAGCAGGATGCCCCCCAGCGCCAGGGGGTGTTCGTGCCCGGTTGCGGCCAGGCGCAGATCGCATTCGACAGCGAACACCTGCGCCGCGTGGCCATCAACCTGCTGGACAATGCGGCGCGCCACCGCGCCAGCCTGCTGGCCGACGGCTTGCAGCTGCACACCGGCGGCGGCCAGGGCGAACCCTTCTGGATGCAGGTCTGGACCGAAGGCCCGCCGGTGGAAGCCTCGGTCGAGAAACACCTGTTCGAGCCCTTCTTCTCCTCGCAAAGCCGCTCCTCCGGACTGGGCCTCTACATCTGCCGCGAGCTGTGCCAGCGCCACGGCGGCAGCATCAGCTATGCCCGTGCCGAGCGCCCCACGGCGCGCGGCCCGCAGCCGGGCAATGCCTTCACCGTGCACTTTCGCGGGCAACAGCGCCAGCCGGACACGGCTTCCCTGTTCGATCCAATTGTGGTTTGATCGCCGCCATGGTCACTTCCTTCGCCACCATCCTTGTCGTTGACGACGAACCCGATCTGCGCACGCTGTATGAGCTCACTCTGCTGCGCGAGGGCTACCGTGTCGAAACGGCCGGCACCCTGGCCGAGGCCCGTGCGCAGTTGCAGCTGTGCCGCTTTGACGTGCTGATCACCGACATGCGCCTGCCCGATGGCAGCGGCATGGAGCTGCTGCGCGAGCTGCGCGACCAGCGCCGCCGCGAGCGCACCATCGTCATGACTGCCTACGGCTCGGCCGAAAACGCGGTGGAGGCCCTGCGCTGCGGCGCCTTCGATTACCTGACCAAGCCCGTGGACCTCAAGCAGTTCCGCACCGTGGTCGCCTCGGCCGTACAGGGCGAAGGCAGCGTGCCCAAGCCGGGCAGTCCGGCGTCCGGACTGGCGGCCGTCGCCCACAGCAAGACCGTCGACATCCTCAGTGCCTCGACGGCGCTGGAGCGCCTAGTGGGCGAATCGCAGGCCATGCGCCAGGTCAAGCAGCGCATCCAGAAAGTGGCGCAAAGCATGGCCCCGGTGCTCATCACCGGGGAGTCCGGCACCGGCAAGGAACTGGTGGCCCGCGCGCTGCACGCCTGCAGCCACCGCGCCCAGGCGCCCTGGGTGGCGGTGAACTGCGGCGCCATCCCCGAGCACCTGCTGGAAGCCGAGTTCTTCGGCGCGCGCAAAGGCGCCTACACCGGTGCCACGGCCGACCGCACCGGCTTCTTTGCCGCGGCCCGCGGCGGCACCCTGTTTCTGGACGAGATTGGCGAGCTGCCGCTGTCCATGCAGGCCAAGCTGCTGCGCGCCATCCAGGAGCGCAGCGTGCGCGCGCTGGGCACCACCCAGGAAGAACCGGTCGATGTGCGCATCGTCAGTGCCACCCACCGCGATTTGGCGGCGGCCGTGCAAAGCGGTGAATTCCGCCAGGACCTGTACTACCGCCTCAACGTCATCGACATTCACCTGCCCCCGCTGCGCGAACGCCGGGAGGACCTGCCGGCCCTGTGCCGCGCCTTGCTGCAGCGCATTGCCGGCGAGGGCGCCCAGCCGGCGATGCTCTCGCCCCAGTTGATGGAGCAACTGCAGGGCCTGCCGCTGCTGGGCAATGTGCGCGAGCTGGAAAACCTGCTGCACCGGGCCCTGGCGCTGGGCGAGGAGCTGGCGATGGACGGCGTGCCCACCGACAGCCCTTGCGCCGAAGAACGCAGTGCCCCCAGCCTGCTGGTGGCGCCGGACGAACTGCCGCACGACCTGCAGGCCTGGCTGGACCAGCAGGAACGGCACATCCTGACCCGCGCGCTGCACGCCTGCGGCTACAACCGCACGGCTGCGGCCGCGCGCCTGGGCATCAGCCTGCGGCAGATGCGTTACCGGATTGAACGCCTGAACATCCCCGTGTGCCCGGAAGAGCCACTGGCGGTCAGCGACAATCCGCTGCATGACGCGCTGCACTGACCCCCATTCCTCCCGCTGGCAACAAGGCTGGCTGAGCACCGCGCGGCACCTGCCTTCGCCCAACTTCGGCCCCCGCCCCGCGGGCATGCCCGTGGACCTGGTGGTGGTGCATTCCATCAGCCTGCCGCCCGGGCAGTACGGCACGGGCTGCGTGCAGCAGCTGTTCACCAACCAGCTGGACTGGGAGGCCCACCCCTACTTCCAGGGCATCCGCGGGCTGGAGGTGTCGGCCCATTTCTTCATTGAGCGTGACGGCACGCTGTGGCAGTTTGTCAGCACCGAGGACCGCGCCTGGCACGCCGGCCAGTCGCAGTGGGGCGAGCGCCGCAATTGCAACGACTTCTCCATCGGCATCGAACTGGAAGGCCTGGAAGGCCAGACCTTCGAGCCCCCCCAGTACCACGCCCTGGCCCAGCTGTGCCAGGCGCTGGCGGACCAGCACCCCATCCGCCACATCGCTGGCCACGAGCACATTGCCCCCGGGCGCAAGCAGGACCCCGGCCCCGGCTTCGACTGGCCGCGCCTGCAGGCCACCCTGCCGCAACTGGGCGTGGATTACCCAGCAGCGATTCAAAAGGCATAGCTGCTTGCGCAGATCCAACAAGGGTTTCAATGCCCAAAGCATTGAAAACCGCCTGCCCTGCTGCGCGACCCGCTCCTCTTTCAGACAGCACCCCGGCGCCAGCGCCGCTGCGGCAAGGCCGGTGCTGATCCGCGTCACAAACACTAGATTTAGTGCAAATCACCCCATCAGAACCCATACCTAGCGCCCCAAGACCTTCTTGGGCCATGGGTTATAAACAAATTCTTACAACTTTTCACCCCTGACGCCACAAGGCCTGCGCACGGGCCATGGGCCGGCAAGCCGCATGCAGCCTGGCTTTGCGGGCGCGGGGCCACGGCGCCCGCCGGCCGCGCGCCTGTCAACACGGGCCACACCCAGGTGCTGCCAGCCCACAACGCAGATTTCGTCATGCTGGCGAAATACACTACCCATAGTGTCATTGAAATCACATGACGCTACAGGTAGCGCACATTTTTTGTGCAGCACCTCCCTATTCCGGCGCACCGCACGCCCCCTTCCATCCTCCAGAGGCCCTCATGCAGCACGCTATGAACAGCTCCCACACCGACCTTGCAACGCACGGCGCCCCCACGCCCGGGGCCAGCAGCGTTCCGGCGGTCCTGGACCAATACCAGATCATTCGCCGCAGCGGCGACGTCGTGCCTTTCGCGCCGCAGAAGATTGCCATCGCCCTGACCAAGGCCTTCCTGGCCGTGCGCGGCCCCCAGGGCGCCGCCTCGGTCAGCATCCGTGAAACCGTCGAAGCGCTGACCAACGGCGTCGTGCGCGCGCTGCTGCGCTCGCGCCCCGAGGGCGGCACCTTCCACATCGAGGACGTGCAGGACCACGTCGAGCTGGCCCTGATGCGCGGCGGCCACCAGGACGTGGCCCGTGCCTACGTGCTGTACCGCGAAGCCCGCAACCAGGAGCGCGCCGCCGCCAAGAAAAAGGCCGCCGAAGACGCTGCGGCCGCCGCCGCGCCCCAGCCCAGCCTGCACGTGACCGACCACGGCCAGCGCATCCCGCTGGACCAGGCCCGCCTGGAGGCGCTGATCACGGCCGCCTGCCACGACCTGAACGCCGACATCAGCCCCGCGCCCATCGTGGCCGAGACCCTGCGCAACCTGTACGACGGCGTGCCCCTGGCCGAGGTCTACAAGGCCGCCATCCTGGCCGCCCGCACGCTGATCGAGCGCGACCCCGACTACACCTACGTCACCGCCCGCCTGCTGCTGCACACCATCGTGCGCGAGGTGCTGGGCCGCGACGTGCAGCCGGCCGACATGGACGCGGCCTACGCCGAGAATTTCCCCGCCTTCATCGCCAAGGGCGTGGAGCACGAGCTGCTGAACCCCGAGCTGCTCCAATTCGACCTGCCCCGCCTGGGTGCGGCCCTGAAGGCCGAGCGCGACCAGCAGTTCGACTACCTGGGCCTGCAGACCCTGTACGACCGCTACTTCCTGCACGTGCGCAAGACCCGCATCGAGCTGCCCCAGTCCTTCTTCATGCGCGTGGCCATGGGCCTGGCGCTGAACGAGGACGACCGCAACGCCCGCGCCATCGAGTTCTATGAACTGCTGAGCTCCTTCGACTTCATGTCGTCCACGCCCACGCTGTTCAACAGCGGCACGCAGCGCTCGCAGCTGTCCAGCTGCTACCTGACCACCGTCTCCGACGACCTGGGCGGCATCTACGACGCCATCAAGGAAAACGCCCTGCTTTCCAAGTTTGCCGGCGGCCTGGGCAACGACTGGACCCCCGTGCGCGCCCTGGGCGCCCGCATCAAGGGCACGAACGGCGAATCGCAGGGCGTGGTGCCCTTCCTGAAGGTGGTCAACGACACGGCAGTGGCCGTGAACCAGGGCGGCAAGCGCAAGGGCGCCGTGTGCGCCTACTTGGAAACCTGGCACCTGGACATCGAAGAGTTCGTCGAACTGCGCAAGAACACCGGCGACGACCGCCGCCGCACGCACGACATGAACACCGCCAACTGGATCCCCGACCTGTTCATGCAGCGCGTGATGGAAAAGGGGCAGTGGACGCTGTTCAGCCCTTCCGACGTGCCCGATCTGCACGACCTGTACGGCCAGGCCTTTGCCAAGGCGTACACCGCCTATGAAGCCCAGGCCGATGCGGGCGAGCTCAAGCTCTTCAAGCGCATTCCCGCCGTGGACCTGTGGCGCAAGATGCTGTCCATGCTGTTCGAGACCGGCCACCCCTGGATCACGTTCAAGGACCCTTGCAACATCCGCTCGCCCCAGCAGCACGTTGGCGTGGTGCACTCGTCCAACCTGTGCACCGAAATCACGCTGAACACCAGCGCGACCGAGACCGCCGTGTGCAACCTGGGCTCGGTCAACCTGGCCCAGCACATTCGCGATGGCCAGCTGGACCACGACAAGCTGCGCAAGACCGTGCGCACAGCGATGCGCATGCTGGACAACGTGATCGACATCAACTACTACGCCGTGGACAAGGCGCGCGACTCCAACCTGCGCCACCGTCCCGTGGGCCTGGGCCTGATGGGCTTCCAGGATGCGCTGTACGCCATGCGCACGCCGTATGCCAGCGACGCGGCGGTGGAGTTCGCCGATGCCTCCATGGAAGCCATCTGCTACTACGCCTACTGGGCCTCGACCGAGCTGGCCAAGGAACGTGGCACCTACTCCAGCTACCAGGGTTCGCTGTGGTCCAAGGGCATCCTGCCGCTGGACTCGCTGAACCTGCTGGAGCAGGCGCGCGGCGGCTACGTCGATGTGGACCGCAGCACCCGCCTGGACTGGGAGGCGCTGCGCGCCAAGATCGCCCAAGATGGCATGCGCAACAGCAACTGCGTGGCGATTGCGCCCACGGCCACCATCTCCAACATCGTCGGCGTTGATGCCTCGATCGAGCCTTCGTTCGGCAACCTGTCGGTGAAGTCCAACCTGTCGGGCGAGTTCACCATCATCAACCAGTACCTGGTGCGTGACCTGAAGCAGCTGGGCCTGTGGGACAGCGTAATGGTCATGGACCTGAAGCACTTCGACGGCTCGCTGCGTGCCATCGACCGCGTGCCGCAGGACCTCAAGCAGCTATACGCCACGGCCTTCGAGGTGGAGCCCACCTGGTTGGTGGAAGCCGCTGCACGCCGCCAGAAGTGGATCGACCAGGCCCAGAGCCTGAACATCTACATGGCCGGTGCCTCGGGCAAGAAGCTGCACGACACCTACATGCTGGCCTGGCTGCGCGGTCTGAAGACCACCTACTACCTGCGCACCACCAGCGCCACGGCGGCCGAGAAGTCGACCATCCAGAGCCGCGCGCTGAACGCTGTCTCCCCCGCCGCGGTCGAGACCTCCAGTGCCCTGGACCGCGCCGCCGCCGCCGCACGGGCCAGCACCGGGGCACCGGCCACGGACGTCAAGTTCTGCGCCATTGACGACCCGGGCTGCGAAGCCTGCCAGTAAGGCACCCATTGATTTCATAGCAGCCAGCGCGCAGACCACAAGGGTTTTCAAGCCTCATCGCTTGAACCCCTTGCCTGTCCAGCGCAGCCAGCTCACTTTTTTGCAGATTGCAGGGAGTACGACATGCTGACTTTTGATGACGAGATTTCGTCCACCACCCACCCCAGCCACACCGCATCGGCCAGCACGCACCAGCGTGTGAATGCCGCCGACAAGCGCATCATCAACGCCAAGACCGACGTCAACCAGCTGGTGCCCTTCAAGTACAAATGGGCCTGGGAGAAATACCTTGCCACCTGCGCCAACCACTGGATGCCGCAGGAGGTGAACATGACGCGCGACATCGCGCTGTGGAAGGACCCCAACGGCCTGACCGACGACGAGCGCCGCATCGTCAAGCGCAACCTGGGCTTCTTCACCACGGCCGACTCGTTGGCTGCCAACAACATCGTCCTAGGGACTTACCGCCATATCACGGCGCCCGAGTGCCGCCAGTTCCTGCTGCGCCAGGCCTTCGAGGAAGCCATCCACACGCACGCCTACCAGTACATCGTGGAGTCGATCGGCCTGGACGAAGGCGAGATCTTCAACGCCTACAACGAGGTCCCGTCGATCCGCCACAAAGACGAGTTCCTGATCCCCTTCATCGAAGCGATCATGGACCCCCACTTCCACACCGGCACCCCTGAAACCGACCAGACCCTGCTGAAGTCGCTGATCGTTTTTGCCTGCCTGATGGAGGGCCTGTTCTTCTACGTCGGCTTCACGCAAATCCTGGCCCTGGGCCGCCAGAACAAGATGGTCGGCGCGGCCGAGCAGTACCAGTACATCCTGCGCGACGAGTCCATGCACTGCAACTTCGGCATCGACCTGATCAACCAGCTGAAGCTCGAAAACCCGCACCTGTGGACGGCCGAATTCAAGGAAGAAATCAACGCCCTGTTCCGCAAGGCCGTGGACCTGGAATATGCCTATGCCGAGGACACCATGCCGCGCGGCGTGCTGGGCATGAACGCCTCGATGTTCAAGGGCTACCTGCGCTACATCGCCAACCGCCGCGCCACACAAATCGGCCTCGAAGAGCTGTTCCCCGGCGAAGAAAATCCGTTCCCCTGGATGAGCGAAATGATCGATCTGAAGAAGGAACGTAACTTCTTTGAGACACGCGTGATCGAATACCAAACCGGTGGCGCACTTTCTTGGGATTAAGACGCGATAAAGCCTCGCAAACTCACGCAAGGGAATTCATAATGCGCCCCATGCCATCACAATTATTTCTACAGGTGATGGCATGGGGCGTTTGTGTGTCCATGCGGCGAAACACTCCACGTCGCAATGGCTGGTGAGTCGCTCTTTTTCCAAGCGATCACGCAAATGCTGTGTGCAAATTGATGAAGGAGAAAACGATGGCAACTGCAAAAAAACCGGCTGAGAAAAAGGCCACCACCGCAACCAAGACCGAAGCGCCCAAGAAGGCCGTAACCAAGGCTGCCGCA
>NZ_BBJR01000039.1 GCF_000739875.1 Comamonas aquatica NBRC 14918
TTAGCTCCTTGTCTACATTTTGGACAAAGCTAAGAACTCCCCTTTTTAGGGGCAACCTCACTGGTGGCGCTGGTGTCCATCGTGCAGTTCGCCGGCGAGTTCCTGTCGCGGCGCGTCAACCACCGGCACTGATCCAGCATGCGGGCAGGGCCGCATGCCTGGGCCCTCCACATCCGTGCGGCCACCCTGCTTGATATTTCCCGCAGCCGCAAAAGCTTGGGAACTTCTGACTTAGCACTCAATCACAGAGAGTGCTAACATGAAGCAATGGATGAAAGGATGACTGCAATGACCTATACCACCGGCACCGTTGCGGCTTCGGCCTTGGCACCTGCAAATCCTTGGGCCTTGGTGCCACCTCTGGGCAATCTGG
Source organism: Comamonas aquatica NBRC 14918 (assembly GCF_000739875.1). GTDB lineage: Bacteria > Pseudomonadota > Gammaproteobacteria > Burkholderiales > Burkholderiaceae_C > Comamonas > Comamonas aquatica. The sequence continues at coordinate 374 of NZ_BBJR01000039.1, forward strand.
ATGCCTACATCACGGCCGTGAACCGGTTGCCCATGCTCACCCAAGAGGAAGAGCAAGACTACGCGCGCAAGCTCAAAGAACACAACGACCTGGATGCCGCCGGGCGCCTGATCATGTCCCACTTGCGTCTGGTGGTCTCCATCTCGCGCCAGTATCTGGGCTATGGCCTGCCCCAGGGTGACCTGATCCAGGAAGGCAACGTCGGCTTGATGAAGGCTGTCAAGCGCTTTGACCCCGCACAGAATGTGCGCCTGGTCAGCTACGCCATGCACTGGATCAAGGCCGAGATCCACGAATACATTCTGAAGAACTGGCGCATGGTCAAGGTGGCCACCACCAAAGCCCAGCGCAAGCTGTTCTTCAACCTGCGCTCCATGAAACAAGGCATGCAGGCCGATGCCGCCCTGGACGACGAACTGACCCTGCGCGATACGCTGACCGAGCAACAGATCGACGCCATGGCCGCCAAACTGAACGTCAAGCGTGAAGAGGTCATGGAAATGGAAACACGCCTGGCTGGCGGTGACGTCTTGCTGGACCCTTCGCCCAGCGATGATGGCGAGCATGCCTTCGGCCCGATTGCCTACCTGTCCGACGCTGCGCACGAACCCACGCAGATGATTGAGTCGCGCCAGCGCGATGTGCTGGCCACCGACGGCATCGCCCAGGCGCTGGACAGCCTGGATGCGCGCAGCCGCCGCATCGTGGAAGAACGCTGGCTGAAGGTCAACGATGATGGCTCCGGGGGCATGACCCTGCACGAACTGGCCGCCGAATACGGCGTGAGCGCCGAGCGCATTCGCCAGATTGAGGTGGCAGCCATGAAAAAGATGAAAAAAGCGCTGACCGAGTTTGCCTGAATGCGCTGCGGCACCATTTGCCCCTAATACGCCAGTGTGCAGACCTCACCAAGCCCGGATAATTTCCGGGCTTTGTTTTTTCCACCCAAGCCGATAGATTTCTCGCAGTTTCTCCGCATCCATGACCACCATGAACTTTCTCCGCCCCTTCACCCGACGTTCTGTCCTGGCTGCAGGCACCGCATTGGTGGCCGCCGCCAGCACCCATCTGGCCTTTGCCGCCGACTGGCCATCCAAGCCCGTGCGCATCGTGGTGGGCTTCCCGGGGGGCTCCTCGCCGGATCTGACCGCCCGCACCTTTGCCGATCCTCTGTCCAAGCTGCTGGGACAACCCGTCATCGTGGAAAACAAGGTGGGCGCAGGTGGCAACATTGGTGCCGCCGAAGTCGCGCGCGCCAAGGACGACCACACCATCGGCCTGATGATCAACGGCAACATGACGATTGCCAAAATCCTCAACCCTGCGGCCCCCTACGACCCGCTCAAGGACCTGGCTCCACTCTCCCTCATCGGGGTGTCCCCGCTGGTGCTGACCGCACCGGTCGAGCAACCTGGTGTGCCCAGGAACGCCGATGCCAAGGCCTTCTTTGCGGCCGCACGCGCCGCCAGCGACAAGTGGAGCTATGGCACTCCGGGGATTGGCACCATCGGCCATCTGGGCACCGAACTGCTCAAGGTCCGCAGCGGCATCGCCCCGATCCACATCCCCTACAGCGGCTACCCCCAGGTTGCCACCGCCATGCTGGGCGGGCAGCTGCAGATGGCCCTGCTGCCACCAGCGCTGGCACTGTCCCAGGCGCAAGCCGGCAAATTGCGGCTGATTGGGGTGACTTCCAGCGGGCGCAGCGCGCTGGCACCCGGGGTACCCAGCCTGGCGGAAGCCGGCATCAAAGACTTTGACCTGCAGATCTGGAATGCGTTTGCGGCCCCCCGCAGCATGCCTGAGGCCCTGCGCACCAAGCTGGCTGGCATGCTGGTAGACATTGCCCGCACCCCGGAAGTGCGCGAAAAACTGTTTCAACAGGGCTGGCAGATGGTGGCCACCTCGCCCGAAGGTCTGGCCAACCGTGTGCAGAAAGACACCCAGGAACTCAGCCGCCTGATCAAGGAACAGAAAATCAGCAACCAGTAAATCGCACGCGCCCTGGATCGCCAAGCCGCCCCTCTGTGGCGGCTTTTATGGCCGATCCCTCCCGTGCGGGCGGTGCTCACTCACAGGAGCTGCACACGCCAGGCATCAAACTGTGACGCGCTCAGGGCCTTGGACGACAGCCAGCCCTGGTAGCACCGGCACCCCAGCTTTTCCAGCTGCGCCCGCTGGGCCTCGGTCTCCACCCCCTCGGCCACCATGTCCAGCTCCAGGGCATGGCACAGCTGCACCATGGCGCCCAGCAACTTGTCCCCCAGGCGACCGGGGCGCATGAAATCCTTGCCCAGCTTCAAGCGACGGACCGGCAAGAACTGCAAATAGGCCAGCGATGAATGCCCGTTGCCAAAATCATCCAGCGCCAGTCCCACCCCCAGCTCCGCCAGCTCTCCCAGCACGCGGCAGGCATGCTCCGGATCCTGCATGGCCTGGGACTCGGTCACCTCCAGCTCCAGCCAGTGGGCGGGTACCTGGTGCCGCACCAGGGCCGCGCGCACCTGGTCCACCAGGTTGTGCTGGCGCAGTTGCTGGGGCGACAGGTTGATCGCCACCCGCACGGGGCGTTCTTGGTCCATCCATGCGCGGATCTGCCGGCATGCAGCATCCAGCACATAGCTGCCCAGCCCCAGGATCAATCCCGAAGACTCTGCGACCGGAATGAAGCGATCCGGCGGGATCTCCCCCAGCACAGGATCGGTCCAGCGCAGCAGGGCTTCCACACCACAGACCTTGCCTGTGGCCGTTTCGATCTGGGGCTGGTAGTGCAACTGAATGCCGCCATAGCCCAGGGCCAGCCGCAGGCGCTCCGACAGCAGCACTTTCTCGGCCATGGCGTGGCCCATGCTTTCCTCATAGAACACAAAATTGCCGCGGCCGCGTTCCTTGGCGCGGTACATCGCCATGTCCGCACAGCGCATCAAGCTGGGAGGATCGCGTGCGTCCAGCGGAGAGAGAGCCACCCCGATGCTGGTGCCAAACTCGAGTTGCACCTGCCCCCACGCACAAGGCGCCTGCATGGCATGCAGGATCTGTTCGGCCCACTGGGCCGCAACGTCGCCATCGGCATGGGGCAGCAGCACGGCAAACTCGTCGCCCCCCAGGCGTGCCAGCCAGCCCTGGCTGCGCAGCACCGCCTTCAGGCGCTTGGCCACTTCCTGCAGCACATGGTCGCCTGCCGGGTGGCCATAGCCATCATTGATGGCCTTGAAATTGTCCAGGTCCAGCAAAAGCAGGGCCGATGGCTCGCCCGTGACCTGGGCCTGCTGCATGCACTCCTGCAAGTGCTGCTGGAATACCCAACGGTTGCCCAGGCCTGTGAGCGTATCGTGCGTGGCCTGGTACTGCATGCGCTCTTCCATGCGCCGCATGTCGGTGACATCCCGCACAAAAGCCGCCACCAAGGGCTGCCCCTTGCGCAAGAAGCTGCCCAGGGCGATGTCCACGGGAATCTGCACCCGGTCTTTGCGCTGCAGCCACAGGATGCGCCCCTGCCCCATGTTGTGCCTGCGCGGCTGCTGGAAGAACTGTTGCAGATCCCCCCGGTGCTGTGCATGCAAGGCTTCGGGCAGGAGAATTTCCACCGGCTGTCCACGCAACTCCTCGGCCGAGAAGCCCGAGATCAAGCCCATCGCGGAATTGCTCACCAGGATGCGCCCCTGCGGATCAATCAACAGGATGCCGTCGGGCGCGGCATTCCACGCCTCCAGCATCCAGTCGTTCAGCATCGCCTCCTCCGCCGCCGGGGCTGCGCCGCCCGACCGGGCCGCAGGGTGAGATGCTGGGGCGAATCCGGTATTGCTCATGTACCAGCCCGATGGCTGCTCACCGCCGTCCAGCAGCCAGCCTGACTTACATGCGCGGTCACATGGGCACACGCCTGGCAACGGCGGCATGCACCCCGCTGCCCGCGGCGGGCGGAAGGCTTAGACGGCTGCAGCTTCATCCAGCAAAGCCTTGGCATCCTTGGCCAACGCCTGCGCGCCCTGCCCATAGCGGTGGTAGACGCGCAAGCGTCCCTGGGGATCGTAGAGGTACAGGCCCGCCGAATGGTCCAACGTATAGCTGCCTGGCTGGCGGCCCTCGACCTTCTTGAAGAAAACCTTGAAGTCCTTGGCCACGGCCGCGATGTCGTCCTTGGAGCCGGTCAGCGCCACCATCCGGGGATCGAAGGCCTCGGCATAGGCGCGCAGCACTTCGGGGGTGTCGCGGTCCGGGTCCAGCGACACAAACACCCCTTGCAGGCGTTCGCCCTGCGCCCCCAGCAAGGCCTTGGCCTCCACCAGCTCCTGCAGGGTCGTTGGGCAGACATCCGGGCACTGGGTATAGCCAAAGAACACCACCACCACCTGGCCAGCGAAATCCTTCACGGAACGGCGCTGGCCCTTAGCATCCGGCAACGGAAAGTCCTTGCCGTACTCGGCGCCGGTGATGTCCACGCCCTCGAACTTGATCGGCGTAGGCTTGCACCCGGCAAGCAGGGTGACAGCCCCGGTGGCAAAAGCCCCTGCAATCAGGGTCTGCAAGGCATTTCTTCTGTGCATGGCAATCTTCGACAAATTCAGGCGGTCCATGCCGCAACCATAACCGACTGGCGAAGGCCCCCCGCAAGCCCGGGTTTGCGCCATGTCAGCGTCCCGGCTGGTCCCACGAGGACGAGGCCCGCAGCAAGCGCTCCAGATCGCGCCGGGCCTTGGCGGCGTCGGCGGCCTGCAGGCCCGCGGGAAAGCGCAGCATCCAGTGGCCTTGCGGGTCAATCACATACAGGTGCTCCGACAGCGCATGCCCGGCGGCAGGCTGCAGCCAGGCGCCCAAGGCGGCAGCATCGACCTGCAGCACCTGGGCCGATTGCAAGGCCGCCTGCAACCGCGCGGGCGGCAGCTGGCCATCCTGGATCAGCCACACCCAGTCGACACGGTCCTTGTCGCGGCCCAGGCTCTCACGCAGTTGGCGCTGCAGGTACAAATGCTGCTCGCACGCGGCATCGCAGGCACCGGGCGCAGTACTGAGCAGCAGCCACTGCCCCTGCAACTGGGCCAGCGGCACTTCCTGCCCCTGCAGGGTGCGGGCCACCAGGCCGACAGGCAGGGCACGCTGCGGTTCGATCAATTCACCAAAATTGCGCCGCCCCTCTGGGCGGATCACGTAGTACGTGAAATAGGACGCCACCACCGGGGCGGCGCAGACCAGCAGCACGGCCAGCATCTTCCAGCGCCCCGTGCGCTGGCGTTGGGCGTCATGGGCCTGCGCGCGCAAGGCCTGGATGCTGGGTGGGTTGTGGACGGTCAGCCCCAGGGGCTGCAAATCAGTCTGGTTGTGCGACATGGGAAGCCTGGACGTTACGCAATGGACGCAGCCATTGAAACCACAGAACCATCACCGCCAGGACGGCCGAGATGGCGAACCATTGGAAGGCATAACCGTGGTGGGTGGCAACACCGCTGCTTGGCTGCGGCCAGGCGCGCATCAGGCCTTCGCTGGCGGCACCGGCCTGGACCACGGTCACCGGCCACAGGGGCAGGCCACTGGCCTGGGCAAAGGCCTCCAGGTCCAGGTTCTGCCGGATCTGCGGGTGCTGGGCGTTGCTGGCCTGGGCATCGCCCAGCTCGTAAAGACGGGCGGGTGGACCGGCCAGCCAGCCCGGCACCGTCACCGGGCCCGCTGGGGTCTGCACCGCCTGCAAGGCCTGCCGGTCCTGGAAATTGCGCGCAATCCAGCCACGCTGCACCAGCACGGTCTGGCCGCTGCCCAGTTGCAGGGGGGTGAACACATAAAAGCCCGGGCGGCCCTGCATCTGCCGGTTGTCCAGGTAGATGCTGTGCGCCGGCAGCCACTGGCCTTGCAGCACCACCGGCCGGTACAGCAGCGCCTGCACATCGCCAGCCTGGGCCTGCAGTGCCTGCTGCACGCCGGTGGCATCCAGGGGCTGTGCCGCGGCCTGGACCTGCATCGCCAGGTGCCGCTGCTGCTTTTGCACCGCCCGGTCCAGCTGCCAGAACCCCAGCGAGATGGCCACGCCCACCCCCAGCATGCCGCCCAGGGTGGCCAGCCAGCGCCACAGGTTGCCCCGCTTGCGCATCATGGGCAGCTCCCCATAATGGGCCGCATGACATACGCAGTGGCTTTGTTCTTTCTGGCGATCCTGGCCTGCCTGGCGGCGGCAGGGTTCTTCCTGCTGCGCAAAGGCGACGATGGCGCCAACGATGCCCAGCGCAGCCAACGCATGGCCCGCGCACTGGCCTGGCGCGTGGGGCTGTCCGTGGTGCTGTTCCTGTGCCTGCTGCTGGCATGGAAGCTGGGGTACATCCAACCCACGGGCTTGCTGCGCGCTGCATGACATAAAAAAGAGAGCTGCTTGCGCTGGATTTCTGAGGCATTCAATATGCTTGGATATTGAATCCTTGGATTGACGTGCGCTAGCTGCTCTCTTTTTTTCAAAACTCCCTCCCCTGCCAGGGCGCAGGCCCTGGCGGCGTTCACATCCAGTAGACCAGCACGTACAGGCCCAGCCAGACCACGTCCACAAAGTGCCAGTACCAGGCTGCCCCTTCAAAGCCGAAATGCCGCTCGGCCGTGAAATGGCCGCTTTGCAGGCGCAGGGTGATGAACAGCAGCATCAGCATGCCGACAAACACGTGCAAGCCGTGGAAGCCCGTCAGCAGGTAGAAGGTGGAGCCGAAGATGCCGGAGTTGAGCTTGAGGTTCAGGTCCGTGTACAGGTGGAAGTATTCATAGCCCTGCACGCACAGGAAGGTGATGCCCAGCAGCACCGTGAGCCACATGAAACCGATCGTCTTAGCGCGCTGCCCCAGGCGCAGGGCGTGGTGGGCAATGGTCAGCGTCACGCCCGAGGTCAGCAGCAGTGCGGTGTTGATGGTGGGCAGCCAGAACGGCCCCACGGTCTGGAAAGGCTCCACCGTGCCAGCCGGGGAGGCCGTGGCCCCCGGCATGACGCTGGGCCAGACCGCCGAGAAGTTGGGCCACAGCAAGGCGTTGTCCAGGCTGCCCAGCGCAGGCACCGAGTGCGCCCGCCCCCACCACAGCGCGGTGAAGAAGGCGCCGAAGAACATGACTTCCGAGAAGATGAACCAGCTCATGCTCCAGCGGTAGGACAGATCGATCTTGCGCCCGAACAGGCCGCGTTCGCTTTCCTGCGCGGCCTCGCGGAACCAGCGGAACAGCACCACCAGCCACCAGACCATGCCAAACAGCAGGCTCCACATGCCCCACTGGTGGTCGTTGATCCACATGCCGGCGCCCAGCACCACGAAAAACAGGCCAGCGGCCGCCCAGATGGGGTGGCCGGATTCGGCAGGCACAAAGTAGTACGGTGTGCTTGCAGTGTGCGGTGTCGCCATGTCAGCTCCTGTCATCACGCGTCAAAACGATTGCTCTTGCGGCCCGGCGCTGTGCGCTAGACCACCCAATTCACCACCCAGATCAACAACAGCACGAACGCAAAGATCGCCACCAGGCCCACGGCCACGATCTGCAGCGGCCGGACCTGCGCAGCGTCCTGCTGCCACTCGCTGCCTTTGCGCACCCCCAGCAGCGACCAGGCCACGGCCTTGATCGTGCGCCAGAACGAGGGCGTGGGATTGGGCGAGGTGCTCAAGATGCCCCCCCTGCTCCCGCGGCGGAGGCATTGGCCGCCACCGGCGCTGCGGGAATGCGCCCGCCCACCTCGAAAAAGGTGTACGACAAGGTGATGGTGGTCACATCCTTGGGAATGCGCGGATCGATCACGAAGGCCACGGGCCATTCCTTCTTCTCGCCCGGCGCCAGTTCGTACTGGTTGAAGCAGAAACACTCCATCTTCACGAAATGGGGGGCGGCCTGGCGCGGCGCATAACTGGGCACGGCCTGCGCGGCCATGGCCCGGTCCTGCACGTTCTGGAACTCATACATCACCGTGGCCAGTTCGCCTGGATGCACCTGCAGGGAATGGCGCTCGGGCTTGAAGTCCCAGGGGCCGCGCGCATTCGCGTCGAATTCCACCGTGATGGTGCGGCTGGTATCGACCTGGGTGTTGGCCGGCAACCGGCCCACCGCGCCATTGCCGGGCACCTGGCGTTCGGAGATGCTGAGGATGTTGATGCCCAGCGCCTCGCACACATGGCGGTAGATGGGGATCAGCGCGTAGCCAAACGCAAACATGCCCACGGTGATCACCAACAGCTTGGTGACCATCTGTAGATTGGCGCGGCGCTTGTTCATCTCGGCACTCCGCAGCGGTCAGCCGCCCAGCAGGGCCATCTTGGCCACAAAGCCGACAAAAAAGGCCACAGCGATCGAGCCCAGAATCCAGCCCATGCGCGCATTGCGCTGGCGCTGCAGCATCCAGGCCTCGGTACGGTCGTCCATGGCATTGCAGTGCGTTGTCTTGGTCATGGTGTCATCCAATCACACGGGTGGCCGTGCTGTCCAGTTTGGGAGGTGTTTCAAACGTGTGGAAGGGCGCGGGCGAAGGCACCTCCCACTCCAGGCCCTCGGCGGCTTCCCAGGGCTTTTGCGGCGCCTTCTCCCCCTTGCCACGCATGGCAGGCAGGACCACGGCCACGAAGAAGTAGACCTGCATCAGACCGAAGCCAAAGGCCCCCACCGAAGCCACCGCGTTGAAATCGGCGAACTGCATGGGATAGTCGGCGTAGCGGCGTGGCATGCCGGCCAAGCCCAGGAAGTGCATGGGGAAGAAGGTGATGTTGAAGAAAATCAGCGAGCCCCAGAAATGGATCTTGCCGCGCGTTTCGGAATACATCACCCCGGTCCACTTGGGCGACCAGTAGTAATAGGCCGCAAACATGGAGAACAGCGAGCCCGCCACCAGCACGTAGTGGAAGTGCGCCACCACGTAGTAGGTGTCCTGCAGCTGGATGTCGATGGGCGCCATCGACAGGATCAGGCCGGTGAAGCCGCCCATGGTGAACACGAAGATGAAGCCCACGGAGAACAGCATGGGCGTCTCGAAGGTCATGGAGCCACGCCACATGGTGGCCACCCAGTTGAAGATCTTCACGGCAGTGGGCACGGAGATCAGCATGGTGGAGTACATGAAGAACAGTTGCCCCGTGACCGGCATGCCCGTGGTGAACATGTGGTGCGCCCAGACGATGAAGCTCAGGATGGCGATCGAGCTGGTCGCGTAGACCATGGAGGCATAGCCGAACAGCTTCTTGCGGCTGAAGGCCGGCACGATCTGGCTGATGATGCCGAAGGCCGGCAGGATCATGATGTAGACCTCGGGGTGGCCGAAGAACCAGAAGATGTGCTGGTACATCACCGGATCACCACCGCCTGCGGGGTTGAAGAAGCTGGTGCCGAAATGGCGATCGGTCAACGTCATGGTGATGGCACCGGCCAGCACCGGCATCACGGCGATCAGCAGGTAGGCGGTGATCAGCCAGGTCCAGGCGAACATGGGCATCTTCATCAGCGTCATGCCGGGCGCGCGCATGTTCAGGATGGTGACGATGATGTTGATCGAACCCATGATGGAGCTGGCACCCAGAATGTGCATGGCGAAGATGCTGGTGTCCATGGACGGGCCCATCTGCAGTGTCAGCGGTGCATACAGCGTCCATCCGGCCGCAGGCGCGCCACCGGGCATGAAGAACGAGCCCACCAGCAACATCCCTGCCGGCACCATCAGCCAGAAACTGAAGTTGTTCATGCGCGCGAACGCCATGTCGCTGGCGCCGATCTGCAGCGGCAGCATCCAGTTCGCAAAGCCCACGAAGGCCGGCATGATGGCCCCGAACACCATGATCAGGCCATGCATGGTGGTCAGTTGGTTGAACAGCTCGGGGTTGACCAGCTGCAGCCCGGGCTGGAACAGCTCGGCCCGGATCAGCAGGGCCAGCACGCCCCCCACCATCAGCATGGTGAAACTGAACAGCAGGTACAGCGTGCCGATGTCCTTGTGGTTGGTGGCGTACAGCCAGCGGCGCCAGCCGGTGGGCGTGGCATGGTGGTGGTCACCGTGCGCATCGTGTGCCGCATCGTGAGAAGGTGGGTAAATGGCGCTCATCTACAGATCTCCCAATCGCTGTCTTGTGCTTGCACTCATTGCGCGGCCAGAATGTCGACGCGGCGGGCCTGGTCGCTCGCACCTGCACTGTCGGTGATGGTTTCGGGCTTGCGCAGCTCCAGGCGTTCCGGCGCAACCCCGGCCTCGGTCAACGCCTTGGCCACCGCCTGGGCGCGTTGCTTGGCCAGCTCCGCATTCACTTGCGCGCTGCCCGTGGCATCCACAAAGCCGGAGAGCACGATCTTCACATTCGGTTGCGCCGCCAACTGCTGGGCCGCCTGCCGGACAGTGGCCAGTGCCTGGTCGTCCAGGCTGCCCTGGCCCGTGGCAAAGAACACCTGGTAGGACTGGGCAGCCACGGAGGCCACAGGCTCGGCCGCAGCACCAGGGGCGGGGGCAGCGGGTGCCGCAGGGGCAGCAGTCCCGCCCTCAGGGAACTTGCCGGCACGTGCGGCGGTGAACTGGGCAGGCTGCACCGCCTCTCCGGTGTGGTTGCTCCAGTTGTTCTTGACGTAGGTGAGCACGGCCGCCAGCTCCACATCGCTCAGTTGCTTCCAGGAAGGCATGGTGCCATTCACCCGCCCTTCCAGCAGCACGTGCATCGGTTCCGCCAGCGAACCCTTGACCAGGGCACTGCCATCCAGCGGCTTGATGGGCCCCGCCCCCTTGCCGTTCGCCTGGTGGCAGGCGGCACAGTTGGCCGCATACACCTTGGCACCCCGCGCCACCAGCTCGTCCAGCTTCCACTCCTTGGTCGGGTCGTCGCGCTTGGCCGACGCCAGTTTCTGCTGCTGCTCCACCCAGGCCGCATACGCCGTGGCTTCCAGCACCTTCACGTGGATGGGCATGTAGGCATGCTCCTTGCCACACAGCTCCGCACACTGGCCGTAATAGTCCCCGGGCTTTTCCGCCTTGAACCAGGTGTCGCGCACAAAGCCGGGAATCGCATCCTGCTTGATGCCGAAGGCCGGCACCATGAAGCTGTGGATCACGTCGTTGGCGGTGGTGATGATGCGCACCTTCTTGCCAACCGGCACGACCAGCGGGTTGTCGACCCGCAGCAGGTAATCGTTGGGGGCGTTCGAGAGATTGCCGCTGTCGGACATGGCGCGGTGGCTGCTGTCCAGGGTGGACAGAAAGCTCAGCCCCTCGCCGGGGCCCTTGAGGTAGTCATAGCCCCACTTCCACTGGTAGCCCGTCACCTTGATGGTCAGCTCGGCATTTGTCGTGTCCTTTTGCGCCACCAGCACCTTGGTGGCCGGCAGGGCCATCAGGATCACGATGATGAAGGGGATCACCGTCCACACCACTTCGACCGTGGCCGACTCATGGAAGTTGGCCGCCTTGGCACCCTGCGACTTGCGGTGCTTCCAGATGGAATAGAACATCACCGCGAACACGCCGACGAAGATCAGCACGCAGATGGACAACATCATCCAGTGCAGGAAATGCTGCTCCTGCGCAATCCGTGTGACCGGTGGATGCAGGTTCAATTGCTTGACAGCGGGGCCACCGGGCAAATCCTGGACGGCATACGCTGCCGTGGCCAGCCCGTATGTCGCGGCGGTGCACAGAGAAACCAGTCGAAAGATTCTGCTTTTCATACTTCTCACTTGCATCTAAGCCTCTGGAAATCCGTTGCCTGCGCTGGCCCGCATCACGGCGGTTCAGCCGGTGGGCACAGCGGTGCGATCAGGGCGCCTGGCGCGATGTGCCCAGCTGACTCAGACACAGTCTGCGCGACGGGTCGGCCGAGGCGCATAGGGATTTCAAGCAGAGCGAGGCACTGCGGCGACAACGTGCTGTAGGACGTTGCGCAGAAAGCGATCGGTGGAAGTGCCGGACACACGCACGCTGGCATGCACGGCGAAAAGAAACAAACACACTGCAGGCTGACGCGGGGGTTGCAATCCAGCCTGTCTGCAAGGCATAGCGACACACCAATTTTGTCTCCCTGATGGCCTTGGGCCGTTGGCTTTGCAATGCCCGGGCCTTGGCCCTGCGACAGTGCTTGCTATCAGTAGTTTGAAAAAATTGTAGTGTGCTTTGCGGTAAATCAAAGCAGCTAAAACGGCGTTTCGCCTATCGCAAACCCTGCTCCCGGCCTTGCTTGAGCATGCTGCGCATCTGGTCCAGCGAGACCGTGCTTTCGCCCTCCAGCGCCACGCGCGGCGCTGGCTTGAAGGCATGGCCATAGACCAGCTCAAACGTCAGGGCCAACTGCCCTTCGCTGTGCTCGACCCGCAGGTGCTGCCCCAGGGCCGCATGCAGCTGTGCCAGCCATGCACGGCCGCGCAAGCCGGCGAAGCGCTGGGGATGCAGGTTGCAGCCCAGCTCGCGCAGCTCTTGCAGCAGGCGCTCGGGGCTGGCAAAGGTCAGCGTGATGGTTTCCATGTCCATTACCGGCTCTGCAAACCCGGCATGCACCAACATGTCACCCCAATCGTGCATATCGGTCAGGTTGTGGCCTGCAGCCGGCCAGCCAAGCAGCTGGTACAAGTCCCGCATTTCCTTGACCGTGTCGGGCCCCAGGCAGGAAAACATCACGAAACCATCGACTGCCAGGGCCTGGTGCCACTGCTGCAGCATGTCCTCGGGGCGGGACTGGGTGTGCAGCAGCATGTTGGCCCACAGCAGGTCCACACTGCCAGCCGGTGGCTGGCCAACCACGGTTTTGGCGCCCGCCCAGCGGTCGGGGCTCCACCAGGGCTTGGACCAGCGCGCCTGGGCAGCGGCCTGCATACGCGGCGCCGTTTCCACCACATAGCAGGTGGCCTGGGCATAGCGCTGCGCCACCGCATCGTGGGCCTGCAGACCGCCCCGTACCGGCTGCCAGTCGCACCACCGCTGGGGCGTGCGGCGGATCCATTGCAGGCGATCCTCCATCCGGCGCCCCACCTCCTCGTGCAACCAGGGGGACTGCACAGGCGCCGCCTGGTGCCAGCGCGCAGCGGCAACGGGATCAATGGTGGGGGGCAGGTTTTCAGACATGCAAAGGCCAATACACAAAAAGCACCCCTCCGCCACACGGCATCGCGGCCCAAGGGAACGCGGCAGTATATTGATTCCATGCAACTGCGCTGGCCAGCATGGCTATCCCGTTTGGCGCCTGCGGCGCTGTCGCTTCCCAGCCAATGCGGGGCCTGCCGCGCCTGGCCCTGCCGCGATGTGCTGTGCCAGTCCTGCTGGCAGCGCTTTCACCACACGCCACGGCGCTGTACGGGCTGCGCACTGGCACTGCTAGGCATCGCCGCAGAGCGCCCACGCTGCGGCCAGTGCCTGCAGCACCCGCCACCCTGGGTGCAAGCCCATGCCTGGTGCGATTACAGCTACCCCTGGCAGACGCTGATCACCCACTGGAAGCTGGGCCAGCAGCCCGGCCTGGCCCGGCACCTGGCCGGCTGGATGCAGCAAGCCCCCGACATCGCCCAGGCCGTGGCACAGGCCGAGCTGCTGCTGCCCATCCCGCTGTCCAGCGAGCGCCTGCGCACGCGGGGCTACAACCCGGCGGCGCAGTTGGTGCAACACCTGGGCGCTGCGTGCCACAAACAGTTGCTGACCACCCTGGTGCGCACCCGGGACACCCCGACCCAGCGCGGACTGACAAGGGCCCAGCGCCTGCGCAATCTGCGCCAGGCATTTGCCGTGCCGCAGGCGCAACTGGCAGCGATTGCGGGCCGGCACATCCTGCTGGTGGACGATGTGATGACCACCGGCGCCACCTTCGCCAGCGCCAGCCAGTGCCTGCTGCAGGCGGGCGCCGGCAGCGTCAGCGTGCTGTGCCTGGCGCGCACAGCGTGAGCGCCCCAGGGACAAGGCCAAAAGCGGACAATACGCCGCCATGTTCCATATCGTTCTTGTCGAACCCGAAATCCCGCCCAACACGGGCAACGTGATCCGCCTGGCGGCCAACACAGGCTGCCAGCTGCACCTGATCGAGCCCCTGGGCTTCTCCATGGAAGACCGCCACATGCGCCGTGCCGGGCTGGATTACCACGAGTACGCGCGCGTGCAGCGCCATGCCGACTGGCAGAGCTTCCTGGACCGCATGCTGCCGACGCGTGACCGCATGTTTGCCATGACGACCCACGGCAGCCAGCCCGCGCATGCGCTGCAGTTCCAGCCCGGCGACTGGTTCGTGTTCGGCTGCGAGACGCGCGGCCTGGCGCCGCAACTGCGCGAGTCCTTTCCCACCACCCAGCGCCTGCGCCTGCCCATGCTCGAAGGCCAACGCAGCCTGAACCTGTCCAACGCCGTGGCCGTGACCGTGTTCGAAGCCTGGCGCCAGAACGGCTTCATGACCCCGCAAGGGCCGGCCCGCTGACCCGCTGATTGCACGATTAGATCGATTTTCGCGACAGTGTGTTCGCAAAAACAGGAGCAATAAACACTGAACTGACAACGCCTGCTTCCGCTCTATCCCCTGTGCGCTGTGAAAGCGCAGTTTTTGTCACAGGAATGAAAGGAAAGAAGATGTTTGCCATTCGCACCATGGGTGTTGTGATTGCCCTGTCCGCCACCGCGGCTTTTGCCGGCGACCAGACCCTGCTACGTGCCGACGAGGTCAGCCTGCAGTCCAGTCTGACCCGCGCCGAGGTGATTGCCGACTACCAGGCCGCCCGCGCGGCCGGACGGATCGCCGAAGGCGACGGCAACGTGCTGCGCCCCGATGAGACCCAGGTCCGCTCCACACTGACCCGTGAGGCCGTGATCGCCGACTTCCAGGCCGCACGGGCTGCAGGCCAGATCCCCAGCGGCGACCAGTAACGGGTGCACCCACTGCAGCGGCCAAGCCGCTGCAGCCTGTCGCGCCGCCTAGGCGCCCATCGGCGCGCCGTAGCTGCGCGACAGCGATTCGGCCACGCACACGGGCTTGTCGCCCCCCTCGCGCTCCACGGTCACCAGCCAGGTGATCTGCACGCTGTCCGGGCCCACGGGCTCAACCGCCTGCACCACCACCCGGGCGCGCACGCGGCTGCCCACGGGCACGGGGGCGGGAAAGCGCACCTTGTTCAAGCCGTAGTTCACCCCCATGGTGGCGCCCGCAATGTGCACCGCCTGGCTGAAGAACAGCGGCAGCAGCGACAGGGACAAGAAGCCATGCGCAATCGGCGCACCAAACGGGCCTTGCGCGGCCTGCACGGGGTCAACGTGGATCCACTGGTGATCGCCCGTGGCATCGGCGAACAGATTGACCTGCTCCTGGGTGATGGTGGTCCAGTCGGTGACGGCGACCTCCTGGCCTGCGCAGGCACGCAGTTCGGCGTAAGAGTTGAAGGTTTTCATGCCTTCAATCTAGGAAGCCTGGGTGCAGCCGTCAGTCGGCCCAGCGACAGGGGTTGACCCGTAGCGATCTCTATCAAATCGGCCTGTAGCGCTGATTCAGCAAGCGCTGAAAGCTATCTTTTCAGAGTCAGCGCATTTGCCCCAGGATTACCCGGAGTGGCCCGAGCGCTGCACAAAGAACAGGCCCAGGCCCACCAGCATCAGCAAGCCGCCAAAGATGCGGTTCTGCCAGCGCACCGCCTCTGCGCTGCGCATCCAACGGCGCAGGGCGCTTGCACTGGCGGCATAGCCATGCATGACCACCGTGTCGACGGCCAGGCAGGTGATCGACATCACCAGCAACTGCTGCCACAGCGGGCGCTGTGCCGTCAGGAACTGCGGCAGCACCGCCACCATGAAGATGATGCCCTTGGGGTTGGTCGCGTTCGTCAGGAACCCGGCCAGGGTCCGCTGGCGCCAGGGCATCGGGCTGGCCTGCAGGTAGCCCACATCCACCCCGTTGCCCACGCTGCGCCACTGGCTCCAGCCCAGGTAGATGAGGTAGCACGCGCCCAGCACCTTGACCGCGGTGAAAGCCACATCCGACGCAATCAGCACCGCCCCGACGCCGCCCCCGGCAACCAGCAAAATCAGCAGCAGGCCGAGTTGCAGGCCGCCAATCGTGGCCGACGTCTGGCGCACGCCATAGGCCAGGCCATGGCTCATCGACAGCACGGCCCCCGAGCCCGGAGAGATGGCGATGAACACGCACGCCGAAAAAAATGCCAACCACGTCTGAAATTCCATCTGCCACTGCCTGTCTGGGGGCGCCATGCCCGAAAGGCGGTGATCTTACGCCGACACGCAGGACCGGATGGCCCCCGGGGGGACAGGTCTCGACCGCCCATGCTACGCTGCCGGCCATCATGCTTTTCAACCCCACGCAAGCCGATGTGCGCCGCTTTTTCTGCAGTGTGCGCAGCAAAATGAAGAATGACGCCCCGATGGAGGCGATCGAGACCCTGGCCAGCCTGTGGATCGCGGAGCACCCCGAGTACTTCGCGGAACTGGACGACGTGGACGCCGCCGTGCAGCGCAACTACGACCTGGAGCCGGACCGCACCAACCCCTTCCTGCACCTGTCCATGCACCTGTCCATCAGCGAGCAGTGCAGCATCGACCAGCCGCGTGGCATCCGCCAGGCCGTGGAACTGCTGGCCAAACGCCGCACGGACCTGCACACCGCCCACCACGAGACCATGGAATGCCTGGGCCAGATGCTGGCCGACAGCCAGCGCCACGGTCACCCGCCCGACGGCAACCAGTACGTGGCCGCCGTGCAGCGCCGCGCCACGCGCGACTGAACACCAGCCACACACCACAAAAAAAGGCCCGCATCAGCGGGCCTTTGGGTTCACGGGCACGACTCCGCGGTCAGCGGAAATGCGCCTGGGGCACGGTCTGCAGATCGCCAGGCAGCTTGCCGATGTAGTTGGCCAGCTGCTTCAGCTCCTGGTTGCTGAACTGCTGGGCAATCGGTGCCATGATGCCGTTGCTGCGGCCCACATGGGGGTTGTTGGTGGTCTTGTACTGCTTCAGGGCAACGTACAGATAGTCGGGGTGCTGGCCCGCCACCTTGGGGTAGCTGGGGTCGATCGGCTTGGCAAAGCCCTGGCCATGGCAGCTGAAGCAGGCCCCCTTCTCGATCAGGGCCGCCACCTGGGCCGGCGGGTCATGCGGCTGGGCGGAGCTGGCGGACGGCGTGGTGTGCGCCTGGTAATAGGCGGCCACATCGGCGATGTCCTGGTCACTCAGGGACTGCGCCACGGCGCGCATGGATGGGTGGCTGCGGTCCCCCTTGCGGTAGGCCTCCAGCGCGGAAGCGATGTAGGCCGCCGACTGGCCGGAGATCTTGGGCACCTTGTGCACCTCCGGAAAACTGGCCTGGTAGCCGGCGATGCCATGGCAGCCGATGCACATGGCCACCTTGCCAGCCCCCGCCTGGGGATTGCCCTGCACAGCCTGCGCGGAGGCGGACGACGTCGCACAAGCGACAAACATTGCAAACACCGTGGTCCATGTTTTCATCATTTTGTGCACACAATCCTTTGCAAATTCAGCCTGGGATCTGCTTGGAGACACTGGCACCGCCCGGCACATCGACAATGTGCGCTGGCAGCGAAGTCCCTGGACGCTGGCCGTACCCGCAAGTACGCCCGATCCAGGTGCTCACGCCGCCTTGGTGGCGCGAATGGCTCCCATGGGTCAAACCATTATGAAAGCAGCTGTCAAGGCACCACATCAATGTTTACGCTGATACCAAGCCCATGAAATTCCAAGGTTCCGACAACTACGTGGCCACGCAAGACCTGATGCTGGCCGTGAACGCCACCATCCAGTTGCAGCGCCCCCTGCTGGTCAAGGGCGAGCCCGGCACCGGCAAAACCATGCTGGCCGAGGAAGTGGCCGCCGCGCTGGACATGCCGCTGCTGCAGTGGCACATCAAGTCCACCACCAAGGCCCAGCAGGGCCTGTATGAATACGACGCCGTCAGCCGCCTGCGCGATTCGCAGCTGGGCGACGAGAAGGTCAAGGACATCCAGAACTACATCGTCAAGGGCGTGCTGTGGCAGGCCTTCACCGCCGACCGCCCGGTGGCCCTGCTGATCGACGAAATCGACAAGGCCGACATCGAGTTCCCCAACGACCTGCTGCGCGAACTCGACCGCATGGAGTTCTACTGCTACGAGACGCGCGAGATGGTCCGTGCCAAGCACCGCCCGCTGGTGTTCATCACCTCGAACAACGAAAAGGAGCTGCCCGACGCCTTCCTGCGCCGCTGCTTCTTCCACTACATCAAGTTCCCCGAAGCGGAGACCATGCGCCAGATCGTGGCCGTGCACTTCCCCACGCTCAAGGGCGACCTGCTCAGCGCCGCGCTCAAGACCTTCTACGACGTGCGCAGCCTGCCGGGCCTGAAGAAAAAGCCCTCGACCAGCGAGCTGATCGACTGGCTCAAGCTGCTGGTGGCCGAGGACATTCCGCTGGAAGCGCTGCAGTCGCCCGACCAGAAGGTGTCCGTGCCGCCGCTGGTGGGCGCCCTGCTGAAGAACGAACAGGACATGAGCCTGTTCGAGAAGCTGGTGTTCATGAACCAGCGCAACCGCTGACACCGCACTGACAGCCCTGTTGCAGGCTTGCCCCGATGCGCAAAACCGCCGTTTGCCCTAACTTTGCAGTTTTCACCACAACGAATTGGGGAGACTGACCATGGCTTCTGCGCAAAAAATGCTGCTCGAAGGGGTGTCCGACGCCGTCTGCTTTGTCCTGGGCGCGCTGGCCGGCTACGGCCTGGGCCAGGCCGTGGGCATCGACATCTTTGCCGATGGCTACAGCGGCGCCGGCATCGTGGGCATCCTGATGGTCGGCCTGGGCGGTGGCGCGGGCCTGCACATCGCCCGCATCTGGCGCGGGCGCCAGCAAGCCAAAGACCGATTGAAAGAAGCCGAGGCCGATTGACCTCCCCTCCCTGCTCCCCCTGCCATGCCTGATGCACTGACTGCCACACCGTTCGCCCCGCCCGTCCCGCTGCAAGGCTGGGGCCTGCGCCTGGAACCCCTGAGCCTGGCGCACACCGCCGGCCTGCAAGCGGCGGCCGCCGACGGGGAGCTGTGGCAGCTGCGCGTCACCTGGGTTCCGCGCCGCGAGGAAACCACCGCCTACATCCAGCTGGCCCTGGACATGCAGGCCCAGGGCACGCGCTGCCCCTACGCCGTGCTGGACGCGGCCAGCGGCCGGGTGCTGGGCACCAGCAGCTACCACGACATCGTGCCCGCCGTGCAGCGCCTGGAGATCGGCTACACCTGGTACGCCGCCAGCGTGCAGCGCAGCCACGTCAACACCGCCGCCAAGCTGCTGCTGATGCAGCACGCCTTCGGCACCCTGGGCTGCGCCGTCGTGGGCTGGCGCACCGACATCCTGAACACGCGCAGCCAGCAGGCCATCGCCCGCCTGGGTGCGCAGCGCGACGGCGTGCTGCGCCACCACGCCCTGCGCCGCGACGGCAGCGTGCGCGACACGGTGATGTACAGCATGCTGGCCGCAGAATGGCCGGCGGCCCACACGCGCCTGCTTGAAAAACTGAAGCAGCTTGCGCCTGGTATTGCTTGATTTCAGGCATATAAGCCTTTGAAACACAGTAAACACCTGCGCTGATAGCTTCATTTTTTGAAAGCCCTTTGCCATGCTGATCGACTTTTTCTACACCTTGCGTGCCGCCAAGCTGCCGGTTTCGGTCAAGGAATACCTGATGCTGCTGGAAGCGCTGCAGGCCGGCGTGGTCGGCCCGCGCAGCGAGGACGGCTGGAGTCTGGACGACTTCTACTTCCTGGCACGCACCACCCTGGTCAAGGATGAAAAGCACTTTGACAAGTTCGACCGCGCCTTCGCCGCCTACTTCAAGGGCGTGGAGATGGTGGCCGACTTCAAGAAGGAATTGCCCGAGGAGTGGCTGCGCAAGCTGCTGGACAAGGAGCTGACCGACGAGCAGAAGGCCGCCCTGCAGAAGATGGACTGGGACGAGCTGATGGAGACGCTGAAAAAGCGCCTCGAAGAGCAGCAAGGCCGCCACGAAGGCGGCAACAAGTGGATCGGCACCGGCGGCACCAGCCCCTTTGGCCACGGCGGCTACAACCCGCAGGGCGTGCGCATCGGTGGCCCCGGCAAGAACCGCAGCGCCGTCAAGGTCTGGGAGCAGCGCGCCTACCGCGACTACGACGACACCCAGGAGCTGGGCACACGCAACATCAAGGTGGCGCTGCGCCGCCTGCGCAAGTTCGCACGCCAGGGCAGCCACCTGGAGCTGGACCTGCCCGACACCATCCGCAGCACCGCCGCCAACGCCGGCTGGCTGGACATCAAGATGGTGCCCGAGCGCCACAACAACGTGAAGGTGCTGCTGCTGATGGACGTGGGCGGCACCATGGACGACCACATCCAGCGCGTGGAGGAGCTGTTCTCGGCGGTGAAGAGCGAGTTCAAGCACCTGGAGTTCTATTACTTCCACAACTGCGTCTACGACTTCATGTGGAAGAACAACCGCCGCCGCTTTGCCGAGAAGTTCGACACCTGGGACATCATCCGCAAGTACAACAAGGACTACAAACTGATCTTCGTGGGCGATGCCACCATGAGTCCTTACGAAATATTGCAACCTGGCGGCAGCGTGGAATACCACAACGAGGAACCCGGCGCCGAATGGCTGCAAAGGCTGACCCACGCCTTTCCCCAGCACGCCTGGATCAATCCGGAGCCGCAAGGGGTCTGGGAATACCGGCAGAGCATCGACATCATCCGGCGCTTGATCGGCGATCGCATGTACCCCTTGACTTTGAAAGGACTGGAGGAATCCATGAGGCTGCTGTCAAAATGAATCCATGCTCAAGCCTTTTCCTGCAAACACGCCGGCCTTGAGGCCGGCGTTTTTGTTGGCCAGCGTGCTGCTGCTCAGCGGTTGCAGCCTGCTGTCCAAGAACCCGATCGACGATGCCAGCGGCAACGGTCCTCCCAGTTTCGAGCTCGAAGTCGAAGCGCCCAGTGACGTGCGCGAGTTGCTGCTGCAGCACATGGAACTGCAGCAGTACCGCCGCCTCAGCGACCTGCGCCGCAGCGAGCTCAGCCGCCTGCTCGGCGCGGCCGACGCCAACATCCGCAGCCTGCTGGGCACCCTGGGCTATTTCTCGCCCACCATCGAACTGCAACTGATCGAAACCCCCAGCGGCAGCGACACCCCGCGCAAGGTGCGCGTGCAGGTGGAGCCAGGCCCCGCCACCATCGTGCGCAGCACACAGATCAGCTTCAGTGGCACCAACGCCGAGGACCCCTCAGGCCGCGGGATGCGCGAAGGCATCCGCCGGGATCTGGAACGCTTCAACGGCGAACGCTTCAGCCAGTCGGCCTGGAGCAATGCCAAGAACGAGGGCGTGCGCCGCCTGCAAAACCGCCGCTACCCCACGGCCAGTCTGGTGGACAGCCGCGCCGACATCGATGCCGACCTCAACGAGGCCGAGCTGCGCATGGACTATGCCCCGGGCCCGGCCTATTCCTTCGGCCCCCTGGTGATCCAGGGCGCCGATCGCTACAACCCGGCGGGACTGATTCGTCTGGCCCGCCTGCCAGTGGGCGAGGAATACCGCCAGACCACGCTGCTCGAGACCCAGCAGCGCCTGGCCAACAGCGGCTACTACGACTCGGTGTTCCTGACCCTGGCCACCGAGGTCGCCCAGCCGGGCGACACCGAGGTGCAGGCCCCGGTGATTGCCGAGGTGCGCGAGGCCAAGCTGCAAAAGTGGATCTACGGCCTGGGGGTCAGCACCGACACCGGTTTTCGCTTTTCCATCGACCACACCCACAACCGCGTGCCCTACCTGGGCTGGCGCGCCCAGAGCAAGCTGCAGCTGGACCAGAAGAACCCGCTGCTGTCCACGCGCCTGACCTCGCTGCCCGACTACAGCGGCTGGAACTACTTCGTCGGCGCCAAGGCCGCCCGCGAGGAGCTGGCCGACTACATGGCCAACAGTGCCACCCTGGTCGCCGGCCGCAGCAAGAGCGAGGACAAGATCGACCGCGGCTACTACCTGCAGTACGACATGGCCAAGGCCCAGGGCGACGGGGCGCCACCGTCCAGCTCGTCCATCACGCTCAACTATGGCTGGACGGGCCGCTACTTCAACAACCCGACCAACCCCACGCGCGGCTACGGCCTGGGCTGGGAAGTGGGCGCGGGCAACACCATCACCCCCGAGCGCAAGCCCTTTGGCCGCATGGCGGCCCGCTGGCTGTACTACCTGCCGCTGGAACGCGCCGAGGGCGACACCGGCCGCCGCAGCCGGCTGGCCTTTCGCGCCAACGGCGGCGCCGTGATTGCCAACGGCAACACGGTGGTGCCCATCACCCAGCTGTTCCTGTCGGGCGGTGACACCACCGTGCGCGGCTACAGCTACCAGAGCATTGGCGCGCGCACCGACAACGGCAAGCTGATCGGCGGCCGCTACATGGCCTCGGGCAGCGTCGAATGGCAGCGCCCCATCACGGTGGCCGGCAACCGCAGCGACTGGGAGCACGCCACCTTCGTCGATGCCGGCACGGTCACGGACGCGCTGGACACCTACACCGTGTTTGTCGGTGTGGGCACCGGCATCCGCTGGCGCAGCCCCGTGGGCCCGCTGCAGGCGGATCTGGCCTACGGCCTGGAAACCAAGAAGGTGCGCCTGCACCTGCGCCTGGGCTTCAATTTCTGATTCCATGCAAGAACGGCAAGAACCTACCCTCGCTCCGGCGTCGCCCCCCCCCGCAGCGGCGGCACCAGTCCCCCCGCGTCGTCGCCGCCGCTGGCTGCGCCGACTGCTGTGGACCCTGGCCCTGTGCCTGATCACCCTGTCCAGCCTGCTGGGCCTGGCCTGGTGGTGGTCGGGCCAGAGCGACTCCCTGGCGCGCACCCTGGCCCGCGTGGCCAGTTGGATGCCGGCCGACCAGAAACTGGAAGCCGACGGCATCGAAGGCAGCCTGCGGCACGGTGGCCGCATCGACTGGCTGCGCTGGACCAGCCCGGCGCTGCAGGTCGAGATCAAAGGCGCCGACATCGCCTGGCGCCTGCAGCCGCTGCTGCAGCGCGAGCTGCGCTTCGGCAAGGTGAACATGGACGAGCTGCGCATCCGCAGCACCCCCCAACCCGAGGACGACACCCCCCCCACGCCGCTGCAGTCGCTGCTGCTGCCGGTGCGCATCGACGTGCCGGTGCGCATCGAGCGCCTGGTCTGGGAAGGCCCGCCGGAAACCGTGGTCACCGAACTGCAGGGCCACTACGCCTACACCGGCAGCCACCACACGCTGAAAGTCAGCAGCCTGCGCTACGCGCAAGGCTTCTACGAAGCCGACCTGCGCCTGCAGGCGGCCGCCCCGATGGCCCTGCATGCCGAGCTGCAGGGCACGGTCAAGGCCCCGCTGCCCCAGCAGGACGACCAGTTCCTCGACATCACGGCCAAGGCCAGCGTGCAAGGCACCCTGGCCACCGAGGCAGCACGCCTGGAAATCACCGCCCAGGCGAGCACGGCCACCCCGGCTGCCAACCAAGATGCAGACCTAGCCGCCGACATCCGCGCCACCCTGCAGCCCTGGCGGCCCCAGCCGCTGGAAGCGGCACAAGTGCAGCTGCGCCATGTGGACGCGGCCCTGTTCCTGCCCAGTGGTCCCCGCACCGACCTGAACGGCACGCTGCAGGCCGGCCCCGAGGGCGAGGGCTGGCAACTCCAGGCCGACCTGCACAACCGCCTGCCCGGACCCTGGGACCGACAGGCCCTGCCGGTGCGGGCCCTGAGCGCCGACCTGCGCTTTGACGGCCTGCACACCTGGCTGCTGCAAGGGGCCCGGATCGATCTGGGCACCACCGGCGAACGCCAACTGCAGGCCCAGGCCCGCTGGGACGCCCAGGCGCAGACGGTGGAAGGCACGGTCAAACTGGCAGGCGTCAACCCCGCCGACCTGTACAGCACACTGGAGGCCGCCCCCATTACGGGCACGCTGCAGGCACAGACCGATGCTGCGCAGCGGGTGCAGTTCGCACTGGACCTTCAGTCTGCGCGCGCCCGCCATCCGGGGGCTCTGCGCCTGGAGTCGGCCCGTGCACAAGGCAGCTGGCAAGCCCCGCTGCTGCAGCTGCGCGATGTCCAGATCCAGGCGCTGCAGGGCCTGCTGCAGACCCGGTCGCTGGACATCCGCACCGACACCCGCCATCTGCAAGGCCAGCTGGAGCTGCAGGTGCCCGGCACCCGCGCCCAACTGGCCCTGGATGCCAGCCCCGACAGCGGCCAGGGCAAGCTGCAGCTGCAGATCACGGAGGCCCAGCAGTTGGGCCAGTGGCTGTCGCGCCTGCCCCTGGGCCGTGATCCGCTGGCGGGTGCCAGCCTGCAAGGCCAGGCCCAGGTGGAACTGGCGTGGCAGGGCGGCTGGAACAAGCTGCAACAACGCCTGCTCAACCCGGCCGCCGCCCAGCAGGCCAGCGGTTTGCGCCTGCAGGGCCAGGTACAGGCACGCGCGCTGCGCTACACGCCGGAGCACGGCACGGCCAGCCTGCTCCAGCAGTTGCAACTGAGCCTGTCCGGCACACCGGAAAACCTGCAGCTGCAGACCGAGGCCCAGTTGCAAGCGGGAACCCAGACCCTGTCGCTGGACACCACGCTGACCGCCGGACTGCTGCAGGCCCAGGGGGCCGCGCCGATGGACTGGCAGGCCCGCATCCAGGCCCTGTCCGTCCGCTGGAGCCCGACCGGCAAGGCCGACGCCACCTGGCGGGCCCAGCTGGCAGCGCCGCTCAGCGCCAGCCAGCGCACCACCGGCAACCCGGTGCGCACCACCCGCATCCAGGCCAGCGAAGGACGCCTGGCGGTCACCGCCCCCGCCAGTGCCGGGGCCCAGAACGCCCACCTGACCTGGTCACCCGTGCTGTTGCGCCAGGCCGGCAATGGCAGCTGGGGGCTGCAAAGCCAGGGCCGTCTGGAAGGCCTGCCCCTGGCCTGGGTGGATGCACTCAGTCCCAACCCGCAGCAGCCCCTGCTGGCGGCAGCGGGCATTGGGGGTGACCTGGTGGTCCAAGGGCATTGGGACATCGACAGCACCGGGCGTGCGCTGCGCGCCGACGTCGTGCTTGAACGGGCCAGCGGGGACATCCGCCTGTCGGTGGAAGACAGCGAGGCGGCCCCGGTCACCGTGGTGCGCAGCAGTGGCGCCAGCGAGGTCAACCCCGATTCCGGCCAGGTGCAATCGCGCGCGCTGCTGACCAGCCGCGGCATGCGCACGCGCCTGCAGGACCTGCGCCTGCAGATCGGCGCCCAAGGCACTGACGTGCGCACGCAGCTGACCTGGAATTCAGAGCGCGCTGGCCAGTTGCAGGCGGATGTGCGCAGCCAGTTGCGCCAGACGGCCGCTGGCCTGGCCTGGCCGGAGACGGCCCCCCTGTCGGGCACCCTCAAGGCCAGCATGCCCAACATCGGCCTGTGGGCCTTGTTCGCCCCGCCCGGATGGCGCGTCAGCGGCAGCCTGAATGCCGACGTCACGCTCTCCGGCACCCGCAGTGCGCCGCAGTGGAGCGGTGTGCTCAGCGCAGACCAGTTGAGCATCCGCTCCCTGCTGGACGGCGTGGACCTGCGCGAGGGCCGCCTGCGCGCCAAGCTGCAGGGCACGCGGCTGGACCTGACCGAGCTGTTCTTCAAGGGCGGCGAGGGCAGCAGCACGCGCATCCTGGGGCAAAGCGGCAACCTCACCCAGGCACCCAAGGACGGCGGCACGCTGACCGGCAGCGGTTTCGTGGAATACGACCCGCAGGCGGGCGAAGGCCGCTCCGGCATGCGCATGGACATCCGCGCCGTCGCCGAGCGCCTGCAGGTGCTGATCCGCGCCGACCGGCAGGTCAGCGTCAGCGGCAACCTGCAAGCCGCGGTACAGGAAGGCCAGGTCACCTTGCGCGGCGGCCTGAAGGTGGACCGCGCCACCATCATCCTGGCCGACAGCTCGGCCCCGACCCTGGACGATGACGTGCACGTGCATTCCGCCGCCAGCCGCAAGGCCGCACAGGAGAAGGCCGAGCAGGCTGCCCGGCAGGCCCAGGCCCCCGGCACGGTGCGGGCCGTGCGCCCACCGGACATCCAAGTCAGCATCGACCTGGGCAACGACTTTGCCCTGCAAGGCTATGGCATCACCACCCGCCTGGAGGGACAACTGCAGGTGGCGAACGGGCCGCGCATCACCGGGGAAGTCCACACCGTGAATGGCCGCTACCGCGCCTGGGGCCAGGCCCTGGACGTCGAAAAAGGCACCGTGCGCTTCAGCGGGCCGTATGCCAACCCGGCCATCGACATCACCGCCATCCGCCCGAACATCGCGGTGCGGGCGGGGGTCAAGGTCACGGGCAGTGCCAACCGTCCCCTGGTCACGCTGTTTTCGGAGCCCGACATGTCGGACGCGGAAAAGCTGTCCTGGGTCGTCATGGGCCGCAGCGCCGCCACCAACGGCGCGGAAACCGCATTCCTGCAACAGGCAGCGCTGGCCCTGCTCAGCGGCGGCAACACGGGCGGCAACTTTGCCGGGCAGCTGGGGCTGGACGAGGTGGGCTTCAAGGGCCCCAGCGACGACGGCACCGAGGGTGCGGCCGTCACCGTGGGCAAGCGCCTGTCCAAGGATTTGTACGTTGCCTATGAGCAAAGCCTGTCGGGCGCCATGGGGACGCTGTACATCTTCTACGACTTGTCGCGCCGCCTGACCCTGCGGGGACAGACGGGGGTACAAACCGCCGTGGACCTGATCTACACCCGCAGCAAGGACTGATCCGCAGCGGCGGGGCTGGCGTGCACGGTTTGCCCGTCAGCCCCGCAGGCAACACTTACAATACCGCCCGCGTCCCCTTGTAGTTCAATGGATAGAACGGACCCCTCCTAAGGGTCAGATACAGGTTCGATTCCTGTCAGGGGGACCACATTTAAGGCCGTAAGCGTCCATCAGCTTCCGGCCTTTTTTGTTTGCCCTCTGTCGATGACACTTTGAAGTGCGCCAAGGTCCGCCAAAGTGTGCCGCAATCCAGGGGTATCTGGGGGTACATCAGGGGGCAGATTGTCAAAAAGTGGGGGCACATTTCTCAAGCCCCGCTTTCTGCACCCAAGCCTTCACTGCCCCTTCTCATTGCATGGGGCCGCGAGCTGTGGGCGAAGGCACGGAGAACTGCAAGACTGCGTCCGATCCCTTTGCTACGATGCGGACAGATTGGAGACGTCTTTATGTTCGACTGGCTTCGCCAGCTATTGCTTAACGCCAAAGCACGCCGGGAGTTGCTAGAAGTATTGGAGCATCAGGCACAGGCGGCGAAGGAGCAGTTAAACGAATCGCTGCTATTGGCCCATACCGCAACACACCCTGAGACGAAAGTTACGCGCCTGGAGTTTGCGAAATCCAAATTTGCCGAGTTGCAAACCATTGCCGCAGAACATCCCAGGATGCGCCTCACCAACGAGCAAGAAGTCGACGCCGCCATCAAGCTGCTGGAGGAAGAATTTGCTCAGGCTGGCTATTACGCGATGGCGGAGGCCAGGCGCAGGCAGTCTGCGTCTGCGCATGTCAATCTCAGCCAAGAAGCTGAAAAGCTGCTTGCAATCAACCGTGAACGGCGATGAGGTGTGATGCCTCAATGCACCAAGCCCGCGACAGAGGGCTGGGTTGTTGGGTGTCAGTTCTGACTTAGAGGCATCAGTCTTTTGTGGATCCTGGCGCAGCACATCGTCGAGTGCGGTTGTTTCCACCGCTTGCGGTCTTGTTCTTTGCTCCCGCTGTCGCGTGCATGTTCAAGCTCGCCAAAATCCACGCAGGAGCGCCGCCCTGGAGCATCTGGGGGTACATGTCAGATGCCCCAGCCTTCACTCTGGCGGCCTTTTTGAGTGCATGAGGCTGTGCGCCTTGCCGATGGCCTGTTGCAGCACCTCTAAGTTTCCCGCACTGCACCGCCCCCCAAGGCAGCCAGGCAACAGCGCGACAAGGAGGGGCGAAGGCCCTGCGTCCGCGCGCCATGTGGAAGCGCCCGGCAGCCAGGGGCCTAGCCACCCTCTCCTTTCACCAGCCCCAGAGCAGCTTTTGCGAGACCCAGCCCTGCTGGCCCTCGCTGGTGCGCACCTTGGCCCAGCCCTGCTTTTTCTCCAGCGTTCTGACCACATCGTATTTCTTGAGCTTGGCCACGATGCGGTGCTGGGTGCCCATGCCGGCCCGCAGGTTGGCGGTCTTGACCTTGACCAGGTAGTGGGGGGTGTTGGTGGTGACGGGCCGGTACACCCAACCCAGCACGCCATCGATGTCCTTGACCTGCAGCCAGTTGCCCTGCTTTTTGACCACCGCCAGCGGATAGCCCTGGGTCAGCTCCCACGCGATCTCGGACCGGGTGTTGGGTTCGGCCCGGATGTTGGCCTTGTCGCCCTTGACGCTGCGGAATTCGGCAGCGCCAGCCAGGCCGGCCGACATGGCCAGGGTTGCACACAGAACAATTTTTGAAAACGAACGACCAAGCACCTGTATCCAGCTCCCAGTGAAGATTGCAGACTGGCGGGGCTGCGAATTCAGCCCGCGCCGCAGAGTTCTGAGAAATTGGTGTGCCCCACGGCGTGTGAGTTCCTTTTATTTGCAGGCATCGTGCCGAAAGATCGTCCGCAAGGCTGCATTGCGGGCTGTGCGCCCGGCCGCAGTCCCTGCCTGCCATGGCGCGCGTGGGACCGCTGCCAGGGGCCTGCGGCCATGCCGGCGCAGGGCACGGCGGCCTTGGTCCGCGCCCCGGACCGGTGCCTGCTGGCACAGGGCACGCACCGCGCGCATGCGCTGGCCATGCCCTCGTCCACCCCGGCTGCGTGCCTTCAAAAACAGAAGCGGCCTGCGCTTGCCCATTCAGCATTTCACATACCAATTAGTGTGCAAACGCCGCCAGACCTGCGCCAGGCGCTCATTTTTTATGCCATGGCGTGCGCCACACGCTGGCGATCGTGCACAGGCCGTACAGCGCCATGGCCACCACCACCAGCACAAACAGGCCCTGCGCGCTGGGTGTGGCGCCCGCCATCAGCCAGCTGCCGCCGGCGATGACCACCAGCAGCCGCACCGTGCCCGCCAACACCGGCCCCAGCACATGGCCCGCGCCCAGCGAGGCGAAGTACAGCACCAGCCCCATGCCGAACAGGCCGAACGCCGGGCCGACGGTGCGCAGATAGGCATCGGCATGCACCAGCACGGCAGCATCCTGGGTGAAGATGCCGGACCACAACCGGGGCCACAGCACCACCAGCAGGCCCAGCACGGCCAGGATGGCGGCGGCCAGCCACGCGCCCGTCCACGCCACCTTGCGCGCGCGCACCACCTGGCCGGCGCCCATGGCCATGCCCACCATGGGCACGGCCGCCACCCCCACGCCAAAGGCAATCGGAATCAGCAAAAACTCCAGCCGCTGGCCAATGCCATAGCCAGCCAGGGCATCGGGCCCCAGCCGTGCGACCATGCCGGTCAGCACCAGGGTGGCCAGCGAGGTCTGCACCGGCGAGATGCAGGCCAGAGCGCCGACACGCAGGATGTCCTGGAACATGGGCCACGACAGGCGCGCACCGCGCCAGCGCAGCAGCAGCCGGTCCTGCCCGTGCAGCAGATACCAGCCCAGCACCACGACGGCCACGGCCATGGCGACGATGTTGCCCAATGCCACACCGGCCATACCCCAGCGCGGTGCCGGCCCCAGCCCCAGGCCGAACGCCCCGCCCACCACGATCTGCAGCAGCGACACCCCAAACAACACGGCCGACGGCCACTGCATGTTGCCCGTGCCGCGCACCACCGAGGCCAGCGTATTGCACAGCCACACCAGCACCGCCCCGCTGAACAGCACCGCACCAAAGCCCGTGGCGGCCTGCAGCACCTCGCCGTGCCCGCCCAGCCAGCGGTAGAAGACGCTGCCGCACAGCACCAGCAGCAGCGAATACAGCACGCCCAACACGCCGCCAATCACCAGCGCATGCACGGCCAGGGCCGAGGCCTTGTCGCGGTCGCCACTGCCCAACGCACGGCTGATGGCCGATGACACCCCGCTGCCCATGGCACCGTTGCTCATCATCTGGGTGAGCATGGCCAGCGGAAACACCAAAGCCATGGCCGCCAGCGCCGTGGTGCCCAGGCGTCCGACGTAATAGGTCTCGGCGACGGCCACCAGCACGGACATGCCCATGGCCACCATGTTCGGCAGGGACAGCCGCCACAGCGTGGGCAGGATGGCATCGCGCAGCAAGGGGTGGCCAGCCACGCCGCCTGGGGCTGCGGCGGCGCTCATGCCGCCTCCTGCACGTGGGCCAGCCGGGGCAGCAACTGGCCCACCAGTTGCTCCAGCGCGGCAATCTGGTCGCCACCGCACAGGGCGCGCACCTCGGTCTGGGCCTGCTTCCACAACCCCAGGGCCTGGCGGTAGCGGGCGTCACCGTCAGCGGTCAGCACCACGCTGCGGCTGCGGGCATCCTTGCCGGGCGCCAGGGCAATCAAGCCAGCCTGCTCCAAGGTGCGCAGGTTGCGGGTCATGGTGGTGCGGTCGGTATTCAGGCGCTGCGCCAAGGCCGAGACGCTCAGGGGCTCTTGCCCCCTGCGCACGCGCGCCTGGGCCAGCAGGCTGAACTGCGTGCCCTTGAGCCCGCTGGGCGCCAGGGTGTCGTCGTACAGCTGGGAGATCTTGCGCGACAGGCTGCGCACCATGAAACAGGTGCACGGCGCACCGCTGCCGGGCTGCGTGGGGCATGTGGTGGCCCCAGCGGGCGGGGGGGACTTGGGGGGCATCGTGGTCTCCATCGGCCCCGTGCATCAGGGCGCAGGAATAAGTGTAGATGCACGTATTCACACCCTCTGTCATCCTTGCGACGGCCGCCCTAGGGCGCGGCACGCCGGTCGCCGTCTCAGGGCTGGAGGGCCACCATGGCGTCCAGTTGGTCCAGCAGCAACTGCAGGTGGCGGCTGCGGATGGGATCGCTCAGCAGATCGATCTGCAGCAAGCCCGCCCAGGTGGAGGCATGGTCCACACGAAAACCGGACAAGGCCGAGATCAGGTAGTGCACATCGGCCGCTTCCAGGCCTGCGCGAAAAATGCCCGACTGCTGGCCCCGATCCAGGATGCGCTGCAAGGGCTCCAGGGCCGCCTGGCGCAGGGCATCCATCGTGGGCACCTGGCGCAGCATCTCCCCGCCCTGGAAGTTTTCCTGCAGCACCAGCCGGGTGAAGTTGCGGTTGTTCTCGTGGTAGTGGAAGCTCTGCACGGCCAGGGCACGCAAGGCCTCGCGCGGTGGCAGGGTGTCCAGCGCCAGTTGCTGCTCCGACGCCCGGATGTCGCTGTAGCACTGCTCAATCACCGCCAGGTACACATCCTTCTTGTTGCCGAAGTAGTAGTACAGCATGCGCTTGGCGCACCCGGCCTTGGCCGCAATGCGCTCCAGCCGCGCACCGTCATAGCCGAAGTTGGCAAACTCCTCCTTGCCGGCCTCCAGCAAGGCCTGGCGCATGTCGGCCGTGGCGGTGTCTTCGGTGGCAGGGGTGGGGGTCTCTGGGTTGTGTGCGCTCAATACCGTTCTCCATGGCCACAGTGCGACCGATTGCGGCCATCCGGCCAGGGCCTGTCACTGTTCATCAGGTGGGGCTGCCAGCGTATCACGCAGGGCAAAACCCACGCCGCTTCCGTGCCCGGCACGCAGCCCACGTGGCGGACGGCAAGAGCCTGCCCATCCGGCAGTACCCGGCGGTCACGCACCGTGCCGCGGCGGGCTTCTCGCTGCGCGGCCGCTCAGGGCGACGCCGGCACACCATCCGGCACCGCCAGGGGGCGCACCCGCAGCTCGCCCGTGGCAAACACATAGTCATAGGCATACACCCCGGACACGGCATGGATGTCGCCCGCATCGAAGGCGTCTGGGGCCACGATGCCCCGCAACACCATGCGCCCCTGCACACGGTCCAGCAGGGCAAACGCGGTATGGCCTTGCCGCAGCCCCTGCGCCTGCAGCCGGGCAGGGATCTGGTAGGCCTCGAGCAGGCTGCGCGATGGCTCCAGGTAGATGCGGTGGCGCTGGAACAGGTGGTTGTGCTTGCGCATCGCCTCGATCTCGGCGTAGCACGCCGCACGCAAGCGGGGCTGGCGTGCGCTCACGATGTAGGGTGCCGGCCGTGCCTGGGCACCCAGCCGCCAGTGGGCATCGCCCCCACTGTCCTGGGCCTGCATGAAGGTCTCGGGCGCCCCCCGGATGAACTCGACCATGCCGTGGTAGCCCTTGGCCAGCGGTTGGGCATATGCAGGTTTCAAGGATGCCGGATAGATATCGATCATGGGATCGGGGTCCAGGTGGACCACCTCCGAGAAGGCGCGCAGCACCGCCTCGTCCAGCAGGTCGGCATCCCTGTGCAGGGCCTGCGGGTCCGCAAAAACCGCAATCGACCAGCGCATGCTGCCGTACAGCGGCGACAGGGCGCGCAGCGAGAAGAAGTCGCCCTGCACGCCGGCGCGCTGCAACTGCGCCAGTGCCGCGCGCTGGTTGGCGACGAACTCACGCGATGCGGCGCGGGCCGCCAGCACCTTGTCGCGCAGGGCCTCGGCACCCTCGCCGGGCTCCAGCCGCACCATGAAGTCGCTGCCCGTGGCCTGGTCCCGCAGGTACACGCCATAGCGCCCCTGCCAGCGCGCCAGGGGCTCCGAAGGCTGCAATTTGAGGGTGCGCAGCAACTGCAGCTCACCCGCAAAGTGGCTGTCGATGGTGCGCGCCACCATGTCCGCAGGGGCAGCGGTGGAACAGGCGACCAGCAGCCAAGGCAGTGCCGCCACGCCCAGGGCCCGCTGGCACACCCTGCGGCACAGGCGCCTGCGCCCCAGCGCCCTGATCCATCGCAAGACATTGCTCAACAATCGATAGCGCACGGGGGTAGGATGCCGATTTGGTTGGAGAGGTACATGGTGCAATTTTGTTTTTCGGCGATGGTGCGTGCTGGGATTGTGATGGCAGCCGGGGCGGTGATGGCCGCGGGGGCGGCACAAAGCCAGCAGCGGGAGCCCGACCCCCACAAGGTCGATGTGGCCCAGATGGTGGCCTGCAAGTATGACGTTCCCACGTACAACGACTACGCGATGGCCTTGGGCGCCTCGGGCGAAGGAGCGGCAGCCCTGGGGCTGACCCGCATCGAGGATACGCCCAACCCCTTCATGCACGAGTACCAGCTGGCGGCGCCCATCGACGTGCTGGGCTGGCGCACACAGCGCGTGGCCCTGGCCTCCGGCGCCTTGCTGGCCGTGCTGGACCAGGTGAAGCCACAGGACGTTGCCCAGCGGCTGGGCATCGAAGAGGCCCTGCGGGACGATGACTTCAAGTACATGGCCATGCGCGTGGCACACCACATGCAGGAGAAGGTGGGCAGCAGCACCCTCAACACGGTCATCAGCCATGAGGTGTCCACCGTGATCACCCACCCCGGTCAGGTGCTCGTCGGCTGCAGCTACCGCATCAACACGTACTGATCCGCACCCTGCATGCCCGCCACAGCAGGCACGGGGACGGCCCATAAAAAAAAGCCCTGGCGGCGCAGACTGCGCTTGCAGGGCTTTTTCATGTGCCAGCCTGCCACCGAGGCAGGCTGGACGGCTTGGCGCTTACTTCTTGGCCGCGCCAGGCAGGGCGTAGGCGATCACGTAGTCGCCACGGTCCGGCGACTGGCGAGCGCCGCCGGCGGAAATCACCACGTACTGCTTGCCGGTCTTGGGCGACTGGTAGGTCATGGGGCCACCCTGGCTGCCCACGGGCAGGCGGCCCTTCCAGACTTCCTTGCCGGTGGCGGTTTCCCAGGCGCGCAGGTAGTAGTCCTGCGTGCCGGCGAAGAACACCAGACCGCCTTGCGTGGCCAGCGAGCCACCCAGGGTGGGCAAGCCCACGGGGAAGGGCATGCGCATCTTGATGCCCATGGGGCCCTGGTCCTGCACGGTGCCCACGGGGACCTGCCAGACCACTTGCTGGGTCTTCATGTCGATGGCCGTCAGCGTGCCAAACGGGGGCTTCTGGCAAGGAATGCCCAGCGGCGACATGAAGCGGTCCTTGACCACGGCATACGGTGTGCCACCCAGGGGCACCTGGCCCATGCCGGCGTTCGGTGCTTCGCCGCCATCCGACAGCGCGGCGTCCTGCTTCTGCGGCACCATCTTGACCCACAGGCCCAGACGCATGTCGTTCACGAAGAGCAGGTGGTTGGTCGGGTCGGCCGACAGGCCGCCCCAGTTCATGCCACCCAGCGAACCGGGGAAGCTCAGCGACACATCGGTGTCCGGCACGGTGAACAGGCCGTCATAGCGCATGGACTTGAACTTGATGCGGCACATCAGCTGGTCCAGCGGCGTGGCGCCCCACATGTCGGCTTCGGTCAGGGTCTGGGTGCCGATCTGCGGCATGCCCACGGACAGTGGCTGGGTGGCAGCGTACTTCTCGTTCGGAATGGTGCCGGGCTTGACGGCCACTTCTTCCACCTTGGTCAGCGGCTGGCCGGTGTGGCGATCCAGCACGAAGATCTGGCCGGCCTTGGTGCCCACCACCAGCGCGGGGGTGGTCGTGCCGTCCTGGCGGGGGAAGTCGATCAGCGTGGGCGCCATGGGAATGTCGAAGTCCCACAGGTCGTTGCGCACGGTCTGGTAGACCCACTTTTCCTTGCCGGTGGCGGCATCCAGCGCCAGGATGGAGGCGCCGTACTTCAGGTCCATGGGCGAACGGGTCGCACCGTACAGGTCCACCGAGGCCGAGCCCATAGGCAGGTACACGGTGTTGGAGCTGGGGTCGTAGGTGGTGCCAGCCCACACGTTCGCCGAAGAGCGGGTGTAGGTCTCACCGGGCTGGAGCAGGGCATTCGGCGTGCTCGAACCCGAGTCGAAGGCCCAGCGCAGCGCACCGGTCATCACGTCGAAGCCGCGGATCACGCCGCCGGGCATGTCCACCTGCACGTTGTCGGCCACACGGCCACCGATCACCACCGTGGTGCCCGCCACCGTGGGGGCGGCCGTCAGGGTGTAGTAGGCCGGGTTGGGGATGGTGCCAATGCCCTGCTTCAGGTCGACCACACCGTGGTCGCCAAACTCGGCGCACAGCTCGCCGTTGTCGGCGTTGATGGCAAACAGGCGTGCATCGATGGAGTTCATCAGGATGCGGCGCTCACAGCTGGCGCCCGCAGGCAAGGCCACGGCCTGCACCGGGGTGGAACCCGGCACAGTCGGCTGGGCCACCTGCGCGTTGGCGTCGAAATAGGCCAGGCCCCGGCAGCGTTCCCAGACACCGCCGACGTGGGCGTTGACGTCGTGGCGCCACAGTTCCTTGCCGCTGTCGGCATCCAGGGCGATCACGTTGTTGCTGGGGGTACAGACGAAGACCTTGTCACCCACCTGCAGCGGGGTGGTCTGGTCTTCGGCGCCGGCGCCGGTGGACTTGGGCACGTCACCGGTGCGGTAGGTCCAGGCCACTTCCAGCTGGTTGACGTTGTCCGCGTTGATCTGGTCCAGCGCGGCAAAGCGGTCGTTCTTGTAACCGTTGCCATAGTGGTCCCAGTTGGGCGGCGTCTCGCCCTGGGCCACCGGCTTGCGCGTGGCGGCGGCGCTGGCGGCCTTCACCTCGGGGTGGATCTGGAACATGGACACAAAGGCGGCCAGGCCGGCCACCAGGAACACCCCGGCCAGCGACAGCGCGGCCTTGGTCTGCGCGGGTTGGCCGGCGGCCTTGCGCAGCAGCGGCAGGCTGGCGGCGACCACGGCCGCGCCAAACGTCAGCGCCAGCAGGCGCGAGATCAGGCTCCAGTAGTCAAAACCCACTTCCCACAGCGCCCAGGCGACGGTGACGGCAAAAGCGCCCAGGTAGATCCAGGCGCCTGCAGGGCGCTGGCGCACGAACTGCACGCCCGAAGCCAGCAAGGCCGCGCCCGCCAGCGCAAAGTACCAGCTGCCGCCCAGGGTGATCAGCTTGCCGCCGCCCACCAGGAAGAACAGACCGGCCAACGCCAGCACTGCCCCCAGTATGCACAGCCATACGCGTGCCGCAGTAGACTGCGGCTGCTTGTTCTTTTGCATGAGAACCTCTCAGTACAGTCAGTACCCACTCGCTTTCAAGACGAAAGCGCGCGCGAGACTGCTGCCTGACAATCATGAGTGAGAAAAAAAGTCCATTGTTCATGGGAAATAAAGTCCACGACCTGCACACGTGTACCGGATGTTTCAGAAAAAACTGAAACTTCTTGTGCGAACCAACCTGCGCCTGGTCGGCGCCAGGCCTGCGGCCCGCACGCAGCCACGGGGTGCGGGTCTGCCGCCGGTTGATGGGTTGATGGGTTGATGGGTTGATGGGTTGATGGGTTGATGGGTTGATGGGTTGATGGGTTGATGGGTTGATGGGTTGATGGGTTGATGGGTTGATGGGTTGATGGGTTGATGGGTTGATGGGTTGATGGGTTGATGGGTTGATGGGTTGATGGGTTGATGGGTTGATGGGTTGATGGGTTGATGGGTTGATGGGTTGATGGGTTGATGGG
>NZ_BBJR01000038.1 GCF_000739875.1 Comamonas aquatica NBRC 14918
CGATTCACATCAGCCGTGAACTCCTGCGTAACGGCGGCAAGACTTGCTACCGAGCTACAAAAGCAGACGAGGCGGCCTGGGAGCGAGCACGCCGCCCAAAGACGTGCAAGTTGGCCTGCAACCCTGAGCTGGCGCAAATAGTGGCGGGTAAATTGCAGAGTCAGTGGTCGCCCGAGCAAATAGCAGGGTGGCTCAAACGAACTTACCCGGGCGCAAAGGATTTGCAGGTGTCTCACGAAGCCATCTACCGCACGCTCTTTGTTCAAACACGCGGGGCTTTAAAGAAAGAGCTTCTGGAGCACCTGCGGCGTACCCGGGGGATGCGTCGCTCACGCCACTACACGCAGAAAACACCCATCCATGGGCGTATCGTCGATGCAGTGCCCATCAGCGAGCGTCCAGCCTGCATTCAGGATCGGGCAGTTCCAGGCCACTGGGAAGGCGACCTGTTGTTCGGCGATGCCTACAGCCAGATTGCGACGCTGGTCGAGCGACACACGCGCTACGTGATGCTGGTCAAGCTGGTGGACAAAGACTCCTACACCGTCGCTGCGGCGCTGGCCAGGCATGCACAGATCTTGCCACAAGAGCTCTATCGCTCCTTGACCTGGGATCGAGGATCGGAGATGGCGGGGCACAAGCGCTTCACGGTGGCCACCGACATCCAGGTCTACTTCTGCGATCCGCAAAATCCATGGCAGCGCGGAACGAACGAGAACACCAATGGGTTACTCAGGCAGTATCTGCCCAAGGGCCTCGACATCTCGGGCTACTCACAAGATGAGTTGGATGCGATTGCCCGAAAGCTAAATGAGCGGCCCAGGAAAACCTTAGGGTACAGAACCCCGGCTGAGATGTTTAACGAGTGCGTTGCATCGACCGGTTGAATCCACAGTCGAAAGCAGCCTCTCAAACTTCTTGGCTCCGCTTGCCAAAGCCCCCCTGCGCGCGCAAGCGTCGCGCCCCACGTTGGGCTGTCCTTCATATTTCCGGCGGCTGTCTGAGCGAAGCGCTGCAAGCGCGCAGTGAGTTCCGCCGGACAAGCCCGCTGCAAGCGTCGTCTTTTCTTTCCCCGGTTTCTTTTGACGAAGCAAAAGAAATCGGGTCGCCGCCGCGCGATAAGCGGCCTCTGCAAACAAACACACCGCAAAAGCCAAACCAAGAAGCACAACAAAAAAAACATAGCTACCAGTGCTTACCAGATAAGCGCTATAGCCCAAAAACATCTATAAAACAAGAAAGACCCACAGCCGAAGCCGTGGGCCTTCTCATCCAAACCAAGTTGTGAAAGCAGCGGTCCCCCAGCTGCCCCACGTTCAGTGCACGTGCGCAATATCCGGAATCGCTGCCATCAAATCCTTGGTATAGGCATGCTGCGGATCGTCCAGCACCACCTGCGCATCGCCCACTTCCACCAGCTTGCCGCGCTGCATGACGCCGATGTCGTCGCACATGTGGCGGATCACAGCCAGGTTGTGGCTGATGAGCAGATAGGTCAGGCCGAACTCGTCCTGCAGGTCGCGCATCAGGTTCAGCACCTGGGCCTGCACGGACACGTCCAGGGCCGAGGTGGGTTCGTCGCAGATGATGAACTCCGGCTTGCTGGCCAGGGCGCGCGCCACGGCGATGCGCTGGCGTTGGCCGCCCGAGAACTGGTGCGGGTACTTCTTGGCGTCGTCGGGCTTCATGCGCACGCGGCGCAGGGCTTCCTGCACGCGCTCGGCGGTCTCGGCGGGGCCGCTGGTCAGGCCCAGCACCACCAGGGGTTCGGCAATCAGCTGCTCCACCGTCCAGCGTGGGTTCAGGCTGGCGTACGGGTCCTGGAAGATCATCTGGAAGCGCCGGCGCATGGCCACGGTGTTGGCGGCGGGGCTCCATTTGTCCACACCGTCGAACAGGATCTGGCCGCTGGTGGGCGGGGTCAGCCCGGCCACCATGCGTGCCACGGTGGATTTGCCGGAGCCGGATTCGCCCACCAGGCCGAAGGTCGTGCCCTTGCGGATGCGGAAGCTGACGTGGTCGGCCGCCTTGAGGATTTTCTTCTCCTCGCGCGCCAGCAGGCGGGCCAGCCAGCCGGCTGACAGGTCATAGTCCTTGCACAGGTCTTTGACCTCCAACAGCGGCTTTTCGCTCGCCCCATCTGCGTCAGCAGCTATGGTTTTTGGCACCCAGGGCACGGCCTTGGCGACCGGGCCACCGCCCACTTCGGGCACGGGCAGGCGTTCCACGCGCTGGTGCACGCTGGGGATGGCGGCCATCAGCACCTGGGTGTAGGGGTCGCGCGGGGCGTCCAGCACCTGGCGCACGGGCCCGGTTTCCAGCACCCGGCCGTGGTACATGACCATGACGCGATCGGCCGTCTCGGCGATCACGCCCATGTCGTGCGTGATCAGCATGGCGGCGGCACCGCGCTCCTTGCAGACGCGGCGCAGCAGGGCAATGATCTGCGCCTGCACCGACACGTCGAGCGCCGTGGTGGGCTCGTCGGCAATGATCAGCTCGGGTTCGGCGCACAGCGCCAGGGCAATCGCCACGCGCTGGCGCATGCCGCCCGAGAACTGGTGCGGGTACTGCGCCATGCGTTCCTTGGCATGGGGGATTTCCACCTCTTCCAGCAGCGCCAGGGCGCGGGCTTCGGCTTCCTTCTCGCTCACCGGCAGGTGGGTGCGGATGGTTTCCACCAGGTGGCCGCCCACGGTGTAGACCGGGTTCAGGCTGGTCAGCGGGTCCTGGAAGATGGTGCCGATGCGCTTGCCGCGGATGCGGCGCAGGTCTTCGCCCTGCAGGTGGTCGATGCGCAGGCCCTGCAGCTCCACCGTGCCGCCGGAGATGCGGCCCGGGGCCTCGATCAGGCCGGTGACGGCCGAGCCGGTCATGGACTTGCCGGCGCCGGATTCACCGACCACGCCCAGGATTTCGCAGGGGAAGATGTCGAAGGAGACGTCGTGCAGCACGTGCACAGGGCCCTTGTAGGTGTCGAAGGTGACGCTGAGGTTGCGCACGCGCAGCACGGGGGTGCCGGTGACATCACCGGCAGGCACGGGTTGGTGTGTGTCTGGGGTCATGTTTATTGCAGCTTGGGGTTCAGGGCGTCGCGCAGCCAGTCGCCGACCAGGTTCACGGACAGGGCCAGGGCCAGCAGTACCAGCGAAGGGAACAGCAGGATCCACCATTCGCCGGAGAACAAGAAGCTCTGGCCGATGCGGATCAGCGTGCCCAGCGAGGGCGCGGTGGGCGGCAGGCCGACACCGAGGTAGGACAGCGTGGACTCGGCCACGATGGCGTGCGCAAAGCTGATGGTGGCGATCACCAGGATGGGCGCCAGCATGTTGGGCAGGATGTGCTTGGTGAGGATGGCCGTCTTGCTGCGGCCGATGAGCTGGGCAGCCAGCACATAGTCCTTCTGCTTTTCCACCATCACGGCGCCGCGCACGGTGCGCGCGTACTGCACCCAGTCGGACAGGCCGATGGCGATGATGATCACGAACACGGCCATGTCGTCGCGGTAGCCCTCGGGCAGCAGGCCGCGCGCGATGCCGAAGATCAGCAGCGCCACCAGGATGACCGGGAAGGTCAGCTGCACGTCGGCGATGCGCATCAGCAGGGTGTCGAACCAGCCACCGGCATAGCCGGCGATCAGGCCCAGCGGCACACCGATGATCAGCGACAGCGCCACGGCCGACACGCCCACGAACACGGACATGCGCAGGCCATACAGGATGGCCGAGTACACGTCACGGCCCTGGTCGTCCGCCCCCAGGGGGTAGAACATCTCACCCATGCCCTGGCTCCAGGGTGGGGTGAAGGCGTCCATCAGGTCCAGGCTGCCCGGATCGAAGGGGTTGTGCAGCGCCAGCAGCGGCGCGCAAATGGTGGCCAGCACCAGCAGGGCCAGCACGCCGGTGGCCACTTGGACCAGGCGCGAACGGGCAAAAGCGCGCTTGACGGGCGAGTCGCTGGCCTTCCAGCCGGTCGGGGCCGGCGCGGGTTTGAGAGATTCGGTCATTGCAGCCCCCTTATTTCTTTCGCAGGCGGGGGTCCACCAGCACATACAAAAAGTCCACGAACAGGTTGATCACCACGTACAGCAGCGCGATGAACATCAGGTAGGCGGCAATCAGCGGCACGTCCACACCCTGCACCGAGGAGATGAACAACAGGCCCACGCCCGGCCACTGGAACACGGTTTCCGTGACGATGGCAAAGGCGATCAGCGAGCCGATCTGCAGGCCGGCAATGGTGATCACGGGGATCAGCGTGTTGCGCAGCGCATGGCCGAAGTACAGGCTTTTCTCATGCAGACCGCGCGCACGGCCGAAGCGGATGTAGTCGGAGCGCAGCACCTCCAGCATCTCGGCACGCACCAGGCGCATGATCAGCGTCATGTTGTAGAAGCCCAGCGTGATGGCCGGCATGATGAGCGCCGCCCAGCCCGAGGCCGTGAGGAAACCGGTCTCCCAGCCGCCGATCTTGACGGTCTCGCCCCGCCCAAAGGACGGCAGCCAGCGCAATTCGACGGCGAACAGATAGATCAGACCAATACCAATCAGGAAGGTCGGAAGTGACACACCCACCAGCGACACCGTCATGATGGAGCGGCTGAGCCACCCATCCTTGCGGATCGCGGTATAGACACCCAGCACCACGCCGATCACCAGCGCCAGCACGGCGGCGGTCATGGCCAGCTCCAGCGTGGCGGGCAGACGTTCGGCAATCACGTCGGCCACGGGGCGCTTCAAGCGGTACGAGATCCCCAGATCCCCCTGTACCACCTTGCCCACATAGGACAGGTATTGCATGGGGACGGATTTGTTGAAGCCCAGCTCTTCGACCAGGGCTGTGCGTTCTTCCAGCGTGGCGTCTTCGCCCAACAAGCTGATGGTGGGGTCGCCAATGTGGCGAAACACCATGAAGGAAATAAGCGAGACGGCCAGCAGTACCAAAACTGACTGGCCCAGTCTGCGCAGCAGATGGACCAGCATGGTTTTACTTCGCGTTCTTGTTGATCTTCACGTCCTTGAAGTGCAGCACGTTGTCGGGGTGCACGGGAACGTCGATGGATTTGACCGAGGCGAAATGGATGACCTGGTCATGCAGCGGGATGTAGAAGCGGTCCTTTTGCACCACCTTCCAGATGTCCTTGATCGTGGCGTTGCGCTTGGCCACATCGCTTTCCGAGGACAGCGAGATGATCTTGGCGTCCAGATCGGGATTGCTGTAGTGCGTGGCGTTCTGCGCGCCGCGGCCTTCCTTGCCGCGCGTGGCGACCAGGAAGTCGAAGATGTAGGCCGAGTCATAGGTCGGCACGCCCCAGCCATACAGGTAGAAGTCGCTGTCGGCATTGACGGTGGACACGCTGTGCTGCGCGATGGGGCGCGAGGACACTTCGGTCTTGATACCCACGCGGCCCAGGAAGCCGGCAATCGCGGTGCTGATGGCTTCGTCGTTCACGTAGCGGTCGTTGGGGGTGTGCAGGGTGATGGTGAAGCCGTCGGGGTAGCCCGCTTCCTTCAGCAGCGCCTTGGCCTTGTTCACGTCGGCCTTGGGGTAGGCCGCCATGGCCTTGTCGTAGCCGTTGACGAACGGAGGCGCCATCACGCCCGAGGGGTTGGACAGGCCGCGCATCACCGAGCGCTTGATGGCGTCACGGTCGATGGCCAGTTCCATGGCTTCACGCACCTTGGGGTCGGCCAGGGGGTTTTTGCCCTTGACGTTGCTGGACTTCAGCTCGGGCGAACCGACATTCAGCCCCAGGAAGATGGAGCGGTTTTCCGGACCTTCGTTGATGCGCAGCTTGGCATCCTGCTTCAGGCGTGCCACGTCCTGCGCGGGGATGTCCTGGGCAAAGTCCACCTCGCCGGACAGCAGGGCCGCCACGCGGGTGGCGGGCGACTTGATGGGCAGGTACACCAGCTCGGTCACCTGCAGCGGGAACTGGCCCTTGCCCCAGTAGTTGGGGTTTTGCTTCATCACCGTGCGGCTGTCTACTTCGCGCGTGGTCAGCACGAAGGCGCCCGTGCCGTTGACGGCGCGCGTGGCGCCGTTTTCGGTCTTGCTGGTGGCGTCTTGCGTCTCCAGCGCGCCATTGGCCTTGGCCCACTCCTCATTCATGATGAAGATGTTGGTCAGGTTGTTCGGGAAAATCAGGTTCGGGCCCTTGGTCTTGACGTGCACCGTCAGGTTGTCCACCGCGGTGATGCTGTCCACCGAGGCCAGCAGCGACTTGACCTGGGCGTTGGGCCCCTTGGCACGGTTCAGCGAGAACACCACGTCCTTGGCCGTCAGCGGCTTGCCGTCGTGGAACTTCACATTGGGACGGATCTTGAATTCCCAGACCGTGGGGTCGTTCGCCAGCATCTTCCACTCGGTGGCCAGCAGCGGCTGCAGCTTGCCGTCCTTGGTGCGGTTCAGCAGGGTTTCATACATCTGGTGCATCAACACGAAGTTGGTGCCCGTGTTGAACACATGAGGGTCCAGGGTGGTCACGTCGGCCGATCGGGCCCAGCGCACGGTCTCGGCCTGTGCCAGTGCGACGGAGGTCAGCAGGCCGGCGGCCAGCATGGCGGTGCCCAGAGTCTTCAAAATCATCTTCGTCTCCATAAGAAGGTGAAAGGTTGACGGTATGCCACGGGCCGCCCGGGAGCGGCGCTAGGGTTAGGCCTAGCAAGCAAGAAATGCTCCTGTTGCGGTGCGTACCGTCTGTCGCTTGTGTTGTTATGCGCTCATCTTAATATCGAAGCACACCCAACGCCACGCAATAAGCTCATGCATTTCTGTGCCTTCACGCAAAAATCCTTGTGTGACCGCCCCAGGCACGGTATGCGCGAATGCCGGACAATGGGGGGCGCCCACTTCCGCGGTGGTCGCACGCTCTGTTTTGACTCTGGGCGCCAACCCGCCCGTTTGCCGCATGCACGCTACCCGTATCGTTGCCATCCGCCATGGCGAAACTTCCTGGAATGTCGATGCCCGTATCCAGGGGCATCTGGACATTCCCCTGAACGACGTGGGCCTGTGGCAGGCCCAGCGTGCCGGTGCTGCGCTGGCCGACGAGCACTTTGACGCCATCTACAGCAGCGACCTGCAGCGCGCCCTGGTGACCGCCCAGGCGCTGGGCCAGGCCACGGGCTGCCCGGTGCAGCCCGACACCGGGCTGCGTGAGCGCTGCTTTGGCAGCTTCGAGGGCCGCACCTTCCACGACATCGAGGCCAGCGCGCCCGAGCACGCGCGGCGCTGGCGCAAGCGCGACCCCGAATTCGTGCCCGATGGCGGCGGCGAGTCGCTGCACATGCTGCGCGGGCGCATCCAGCACACCGTGGACCGCCTGGCGGCCCAGCACCTGGGCGGGCAGATCGCCCTGGTGGCACACGGCGGCGTGATGGATATCCTCTACCGCCTGGCCACGCGCCAGGACCTGCAGGCCCCGCGCGCCTGGGAGTTGGGCAACGCCGCCATCAACCGCCTGCTGTGGACGCCCGAGGGCCTGACCCTGGTCGGCTGGGGCGATGTCAGCCACCTGCAGCACACCAGTCGCGATGAATTCGTGAGCTAAAAACAACAAAAAAGAAACCAAGCGCGCCCACCCCGCGCCGATGTTTCAGGCCTTTTGGGGCCAAAACGACCGCAGGACGGGCGCCAGGCGCTCTGCTTTTAGTGGCTGGCCGACCACGGCGTGCCGTCGGCCGCCAGGGTTTCCCCCTTCTTCTGCGTGATCAGGCCATAGCACTCGGGGTGGCGGTGCAGGTCGAAGTTGAAGGTGGTGCGCTTGTAGACGGCGCAGAAATCCAGGTCGGCGCGGCCCAGCACCACCTCGTCGCCCTTGGTCACGCAGCGTGCAACCACCTCGCCGCTGGGCGCCACCAGCAGGCTGCCGGCAATGCTGTCCACGCCCTCTTCCACCCCGCCCTTGGCCACGCTGGCCACCCAGCAACCGTTCTGGTAGGCCCCGGCCTGCACGGACAGCTGGTTGTGGAACAGCGACAGGTCATCGTGCTGCGGCGCGGGGGCGTTGTGCACCGGCGTGTTGTAGCCGA
The DNA here is from genome assembly GCF_000739875.1 of Comamonas aquatica NBRC 14918. GTDB lineage: Bacteria > Pseudomonadota > Gammaproteobacteria > Burkholderiales > Burkholderiaceae_C > Comamonas > Comamonas aquatica. The sequence goes on from NZ_BBJR01000038.1 coordinate 8,034, forward strand.
TGAAGATCATCTCCGCCCCCTGCAGCGCCATCACGCGGTAGCTCTCGGCCCAGCGGCGGTCGTTGCACAGCGCCATGCCCACGGTACCGCCAAAGGCCTGGTACACATCGAAGGACTTGCCGGGTGTGAAATAGCGCTTTTCCAGGTGCTGGAACTGGCGCCAGGGCTCGTGCTCGAAATGGCCGGGCACATGGATCTTGCGGTACTTGCCGACGATGACACCCGTGCGGTCGACCAGGATGGCGGTGTTGTACTGCACCAGGGCCGCGCCCTCCTCGGCCAGCTCGGCGTAGCCCAGGTAAAAGCCGATGCCCAGGGTGCGCGCCAGATCGAACAGCGGCTGCGTGTCGGCATTCGGCATGCTGCGCTCGTAGTAGCGGTGCAGCTCGGCCACATCCTCGATGTACCAGCGCGGAAAGAAGGTGGTCAGCGCCAACTCGGGGTAGACGATGACATCCGCCCCCAGGCTGTGGGCCTCGCGCATCATGGCGCACAGGCGGCGCACCACGCTGGCGCGGGAGTCGGCCTTCTGCACCGGACCCAGTTGGCCCAGGGCGACATTGACGATACGGGTCATAGCATTCTCTCTTTCAAAACCATAGCTGCCAGCGCTCTTAGAGCAAGGGCTGGTGGCCAATTTCATTCATATTGCAATCGATCAGGTGCTACCACCGCCCTGTGCGCCTGGCGCAGCCCACACCAGCGCCGCCGAGCCAGGGCAGCCCCGCAGCGAGGGCCGCTTCCCCCTGCCCGCAACGCGCTGCGGTGCGAGCGCGGGGGCAAGGCGCGCAGCGCCACAGGGGGGGGCCCTCACCGTCCCGCCCGCTCCAGCAGCACCTGCAGCAGCACATTCGCGCCCTGCACCAGCTGTTCGGGTGCGGTGTGCTCGCGCACGTTGTGCGACAGCCCGCCGGCCGAGGGCACGAACACCATGGCCGTGGGGCAGACCCGGGCCAGCATCTGGGCATCGTGGCCGGCGCCGCTGGGCATGCGCAACGTGGACAGGCCCTGGGCCCGCGCATGCCGCTCCACGCTGGCCACCAGGTCTGCATCGAAGGCCACAGGGGCAAAGTCGGCCAGCTGGCGGTGCTGGAACTGCACGCCGCTGCGCAGGGCCATGGCCCGGGCAAAGGCCAGCACCTCGGCCTGGGCGTCGCGCAGGCGCTGGCCGTCGGTGTTGCGCAGGTCCACGGTCATCACCGCCTGGTTGGGGATGACGTTGATCAGGTTGGGCCTGAGCTGCAGGGCCCCCACCGTGCCCAGCTGTCGGCCGCCGTAGCGCGCCACCAGTTCGGCCACAAACACCGCCGTGCGCATGGCGCACTCGCCGGCGTCGTGGCGCAGCGCCATGGGCGTGGTGCCCGCATGGTTGCTGGTGCCGTCGAAGGTGAATTCCATCCAGCAAATGCCCTGCACGCCCTCAACCACCCCGATGGCAGTGGCCTGCTGCTCCAGCACCGGGCCCTGCTCGATGTGCAGCTCCACAAAGCTGTCCACCACGGGCCGGCCCACGGGGGCGCTGCCGGCATAGCCGATGCGCTGCAGCTCATCGCCCAGTCGGGCGCCGTTATCCACGGCGGGCACGGCCAGGGCCTGCTGCAGCGGCAGGCCGCCGACCAGGACCAGGCTGCCCAGCATGTCGGGCTGGAAGCGGGCGCCTTCCTCGTTGGTGAAGAAGGCCACCTGGATGGGCCGCCGCGGGCGCAGGCCGGCATCGCGCAGCGTGGCCACCACCTCCAGGCCGGCCATCACGCCGTAGTTGCCGTCGTACAGGCCGCCGGTGCGCACGGTGTCGATGTGGCTGCCGGTCATCACCGGCGGCAGCGCCTCGGTCCCGGCATAGGTGGCGACCACGTTGCCGATCGCGTCGACCGACACCGCCATGTCCAGGGCCTGCATCTGTGCCACGGTCCAGTCGCGCGCGGCCCGGTCGGCATCGCTCAGGGCCAGGCGGTTGGTGCCGCCGCCCTCCAGTGCGCCAAAGCGGCCCAGATCGCGCAAGCGTTGCAGCAGGCGCGCGCCATCGATCTTCAAGGTCTGTGGATTCATGCCATGCCCCGGGTGGTGGCCGTGGTGGCCTGGTCGGCGGCGCGGGCCGCCACGCTGGCGGCGCTCTCGCCCACCAGCTGCGCGTACAGCACGGGGTCGGTGGCGGATTCGGAGCCGAAGAACAGGATGCGGCTGTCCGCATTCAGCCCCAGGGTGGTGCGCGCCGCCGCATCCTGGCTGGTGGCGATGGCCGCGGCCACACCGGCCACGGCCGATTCACCGGCCACGAGGATGGGATCCTGCCCCAAGGGGTGGGCCAGCAGGCGCATGGCGGCCACGGCGGCGGCGTCAGGGATGACGCAGAACGCGTCCGTGCCCTTGTCCAGGATCTCCCAGGCCAGGTGCGAGACCTCGCCACAGGCCAGCCCGGCCATCAGCGTGTCGATATCGCCGGTCACGGCCGTGAGCTGGCGCGCCTGGGCGCTTTGCGCCAGGCAGTCGGCCTTGTCGGGCTCGACCACCACGAAGCAGGGCCGGTCGCCCGCGTCCCGCTCCCAGAAGTAGCCGCACACGGCGGCGGCCAGGCCGCCCACGCCGGCCTGCACGAACACGTGCGTGGGGCGCTGCGGCAGCTGCTGGACGGCCTCTTCCACCATCAGCTGGTAGCCCTGCATCACGTCGCGCGGCACATCCATGTAGCCGGGGTAGGAGGTGTCGGAGATCACAAAGCGGCCGTGCGCCTGGGCATCGTGGTCGGCCTGGCGCACGGCATCGTCGTAGTTGCCGGCAGTGCGCACCACCTCGGCGCCGTACTGGGCAATCGCCTGCCGGCGGCCTTCGCTGACGGTGGCGTGGATGTAGATCACGCAGGCGCAGCCGAACTGCTGCGCGCCCCAGGCCACGGAGCGGCCGTGGTTGCCGTCGGTGGCACAGGTGACGGTGATGCCGGCGCACAGGGCGCGCAGCTCGGGCGTGCGCAGGTCCTGGGTGGACAGCGTGCGGCCCAGGCGTGCGCCCAGCTCGCGGCACAGCAGGCGGGCCACGGCATAGGCCCCGCCCAGGGCCTTGAAGCTGCCCAAGCCAAAGCGGCTGCCTTCGTCCTTGTAGTGCACGGCGGCCACGCCCAGGGCCTGGGCCAGCGCGGGCAGGCTGTGCAGCGGCGTGGCGGCATAGCCCGGCCACTGCGACAGCTCGTGCTGCGCCTGGGCCAGGGCATCGGCCCCGAGGATGTCGCTGCGGCGGGCGCCATAGGGCGTCATGCGGTTGGCCCCGGGGTTGGCAAAACAGGCCACGGGCAGTGCGGGCAGGGGCGAGGGGTGGGTCATGGGTGCTTCTTTCTCGGCAGGCAGGAAAAACGGGGGGGGCGGGGACGTGCCCCTCACATCTGGGGCTCCAGGTCATCGAGGGCCACGTGCAGCCGCTCGATGCGCTGCAAGCGGGCGTGGGTGGGGGTGCGCTGCATCTGGGCCAGCGAGGCCGCCAGGAAATTCACCACGCTGACGGCGCAGACATAGGAGTCGAACAGGCCTTGCTGGTGCTCCGCGCCGCAGCGCAGCACCACCTGGGATTGCATGGCCAGGGCCGAAACCGGCGCATCGGTCAGCACCAGCACCTGGGCGCCGCTGCTGCGCGCGGCCGCCAGGGTGTGCCGCAGGCGCGTGCTGCGGCGGCGGAAGTCCACGGCCAGCACCACGTCGCGGTCGCTGGCGCAGGCCAGCAGATCGGCTTCGCGCCCGGCCACATCGTTGAGGCTGAACACCTCGCCGCGCACCTGGGCCAGCAGGGCCTGGGCATAAAAGGCGGTCACATGGCTGTGCCGGTAGCCCACGACCCAGACCTTGCGCGCCTTGTGCAGCAAGGCCAGTGCAGCTTCCAGGTGGTTGTCGGGCAGGGCCTCGGCCCACTGCTGCAGGCGCAGCGCGTCGTTGCGCAGATGGCCCTGGAACTGCACGGCCAGGCTGTCCCTGCGCCGTGAGGGCTCCATGCGCGCCAGCGGCGACTGCTGGGCCTGCAGCTCGCGCACGGCCTGGCGGAACGCGCCGAAGTCCTCATAGCCCAGGCTGCGGAAGAAACGCGCCGCCGTGGACTTGGAAATGCCGGCCAGGTTCGCCAGCTCGGTGGCGGAATAGCCCAGCAGTTCGCGCTGGCGCAGCAGCACCACATCGGCCAGCTTGCGCTCGGCCTCGGTCAGCTGTTCGTAACAGTGGCGAATGCGCGCTTCCAGTGCAGACGCGGTCAAAACATCGGGCATCGGGGGTCTCCATCTCCATCTTGGGGCGCGCCATCCAAAAGCGTGCAGCGCCTCACCAAACCGAAACAAAAGTGCCAGAGCCAAGAAACTTTGGCACCCATGTTTCAGCCCTACGGCCTCCATTACGCAAAAAAAGTGCCTGTCTTCCAAGGAGCAATGGCCTGCACTGCCGGACCCCGGGCCGCCGCGGCGCTGCAACGCAGGCACTGCGCCAATTTGTATACAGAAATATTTGTTTCACAGCCTGGCACGCAATATGCAAAGCCTCGGTCATCCTTTCACTCTGATCCTGGGAGATCCGACTCATGTCTCTGCATCGCCGTGCTTTCACCGCTGCCGCCCTCGCGGCCACCACCCTGGGCCTGTCCTGCGGCGCCTGGGCGCAGGAAGACACTTCGCTCCAGCGCGTGCTGGACAAGAAGTCCATTGCCCTGGGCATTCCCACCGACTACCCACCGTATGGCTTCATGGGCCCCGACTTCAAGCCCACGGGCGTGGACGTGGCCACGGCCCAGCTGATCGCCGACAAGCTGGGCGTGAAGGCCGAGCTGGTGCCGGTCAGCACGCCCAACCGCATCCCCTACCTGCAGTCCAAGAAGGTGGACCTGATCGTGTCCTCGCTGGGCAAGAACGCCGAGCGCGAGAAGGTCATCGACTTCACCACCTCGTACGCGCCCTTCTTCCAGGCCGTCTTCGGCCCCAAGAACATTGCCCTCAAGAGCTTCGACGACCTGGCCGACAAGACCCTGGCCGTGACGCGCGGCACCATCCAGGACGACGCCCTGGTGCAACTGGCGCCCAAGAGCCTGAAGATCCAGCGCTTCGAGGACGACAACGCCACCATGGCGGCCTTCATGTCGCAGCAGACCCAGTTCGTGGCCGTGGGCGCCGCCGTGGCCGCCGCCGCGCTGCAAAAGAACCCCAAGGTGCAGGCCGAGTACAAGCTGCTGATCAAGGACTCGCCCAACTACGTGGGCGTGCGCAAGGGCGAGACCGCCCTGCTGAACAAGGTCAACGAGATCCTGCGCACCGCCAAGAAGGACGGCACGCTGAACAGCTACTCGCAAAAGTGGCTGGGCCGCGACATGGGCAACCTGCCGGATTGATCTTGCGACACCCCCCCTGTGGCGCTGCGCGCCTTCCCCCCACTCTCGCACCGCTGCGCGTTGCGGGCAGGGGGACGTAGCCCTCGCTGCGGGGCGGCCCTGGCTCGGCTGCCCTGGTCTGGCCCTCGCCTGTTTCACGGCCCTGCCACGGGTGACACAGGCAGGCAGCGGTTTTTTGCTTTCACCTGAATTTGGACTGTCCCCATGGAAATGGATTTCTTGCCCGTGCTGGCCAACTGGCCCATGCTGCTGAAGGGGCTGGTGCTGACCGTCGTGCTCACCGGCATCGCCCTGCCGCTGGGCATGCTGCTGGGCGTGGCCTGTGCCTGGGCGCGCCTGCATGGCGGCCCCCTGCTGCGCACCGTGGTGGCCAGCTATGTGGAAGTGTTTCGCAACACGCCCTTCATCATCCAGCTGTTCTTCCTGTTCTTCGGTCTGCCCTCGTTGGGCCTGCGCATGCCGCCCGAGACGGCCAGCATCCTGGCGATGACGCTGAACCTGGGCGCCTATGCCTGCGAGCAGGTCCGCGCCGGCATCGAGGCCACGCCGCGCGGCCAGATCGAGGCCGCGCAGTGCCTGGCGCTGAACCGCTGGCAGATCTTCACCCGCGTGGTGCTGCCGCCCTCGCTGGGCCGCGTCTGGCCGGCGCTGACGGGGCAGATGATCATCGTGATGCTGGGCTCGGCCGTGTGCAGCCAGATCTCGACCGAAGAAATCTCCTACGCCGCCAACCTGATCTCCAGCCGCACCTTCCGCAGCTTTGAAAGCTACATCGTGGTCACCCTCAGCTACCTGCTGCTGGCCGTGCTGCTGCGCCAGGCGCTGAACTGGCTGGGTCCCCGCTTCGTCTTTGGCCAGCGCCGCGCCTGACCGCAAGGAAACACCATGGTTGAATTCACTTTCTGGGACATTGCCTACCAGCTGCTGCTGGCGCTGCGCTGGACCGTGTCCCTGTCCGTCATTGCCTTTGTCTGCGGTGGCCTGCTGGGCCTGGGCCTGCTGGTGCTGCGCCTGTCCCAGTGGCCCGGCGCCGTGCGCCTGGTCGCCGCCTATGTGCAGATCTTCCAGGGCACGCCGCTGCTGATGCAGATCTTCCTGACCTACTTCGGTCTGGCGCTGCTGGGCATCGACACCTCGCCCATGCTGGCGGCCTGCGTGTGCCTGAGCCTGTACTCCGCCGCCTACCTGTGCGACATCTGGCGCGGCTGCGTCGAGTCCGTGCCCAAGGGCCAGTGGGAAGCCTCGGCCAGCCTGGCGCTGGGCTTCACCGAGCAACTGCGCCACGTCATCCTGCCCCAGGCCCTGCGCCTGGGGATCGCGCCCACGGCGGGCTTCATGGTGCAGATCATCAAGGGCACGGCGCTGACCAGCGTGATCGGTTTCATCGAGATCACCAAGGCCGGCCAGCTGATCGCCAACGCCACCTTCGAGCCCTTCCTGGTCTATGGCTGCGTGGCCGGCCTGTACTTTGCGCTGTGCTTCCCGCTGTCGCTGTGGAGCCAGCGCCTGGAGCGCCGCCTGCGCCCGAAAGCATGACCCCCTGTGCGGCTGCGCCGCGTCCCCCAGGAAGGGGGACGACAGCATCGCTGCGGGGTGGCCCTTGCTGGCTGTCTCTGACCTTGGCCGCGCCAGTTCCATGCGGTGCGATCTCCATGAACAACTGATACGAAACTGCTTATGACCTCCGCCACCACCCCCACTACCGTCCCCCTGGTCGACATCCGCGGCCTGCGCAAGCGCTATGGCAGCAACGAAGTGCTCAAGGGCGTGGACCTGCACATCGACCGCGGCGAGGTGGTCTCCATCATCGGCAAGAGCGGCTCGGGCAAGAGCACGCTGCTGCGCTGCATCAACGGTCTGGAGAGCTTTCAGGAAGGCCAGCTGACCGTGCACGGCCAGCCCCTGCAGCCCGACCAGCCCCAGGCCCTGCGCGAGCTGCGCAAGAACGTGGGCATGATCTTCCAGAGCTTCAACCTGTTCCCGCACCTGAGCGTGGGGCGCAACGTGATGCTGGCGCCCTCGCTGGTCATGCGCCAGCCGCAGGACGTGGTCCGCGCCAACGCCCAGCGCCTGCTGGAGCGCGTGGGCCTGGCCGAGAAGTTCGACGCCATGCCCGACCAGCTCTCGGGTGGCCAGCAGCAGCGCGTGGCGATTGCCCGCGCCCTGGCCATGGACCCCGAGATCCTGCTGTGCGACGAAGTCACCTCGGCCCTGGACCCGGAGCTGGTGGGCGAGGTGCTGAGCGTGGTGGAAAGCCTGGCCGAGCAGGGCATGACCCTGATCATGGTGACGCACGAGATGAGCTTTGCGCGCAAGGTCAGCGACAAGGTGGTCTTCATGCACCAGGGCAAGGTGCACGAAGTGGGCGCGCCCGAGACCTTGTTCGGCGCCCCGCAAACGCCCGAGCTGCGCCAGTTCCTGGGCTTCAGCGCCAGCTGAGCGGCACCCGGGCACATACAAAAGAAATAGCTGCTTGCGCTCGATATTGCTGATTTTCAGGTGGTTTACCACCTGAACACCTTGCATCATCTGCGCAAGCAGCTATGTTTTTTTACCGCCGCCCGCACCCGCTCCTGCAAGGCAGACGGGCGGGCGCAGTCCCCCTCAGGCCGGGCGGCCGTAGGTCGCGGTGAACGAGGCCGTGGCCAGCGTGTGGGCGTGGATCATGAAGCCGCCGATGGCCGTGGTGGCGTCGTCCGGCATGTCCAGCTTAGCCACGGACAGCGCGTGCACCGTGAAGATGTAGCGGTGCGGCTTGTCACCGGGCGGTGGGCACATGCCGCCCCAGGCCCAGAGGCCGTAGTCGTTGCGCATCTGGCGCGCACCAGCGGGCAGGTTGGCACCGCCTTTCTCGCCGGCATTGGCGGGCAGCGCGGTGACGCTGGCGGGCAGGTCCACCACCATCCAGTGCCACCAGCCCGAGCCCGTGGGCGCATCGGGGTCGTACACCGTCACGGCAAAGCTCTGCGTGCCGGCGGGGGCGCCGCTCCACTGCAGCACGGGGGACTGGTTGCTGCCGCCGCAGCCGAACATGTCGGACTCGAACACGGGCGCAATCGTGCCGCCGGTGGGAATGTCGGGGCTGCTCAGGGTGAACGTGGTCATCGGTGAAATCTCCTTCATCACAAGCCTGCCAGTATGCCTGCAGGCGCCAGCGGGCCGGTACGGGTCATGACTCCCACACCGCACATTTTGAGAATAAATCTCATTTACACTCGGTCGTTGTGTCCACTTGCCCGATTGCGTTGCCATGCCTGCCTGCTCCCCCCCTTCATCGCCCGACACCGCCCGCCGCCAATGGCTGGCCAGCGCCCTGGCCGTGCCCGGCCTGGGCCTGGTGGGCTGCACCACACCGGCCGTCCCCGTACCCACCGCGGGTGATGCAGCGGCCTGGGGCCAGCCCTGGCACATGCCCGGGGTGCGGTACATGGACTTGCCCGCACCGGCCCTGCCCGGCAGCCCCATGCCGCGCCAGCACCGGGTGATGGTCTACGTGCCCCAGGGCCCCGCGCCGGCGGCAGGCTGGCCGGTGGTCTATGTGCTGGACGGCAATCTGATGTTCCCGCTGCTGGCCCAGCTGGTGCACAACCGCAGTGCGCGCGGCCCCGAGCTGCGGGGCCCGGGCGCCATCGTGGTGGGCCTGGGCCATGCGCTGCCCCCCGGCAGCGCCGAGGTGCACGACCGCGCGGCCCGCACCTATGACTACACCCTGCCCTACGACGGTGTGGCCCCCGACAGCCAGGGGCGTGCGCAGGGCGGGGCCGACCAGTTTCTGGACTGGATGGCGCAGCAGCTGCAGCCGCGCCTGCAGGCCGCATGGCCGCTGCACCCCCAGCGTCAGACGCTGGTGGGCCATTCCTACGGCGGGCTGTTCACCCTGCATGCGCTGTTCACGCGCACCGCCCTGTTCCAGCGCTATGTGGCCGCCAGCCCGTCGCTGTGGTGGGGCAACGGCACCGTGCTGGAGGAAGCCGCGCAGTTCCTGCGCCGCCACCAGCCAGGGGCCAGCGCCCTGCCCAGCGAGCTGCAGGTCTACCTCAGCCAGGGCGGCGAAGAGCTGGCCGGCCGGCGTGACACCGGCCGCGCGCCCAACCCGGAACGTGAGGCCTCCGCACGCCAGGCCCAGGCGCGAGCGCAGCAGCACGGCCTGGCCACTGCGGCCGATCTGTCGCAGGCGCTGAACCAGCTGCCGCGCGTGCGCAGCCACTACCAGGTCTGGCCCGGGGCCAACCACGGCGGCACCCAGCTGTACGCCTGCATGCAGGCCGCACGCGTCGGGTTAGACTGGGACGACGCAGCCCGGTGAAGCCGGGCCGCGCCCAGCCTCTCCCTTTGTTGTCCGCGCCTTGCGCTTCCCACCCATGCGACTGCTGCTTGCCCTGCTTCTGCCTTTTTCCGTGTTCTTCACCATCGGCCGCCCTTTTGCCGGGGTGCTCTGCCTGATCCTGCAGATCACCCTGATCGGCTGGGTGCCGGCCGCCATCTGGGCCGTGTACGCGCTGAGCCAGTACAAGACCGACCAGAAGATCAAAGAGGCCCTGGGGCAGCGCCGGCCCTGACGTGGACTTATAAAAAAAGGAGCGCCCAGGCGCTCCTTTTTTTGAGTACGTTCAAGCTCACAGCTCGCCGTAGCTGTGCAGGCCCGACAGGAACATGTTCACCCCGAGGAAGGCAAAGGTGGTGATGGCCAGACCCACCAGCGCCCACCAGGCCGACACCGTGCCGCGCAGGCCCTTCATCATGCGCATGTGCAGCCAGGCGGCGTAGTTCAGCCAGACGATCAGCGCCCAGGTCTCCTTGGGGTCCCAACTCCAGTAGCCGCCCCAGGCCTCGGCCGCCCACAGCGCGCCCAGCACCGTGGCGATGGTGAAGAAGGCAAAGCCCACGGCGATGGACTTGTACATCACATCGTCCAGGATTTCGAAGCTGGGCAGGCGGGTGGCAATCGTCTTGCGCGCCATCAGGATGCCGGCCACGATCAGGGCCGAGATGCCGAAGTACACCAGCCAGTAACTGCTGCCCGTGGCCTGGCTCTGGCGGAAGGCCAGCGGTTCGAAGCACAGCGCCACGCCCAGCAGCCACAGCGGGGCCAGCTTGTACCACTTGGTTTCCTGGGCCTGCTGCTTGATCAGGTAGGCAAAGGCCACCATGGCGGCAATCGCGAAGGTGCCGTAGCCGATGAAGTTGGCCGGCACGTGGACCTTCATCCACCAGCTTTGCAGCGCCGGCACCAGGGGCTGGATCTCGTGCGCCTCGCGCACCACGGTGTACCAGAGCAAAAAGCCCACGGCCGCGCTGACCACGAGCATCACAAAGCTGCCCAGGGCTCGGGTCTGGTACTGGGTTTCGTAGTACAGGTAGAACAGCGCCGTCATCCAGATGAACATGACGAACACTTCGTACAGGTTGCTGACCGGGATGTGGCCGATGCCGGGGCCGATCAGGTGGCTTTCGAACCAGCGCACCATGGTGCCGACCAGGGCCAGCGTGACCGCCACCCAGGTGATGAGGCTACCGATGGCGCCAAACGCATCGCGCTCGCCCTTGGCAAACAGGCTGATCCAGTAGAACACTGTGGCCATGAAGCACAGCATGCTCATCCACAGGATGGCGGACTGGCTGGACAGGAAGTACTTGAGGCCGAACACCTGGTCCGAACGCGCCAGCAGGGCCTCCCCATCGGGGCCCTGGTACAGCCAGATGGCCAGCAGCGACAGGGCCGCCACGGACAGCATCAGCTTGGCCAGCGGCCGCCAGAACCAACCCAGCCAGATCAGGCCGGGGACGGCGCCGATCAGGATGCCCTTTTCATACACATCCATCGCGAGGTGGTAATGCTGGAAGGCGAACAGGCCACCAGCGACCAGCAGGACGGCGAACAACCAGTCGAACCAGTTGCGGCGAACGAAAAACCCTTCGTTCAAGGTGATGGTGGCTGTAGCAGTACTACTCATACAGAACGCTCCGTGGAGGATGGCGCTGCAGCCGGGGCTGTCAGCAGCTTCTCGGTCAAATTCTCGAATTCGCGGTCAGTGTCCATGATCTTGCGATTCGATGACAAGGCCATGGTGGCACGCGCCGCCTCGCCCTGCGGGCTGATCCAGACCCACAAGCGCCGGTCGCGCACATACAGCATGGCAAACACCCCGATGATCAGGAACAGGCAGCCCAGGTAGACGATGTTCTTGCCGGGCGCACGGGCGACCTGGAACACGCTGGCCTGCACCTGGGTGAAGTCTTCCAGCATGAAGGCCATGGGCGCCGGGAAGAATTGCGCATCGCTGAGCGAGAACACCGATTGCGTCATGAAGGCCAGGGTCTGGTCGCTGGGCTGCATCACCGGCAGGCCGGCCTTTTCGCGGCTGAGCTGGGCCAGATCGAACAGCACGCCATTCAGGATGCGGATCAGCACCTCGCTGGCGCGCTCGCGCTCGGCCTCGGGCACGTTGGCTTCCATGAACTGGGCAATCGCCTGCAGACCGCCATCGGGCTTGTCCAGGCGCGTGCCGCTGCCGGCGAACAGGTTCACGGCCTGCAGGGCCGACTGGGCCAGCGCGTCGCGCAGGTCGGGGCGGTCCTTGGGCACGGCCTGGGCGGCGTAGCGGCGCACGGCCTCCTCGCGCAGCACAGGATCGTTCAGGGCCGCACGCATGCGCAGGAAGCCCTGCATGCTGCCCTGCTCGTCGGCCGGCACGCGCAGGTAGCGGAAGCTCTCGGACGGGTTCTCGCGCACGCCCAGCAGGAACATGGGCACGCCGTCACCAAAGTCCACCGGGCTCATGTAGTTCTGGTATTCGCGGGCCTGGCCCGAGGCATCGCGCAACTTGTAGCCGATGCTGGGGCCGATGTTGCGCAGCTCCTTGTCGGTCACCGTCTTGTGGCCACCGCCCAGCCGCGCTTCGATGGAGCTGCGCAGGTCCACCTTGCGCACGTCCACGGCGGCACTGGAGGCCTTCTTGTCGGTGAAGTTCTCGACGTTGATGGTGCGCAGCTCGGTGAACTCCAGGGTCAGCACATCCTCGGGGCGGTGGGAGCCGGCGCGCATCAGCTGGGTGCTGGTGCCGATGTGGCCCTCGACCTCGAACGCCTCGCTGCCGGGCGCGAACGGCACGGCGCGCAGCTTGACGCGCGATCCCCCGTCGTCAAAGCTGGACTGGTAGATCTCGATGCCCTTGTAGCTCGCCGGGTGGTTCACCTCGATGCGCTGCGGCAGCTGCTCGCCGGTTTCGCGGTCGTGGATCACCACCTCGCTGGCAAACAGCTTGGGCATGCCGGTGTCGTAATACTCGACGATGAATTTCTTCAGCTCCACGGAGAAGGGCAGCTCCTGCAGCAGCACGCCATCCGACTGGTTCAGGATGGCCGTGCCCGCCTGCGTGCCCTCGGCCACCATCAGGTTGCCGCGGAAAGTCGGGTTGCGCAGCGACAGGCGGTGCTCGGGCGGCACATCGGAAATGCGACCGCCACCGGTGTACGGCGTCTTGCCGCCCAGCCACATCTGGGCCCGCACGATCAGGTCGCCGTCCAGCAACCCGCCGATACAGATCAGCACGATCGCCGCATGGGCAGCGATGTAGCCCAGCTTGTTGGCCGCACCCGCCTTGGCCGCCAGCATGTAGCCCTTGCCGGCGGGTGTCTCGCGCTCCTGCAGCTTCACTTTCCAGCCGCTGCGCGCCAGGATGCCGCCGATGCGCTGCGCCGCGGCCTGCGGGGCCTCGCCCAAGGCGGCCTCGGCCTTGTGGTGGAAGGCCTTGAGGCTTTGCTCGCGGATGTTTTCCTTGTAGTTGCGCAAATCCGCCAAGTACTTGGGCGTATGGCGCAGCAGACACAGGCTGGTGCTGATCACCAGGAAGGCCAGAATCAGCAGGAACCACCAGGCGCTGTAGACCGCATTCAGCTTGAGCGCCAGAAACAGCTCGGCCCAGAAGGGGCCGAACTGGTTGACATAGTTGACGCCGGGCTCGTGCTGCTTGAGCACTGTGCCGATCACCGAGGCGATGCAGATGATGGTCAACAGGGCGATGGCGAACCGCATGGACGCCAGAAGCTCCAGCAAGGCACGCAGGCGCTGCGGTGATTCGGGCTCAAAGGACTGGCCGGAAGAAGGATCAGACATGGGAAAAGACACTGGGCCCGAAAGCAAAAGGCGGGACCATCACACTGTGGATGGACCCGCCTTGGTTGGGGTTTGTTATGGGCGGTAAGTTCCCGCGTGTTATTGCGGAAAGCTTGATTTAGCGCAAGCCTGCAATATAGTCCGCCACCGCCTTGATCTCGCGATCGTTCAGCTTGGCAGCGACATCCTTCATCTGCAGGTTGTTGGCGCGCGAGCCGTCACGGAAGGTGTTCAGCTGCTTGATCGTATAGTCGGCATGCTGGCCCGACAGACGGGGGTACTGGCCGGGAATACCGGCGCCGTTGGGACTGTGGCAGCTGACGCAGGCGGCGATCTTGCGGTCTGGCACACCACCGCGGTAGATGCGCTCGCCCAGCACCACCAGCTCCTTGTCCGTGGCGAAGCCGGTCTTGGCGGGCTGCTTTGCCAGCCAGGCGGTGATGTTGTTCATCTCTTCGTCGGACAGCATGCTGGCGAAGCCCTTCATCACGGGGTCGGCGCGCTTGTCGCTCTTGAAGTCGTGCAACTGCTTGCGCAAATACTCCGGATGCTGTTGTGCCAATTTGGGATTGACGACAATGGTGGAATTGCCATCCGCACCGTGGCAAGCTGCGCAGACAGCTTCATAGCTGGCTTGACCTTTCACCAGGTCGGCCTTGGCCGGTGTTTCGCCCGCCGCGAAGGCCGGGAGAGCGGGTGCTGCCAGTGCGGCAGCCGTCAGCAAAGAGGCGAGCAACTTCATATTGTGGGTCTGGTTATGTGCGCAAAACTGCCTGATTCTACAATGACGCCCTTACGCTTGATACACCCCCATGACGACCAACTCTTCCGAATTTGCTTCGTGTCAAACTTCTGCTCCGATTGACCCCAAGCTCGCCATGGGCTGGATGCACACGGCGCGTTTTCTGACCACGGCAGCCCAGCTGCACCATCTGCCCCCGGTGGACGTGCCCGAAATTGCGTTTGTCGGCCGCTCCAACGCCGGCAAATCCACGTCCATCAATACCCTGACGCAGCAGAAACAGCTGGCGTTTGCCTCAAAGAAACCCGGGCGCACACAGCACATCAATTTGTTTGCGCTGGGCAAACAAGGCGTCACCGACGCCGTGCTGGCCGACCTGCCCGGCTATGGCTATGCCGCAGTATCGCGCTCGGACAAGGAGCGCTGGCAGCGGGTGATGCTGAACTACCTGATGCAGCGCGAAAGCCTAAGCGCCGTGGTGCTGCTGTGTGATCCCCGACTGGGCCTGACGGAGCTGGACGAAGCCTTGCTCGACGCCATCCGTCCCCGCGTGGAACAGGGCCTGAAGTTCCTGGTGCTGCTGACCAAGGCCGACAAGCTGACCCGTTCCGAGCAGGCCAAAATCCTGTCCATCACCAAACTCAACGCCGGCGGCGGCGAGGTGCGCATGTTCTCGGCCCTGAAAAAGCAGGGCGTGGACGACGTGGCCCAGCTGCTGTGGCACTGGTGCCATCCCGACGGTCTGAAGCCCGCGACACCAGCCCCTGCCACACCGGAAGCGGCCGCCCCCGTGGACACCCCCGCCACGCCGGACACCCCCGTGCAATAACGCATGGACGCACCTGCGTCCTTGGTCCAGCATGGCGGCTTCATCACCAAGGAGGCACCATGCTTGAGCCCATCCGCCACCAGCTGCCACACGGCATCACGCTGGACTGTCTGGCCTGTGGAACCCCCGGCAAACCCCTGTTGCTGTTTTTGCACGGATTCCCGGAAGGTGCCTTCATCTGGGAAGGGGTGATGGCGCCGTTTGCTGACCGTTGGCGCTGCCTGGCGCCCAACCTGCGCGGCTATGGTGGCTCCAGCCAGCCCGAGGCCGTGGAGGCCTACAAACCCAAGGCGCTGGTCCAGGACCTGGCAGCGCTGATCGCCCTGGAAAGTCCGGGGCAGCCGGCGGCCTGTGTGGTGGCGCACGACTGGGGGGGCGCGCTGGCATGGAACCTGGCCATCCAGCAACCCCAGTTGCTGCAACAGCTGCTGATCATCAACGCCCCCCACCCTGGGGCCTTTGTGCGCGAGTTGCAGCACAACCCGGCCCAGCAGGCCGCCAGCCAGTACATGCATTTTCTGCGCCGTCCCGATGCGGCACCGCTGTTGCTGGCGGACGGGGCACGGCGCCTGTGGGACTTTTTCCGCACGCCCGCCGGGGACCTGCCCGCCTGGCTCACGCCGGAATGGCAGGCGCGCTACCTGGCCCACTGGCCGCAGTGCCTGGCGGCCGCCTGCCGCTACTACGCAGCCAGCCCGCTGGTGCCACCGCGCGGCGCCAGCGCCGACCTGCAGCCGCTGCCGGATGCGCTGCTGCACACGCCGGTGGCCACCCACATCCTGTGGGGCCTGGACGATGCTGCGCTGCTGCCGGAGCTGCTGGACGGTCTGGAGGCGTGGGTGCCCCAGCTGTCCGTGGAGCGCGTGCCCGGCGCCAGCCACTGGCTGGTGCATGAGCACCCCGAGCGGGTGATCCGCAGCCTGCACCAACTGCTGCACGAAGCCCTTCTAAAAAGAGAGCTACCTGCGCTTGCTACACCTGCGTCAGCGGCAGATTTCCCTCTGGATTACTGATACAGGGACGCCTGACCCTCGGGCCGCGTCTTGAAACGTTTGTGCACCCAGTAGTACTGGGGCACCATGGTACGGATGGCAGCCTCCAGTTCGCGGTTCATGCGCGCGGTATCGGCCACATGGTCGTCGGTGGGAAAGTGCTCCCAAGCGGGCGACAGCTCGGCCACATAGCCCTCGGGCGTCATGCGGTTGTACAAGGCCACGACCTTGGCTTTGCCCAGGCGGGCAAAGCGCGACAGCGAAGGGATGGTGGCGGTTTCGGGCACCTGGAAGAAGGGCACGAACACCGAGTCATTGCGGCCATAGTCCATGTCCGGCAGCAGGTACAGCAGGCCGCCCTTGCGCAGCGTGGAGATGATGGGCTTGACCCCGTCGGCACGGTTCAGCATGCGCACATTGCCGAAGCGCTGGCGCCCGGCCATGAACCAGGCATCCAGCACCGGATCGGGATTGGTCGCAAAAATCGAGGTGAATTCGCGCTCGGTGTTCAGCGGCAGGGCCAGCCCGCCGGCATCCATGCTGTAGAAATGCGGGGCAAACACGATGGTGGGCGTATCTCCCTCCAGCTCGTGCGTGGCGCCCACCAGCTTGACGCGCCGGCGCACCAGGGCTTCAGAGCCGAACCAAAGCCAGCTGCGGTCCAGAAAGGTCTGGCAGAACACCACAAAACTCTCGCGCGCCCAGTCCTTGCGCTGGGCTGGCGTCGCTTCGGGAAAACACAGCGCCAGGTTGCGCAATGCCACCTTGCGGCGCGGCGCGGCCAGGATGAACAACAAACGCCCCAGCACCCAACCGATTCCGCGCAACACCGGCAATGGCAGCTTGGCCAGCCCGTGCATCAGGCCCACACCCAGTCGACTCCAGCTCATGCGGCACCGCCTTCGGAGGCAGATTCCGCCGCCGACGCTTCCTGCCGAGGCTGCTTGTAGCGGCCATACCCCCACAGGTACTGCGTGGGGCACTGGCGGATGGTGTGTTCCATGGCCTGGTTGATCTGCACCACGGCTTCTTCCAGTTGATCGGACAGCGGCATGGGCAGGGCTTCGAAAAACAGCTCGTAGCCACGGCCGGCTGGCAGGCGTTCACAGCGCGCCAGCACCACGGTGGCGCCGGTCTGCAGCGCCAGCCGGGCCGCCAGCGTCATGGTGTAGGCATCTTGACCAAAGAATGGCGCCCACTGCCCCTGTCCGCTGGGAGGCACCTGGTCGGGCAGCAGGCCCACGGCCGCGCCCTTGCGCAGCGCCTTGATCATCTGGCGCACGCCCGCCAGCGTGGTGGGCACGGCCTGCACGCCGCTGCGGTTGCGGGCGGTCAGCATCATCTCGGCCAGCCAGGCCTGCTTGGCGGGGCGGTAGAGGATGGTGATCGGCCCATGCTGCGCCGACCACTGCCGCGCCGCGCCCTGCACCGACAGCTCGAAGCAGCCCAGGTGCGGGGTCAGGAACAGGATGCCCTTGCCGCGCGACCAGGCCTGCTCCACCACCTCGGCACCATGCACGGCGTTGACCGCGGTGTCGCGCAGCCAAAGCCGGGGCAGCTCCGTCACCATGCGCCCGGCATGGCCAACCGCGGCCCGCACCTGGGCGAAGCGGTAGCCAGCCTGCCGGCTATTGGCGGCAAAACGGCGCCGGTAGGTGGGCGAGCAAGCCCAGGCCAGCCAGCCCAGGCACGCACCCAGTGCGTGCACCAGGGGCAAAGGCACCACAGAGAGGAAACGAAAAAGCGTTGACATGTACAATGTGCGGCTGTCGCCGAGTTAACAGAGCAACTTGCAGGGCGACGTAAAAAAAGACTGCTAAAGCGTTCGCCCGACTTCTGTCAGCCGAGGCAACGCAATTGCCAAGACAGGAGTTTATTCAATGGCGAACGACTTTCTCTTCACCTCGGAATCGGTCTCCGAAGGCCACCCCGACAAGGTGGCGGACCAGATTTCCGATGCGATCCTGGACGCAATTTTCACCCAAGACCCTCACAGCCGCGTGGCTGCCGAGACGCTGACCAACACCGGTCTGGTGGTATTGGCCGGTGAAATCACCACCGGCGCCAACGTGGACTACATCCAGGTGGCGCGCGACACCATCAAGCGCATCGGCTACGACAACACCGACTACGGCATCGACTACAAGGGCTGCGCCGTGCTCGTCGCCTACGACAAGCAAAGCCAGGACATCGCCCAAGGCGTGGACAAGGCCAGCGACGACGAACTGAACATCGGTGCCGGCGACCAGGGCCTGATGTTCGGCTATGCCTGCGACGAAACGCCCGAGCTGATGCCCGCGCCCATCTACTACGCGCACCGCCTGATGGAACGCCAGGCCCAGCTGCGCAAGGATGGCCGCCTGCCCTTCCTGCGCCCCGACGCCAAGAGCCAGGTGACGATGCGTTACGTGGACGGCAAGCCCCACAGCATTGACACCGTGGTGCTGTCCACCCAGCACAGCCCCGACCAGTCGGAGACCGCCACCAAGATGAAGGCCTCGTTCACCGAAGCCATCATCGAGGAAATCATCAAGCCCGTGCTGCCCAAGGAATGGCTGCAGGACACCAAGTACCTGATCAACCCCACCGGCCGCTTTGTTATCGGCGGCCCCCAGGGTGACTGCGGCCTGACCGGTCGCAAGATCATCGTCGACACCTACGGTGGTGCCTGCCCCCACGGCGGCGGCGCCTTCTCCGGCAAGGACCCCTCCAAGGTGGACCGCTCGGCCGCCTACGCCGCGCGCTACGTGGCCAAGAACGTGGTGGCCGCCGGTCTGGCGCGCCAGTGCCAGGTGCAGGTGGCCTACGCCATCGGTGTGGCCCGCCCCATGAACATCACCGTGTACACCGAAGGCACGGGCGTGATTCCTGATGACCAGATCTCCAAGCTGGTGGCCGAACACTTCGACCTGCGCCCCAAGGGCATCATCCAGATGCTGGATTTGCTGCGCCCCATCTACAGCAAGACCGCCGCCTACGGCCACTTCGGTCGCGAAGAACCCGAGTTCACCTGGGAGCGCACCGACAAGGCTGCCCTGCTTCGCGCTGCAGCGGGTTTGAAGTAATTCAAACCGCCGCACGGACAAGGCGGAAGCGGTTCGTGGGCGAAGTGCATATCGCGCCCGCGATGTGAACCAAGACCCACGCACCGACAAGGCCGCCCTGCTGCACGCTGCGGCCGGCCAGAAGCCCGCCCCTGTGCGGGCTTTTTTACGCCCTGGTGGCACCCACGTCCACGTGCACGTGGACGTGATCGCCTCCCGCGCCTGCCCCCCCAGCCGGCGTTCCCTGCCGTGCCTGGCAGGAACTTCTACACTTCACCCTTTGCGCACGGCGCACCTGCGCCCTCCCGCCGCCATGACCCTTGCCACCCAACTGCTGCTCATCGATCCGCAAAACGACTTCTGCGATCTGCCCGCGGCGCTGTGCCCCACGCTGGACGGCACGACCCTGCAGCCCAGCCTGCCCGTGCCTGGCGCCCATGCCGACATGCAACGCCTGGCCGGCTGGCTGTGCGCGCAGATGCAGGCCGTGGACCACATCACCGTGACCCTGGATGCGCACCAGGTGTTCGACATCGCGCACCCGGCCTTCTGGCAGCACGCCGACGGGTCCGCCGTGGCCCCCTTCACCGCCATCACGGCGGCGCAGGTGCGCGCCGGGGCCTACGCGCCGCGCACGCCAGAGCACCTGGCGCGCGCCCTGGCCTACCTGGATGCCCTGGAAGCACGCGGGCGCTACACCCTGATGGTCTGGCCCGTGCATTGTGAGATCGGCACCTGGGGCCACGGCGTGCATGCCGAGGTGCAGGCCGCCTGCCGTGACTGGCAAGTGACCCGCCAGCGCGCGGTGACGCACGTGTTCAAAGGTAGCCATCCCTGGACCGAGCACTACAGCGCCCTGGCGGCCGAGGTGCCCGATCCGCAGGTCCCGGACACCTGCATGAACCACGCCCTGCTGGGCACGCTGCTGCAAGCCCAGCGCCTGGTGGTGGCGGGCGAGGCCAGCAGCCATTGCGTGCGCGCCACGGTCGAGCACCTGCTGGAGGCCGCGCCCCCCGGCTTTGCCCCACGCGTCGTGCTGCTGACCGACTGCATGAGCCCCGTGCACGGCTTTGCCGCGCAGCACGCTGACTTCCTGCAGCGCATGCAGGCCGCCGGCGTGCAGCTGCACACCACCGCCACCCTGCGCCTGTAACCTCTTTTGCCCACGCCTGCCATGCCCATCGTCCCCAGCCTGCTGGACACAGACCTCTACAAATTCACCATGTGGCAGGCGATGCTGCACCGCCACCCGCAAACCCAGGCCGAATACCGCTTTGCCTGCCGCAATGACACGGCCTACCCGCTGGCCGAGCTGATCAACGACGTGAACGCCGAGCTGGACCACCTGTGCAGCCTGCGCTTTGCCAAGGACGAGCTGGAATACCTGGGCCAGTTGCGCTACATCAAGAGCGACTTCGTCGACTTTCTGCGGCTGTTCCAGTTCCAGCGCGACTTCATCCGCGTGCAGGCCACGCCCGAGGGCGGCCTGTCCATCGAGGCCCACGGCCCCCAGGTGCATGTCATGGGCTTCGAGATCCATGTGCTGGCCATCGTCAACGAGCTGTACTTCCGCCGCCTGGCCCAGCCGGACACCCTGGCCGAAGGCCGCCGGCGCCTGCAGGCCAAGATCGCCCAGCTGCAGACCCTGGCCAGCGGCCCGGTGCTGGCCCACCCCTTCGAGCTGTCGGACTTCGGCCTGCGCCGGCGCTTTTCCGCCGCCTGGCAGCACGAGGTGGTGGCCACGCTGACGGCGCAGGCCGCGCAGTGGTTCAAAGGCACCTCCAGCGTGCTGCTGGCCAAGCAACTGGGCATCGCGCCGCTGGGCACCATGGCCCACGAATACATGCAGAGCTACCAGTCCCTGGGCGTGCGCCTGCGCGACTTCCAGAAGTCCGCGCTGGAAGACTGGGTGCAGGAGTACCGGGGCGACCTGGGCATTGCACTGACCGACACCGTCGGCATGCGCGCCTTCCTGGCCGACTTCGACCTGTACTTCGCCAAGCTGTTCGACGGCCTGCGCCACGACTCGGGCGACCCGTTCGCCTGGGGCGAGCAGGCGATCGCCCACTACCGCGAGCTGCGCATCAACCCGCACACCAAGCGGCTGGTGTTCTCGGACGGGCTGAACCTGGACAAGGCCCTGGCCCTGTGGCGCCACTTTGCGCCGCACATCCAGCTGGGCTTCGGCATCGGCACCAACCTGACCAACGACCTGGGCCTGCAGCCGCTGAACATCGTCATGAAGCTGGTGCGCGCCAACGGCCAGCCCGTGGCCAAGATTTCCGACACCCCCGGCAAGACCCTGTGCGACGATGAGACCTACCTGGCCTACCTGCGCCAGGTGTTCGACATTGCCGACCCCGAGACCGCAACCACCTAAAAACCATAGCTTCCAGCGCTTGCCATCAGGCCACTTCAGACACAAAAACACCTGAAAAGCTTCAAGGACGAACGCCAGCAGCTATGCTTTTCACCATGCCCCACGCTGCTCCCCCGCCCCACACCGCCGTCCTCATCGGCCGCTTCCAGCCCCTGCACCTCGGCCACCTGGCCCTGCTGCAGCAGGCCCTGGCGGCGGCGCAGCAGGTGGTCGTCGTGCTGGGCAGCGCCTGGCAGGCGCGCAGCCCCAAGAACCCCTTCACCTGGCCAGAGCGCGAAGCCCTGATCCGCGACAGCCTGCCGCCCGCCGATGCCGCCCGCGTGCGCTGCGTGCCCGTGCGCGACTACTACGACGAGCCGCGTTGGGTGCAGGCCGTGATGGCCGCCGTGCACACCCAGGTGCCGCCCGACGCGCGCGTGGCCCTAGTGGGCCACTTCAAGGACGACAGCAGCCATTACCTGGCGCGCTTCCCGGGCTGGGAGCTGCTCAGCCTGCCGCGCCAGGGCGACTTTGACGCCACCCCCATCCGCGCCTGCTACTGGAACCTGGACGAGCAGCCGCAGGCCGCCGTGGCGCACCAGTTGGGCACCCTGCTGCCCGCTGCCGTGGCCGACTGGCTGCAGGCCTGGCAGGCCAGCCCCGACTACGCCGCCCTGCGCGCCGAATGGCGCATGCTCAGCGGCTACCGCGCCGCCTGGGCGGCAGCCCCGTATCCGCCGGTGTTTGTCACCGTCGACGGGCTGCTGCTGTGCCACGGCCATGTGCTGCTGATCCAGCGCGGCCACGCCCCCGGGCAGGGCCTGTGGGCCCTGCCCGGGGGCTTTGTCGAGCCACGCGACACCCTGTGGCAGTCCTGCCTGCGCGAGCTGGCCGAAGAAACCGCCCTGCCGCTGACCGCGGCCGCGCTGCAATCCGCCCTGCAGGGCGTGGAAGTGTTCGACCACCCGGACCGCAGCCTGCGCGGGCGCACCATCACCCACGTGTTTGTCTGCCACCTGCCGGGCACCACCCTGCCCGCCGTGCAAGCCGGCGATGACGCAGCCGCCGCGCGCTGGGTGCCCCTGCAGGCCCTGGCCGGCCTGGAGGCGCAGATGTTCGAAGACCACTTCCACGTGCTGCGCCGCTGTTTTGAACGCTTTGGCGCCGGCCCCGTGCCCGCCCTGCCCTGATGCCCCTGGAACCGATCCCCATGACCGCCCCGCTGACCATCCGCCCCGCCACCATCGACGACACCGACCTGATCCTGCACTTTGTGCGCGAGCTGGCCATCTACGAAAAGGCCGAGCACGAAGTGCTGGCCACGCCCGCCCATGTGCACCGCACGCTGTTTGGCGCCAACCCCAAGGTGTTCGGCCTGATCTGCCTGGACGGCGACACACCCGTGGGCTTTGCCGTGTATTTCTTCAACTACTCCACCTGGCAAGGCCAGCACGGCCTGTACCTGGAAGACTTGTACGTCTCACCCGAGCAGCGCGGCAAGGGCGCCGGCAAGGCCTTGCTGCAGCACCTGGCCCGCATCGCCGTGGAGCAGGACTGCGGCCGCTTTGAATGGAGCGTGCTGGACTGGAACGCCCCGTCCATCGCCTTCTACGACAGCCTGGACGCCAAGCCCCAGTCGGAGTGGATTCGCTACCGCCTGACCGGACCGGCCCTGCACGCGCTGGCCGCCTCCGCCGCGGCCTGAAGCCCAGCACCGGGCCACCTGCACGGCCCGGTCGCGCGGTTGCCCGGCGCCTAGCGCGCGGGGGACTGCGCTAGTGCAGCTGCTGGCTCGCGCAGCAGCAGCTCCAGCTTCACCAGATCATCCTGCACCTGCAGTGCCACGTCGGAGCCAGGCTCCAGCAAGGCCAGCAGCGCCTGCCAGTGGTCGCGCGCAGCGCGCGGATTGCCCGCCTGCAAGGCCGCCGCACCGGCCAGCGCCAGCGCCTTGGGC
Organism: Comamonas aquatica NBRC 14918; assembly: GCF_000739875.1. GTDB lineage: Bacteria > Pseudomonadota > Gammaproteobacteria > Burkholderiales > Burkholderiaceae_C > Comamonas > Comamonas aquatica. The sequence goes on from NZ_BBJR01000038.1 coordinate 31,416, forward strand.
TGCTGCGCGTCCAGGCGCAGCGCCTGGGTGATCGCGGCGCCCGCCGCACCGTCCAGGCGCCCCTGCTGTGCGGAGGCCTGGGCGTCCGCCAGGTCCGCCCACAGCCGCGCCTGCTCCGTGGCCTCCAGGCCCTGGGCTTGCGCCGTCTGCAACGCGCCCTGGTAGGCCTGGGCGGCATCGGCATAGCGCTCCAGGGTTTCGTAGGAGCGCGCCAGCATCACCCACCCCGGCAGGTTGTCGGGCTGCGCCTGCAAACGCTGCGCCAGCCCGGCCACCATGGCCTCGACCTGCGCCTGGCCCGCGCTGTGGCCCATGGCATCCGCCTGGGCCAGGCGGGCCGCGGCCTGCGGATCGCCCACCTGCACATACAGCCCCCATGCCGCCACGGGCAGCAGCACGGCCAGCACCAGGGCGCTGGCGCGTGGCAGCCGCGGCCGTTGCCGCCAGGTCCGGGGCTGCGCGCGCTGCGCCAGCTCCTGCAGCAGGCGGCGCTGCAACTCGTCCTCGGCCTGGGCCAGATCGGCCGCATCGAGGTTGCCGGCGCGGTGCTCCCGCGCCAGCTCCTGCAGCTGGGCCTGGTACAGCGCCCGCAGGGCGTCATCGCTGCCGGTCACCGGCTGGGCCGCATCCCGCAGCAGGTTGGGCAGCAGCACCGCCAGGCACAGCAGCACCAGGGCCAGCGCCCCCAGCCACAATCCCACCATATCGCTCATGGACGGTCCTCCGGTGTCGGTGTGTCCTGGCGGTTCTCCAGCCACGCCTGGGCCCGCGCCCGCTCCTGCGGGCTCAATCCCGGGCGGGCCACGCTCTGGTGGCGCCGGCGCAGTGTGCGCCACAGCAGCAGCAAGCCGCCCAGCAGCACGACAAACGGGGCGCACCACAGCACCCAGGTCGAAGGCTTCCACGGCGGTGCATAGCGCACAAAACTGCCATACCGCTGCTCGAAGAAGGCCACCACCTCGGCATCGCTGCGGCCCTGCGCCAGCTGCACCGCAATTTCTTTGCGCATGTCCTTGGCAATCGGCGCCTGGGATTCGGCCACGGTCTGGTTCTGGCAGACCACGCAGCGCAGCCGGGCGGCCAGGGCCGCCTCGCGCGCCTCCAGTTCCAGGTCTTGCGCGGCGAAGACACCGGGGCTCAACAGGGCGGCGCACAGCGCCAGGGACCAGGGTTTCATTGCACGGCCCTCACCACAGGCATCAGTTTGTCGTTCCACACTTCGGGAGTCACCGGCCCCAGGTGGCGGTAGCGAACCCGGCCCTGGGCATCGATCACAAAGGTCTCCGGCACGGCATGGATGCCGAAGTCCATGCCGACCCGGCCATCGGCATCCACCGCAGAAGCCACATACGGGTTGCCGGCCACGCGCAGCAGGGCCTGGGCCTTGGCGGGCTGGTCCTTGTAATTCAGGCCATAGATGGCCACCCCGTCCTTGCGCGACATCTCCACCAGGATCGGCAGCTCCTGGCGGCAGGGTGCGCACCAGGAGGCCCAGACGTTCAGCAGCCAGACCTGGCCCTGCAGCGCCTGGGGCGTCAGCCGGGTGCCTTCCGGCCCCTGCAGCACAGGCAGGTCGAACACCGGCACCGGCTGCTGCAAGAGGGCCGATTCCAGCGCCCGCGGATCACGTTGCAAGCCCAGGCCCAGCATGACTGCCAGCCCCAGGAAAACCGCCAAAGGAATGACAAAACGCATCACGCCACCTTGTGCGCCGCAGCGCTGCGCGCGGCACGGGGCACGCGCTGGCACCCGGTGCGAAAACGCTTGTCCAGCAGGCTCAAGCCCGCCCCCAGTGCCATCATGAAAGTCCCCATCCAGATCCACTCCATCCAGGGTTTGACCTGCAGACGCACGGTCCAGGCCTGCCCGGTCTCATCCAGCGGCTCGCCCAGTGCAATGAACACATCGCGCGTCCAGCGGCTGTCGATGGCCGCCTGGCTCAGCCCCATGGTCTGCACCCGGTAGGCACGTTTTTCGGGGTACATGTCCCAGCTCTGGTACCCATCGCTGACGCGAAAGTGGGCGCGCTGGGCATCGTAGTTGGGCCCCTCCACCGAGGACAGCCCCACCAGGGTAAAGCGGTAATGGCCGGCCTCCACGCTCTGGCCCTGAGCCACATGGGTTTCGCGCTTGGTCTCCAGCCCGTTGGCCAGGCTCACGGCCATCACGAACACACCCACACCGGCATGCGCCATCACCGTGCCCCACCAGCCCCATGGCTGACGGGCCACGCGCTGCCAGCCTCCACCCTGCCGCACCGCAGGCAGCAGGCGCTGGACGGCATGCGCCAGCGTGCTCAGCAAGCACCACAGGCCCAAGGCCACCCCCAGCAAGGTCACGGGTGTGATGGACCCGACCTGGGCCAGGCCCAGCACGGCCACGCCCACCCCGGTCAGCACCAGGGCCGCGCGCAGCCGCTGCCACAGCTCGCGGCCCGCGCCCTGCTTCCAGCGGGCCACCGTGCCACAACCCATCAAGGCCAGCGCCGGCAGGACCAGCGGCAGAAAGACCGCTTCAAAATACGGAGGGCCGACCGAGATCTTTTCGTTGCGCAGCACATCCAGTGCCAGGGGGTACAGCGTGCCGATCAGCACGGCCAGGGCCGCAGCGCAGAACAGCACGTTGTTCACCAGCAGCAGGGTTTCGCGCGACAGCAAGGCGAACTGCCCGCCCCCGGTGCCCAGCTCCGGCGCCCGCCAGGCGTACAGCCACAGCGATACGCCCACCACCGCCACGATGAAGCACAGGATGAACAGGCCGCGCCCCGGATCGACCGCAAACGCGTGGACCGAGGTCAGCACCCCGGAGCGCACCAGGAACGTACCCAGCAGGCACAGCGAAAACGCGCAGATCGCCAGCAATGCTGACCAACTGCGGAATGCGCCGCGCTGGTCCGTGACGATCAGCGAGTGCAGAAAGGCCGTACCCACCAGCCACGGCATGAAGGAGGCGTTTTCCACCGGGTCCCAGAACCACCAGCCCCCCCAGCCCAGCACGTAATACGCCCAGGCGCTGCCCAGCAGGATGCCCAGTGTCAGAAAGCCCCAGGCAGCCAGCGTCCAGGACCGCGACCACCGCGCCCAGGCGGCGCCCAGCTCGCCCGAAATCAGGGCCGCCAGCGCAAACGCGAACGGCACCACAAAACCCACATAGCCCATGTACAGCAGCGGTGGGTGAAAGACCATGCCCGGATCCTGCAGCAAGGGATTCAGATCCTTACCTTCCAGCGCGGCCGGCACCAAACGCAAGAACGGATTGGACAAAAACAGCACGAACAGCAGAAACCCGACGCTGACCCAGCCCAGCACCGCCAGCACGCGCGCCACGAAATCGGCCGGCAATGCGCGGCTGCGCCAGGCGACCGCCACGCTCCAGCAGGCCAGCAGCACCTGCCACAGCAGCATGGAGCCCTCATGCCCGCCCCAGAAGGCCGTCAGCTTGTAGATCATGGGCAAATCGCTGTGCGAGTTGGCCGCGACGTACAGCACGGAATAGTCCTGCGTGCCAAAGCACCAGAACAGCACACCCGCCGCCAGCAGCGACAGCAGGCACTGCAGGGCGGCGGCGGGCCGCGCCAGGCGCACCCAGGCGGCGATCCCCCACTGGGCACCCAGCAACGGCAGCGCGGCCTGCACCAGCGCCACGATCAGCGCCAGCACCAGCGCAAACACCCCCAGCTCCGCCATCATGGCTGCCCCCTTGATGTCCGTGCGGCATCTTCCAGTGCCTTGGCCGCTTCCGGGGGCATGTAGTTCTCATCGTGCTTGGCCAGTACCTCGGAGGCCTCGAACACACCGTTCGCCTGCAGCTTGCCGGATGCGACCACCCCCTTGCCTTCGCGAAACAGGTCGGGTAACAGGCCCTGGTAGCGCACCGGCACGCGCTGCACCTCGTCGGTCACCATGAACTGCACCTGCAGGCCATCGGCGGAGCGCTGCAGCGAGCCAACCTCCACCAGACCACCGATGCGAAAGGCCGCCCCCTGCGGCGCTTCGCCCGCGTGGATCTGGCTGGGGCTGTAGAAAAACATGACATTCGCATCCAGTGCGCGCAGCACCAGGGTGACGGCCAGCCCCACCAGGGCCACACCGGCCAGCACCCACAGCAGGCGCTTTCGACGGGGTTTCATGCAGCATCTCCCTCAGGGTCGCGCAGTGCGGGGCCCTGCCGCAGCCGACGCCAGCGCCACAGCAACGCCAGGATTTCAAGCAGCAGGAGCGCTGCGCTGACACCATAGGCCAGCGCGATGTAAAAACCATGGGTCGCCATCACAGTTGCTCCTCTGCGGCACGTTCTCGAATCAGGCAGCGCGTGCGCAGCAAGCACACGGCCAGCGTATAGGCCCAGCACGCCAGGGTCATCAGCAGCATGCCCGCCAGCATGGTGTGGGTCATGCTGGGGGCCGCATCCATGCGGATCGTGGCCCCCTGGTGCAGGGTGCTCCACCACTGCACCGAGAAATAGATGATGGGCACGTTCACCACGCCCGCGAGCAGCACGATGGCACCGGCCGCGTCGGCGCGCTCGGGGTCTTCGATGGCCGAGGCCACCCCCAGGTAGCCCAGGTACAGAAACAGCAGGATCAGCTCCGAGGTCAGCCGCGCGTCCCACACCCACCATGCGCCCCAGGTGGGCTTGCCCCAGGCCGCACCGGTCCACAGCGCGATCACGGTGAACAGGGCCCCGGTGGGTGCCAAGGCGCGCGCCAGCAGTGGTGACAGGCGGGTGCGGTAGACCAGGCCCAGCCCTGCGTGCACCGCCGCCACCACATAAATGAACATCGACATCCAGGCCGCAGGCACATGCAAAAAGATGATGCGATAGACCTCGCCCTGCTGGTGGTCGGTGGGGGCTACGAAAAAACCCACCCACAGCCCGGCCACGGTCAACGCCAGCGCCAGCACGGCCAGCCACGGCCACAAGCGTTGTGCCCAGTGGTCAAACACCGGCGGGGAGGCCAGTTGGCGCCAGCGAAAGCCTGCGGCCGCAGCACGCGGCGATCGAGGAGAAGAAGCAACAGGGGAAGGGTTCATATCATTCCAGCGCCAGCCTCAACGCCGCCGCAATCGTCCAGGGGCCGGCCAGCAGCGCCAGGCACAAACAGGCACCGAGCAAATTCAACGCGGGGGCCGCAGGCAGCCCCAGCAAGGACTGGGTCACGGCATGACTGCCAAAGATCAGGATCGGCACGCTCAGCGGCAGCACGACCAGCACCAGCAGCAAAGCACCGCGCAAGCCCAGGGTCAGCGCAGCCCCCAGGGCCGCCAGCACGCACAGGCTGGGCGTGCCCAAGGCCAGCGACAGCAGCAGCACCCCCATCACCTCTTCGCCCAGGCCATATTGCCAGCCCAGCAGCGGCGTGGCCAGCAGCAGCGGCAGCGTGCCCACCAGCCATTGCGCCCCCACCTTCACCCCCACCAGGAGCGGCAAAGGTGCAGGGGCCAACAACCACTGCTCCAGCGAACCATCTGCATGGTCCCCCTCGAACAGCCGGTGCTGGCCCAACAAGACCGCCAGCAAGGCCGCCACCCAAACAACGCCAGGCGCGATCTGCCGGAGCAAGACGCTGTCCGGCCCCAAAGCCAGCGGAAACAGGCTGCCCACCATCAGGAAAAACGCCAGACCACTCAGGGCATCGGCCGGCCGGCGGACGGCCAGACGCAGCTCGCGCACCACCACCGCTCTCAGCATGGCGCCTCCTGCTGCGCCGGAGCCGCTGAGGGGGCACTCAAGTCCAATACCAGGGCCGGCACGCCAGGCACCAGCAGACCGCGATGGCTGACCACCATCGCCAGCCCACCCGCCTGGGCGTGTGCCGACAGCAGTTGCACCAGCAATGCGCTGCCCTGTGCGTCCAGCGCATTGTCTGGCTCATCGAGCAACCACAGCGGGCGTTCACTGAGCAGGACCCGGGCAATCGCCACCCTACGTCGCTGCCCCTGGGACAAGCGGCCAAAAGGGCGCGCAGCCACATCCAGGACATCCAGTGCGCGCAGCACCTGGGCCGCACGTTCACCGGACCAGGGCACGGCCTGCATCTGGAGTGCGAAACGCAGGTTCTCGATCCCACTGAGAGCATCGCTCATGCCGCACTGGTGCCCCAGGTACGACAGCTGCCGCTGGAACGCGGGGCTGGATGCGATGACACGCTGACCGCACCATGCCAGCGCCCCGACACGCCAGGGCATCAGCCCGGCCAGACTGCGCAGCAAGGTGCTCTTGCCAGCGCCATTGCTGCCCTTGAGCTGCAGCACCTGGCCGGCCTGCAGGCTGAAATCGATCTGACGCAACAGCACACGGCCATTGCGGAGGCAGCCAAAGCCAGCAACGTCCAGGCTCCGTGGCGCATGCTCCGCAGACACCATGCGATCAGGGCTTGGCCATGGCGACAGGGGCTGGTACCACCTGACCCGGGCTGTCACTGGGGCCCACGCCCGGAGGAATGTGTGGCAGCTGGTGGGCAATCCCCTTGTGGCAATCGATGCAGGTTTTTTCCTTGTTCGCCAGGTAGGTGGAATGCATGTTCTGCGCCCGCTGACTCTGGCGTGTGAAGTCCATGGAGTCGTAGTTGTGGCAGTTTCTGCATTCCAGGGAATCGTTGGCTTTCAGGCGTGCCCATTCGTGCTGCGCCAGCTCCAGGCGCTTGGCATCAAATTTCTCCGGCGTATCCACCGTGCCAAAGATCTTGCCCCACACCTCCTTGGACGCCTGCATCTTGCGCGCCATCTTGTCGGTCCAGTTGTGCGGCACGTGGCAGTCCGAGCAGATCGCGCGCACCCCGGAACGGTTGGTGTAGTGGATGGTGCTCTTCAGTTCGGCGAAGACGTTGTCGCGCATTTCATGGCAACCCGTACAGAACTTCTCGGTGTTCGTGACTTCCATCGCGGTATTGAAAGCCCCCCAGAACAGGATGCCCGCAATGAACCCGCCAATCGTCAGAAACCCAAGGCTGAAGTGGACGCTGGGGCGCCGTATGACGGCCCAGTAGCGCTTGAGTAATTGCAGCATGCTTGTGCCCCAGTTCATGGTTTCTTGGATGCGTTCGCAGGATTTTGCAATGCTTTCAGGAGCAGGCTATCCACATCCTGGAATGTATTTCTTACGAAAGGCGTCGCATTGTCCTGCCCCACATGGCACTGCACGCAAAAGTAGCGCCGGGTCGAGATCTGCGCCAGGGTATTGCCATCGCGGTCCTGGTAGTGGGTGATGGAGACCGGGATCGCCTGAGAGACTTCCGCCTTGGTGCGGGAGTGGCAATCCATGCACTTATTGAAGTTCTTGTCGACCTGGTAGCCATCGATGCGGTGCGGAATCACGGGCGGCTGCTGCGCGTAGTTGCGCGTGCGGCGCACATCATCGTTGATGGGGTTGCCCAACACCGGTGGCTTGGTGGTTTCCAGCAAGGGTGCCGTGCCGCGGGCCTTGTCGTACAAGGGCTCGGCGGAGGCCATGCCGGTCGCGGTGACCACACCGATACACAGCATCAGTGCCATTCCCAGTTTCTGTATGCGTTTCATGGGGTGCTCCTCTGCTTGTCCTCAGACCTTGGTCAGCCTCACGGCACACTTCTTGAAGTCGGTTTGCAACGAGATCGGGTCGGTCGCGTCCAGCGTCACCTTGTTGATCAGCTGGCTGGCGTCAAACCATGGCACATAGACCAGGCCACGCGGCGGCTTGTTGCGGCCGCGGGTCTCCACGCGTGAGCGGATGGCCCCGCGGCGCGATGCGACTTCAACCTCGCTGCCCCGGCGCAAGCCCAGCGCCTTGGCATCGTCAGGGTGCATGTAGCACAGCGCGTTCGGCACGGCACGGTGCAGCTCGGGCACGCGGCGGGTCATGGACCCGGAGTGCCAGTGCTCCAGCACACGGCCGGTGGACAGCCAGAACGGGTATTCCTGATCGGGGGCCTCGGCGGGTGGCTCATAGGGCAGACCGAAAATGACCGCCTTGCCATCCTTGTGGCCATAGAACTCGAAACCGGTGCCCGGCTTCACATAAGGATCGGTCCCTTCGCGGTAGCGCCACTTGGTCTCCTGCCCGTTGACCACCGGCCAGCGCAGGCCCCGCACCTGGTGGTAGACATCGAACGGCGCCAGATCGTGGCCATGGCCCCGTCCGAACGCGGCGTACTCCTCGAACAGCCCCTTTTGGGGGTAGAAGCCAAACAGCTCGGCTTCGTGGTTGTTGTACCCCGCCTCGATATCGGTCACGGGGAACTTGTCCACCTGGCCATTGCGGTACAGCACATCGAACATGGTCTTGCCGCGGTACTGCGGGGCCTTCGCCAGGAGTTCCTCGGGCCACACCTCCTCGATCTTGAAGCGCTTGGCAAACTCCATCAGCTGCCACAAGTCCGAACGTGCTTCACCCGGCGCCTTGACCAGCTGGTGCCAGAAGTGCGTGCGGCGCTCGGCGTTGCCGTAGGCACCTTCCTTTTCCACCCACATGGCGGTCGGCAGAATCAGGTCCGCCGAGGTCGCGGTGACGGTGGGGTAGGCATCCGACACCACGATGAAGTTGTCCGGATTGCGATAACCCGGATAGCCTTCCTGCACCAGGTTGGCGGCGGCCTGCATGTTGTTGGTCACCATGACCCAGTAAGCATTGAGCTTGCCGTCCTTGAGCATGCGGTGCTGCAGCACGGCGTGATAGCCGGGTTTTTCGGGGATGGTGCCCTCGGGCAGCTTCCAGATCTTTTCCGCGGTCTTGCGGTGCTCAGGATTGGTAACCACCATGTCCGCGGGCAGGCGGTGCGAGAACGTCCCCACTTCGCGTGCCGTGCCACAGGCCGAAGGCTGGCCCGTCAGCGAGAAGGGGCTGTTGCCCGGGGTCGCGATCTTGCCGGTGAGCAGGTGGATGTTGTAGACAAGGTTGTTGGCCCAGACGCCGCGCGTATGCTGATTGAAGCCCATGGTCCAGAACGACACCACCTTGCGCTTGGGGTCCGCGTACAGCTCGGCCAGTTCCTTGAGCCGGTTGGCCGGAACGCCCGTCAGCTTGGTGGTGTATTCCAGGGTGTAAGTGGAGACGAACTTGGCGTACTCCTCATACGTCATGGGCTTGGCGCCACCGGGATCTGCCGCATTCTTGGCGGCTTTCTGCAAGGGATGCTCGGGGCGCAAGCCGTAACCGATGTCAGGGTTGCCCAACTTGAAGTTGCAGTGTTTAGCCACGAACTCCTGGTTCACACGCCCCGTGGTGATGATGTGGTTGGCAATGTAGTTCAGGATCGCCAGGTCGGTCTGCGGCTTGAAGGTCAGCTCAATGTCTGCCAGTTCGTACGAGCGGTGCTCAAAGGTGGACAACACGGCCACCTTGACATTCGGTGCACTCAACCGGCGATCCGTCACACGCGTCCAGAGCACAGGGTGCATTTCCGCCATGTTCGAACCCCAGAGCACAAAGGTGTCCGTGGCTTCGATGTCGTCGTAGCAGCCCATGGGCTCGTCCATGCCAAAGGTGCGCATGAAGCCCGCCACCGCCGAGGCCATGCAGTGGCGCGCATTCGGATCGATGTTGTTGGAGCGGAAACCAGCCTTGAACAGCTTGGATGCGGCATAGCCCTCCCAGACCGTCCACTGGCCCGAGCCGAACATGCCCACGCCGGACGGCCCCTTTTCCTTGAGCGCCTTCTTAAATTGCTGGGCCATCACGTCGAACGCGGTGTCCCATGACACGTGCTGGAATTCCCCATCCTTGGCGTATTTGCCATTCTTCATGCGCAGCAACGGCCGTGTCAGACGGTCCTCGCCATACATGATCTTTGACAGGAAATAGCCCTTGACGCAATTGAGGCCCCGATTCACTTCAGCCTGGGGATCGCCCTGGGTCGCCACCACCCGGTTGTCCTTGACGGCCACCATCACGCCGCAGCCGGTGCCACAGAAGCGGCAAGGCGCCTTGGACCATTTCATGGGCGCGCTACCACCCGCTTGCACGCCCTCCTGGGAGATGGCGTGGATGGGAATGCCTGCCACAGCGCCCGCGGCGGCGGCGGCAGTTTGACGAACGAAATCGCGACGGGTGCTAGTCATGGGAGACTCCCTCGTTAAGTAATTGCCGGGGTTCTGCGTGCTGGTACACCAGAGAGACGTTCAGTACGCCATCGATCAACCGAATGTGCGCCACCTGATCCAGGATGAAGTCGGCGCTGGGCCCCTCCAGGGTGACCACCAGCTTGCCGTCTGGATGGGTGCCATGCACTTGGACAGGCCCCATCGTGGTCAGCGCCTGCCCGACGGGATCCAGCGCCTGCGGCAGAACATGGACCACCAGGCTGGCGATGTGCAGCTCATCGGCCATCGAATGCGGGGCTTCAGGCATGCGGAGGACCCGCAAACATCTGGAAGATCCAGACCAGGAAGCCGTAGCCAGCAATGATCAAACCGGCCAACACCGGCGCCATCACCACTGTCAGGAAAGCGAAACTGCGCAATTCTTCTTTGCGCGTCGTGGGATTCTTTTTCTCAAGCATGTGCCACCTTTCTGGATGACTGTGCAGGCTACCCAGGCTTGGCAAGACCTTCAATCCGCCCCAACCCGCACAGCCATGAACACTTGCACCGATTTTAAAGACATTGATCAAACATTCAATTGATGCGCATCAAATCGATATTCAAACCTGACCTTCAACCATTTAAAAACACGGCAACCATCCCCTCCATTCGAAAATCTCTATCAATAACCACAATATCCACAGCAATTCATACATCAATCAAACAATTAAAAGATTGATTTAAATCAAATAAAAACAATCATTTCAAACAGAAATATTCAGAAACATCTACCCTTGATGCAGGTTTTGTATTTATTGAAAAAACTGCAATGACTAGCCTTCTGAAAATCCAGGAACCGTCCACGCCGGAACCGCCGCAGCGCCCGTCCCTGGTGGCCTTTCTGGAACTGGGGTTTCGGCCGCTGTACCTGTGTGGCGCCCTCTGGGCCATGGTGGCGGTATCGCTCTGGGTGTTTGCCCCCTCGCTGCTGCAAGGCATGGTGGCCGGGGTCTTCTGGCACGCCCATGAAATGTTTTGGGGATTCATTGCTGCCATCACGGTGGGTTTTCTGCTGACCGCCACCAGCAACTGGACCGGCATGAATCCCTTGCAAGGCCCTGCACTGGGCGCACTGGTGTTGCTCTGGGCCACCGCACGCCTGGGCTTTCTTTGGCCCGGTGCCGTCGCCTTTGCGGTGGCAAGCACCGCCGACCTGCTGTTCATCGCCATGGCAGCACTGGCGATAGGCCGTTGCCTGCTCGCACGCCAAAGCCGGCACAACTACCTCCTGGTTCTGATGCTGCTCGGCATGGGCAGCGCCAACGCAGCGTACCTCTACGCCTGCTGGCACCAGCTCGACTACAGCGTGGTGATGCACTATTTCTTCACGGGCATGCTGTGCATGGCCGCCATTGCCTTGCTGATTGCCAGGCGAGTGATTCCATTTTTTGCCACGCGGGCACTCCCGCAACTCAACGTGTCGCGGCACACGCGCAGCGGTCAATGGCAGGCGGGATTGGCCGCTTGCGGCATCCTGGTGTGGCAATTCGGTCCGGGGCCATGGGCCGCCCCGCTTTTCGCCGCGGCCGGGCTGCTCACCCTTTGGCACGTGATGGCCTGGAAGCCCTGGGCCGTGCTGCGCACGCCATTGCTCTGGATCCTCTACCTGGGCTATGCCGGGCTGGGACTGGGCCTGTGGGCCGCAGCCGCCTACGCCCTGGGCTGGACGGCACGCATGTCCTGGCCGGTCCACCTGCTCGGCATGGCCGGATTTGGCGCCCTCATCGTCGGCATGATCACGCGCACGGCCCTGGGCCACACCGGGCGAGCATTGGTCGCCGACCGCAGCATGGTGTGCAGCTATGGACTGGTGTTCTGCGCCGTTGTCTTGCGCCTGGTGGCCCTGGGCGCCAGCACCCACCCCGTGCCCTGGCTGCATGCCAGCGCCACCTGCTGGGTCTTGGCCTTTGCTGTTTACTTATGGCGCTTCCTTCCCATGCTGGTGCGCCCACGCGCCGACCAGCGCCCCGGAAAACCCGTCCCCCTCCAACGCCGGCCTCACTAAGATGCGCCTGACCACACTCACCGACTATGCGCTGCGGGTCCTGATCTACACCGGCGCCCACAGCGAGCGCCTGTGCACCATCAGCGAAATTGCCAAAGCCTTCGATATCTCGCAGGCCCACTTGATGAAAGTGTCCCAATTGCTGGCGCAGCAAGGGTGGATCACCACCGTGCGCGGGAAAAACGGCGGGTTGCACCTGAGCAAATCCCCCCAGGAAATCCCGCTGGGGGCGGTGGTGCGCAGCATTGAACCCGACTTCAACCTCGTCGAATGCCTGGGCCCTAACAACCACTGCCGGCTGACCGGCGGCTGTGCGCTGACCTGCATCCTGAATGGGGCACTGAAGGCGTTTTGGCAGCACCTGGATTGCTATACGCTGGCCGATGTGATCGCCCGCCCCGGCTTGCCGGTCCTGGCGCAGTGGACCCAGCCCATCGCCATCAGCCGTTGACGCACCGCGCTCCGAAAACCCGGCCCACGGCTAGGGGTGCACCGCAAAAAATTCTCAAGCCTTTGTTTTGCAAAGAATTTTTTGGGCAACCAATCTCACCATCGGGTCCAACGTCCCACTACACAGAGATTGCGTGGCGTCAGCGAGGAACACCCACCCCTTGAAAGCCAAAATTTTTCCCTTATTATTAGCACTCGATGGGGTTGAGTGCTAACAGCACCGTTCCACAGCTTTATCAAGCCACTCTGCCCAGTTGCGACAGCGTGGCGGACCTCTTCAACCTTGTTGATTGATACCTAGGAGATGTTATGAACCTGCGTCCTCTGCACGACCGCGTGATCGTCAAGCGCCTGGAAAACGAAACCAAGACCGCTTCGGGCATCTTTATCCCTGACAACGCCGCCGAAAAGCCTGACCAAGGCGAAGTGCTGGCCGTCGGCCCCGGCAAGCGCAACGACAAGGGCGAGCAAATCGCTCTGAACGTGAAGGTGGGCGATCGCGTGCTGTTCGGCAAGTACTCCGGCCAGGCCGTCAAGATCGACGGCAACGAACTGCTGGTGATGAAGGAAGACGACCTGTTTGCGGTCGTTGAAAAGTAAATCGCAGCGCGATCCTCTTCAGAACTTTGAAATTTCATAGCTGCTAGCGCTTGATACACAAGGGCTAACAGCCAATTTGAACCAGATTTGTAGGAGCCAAAAATGGCAGCTAAAGACGTAGTATTTGGTGGCGAAGCACGTGCTCGCATGGTGGAAGGCGTGAACATCCTGGCCAACGCGGTCAAGGTGACACTGGGCCCCAAGGGCCGCAACGTGGTGCTGGAGCGCTCCTTCGGCGCCCCCACCGTGACCAAGGACGGTGTGTCCGTGGCCAAGGAAGTGGAACTGAAGGACAAGCTGCAGAACATGGGCGCCCAGCTCGTGAAGGAAGTGGCTTCCAAGACCAACGACATCGCCGGTGACGGCACCACCACCGCCACCGTGCTGGCCCAGGCCATCGTGCGTGAAGGCTCCAAGTACGTGGCCGCTGGTCTGAACCCCATGGACCTGAAGCGCGGTATCGACAAGGCTGTCGCCGCCCTGGTGGAAGAGCTGAAGAAGCAATCCAAGGCCACCACCACCTCCAAGGAAATCGCCCAAGTCGGCACCATTTCCGCCAACTCTGACTCCGACGTGGGCGAGATCATTGCCCAGGCCATGGACAAGGTCGGCAAGGAAGGCGTGATCACCGTGGAAGAAGGCAAGAGCCTGGCCAACGAACTGGATGTCGTGGAAGGCATGCAGTTCGACCGCGGCTACCTGTCGCCCTACTTCATCAACAACCCCGAAAAGCAAGCCGCGATTCTGGACAACCCCTTCGTGCTGCTGTTCGACAAGAAGATCAGCAACATCCGTGACCTGCTGCCCACGCTGGAGCAAGTCGCCAAGGCCGGCCGTCCCCTGCTGATCATTGCCGAAGACGTCGAAGGCGAAGCCCTGGCGACCCTGGTGGTGAACACCATCCGTGGCGTGCTGAAGGTTGTGGCTGTGAAGGCCCCTGGCTTCGGCGACCGCCGCAAGGCCATGCTGGAAGACATCGCCATCCTGACCGGCGGTAAGGTCATCGCTGAAGAAGTGGGCCTGACCCTGGACAAGGTGACCCTGGAAGACCTGGGCCAAGCTGCCCGCGTGGAAATCGGCAAGGAAAACACCACCATCATCGACGGTGCTGGCCAAGCTGACGAAATCGAAGCCCGCGTGAAGCAAATCCGCATCCAGATCGAAGAAGCCACGTCCGACTACGACCGCGAAAAGCTGCAAGAACGCGTGGCCAAGCTGGCCGGCGGTGTGGCCGTGATCAAGGTGGGCGCTGCCACCGAAGTCGAAATGAAGGAAAAGAAGGCCCGCGTGGAAGACGCCCTGCACGCCACCCGCGCTGCCGTGGAAGAAGGCATCGTGGCCGGTGGTGGCGTGGCCCTGCTGCGCGCCAAGCAAGCCGTGGGCGCCCTGGCGACCGGTAACGTGGAGCAAGACGCCGGTATCAAGCTGGTGCTGGCTGCTGTGGAAGCGCCTCTGCGCGAAATCGTGGCCAACGCCGGTGGCGAGCCTTCGGTGGTGGTGAACGAAGTGTTGAAGGGCCAAGGCAACTTCGGCTTCAACGCTGCCAACGACACCTACGGCGACATGCTGGAAATGGGCATCCTGGACCCCACCAAGGTGACCCGCACTGCCCTGCAGAACGCAGCGTCCGTGGCTTCCCTGCTGCTGACCACCGAGTGCATGATTGCCGAAGCCCCCAAGGCTGAAGGCGCACCCGCCATGCCCGACATGGGCGGCATGGGTGGCATGGGCGGCATGGGCATGTAATTGCCCGGCAGCCGACCCCAGCCTCATACCGCTGGGGTTGCATCCAAAAAAGGCCGCTTGCGCGGCCTTTTTTTATGCCTTGAAATTTTGAGCCAAATGACCTTCTAGCGATTATTCAGCAAGCGCTGGGTGCTCTGCTTTTAGCACGCCAGCACAGCCAGATCACCCACAGCAAGGCTGGCAACACAAGGCGTGGCACCGCAGGCCGTCCACCAGGGCCGCCCAGGCGCAACAACGTCGCACCGAGGCCGGTGTGTGCTGCGCTTCATTAATTGCCATGCGTGGGCGATTCAGCCAGCCGCTGCATCAGCGCCAAGGTGGAGGGATCCACCCCGGCCCAGTCGTGGCTTTGCTGGCGGGCGCGCAGCTCCTGCGCCAGCTTTTTGCCCAGCTCCACCCCCCACTGGTCAAAGCTGTTGATGCCCCAGACCGCACCCGCCACAAACACGCGGTGCTCGTACAGCGCAATCAAGGCCCCCAGCGACGCGGGGTCCAGCGCCTGCAGCAGCAAGAAGGTGCTGGGGCGGTTGCCCGGGCAATCACGCTCCGCCCCTTCGCCCTGGCGCCCCAACATCAGGGCCTGGGCCTGGGCAATTGCGTTGATCACCAGGCTTTGGTGGTGGGCCCCCAGGTACTTGCCACCATCGCGCAAGGCGATGAATTCGACCGGGATCGTGTCCTGGCCCTGGTGCAGCATCTGGAAGAAGGCGTGCTGGCCGTTGGTGCCGGGCTCGCCCCAGACCACGGGGGCCGTGGGCACCTCCAGCACCTGGCCATCGCGCGTGATGCGCTTGCCGTTGCTTTCCATCTCCAGCTGCTGCAGGTAGGCCGTCAAGCGGCGCAAGCCATGGCTGTAGGGGGCGATGCAGCGGCTGCCGAAGCCCAGGAAATCACGGTTCCACACATCCAGCAAGCCCAGGCGCATCGGCAGATTGACCGCCGGGGCCGTGCTGAAGAAATGGGCATCCATGGCGTGTGCGCCCTGCAGTAGCTGGCGGAACTGCGCGGCGCCGATGGCCATCGCAATCGGCAGCCCAATCGCCGACCACAGCGAAAAGCGCCCGCCCACCCAGTCCCAGAAGCCCAGCGTGCGGCTGATGCCGAACTCGGCCGCGGCCTGGACATTCATCGTCAGCGCCACAAAGTGGCGGTCGATGCTGCAGGCGGCATCCGCATCGGCGCTGCCGCCATGCGCCAGAAACCATGCCCGCGCGGAATGCGCGTTCAGCATGGTCTCGGCCGTGGTGAAGGATTTGGACGCAATCAGGAACAGCGTGCTCTCGGGCCGGACACGGCGCAGCACATGGCCCAGTTCATGGCCGTCGACGTTCGAGACAAAGTGGAACTGGGTGCCCGCATCGACCCAGTCCTCCAGCGCTTGCACCACCACTTCCGGGCCCAGGTGCGAGCCACCGATCCCGATGTTGACAACGTCGGTGATGCGCGCATCGGCCCGCACCTGCTCGGCCAGGTCCAGCATGGCCTCCAGGGTCTGGTGCACCTGCGCCAGGGCCTGCACCATGCCACCGCCCCACTGCTGCACCACAGGGTGATCTTGCAGCAGCCCCCTATCCTGCGGCGTGCGCAGCAGCCAGTGCATGACCGCGCGCTGCTCGCTCGCATTGATGGATGCCCCCGACAGCATGGCATCGCGCTGCTCGGTCACGCCACAGCTGTGCGCCAGATCGGCCAACAATTGCTCCGTCTGGGGCTGCCACAGATTCTTGGACAAGTCGGCAAACACATACGGCGCCTGCAGGCTCAGCTGGCTCAAGCGCTCCGGGTGGTGCGCAAAGGCCTGGCGCAGGTCCAGGTTGCGGCCCTCACGGTATGCATGCTGTTGAAGTTGCGCCCACTGTGGCGTCTGATTACACATCACCGACATAGCTCATCAACGCTTGCGCACCACCACGCTGCCCACCGAATAGCCGGCACCAAATGAACAGATCACCCCCAGGTCGCCCGCCACCAGGTCCTGGCGGTGCTGGTGGAAGGCGATGATGGAGCCGGCCGACGCCGTGTTGGCAAATTCGTTCAGGATCAGGGGCGCGCGGTCTTCACTGGCTTCGCCCACCAGCTTTTTCAGCACCAGCTGGTTCATGCCCAGATTGGCCTGGTGCAGCCAGAAACGGCGCACGCCCGCAGGGTCATGGCCCAGTTGCGCCAAATGGGCCTCGATGTGCGCTGCCGCAGTCGGCACCACTTCCTTGAAGACTTTGCGCCCTTCCTGGCGGAACGTCTTGTCGCGTGCCTGCGGATCGCTGTCTTCGCTGCGGTTCATGAAACCGAAATTGTTGCGGATGTTGTTGGAGAACTGGGTCGCCAGGCGCGTGCCCTGCACCTCCCAGACATCAGCCGCGGTGGCCGTGTCGGCACGCTCGATGACGATGGCCGTGCACACGTCGCCAAAGATGAAGTGGCAGTCGCGGTCCTTCCACTCCAGGTGGGCCGAGGTGATCTCGGGATTGACCACCAGCACGCAGCGCGCGCTGCCGCTGCGCACGGCATTGACCGCCTGCTCCAGGGCAAAGGTGGCGGACGAGCAGGCCACGTTCATGTCGAAGCCATAGCCCCCCGCGCCCAGGGCATGCTGGATCTCGATCGCCATCGCAGGATAGGCGCGCTGCATGTTCGACGCCGCGCACAGCACCATGTCGACATCGGCACCGGTTTTTCCGGCCTGCTGCAAGGCCTGGCGGGCCGCATCCACCGCGATCTCGGCCATCAGCGAGAGTTGATCGTCGGCACGCTCCGCAAAGCGCGGGTGCATGCGCTGGGGGTCGAGCACACCGGATTTCTCCATCACGTAGCGGCGTTGAATGCCGGAGGCCTTCTCGATGAACTCGACGCTGGAGTGCTGCAGCGGTGCACGTGCGCCGGACTCGATGTCTGCGGCGTGGCGGGTATTGTCCAGGTCCACGTAGCGATTGAAGGCCTCGACCAGCTCCGCATTGGTGATGGTGTAGGGGGGCTGAAACAAACCCGTGCCACTGATAACGGCTGAATGCATGAATGAGGTTTCCGGTGACCGGACCTGGCGAGGCCCGGTGTGTGAATGTGATACGTTGAGCTGCCAACACCACCCTGGAGACGTCGTCGCGGCGCCTGGTCGTACGGAAGTACTGCCTACGGCTTTGCGCCCCATCTCCACCGCCCATCTCCACTGGGCGGGGTCGTGTTCGACGCGCTCAGTGCGCGCGGATCAGTTGTTCCAGTTTGGAGGTGTCGACGGCAAAGGCACGAATGCCTTCGGCCAGCTTTTCCGTGGCCATGGCGTCTTCGTTGAGTGCGTAGCGAAAACCGGCTTCGTCGTAGTGCACGGGTTGCAGCTCGGCATGCCCTGCCTGCTGGGCATCCAGTGCGCGCGCGACCGGCGCCGTGCTCTGGCTCAGTTGCTCCAGCAGCTCGGGGGCAATCGTCAGCAGGTCACAGCCGGCCAGCGCCACAATCTGCCCGGTATTGCGAAAGCTGGCGCCCATGACTTCGGTGGCAATCCCAAAGTGCTTGTAATAGTCATAGATGGCCCGCACGGAGCGCACCCCGGGATCGTTCGCGCCGGCCATCGCCGCCTCATCCCACTGCGCACCGGCCTGCTTCTTGTACCAATCATAGATGCGCCCCACAAAGGGCGAAATCAATTGCACCTTGGCCTGCCCGCAGGCAATGGCCTGGACCTTGGAAAACAGCAAGGTCAGGTTGGTGTGGATGCCGCGCAGCTCCAGCTGGCGCGCCGCCTCGATCCCTTCCCAGGTGGCGGCGATCTTGATCAGCACCCGGTCAATGTGCACCCCGGCCGCCTGGTACAGCTCGATCAGCCGTTCCGCACGCACCACCGTGTCCGCCGTGTCGAAGGACAAGCGCGCGTCCACCTCGGTGGAGACACGGCCGGGCACCACCGACAGGATTTCACAGCCAAAACGCACCAGCAGGCGGTCAATCACCTCCGCCAGGTCGGCCTGGGAAAAGCGCTGCACGGTCTCAGCCAGCAGCGGCTGGTACGTGGGCTGCTGGACCGCCTTCAATATCAGCGACGGATTGGTGGTGGCGTCCCGGGGGCGGAACTGCGCCAATTGTTGAAAGTTGCCGGTATCCGCCACCACGGTGGTGTACTGCTTCAGTTGTTCGAGCTGGTTCATCTTGTCTCTGCTGTTTTCCTGGTGTTCGTACGGGGGAACGCATCGCCAAACCCCAAGTGTAGTGCCGGCCTCACAGACATCCGCCTGTCACAATGACCCAAGGCACGATGGTTTGTTGCAAGTGGCGGAAAATCGCAGCTTTTGGTGCACTGCGCGCCACCACACAAGGACTGTTTGCATGCTGGACCGGATTTCTGCCTCTTTGCCTTCGCTCGCACCTGCGGAGCAGCGGGTCGGGAAATTGGTGCTGGAAGACCCCCACCGCTTTGCACGTCTGCCGGTGCGCGAACTGGCGGAGCGGGCCCATGTCAGCAAACCCACGGTGGTGCGCTTTTGCCGCAGCATGGGCTATGACGGACTGGCGGATTTCAAGCTCAAGCTGGCCGGCAATGTCGCCGAAGGCGTGCCCTTTGTGCACCGCAGCGTGAATGTGGATGACAAGACCTCCGATGTCCTGGTCAAGGTGATCGACAACTCCGTCGCCGCCTTCCTGCAGTACCGCAACGCCGCCAATCCCGCCGCCATCGAGCAGGCGGTGAACGCCATCACCAGCACCTGGCAGCGCAAGCAGCGCCTGGAGATTTACGGCGTGGGCAACTCCGGCGTGGTGGCCCAGGATGCACAGCACAAGTTCTTTCGCCTCGGCATCAGCAGCCAAGCCACCAGCGACACCCACATCCAGACCATGGGCGCCACCATGCTGCGCTCCGGCGACTGCCTGATCGTCATCTCCAACTCCGGACGCACGCGGGAGCTGGTGGACGTGGCCCACATTGCCCGCCACCAGGGCGCCACGGTCATCGCCATCACTTCCAGCCACACCCCGCTGTCGGACTCCAGCCACATCCTGCTGGCGGCCGACAACTTGGAGGGCTCCGATCTCTACAGCCCCATGGCCTCGCGCCTGCTGCACCTGCTGATCATCGACATTCTGGCCACGGCCGTGGCCTTGAAAATGGGCGACGGCCTGGCGCACAACCTGCAAAACTTGCAAAACCAGTTGCAACAAAAGCGCTATGACATCTGAAGTGGTCGCGGCTTACCCCAAAAAGATGAGCATGCTGCACCTGCAATTCCTTACTTTCAAAAACAAAGCGCTTTGAATTCAAGGCTGCACCATCGCCTGCAGCTTTGTTTTTCATAGCCGATGACCAATCCGTCGACGCTACCCTCAGACCTTGGCAGGCACAAAAAAACCGGCATGGCTGCCGGTTTCGGGCGCAAGCCTCAGACCATCAGAAGCGATGGCGCAGACCCACGGTAAAGCCTGTGCGGCTGCGGGCCTTGCTGTCAGCATCGATAAAGAGTTTGCTTTCTCCATTCGAAAGCTTGGTATGGTCAATCGCTACATACGCATCGGTACGCTTGCTAAAAGCGTAATCCACCGCTGCCACCATGAAATGCGCTTTGCCGTCATACCCCCCCGAGGTCGAGCCCGACTGCTTGGCATGGAAATAGTGCATGCCTGCATTGATCTGCGGTGTGACTTGATAGCCAAACCCGACCTTGATCATCTGCCGCTTGTCAGCATCCCCAACCTGGAAGCCGCCATTGGTCTGGCCTTGCCACATGCTGTTGATGATGGCCTGGTCCACCAGACGATTCGCTAAAGCTCCGACATAGGCCCCGACCGTAGTCGGCGTACCAGCAGACTTCCACTTCACCTTGTTCTGGCCATAACCCAAATTGACATACAGGGGTCCTGAGCGGTAAGAACCGCCAAAAGTCAAGGCGTCCAGGTCCGAGCCACCAGGCAACTCCGTCCGCAAGAAGCCGCCGCCCACGGAAATTCCATTTTCGGAATAACGCAGAAAGCCACCCATGGTCTTCAGCGCTCCTGCAGCGATTCCGCCTGCCGCCGTCGTCAAAGCATTCGGCGTGGTGCTGCCGGAGGCTGCAGCGACAGCATTATCAATAACTGCTTTATTCCCTCCAGTCAGCGGAGTTGCTGCAGGCAAGCCCAGCATTCCAAGCCCCACATTTCGCACAGCATCCGTGTTGTCATTGCCTTCCGCAAATGAATACTGCACGGTCCCGACCCAATTGCGCGAGGGAGTTGCGAGGGTGTACTTCAGTGCATTGCTGGTACGAGCACCTGCAGCCATCCCCAACTCAGGCTTGTAGGCATCCATATAGGGAGAGTAAGGAAAGGACGCATAAGTGGAAGTCACCACATCAAATAGCACGTTCCACTGTCGCCCCATCGTCAAGCGACCATAAGGACCTTGCAAACCCACATAGGCCAACTGAAAAAATGGCGCCGTGACATCTTTGGCACCAGTGTCTGCGTTAAAGCGATGCTCCAGGTGGGCCAGTGCCTTACTTCCCCCACCAAGGTCTTCCTCAACATTCAATCCCCAGCGGCTTTGTGACATACCGCCGCCCACCATCTTGGTCAGACTTCCTTTATCCGCCCCCTCGTTGGTGGTGTGGCGCACGGCAGCATCCACAATCCCCCACAGTTCCACTTTGCTGGCACCCGTTGCCTGGGCCATGACAGGCATGGCACTTGCACACAACACAGTAGCAGCCACCGCGACGATTTTCTTTTGCATCTGCTTGTCTCCTTGAAGTGAATATTCGATTCAGGATGCAAGTCCATTCTAGAAAAGCACAATCGTTCGATTTCTTCTTTTCGCACGAAAACCACGCTCGTTTTCCCCGTGATTTGGCGCACACAAATACAAAAAGCCAGCCCGAAGGCTGGCTTTTTTATCTAAACAAAACTGAGGCTAGCTCAGCTTCATATTAGAAAGCGTGGCGCACGCCAACTTGGAAGGCTTGGATCTTGCCGCCAGCGTCCACAGCAGGCAGTGTCAGGCCAGCGCCACCCAGAGTGAAGCCGCTGCCGTTGTTTTTGTTCTTCAGGAAAGCGTAAGTGCCGTACACAGCAGTGCGCTTGGACAGGTTGTGCACATAGCCCAGAGCGAACTGGTCAGCCTTCAGATCGGTCCCACCGGCCACATCTTGGTTGTAGCGGTTGTAAGACAGCTTGGCTTCACCAGCAGCGCCCACAGGTGCCGACAATGCCAACAGGAAGTGGTCACGATCCACCTTGGCACCACCAAGCACCTTGTTTTCTTGATTCAGGTAAGCACCAGCCAGCTTGACCACACCAAAGTTGTACGAAGCGCCCAGGCCGTAGGCAGTGATGTCGTCAGCGACTGGAGTAACGCCAGCAACGCTGCTGCGACGGAACTTTTCTGCACCGAAACCAACGCTCAAAGGACCGTTGTCATATGTTGCCGAACCACCCAGGTAGGAGCCATCACGTGCACCTGCAGTTTGCTCACCGAAGGCATAGTTCAGGGCAAACTTGAAGCCGCTGAAGTCATTAGAGTAGTAACCCAGCATGTTGCTACGACGCACATCGTAGCCACCAGTGCTCCAGACGCGACTAGCACCAACACCCACGGTACCGAAGTTGTCATAGCGGCTCACTGCATCGTAAGCTGCAGTGGTCGAACGACCCAGACGCAGTTCGCCGTAGTTGCTCAACAGGCTGATGGTCGAACGACGCTTGAATTCGAAGCCGGGGCCTGTAGCGCCGCCGCCAGCACCAGTGCCGTCGTCGTTAGCGATCGCGCCTTCCAGCCAGAACTGAGCCTTCAGACCGTTGCCCAGATCTTCCACGCCGCGGAAACCCAGACGCGAGGAAGAGTTACCGCTGTTACCCAGACCGGACACAGTGTCCTTACCGTCATAAACGGTCACAGCAGCGTCAACAATACCGAACACGGTCACGGAAGATTGAGCGAAAGCGGCGCCGGAAGCAGCAACTGCGGCCAGGGCGATCAGAGATTTCTTCATATCGATTTACTCCAAGGTTTGTAGAGGGCACGTTCGCAGCTTGGTGTCTGTTCTTTGTTGCGTCTTTTGATACGCATCAGACACTGCGGGGCGCGCCAACCTCCTGGTGGGGAAGTTGGGCTTATTGCACCAGACTGGAACCCCTTGCGCAAAGCAAATCCCCTCTTGGGTGCCATTTTTGCGTGGTTTTGTTGCTCATCAGCAACAAAATGAGCGAGGGTGCGGGCGACCTCGCAATGTCACTTGGCTCAAACGCTCGCGACACTTCTCTGAGTACGCAAGACAGCCAATCACCACCAGAAAGCTTGCGCTCACATCGATGCCGCATCGAAGCATGACCACATGCACTTTTTCGATGCAGCGCGGGGACCCGTCTCGCCCGAACTGCACCACCCCACCGGAATCAATCCGTCACTGACACCAACCGAATACACCGACGATGCAACAAAAAAAGCGCCAACTTGGCGCTTTTTATCGTCATTCAGCGCGTGCAACGCCTTCAGGCTTCCAGCACCTCAAAGCTGGTGGTGATCTCCGCGGTTTTGCCCAGCATGATGCTGGCCGAGCAGTATTTCTCGTGGCTCATGGCGATCGCGCGCTCCACGGCGGCAGCGGGCAAGGCCTTGCCGGTCACGGTGAAGTGCATATTGATTTTGGTGAACACCTTGGGCTCCACCTCGGCCCGCTCGGCCTGCAGCTTGACGGAACAGCCGCGCACGTCGTGCCGGCCGCGCTTGAGGATCAGCACCACGTCGTAGGCCGTGCAACCGCCGGTACCGGCCAGCAAGGCCTCCATCGGGCGCGGCGCCAGGTTCTGCCCGCCATTGGCCGGAGTGCGCTCATCGGGCGCACCATCCATGGCCAGCACGTGGCCGCTGCCGGTTTCCGCGATAAAGCCCATGCCCGAGCGGGTTCCTGCCGCGCCGGTCCAGCTGACTGTGCATTCCATGTCCATTTTCTCCTTGCTTCACGCAGTCATTGAGTGGGGTGTTCCGCCCAACAGAATTGCAGCACGCAAACCTGAATGTTCAGAAAACCCTGAAATCTTGTTGCAACGCAGCATTATCCAATGCTACAATGCCCGCCATGCGTTGGATCGCCGAGGTTTTCACCCGCGATGCCCACAGTGGCGTGGTCTACTGTAGCGCACCAGTTGTCTCCTCCACCTCCTCTAACGGTGGATTCAGCCCCAAGCCCCTCGGTTTGGGGCTTTTTTTTTGCCTGGCGATGCCTGTCATCCAGCTCCGTCATGACGTGCCCCAGGGTGAATGCCTATGATGGACCCCCTTGGAATGGCCCGGCACTCATGCCCGCGCCAGACCTGGTTTGCCGCATATGACCACTACCAAGCACCTCACCCCCTTTGACTACCTGACCAAGATCCTGACGGCCCGTGTCTACGACGTGGCCGTGGAGTCGGACCTGGAACCCGCCAAGAACCTCAGCCGCCGCCTGCACAACAAGGTGCTGCTGAAGCGCGAGGACCAGCAGCCCGTGTTCAGCTTCAAGCTGCGGGGCGCCTACAACAAGATGGCCAACCTGTCGCCCGAGCAGCTGCAGCGCGGCGTGATCTGCGCGTCGGCCGGCAACCACGCCCAGGGCGTGGCCCTGGGGGCCAAGAAGCTGGGCTGCCGCTCGGTGATCGTGATGCCCACGACCACACCCCAGGTCAAGATCGATGCCGTCCAGGCCCTGGGCGGCGAGGTGGTGCTGGCCGGCGACAGCTACTCCGACGCCTACAAGCACGCCGTCAAGCTGCAAAAGACCGAAGGCCTGACCTTTGTCCACCCGTTTGACGATCCGGACGTGATCGCCGGCCAGGGCACCATCGCCATGGAAATGCTGAGCCAGCTGCAAAAGCTGGGCAGCCCGCGCCTGGATGCGGTGTTCGTGGCGATTGGCGGCGGCGGCCTGATCAGCGGCGTGGCCAACTACATCAAGGCCGTGCGCCCCGAGATCAAGGTCATCGGCGTGCACACCAAGGACTCCAACGCCATGCTGCAGTCCGTGCAGTCCGGCGAGCGCGTGGAACTGCCCGACGTGGGTCTGTTTGCCGACGGCACGGCCGTGAAGCTGGTGGGCGAGGAGACCTTCCGCATCGCCAAGGACCTGGTGGACGACTATGTGGTGGTCGACACCGACGCCGTCTGCGCCGCCATCAAGGACATCTTTGTCGACACACGCTCCATCGTCGAGCCCTCGGGCGCCCTGGCCGTGGCCGCCATCAAGCAGTACGTGGCCAAGCACAAGACCAAGGGCGAGACCTACGCCGCCATCCTGTGCGGCGCCAACATGAACTTCGACCGCCTGCGCTTTGTGGCCGAACGCGCCGAGGTGGGCGAGGAGCGCGAAGCCCTGTTCGCCGTGACCATCCCCGAGGAGCGCGGCAGCTTCAAGCGCTTTTGCGAGGTGGTGGGCAAGCTGCCCGGCGGCCCACGCAGCGTGACCGAGTTCAATTACCGCATCAGCCACCAGAACAAGGCCCATGTCTTCGTCGGCCTGACCACGCCGACCAAGGGTGAGTCCGAGAAGATCACCAAGAACTTCCACAAGCACGGTTTCGAGGCGCTGGACCTGACCTTCGACGAAATGGCCAAGGAACACCTGCGCCACATGGTCGGCGGCCATTCGCCCCTGGCGCAGGACGAACGCCTGCTGCGCTTCGTCTTCCCCGAGCGCCCCGGCGCCCTGTTCAAGTTCCTGAGCCTGATGGCGCCGACCTGGAACATCTCGCTGTTCCACTACCGCAACCAGGGCGCGGACTATGGCCGCATCCTGGTTGGCATGCAGGTGCCGGCCAAGGACAGCAAGAAGTTCGACGCCTTCCTCAAGCAGCTGGGCTACCCCTGGGTGGAGGAAACCGACAACCCGGCCTACCAGCTGTTCCTGAAGTAACGCGCCCCGGGCGGGGCGGGCTCCGGTGGGGCAACCACCACCCCGCCCGCCGGCGCACGGCCCCGTAGGCCCCCGCCCACCGGCGCCGCCTGCGGATTGGGCATGTTTTTGGCACTTGGCGCTCATGCAGCAAGCGCCAGCAGCTCTACTTTTCATACCTTTCATGCAGCCTCTGCGCCACTTCCTGCTGGCCCTCCAGTTCTTCAGCCGCATCCCCGTGACCGGCCGCCTGGCGACCTGGGTGGGCTGGAGCCCGGCCCTGCAGCGCGCCAGTGCCGGCCACCTGCCCGGCGTGGGCTGGCTGGTCGGCCTGGTCGCCGCCGCCGTGGTGCTGGCCTGCCATTACGCCCTGGCCACGCACCCCATGCTGCCCTGGGTGGCGGCGGTGCTAAGCACGGCGGCCACGCTGTGCGTGACGGGCGGCTTTCACGAAGACGGGCTGGCCGATGTGGCCGATGGCCTGGGCGGCCACCTGCCCGCCGAGCGGGCGCTGGAAGTGATGAAGGATTCGCGCCTGGGCGCCTATGGCGCCATGGCGCTGTGCCTGGGCCTGCTGGCCAAGGTGGTGTTCGTGGCCTTGCTGGTGCAGATCGACGTGGCCGCCGCGGCCCTGCTGCTGTGCTGCGTGCACGTGCTGTCGCGCGCCGCGCCGCTGGTGCTGATGCGCACCCTGGCGCACGTGAGCAAGCCGGACGCCTCCAAAACCCTGCACATCGCGGGCAGCCCGCTGGGCTGGGGCGGCGTGCTGACCGGGCTGCTGTGGTGCCTGCCGGCGCTGGCGGCGGTGTACGTCTACCTGGGCCAGGCCACCGTGCTGGCGCTGCTGCTGACGGGGGCCGTGGTCACTGCGTACCTGGGCTGGCGCTTCCAGCGCCGCCTGGGCGGCATGACGGGCGACTGCCTGGGCGCCACCCAGCAGCTGTGCGAACTGGCCATGTACCTGGTCGCGGGCCTGTTGCTGGCCCAGTACGTGCTCTGAGCCATGGCCGCCCCCGCCCTCTGGCTGCTGCGCCACGCCCAACCGCTGATTGCCCCCGGCGTCTGCTACGGCCAGCTGGATGTGCCGGCCGACCCGCAGCACACCCTGCAGGCCGCCCTGGGCGCCGGCGCGGCGCTGCCGCGGCAGGCCGTCGTGCGCCATTCGCCCCTGCAAAGGTGTGAGCAGCTGGCCCACGCCCTGCAAGCGCCGGAGGCACTTTTGGTGCCCGATGCGCGCCTGCAGGAAATGCACTTCGGCCACTGGGAAGGCCAGGCCTGGAGCACCATCGCCCGCCCCGAGCTGGACGCCTGGGGCCAGGACCTGTACCACACCGCCCCCGGTGGCGGCGAAAGCCTGGCCGCCATGCTGCAGCGCGTGTCCAGCGCCTTGCGGCACAGCTGGGCGCAGGACAGCCGGCACGGCCAGCGCGACGTGGTCTGGGTCACGCACGCCGGCGTGATCCGCTGCGTGCAGTGGCTGCTGCAATACGGCCATGCCCAGCCCCGCGCCCAGGACTGGACCCTGCCCGCCCCCGCCTTCGGCGAATGGCTGCGCCTGCCGCTGGCCGGCATGGCGACCACCGTGCGGACCCTGCAACGCTGAACCCTGTCCACCCCATGCCGATCACCTTGCCCGACACCACGCAACAGCAGGCCGTGGCCTCCATCGAACGCTATTTCCGCGAACACATGGACGAGCCCATCGGCAATGTCGCCGCCGCAGGCCTGCTGAAGTTCTTCCTGGCAGAGATCGCCCCGCTGGCCTACAACCAGGGCGTGGCCGACGCCCAGGCCCAGATGCAGCAGCGCGTGACCGAGATCGACATCGACGTGCACCAGGAGGCCTTCAGCTTCTAGCCGCCGCGCCCGCGCACCCGCAGCCGCTAGGGCGGCAGCCGGTGCCGCATAACCTGCCGGCACCGGGGTCATGCGCAAGCTGCACAATGAACGCATGTTTGAATCCCTGCGTACCTGGGCCACCCCCTACGGTGGCGACGTCTTCCTCTACATCAGCGTGCTGGCCGTGGCCAGCGTGGTGGGCCTGCAGCTGTACAAGCAGCGGCTCAGCAGCTTCACGCTGCAGCGCTTCATCCGACTGGGTGCGCTGATTGCCCTGCCGCTGACCATCATCGCCATGGAAATGGGCGAGCAGCACTGGGGCATCGCCGTGGTCGCCATCGTCTGGGCAGTGGCCGTGGCCATCATCAGCAAGAATGCCGTGGCCCTGCGCAAAGACAACAAAAAGTGAGCTGACAGCGCTGGTTTTCTGCGGATTTCCGATGCTTTTCCATTTGAAATCCGCCTGCAGCCTGCGCTGAACGCTTCGGTTTGAAGAGTGGAGTTCCCCATGCATTTCAAGATACCGCGCCTGTCCATGCTGGACCTGGTGGCCGTGCGCGAAGGCGGCACGGTGCGCCAGGCACTGGACATTGCCGTGCAAACCGCACAAAAGGCCGAGGCCCTGGGCTTTGCCCGCTACTGGCTGGCCGAGCACCACAACATGCCGGGCATCGCCAGCTCCGCCACGGCGGTGCTGATCGGCCACATCGCCGGCCAGACCACGCGCATCCGCGTCGGCTCGGGCGGCATCATGCTGCCCAACCACCCGCCGCTGGTCGTGGCCGAAGCCTTCGGCACCCTGGCCGAGCTGTACCCGGGCCGCATCGACCTGGGCCTGGGCCGCGCGCCCGGCACGGACGGTGCCACCATGCGCGCCCTGCGCCGGGACCGTGTCGAGTCCGAGGAGGACTTCCCACGCGACGTGGCCGAGCTGCAGCGCCTGCTGGGCCCGGCCGACCCGAACGCGCGCATCAGCGCCACCCCCGGCAGCGACACCCACATTCCCATATGGCTGCTGGGCTCCAGCCTGTATTCCGCCCAGCTGGCCGCCATGAAGGGCCTGCCCTACGCCTTCGCCTCGCACTTTGCGCCGCGCTTCCTGCACCAGGCGATCGGGCTGTACCGCCAGCTGTTCCGCCCCTCCGCCGTGCTGGACAAGCCGTATGTCATGGTCGGCGTGCCCGTGGTGGCCGCCCCCACCGATGCCGAGGCGCAGTTCCTGGCCACCAGCACCCAGCAGCGTGTGCTGGGCATCCTGACCGGCCAGCGCGGCAAGCTGCCCCTGCCCGTCGAAGGCTTCCTGCAGCAGCTGGGCCCGCGCGAGCAGGCCGCCATCCAGGACTTCCTGGCGCTGGCCGTGGTCGGCGGCCCCGAGACCGTGCGCCAGGGCTTTGCACAGATCCAGCAGAGCACCGAGGCGGACGAGCTGATCCTGGTCACCGACATCCACAGCCCCGCGCTGCGCCTGCGCAGCTTGGAAATCAGCGCCCAGGCCCTGGCGGGCTGACGCCCCTTCAGCGCCCCGCAATGAGCCGCTCCGCCCGCCTGCTGCAGCTGCTGGACCAGTTGCGCCGCGCGCGCCAGCCACAGACCGGGCCGGCCCTGGCCCAGGCGCTGGGCATCAGCCTGCGCACCCTGTACCGCGACATTGCCACGCTGCGCGAGCAGGGCGCGGCGATTGCCGGCGAACCCGGCATGGGCTACGAGATGCGCCCGGGCTTTGTGCTGCCGCCGCTGATGTTCACCCCCGATGAGCTGGAGGCCCTGCTGCTGGGCGCACGCTGGGCCAGCCAGCAGGCCGACCCCGCACTGGCCCAGGCCGCCCAGACCGCGCTGGACCGCGTGCGCAGCGCCTTGCCGCTGGGGCTGCGCATCGAGGTGGACACCAGCGGGCTGCTGGTGCCCGCCATGGACCGGGCCGACGCCCCAACCGAGCCCAGGCAGACGCCGCTGCGCCACGCTATCCGTCACCAGCGCAAGATCGTGCTGCACTACCGCGATGAAAAGGGCCAGCCCAGCGAGCGCTGCATCTGGCCGTTTGCCATGGCCTTCTTTGACCGCCACCGCGTGCTGGCCGCCTGGTGCGAGCTGCGCCAGGATTTCCGGCACTTCCGCGCCGACCGCGTGCGCTCGGTCACGGCGCTGTCCGAGCGCTACCCGGAACCCCGTGCCCACCTGATCGAGCGCTGGTCGCGCCAGTTGTGCAGCCGCACCGACCGCTGCTGACACGGCCGCGCCACATGCCCCCGGCGCGGGCCGCCGCAGCGGCCAACCTGCGCCCATGGCAGGGCGGCCCGGGCACCTTTCACGCCACCACGGCCGCGCTGCGCTGCTGACAGAAACTGTCAGCAGGCCTGCCTACAGTCGCGGCCATGGCGCTGTTGCCATGTGTTGCCCCTCTGTCATGACACCTCGCGCCCCTGCCCTGCACCTGTTCTTCCACCCCCATTCGCGCGCCGCCATGGTGCGCTGGATGCTGGAGGCATGCGGCGCCCGCTACGCCCTGACGCGGCTGGAATTCGGTGCCGACATGAAGTCGCCAGGCTACCTGGCCCTCAACCCCATGGGCAAGGTGCTCACGCTGCTGCACGGCGACACCGTCATCACCGAAACGGCCGCCATCGTGGCCTACCAGGCCGAGCTGTTTCCCGAGCAGCAACTGGCCCCCGCCCCGGGCAGCGCGCTGTGCGGCAGCCATTTCCGCTGGATGTTCTACCTGGCGGGGCCTGCCGATGCCGCGCTGACTGCGCAGCACCTGGGCCACCTGGCCGACCAGACGCCCGAACACGCCTCCATGGCCGGCTACGGGCGCCTGGAGGACGTGGTGGAAACGCGGCGCCAGGCCGTGGCTGGACGGCGCTACCTGTGCGGCGACCAGTTCACGGCGGCCGACCTGCTGATGGTCAGCTACCTGCGCTGGGGGCACACGATGAAGCTGCTGCCGCCGCTGCCCGAGTTCAGCGCCTACAGCCTGCCGCTGCTGGACCGTCCGGCGTCCTTGCGCGCCCTCGCGCTCAACGAGGCCGAACTGGCCACGGCCTGAGGCCCGGCCCTGGAGCGGCTTGCCGGCCGGCGCCGGACATTCCCCGCTACCATGGTGGCCATGCCTGCCTACACCGACTGATCCCACATGGCCGTCAGCCTCCACGACCAACTGGTTGTTGCCATCTCCTCGCGCGCCCTGTTCAACTTTGAAGAGGAGAACCAGGTCTTCAACCAGGACCCGGGCGCCTACCAGCAACTGCAGCGCGAGCGGCTGGACCTGCCTGCGCCGCCGGGCGTGGCCCTGCCCCTGGTGCGCAAGCTGCTGGCCTTCAACCAGGGCGACCGGCGGCGGGTCGAAGTGGTGGTGCTGTCACGCAACGACCCGGTCAGCGGCATGCGCGTGTTCCGCAGCGCCAAGGCCCATGGTCTGGACAGCATCCAGCGCGGCGTGTTCACGCAGGGGCGCGACCCGTTCGGCTACCTGCGCCCGCTGGGCGCCCACCTGTTTCTGTCGGCCAACGCGGCCGATGTGACCCAGGCGCTGAACCTGGGCTACCCCGCCGCCCGCGTGCTGACGGAATCGGCCGGCGCCAGCAGCGCCCACCCGCAGGAAGTGCGCATCGCCTTCGACGGCGATGCGGTGCTGTTCTCCGACGAGGCCGAGCGCGTCTACCAGGCCGAAGGGCTGGATGCCTTCCTGCGCCACGAGGTCGAGCACGTGGCGCAACCCCTGCCCGACGGCCCCTTCAAGCCCCTGCTGGCGGCCTTGCACCGCCTGCAGCAGGCCGCCCAGGGGGGCGAGACCGGCGGCATGCGCCTGCGCACGGCCCTGGTCACGGCCCGCAGCGCGCCCGCGCACGAGCGCGCCATCCGCACGCTGATGGACTGGCAGATCGAAGTGGATGAGGCCATGTTCCTCGGTGGCCTGCCCAAGGGGGAGTTCCTGCGCGAATTCGCACCGGACTTCTTCTTCGACGACCAGACCGGCCATGTCCAGTCAGCCAGCGCCCACGTGCCTGCGGGCCATGTGCGCAGCGGCATCGCCAACGCCACACCCTGACTGGCGCAGCCATGAAAAAGCCACCTGACGGTGGCTAATGGGGTGGACGCTGGGGTGCTTACAGACCGCCGGTGCGCTTGACCTTGGGCTCGGCGTAGGTCAGTGGCTCGGTGCGCACCTGCAGCATGTTGCGCTCCTGCTGGTCGGTCTTCTGCGCTTCCTGGGCCGCTTCCACCGCCATCGCGCTGGCGCGCCACATCGACTGGATGTGCTCGATCAGCTGCTTGTAGATGGGCTCCTTGGGCGGCTCCTGCTCTTCTTCCTTGACCTTCTTCTCCTGCACCTCGGTCCAGTCGCGGTCTTCCAGGCTCTTGTCCGAGGGCTTTTCCGGACTCTTGATGGTGACGGTCACGCCCTCACCCAGCTTGTCCGCGGACTCCACGGCATTCACCGCGTGCACGGGACGCACCGCCGCCGGTCCCGACGCACCTGTGGAGTACAGATTGGCACCCTGGGTGTTGGTCCACTGGATGGGAGTACGTTCTACAGGTGGTATTGACATGGCGAGGCCCTCGATTCACGGAATAAAAGCGGCGACAAAAACAGGTTCCGACTGTTCTATCGGCAGCTTGTGGTGAAAATTTAGGAAATTTTTCAACTTTTTGACTGCCGCTCGTCGGAACCGCTGGTCGCCGCCGCCGTTACAGGAACAGCTCCAGGAATTTGTGCGACTGCCGGTCCAGCTGGCGGGCGTCCGGAATCAGGTACTGCACGCCATCCCGGCTGGCGATCAGCAACTGGTGCTGGTCCTTGAGCTTGCGGATGTCTTCTTCGGCCCGCAGCGTCAGCGTGGTGCGCCCCTTGTCGGTCATGACCGTCCAGACGCTGGGCACGGAGATGGCATCAATGGCCTCGATGCGCTGCACCACGGGCACGAACTCGCGCACGGCAAAGTCTTCCTCCAGCAGCGCGCGCTGGTCGGCCGGCAGGTGGTCCAGGTGCTCGATCCAGCAGACCTCTTTGCCATCCGGGCCCACCAGGGAAATCGCTTCCAGCGGCGCCTCCAGGGGGAAGGCCCGCACCGGGGTCACCGTGTCGTGCCGGGTGCCGTCGGCAAGTTGCACGCACAGCCGCCCATGGCGGTTGCGCTCCAGACGGATTTCGGGGCTCATCGGGCACTCTCCTGTTGTGTCACCACCAGGCCTGCGGCCTGGGCATCTTCCTCGGCGCGGCGCGCCTGGGCCTCGTACAGACGCCAGTAGGCCCCCTTGGCCGCCATCAGCTCCTCGTGCGGGCCGACTTCGACGATCTCGCCGCGGTCCATGACCACCAGGCGGCTGGCCTTGCGCAGCGTCGACAGACGGTGAGCGATCGCGATCGTGGTGCGGCCCTGCACCAGGTTGTCCAGGGCTTTCTGGATTTCCTTTTCGGTTTCGGTGTCCACGGCCGAGGTGGCCTCGTCCAGGATCAGCAGGCGCGGGTTGATCAGCAGGGCGCGCGCAATGCTGATGCGCTGACGTTCGCCACCCGACAGGCCCTGGCCACGCTCGCCCACGACCGAGTCATAGCCGTGCGGCAGGCGCAGGATGAACTCGTGCGCATGGGCGGCGCGGGCCGCCGCCACGATCTCGGCGCGCGTGGCATGGGGTTTGCCGTAGGCGATGTTCTCCGCCACCGTGCCAAAGAACAGGAAGGGCTCCTGCAGCACCAGACCGATCTGGCTGCGGTAGTCGGACACCGCCAGGCGACGGATGTCGATGCCGTCGAGCTGGATGCTGCCCTCGGTCACGTCGTAGAAACGGTTGATCAGGTTGACCAGGGTGCTCTTACCCGAGCCACTGTGGCCCACCAGACCGATCATCTCGCCCGGCTGGATGTCCAGGTTCAGGCTGCGGATGACCTGACGGCTGCCATAGCGGAAACCGATGTCATGCATGCTGATGCGGCCCTGCACAGGCTGCGGCAGGGGCACGGGGTTGACCGGTTCGGGCACGCTGCTGACCTGGTCCAGCACGTCGAAGATGCGCTTGGCACCCGCGGCGGCCTTTTGCGTGATGTTCACAATCCGGCTCATCGAGTCCAGGCGCACGTAGAAGCGCCCGATGTAGGCGATGAAGGCCGACAGCACACCCACGGTGATCTGGTCCTGGGCCACCAGCCATATGCCAAAGCCCCAGACCACCAGCAGGCCGATTTCCGTCATCAGCCCCACGGTCGGGGAGAACAGTGACCAGACCTTGTTCACGCGGTCGTTGGCTTCCAGGTTGTGCACGTTCGCCAGGCGGAAACGCTCGATCTCGCGCTCTTCCTGGGCAAAGGCCTTGACCACGCGCACGCCGGGAATGGTGTCCGACAGCACGTTGGTCACATCGGCCCAGACCCGGCTGATGCGGTCAAAGCCCACGCTCAGGCGTCCGCGCACCTTCTGGATCAACCAGGCGATGAAGGGCAGCGGCACCAGTGTCACCAGGGCCAGCCAGGGGTTGATGGACGCCAGGATGACGGCCGTCATCAGGATCATGATCACATCGGTCACGAAATCCAGCGCGTACAGCGACAGGAACATGTTGATGCGGTCCGTGTCGGCGCTGATGCGGCTCATCAGGTCCCCGGTGCGCTTGCCGCCGAAATACTCCAGCGATTGCTTCATCATGTGGGCATAGGTGGTGGTGCGCATGTCGGCACCAATCCGTTCCGACACCTTGGCCATCACCCAGGTGCGCGCCCAGCCCAGGCCCCAGGCCAGCAGGGCCGACAGCAGCAGGCCGCCCAGGTACAGCGCCACCAGGTAGGGATCAATCGGCTGACCGCTCTTCTGGTAGGGGATGAGGATGTCATCCATGATGGGGATGGTCAGGTACGGCGGCACCAGCGTGGCCGCCGTCGACAGCAGGGTCAGCACGAAGCCCCAGATCAGCAGGCCCTGGTAGGGCTTGGCGAAACGGCCGATGCGCAGCAACACCCAGGTCGAGGCCTTGGGGCCCGCCTGGCGGGCACAGGCCGGGCATTCGTCGCTGTCCGGGGGCAGGATTTCGCTGCACACGGGGCAGCGGTTTTCCTCGACCGGCACCAGGGCCTGGCGGATGTCACCGGCCACCAGGGCTTCGCGGAATTGCTCGAAGCGCTGCAGAAAGCGCAGCGCCTGGGCCTGCTGGCCCAGGGTGAAGCGCCACAGGGCCAGGCGTTGCTGGGGGTTGTGCAGCTCCAGTGTGCCCACGCCAGCGTGGTCAATGAAGCGCAGCGTCAGGTCCGCCGTCAGCGGCCAGCGCTGCCAGTCGCCGTCCGCGCTCTTGCCGACAATCTGCTGATCCGTCAGCACCAGCAGCCCCTGCGCAAAGCGCAGCGACACCGTCAAGTCAACCGACAGTGCGGCTTGGACGTTCTCATGGGGTGCGAGCTGCGCCCGCAATTCAGCCCCCAAAGGGTCATTGAAGACACTGGAAGCGTCTACAGGATGGTGATGTTGCATGTTGAATCGTTAGAACCCTGCGTTGGCCAAGCTGCCAAAGGGGTGGGACATAGCGTATTCTCTGCAAGAACACGTGGTCTCCGAGTAGGAGCTGCACCTTTCAACGCAGCAAGAGCGAGTTTGGCTGACAAGCAGCCCCGGTTTTGCCTCCCGCACACGATGGTCCTCTCTTTTTCAGACTGTGGCCTTTGACCCCAGCCTCCACACCAACGCTGACATCCATGGCGACATTCAAAGACATCCAACTGCTTCGTACCACCTACCTGCGTGGCCCCAGCGTCTGGACATACCGTCCAGTGCTTGAAGTGTGGCTGGACCTTGGTGAACTTGAAGATTACCCCTCCAACAAGATCGAAGGCTTCACCGAACGCCTGACGACCTGGCTGCCCGGCCTGATCGAGCACCACTGCGGCGTCGGCCACCGGGGCGGGTTTCTGGAGCGCCTGACCGAAGGCACCTGGTGCGGCCATGTGCTGGAGCACACCATCATCGAGCTGCTGAACATGGCCGGCATGCCGGCCGAGTTCGGCCAGACGCGCAGCGTCTCGCAGCACGGCGTCTACCGCATGGTGTTCCGCTGCCCCGAGGAATCGGTGGCCCACGTGGCCCTGCGCCAGGGCCACGGCCTGATCATGGCCGCGATCAACAACCAGCCCTTCGACGTGCCCGCCGCCGTGCAGGCCATCAAGGCCGAGATCGAGAACCGCTACCTCGGCCCCAGCACCGCCAGCATCGTGAATGCGGCCGCAACGCGCCGCATCCCCTTCATCCGCCTGAACGACGGCAACCTCGTACAACTGGGGTATGGCGCCGCGCAGCGCCGCATCTGGAGCACCGAGACCGACAAGACCAGCGCCATCGGCTTCGGCATCGCCGAGGACAAGGACCTGAGCAAGCAACTGCTCAAGGCCTGCGGCGTGCCCGTGCCCGACTGGGAGCTGGTGAAGTCCGCCGACCACGCCTGGGAAGAGGCCGACTACATGGGCCTGCCCGTGACGGTCAAGCCCTACAACTCCAACAAGGGCCAGGGCGTGGGCGTGAACCTCACAACCGAAGCCGAAGTGCGCGCCGCCTATGACGAGGCACGCAAGCTGACCCGCTACGTGATGGTCGAGCGCCACATCCCAGGCCATGTGCACCGCCTGCTGGTGGTGGGCGACAAGGTCGTGGCCGCCTCGCGCGGCGAGTACCCCGAAGGCCGCAACAACCCGCGCGCCAAGGTGGTCACCGTGGACTGCACCGATGAGGTGCATCCCGACGTCGCCTACATGGCGGCCCTGTCCGCCAAGGTCGTGGGCCTGGACATTGCCGGCGTGGACCTGGTCTGCCAGGACATCCGCCAGCCCCTGCACACCCAGGGCGGCGCCATCCTGGAAGTCAACGGCGGCCCCGGCCTGCTGATGCACCTCAAGCCCAGCGTGGGCGTGTCCCGCCCGGTGGGCCAGGCCATCGTGGAGCACCTGTTCCCCGCCACCGACGGTGACACCGAAGGCCAGGCCGCCCGCATTCCCGTGGTCGGCATTGCCGGCACACGCCACAACGCCTTCATTGCCCGCCTGGTGGGCTGGCTGCTGCAGCTGTCGGGCAAGCGCACCGGCGTGGCCAGCAGCGAAGGCACCTTCCTGGAAGGCCGCCTGACGCAAAAGGGCGACAACACCCACTGGCATGCCGCACACCGTCTGCTGGTCAATCGCCTGGCCGAAGCCGCGGTCATCCAGACCACGGCACGCTCCATTCTCGAAGAAGGCCTGGCCTATGACCGCTGCCAGGTTGGCGTGGTCACGGACCTGGACGGTTTTGAAGGCCTGGCCGACCACGACGTGCTCGAAGCCGACCAGATGACCCGCGTGCTGCGCACCCAGATCGACGTGGTGCTGAGCCACGGCGCCGGCGTGCTGAATGCCGACGACGCCCCGGCCGCCGACCTGGCCCGCCTGTGCGACGGCCAAGTGCTGTTCTACACCCAGGACCCCAAGCACCCGCTTGTCGTTACCCACCGCGAAGGCGGTGGCCGCGCCGTGGTGCTCAACGGCAGCGATGTGGTGCTGGTGCACGGCACCTCCGAACGCGTGCTGGGCACCCTGGAGGTGCTGCGCCCCGTCAACGGCTTCGAGCCGGACACCCCGGCCCTGCTGGCCGCGATCGCTACGGCCTGTGCGCTGGACATCACGCCCGATCTGATCGCCGCCGGCATCAAGACCTTCGACTACCAGTCTCTGTAATTAAAAAGATAGCTACCAGCGCTTGCTAGATCTACGTTGAATGCCAATTTGACCCAAATTTAGCGGAAAGACAGACCATGGAAATTTCCCGCACCCGTGCCCTGCGTGGCCCCAACATCTGGAGCCGCAACACCGCTATCGAATGCGTCGTGCACTGCACGCCCGACGAAGCCGACTTCACCCGCATCGCCGGCTTCGAAGACAAGCTGCGCGCCCGCTTCCCAGCCATCGGCAGCCTGCAAGCCCAGGGCATGGACAACACCCTGTCCCTGGCCCACGTGCTGGAAGCCGCTGGCCTGGCCCTACAGGCCCAGGCTGGATGCCAGGTCACTTTCAGCCGCACCCACGCCACGGTGGAGCCCGGCACCTTCCAGGTGGTGGTCGAGTACACCGAGGAAGCCGTGGGCAAGCGCGCCATGGCGCTGGCCGAGGAACTGATCCAGGCCGCGCTGAACGACACTGCCTTCGACGCCAAGGCCGCCATCCATGCCCTGCAGGAGCTGGACGAGGACGAACGCGTCGGCCCCTCGACCGGCTCGCTGGTCAATGCGGCCCTGGCACGTGGCATTCCCTTCCGCCGCCTCACGGCCGGCAGCCTGGTGCAGCTGGGCTGGGGCTCCAAGGCCCGCAAGTTCCAGGCGGCCGAAGTCGACCAGACCAGCTCCGTGGCCGAGACCATCGCCCAGGACAAGGACCTGACCAAGCGCCTGCTGCACGCCGCCGGCGTGCCCGTGCCCATGGGCCGCCCCGTGAAGGACGTGGACGACGCCTGGGCCGTGGCGCTGGAAGTGGGCCTGCCCGTGGTGGTCAAACCCCAGGACGGCAACCAGGGCAAGGGCGTGACGGTCAACATCACCACCCGCGAGCAGCTGGACAAGGCCTATGCTACGTCCATGGAGTTCGGCACCGTGGTCATGGTCGAGCGCTTCCTGCCCGGTCACGACTTCCGCCTGCTGGTGGTCGGCAACCAGCTGGTGGCGGCCGCCCGCCGCGACCCGCCCCAGGTGCTGGGAGATGGCGAGCACACCATCCGCGAGCTGGTGGACCTCGTCAACCTGGACCCCCGCCGCGGCTCCGGCCACGGCACGGCGCTGACCAAGATCCGCCTGGACGACATCGCCCTGGGCCGCATCGCCGCCGAAGGACTGACCCCCGACTCCATCCCCGCCCAGGGCCAACGTGTGGTGCTGCGCAACAACGCCAACCTGTCCACCGGTGGCAGCGCCACCGACGTGACCGATGACGTGCACCCCGAGATCGCCGCCCGCGCCATCGAGGCCGCGGCCTGCGTGGGCCTGCACATCTGCGGCGTGGACGTGGTCTGCGAAACCATGCTCAAGCCGCTGGAAGAGCAGAACGGCGGCATCGTCGAGGTCAACGCTGCCCCCGGCCTGCGCATGCACCTGGCGCCCTCGTTCGGCAAGCCGCGCAACGTCGGCGTCCCCATGGTCGACCTGCTGTTCGGCCCCGGCGAGGATGGCCGCATCCCCGTGGTCGCCGTCACCGGCACCAACGGCAAGACCACGACCACGCGCCTGATCTCGCACATCTTCGCCACGCAAGGCCTGCGCGTGGGCATGACCAACACCGACGGTGTGTACGTCAACGGCCGCCAGATCGACAGCGGCGACTGCTCCGGCCCCAAGAGCGCGCGCAACGTGCTGGCCCACCCCGAGGTCGACGCCGCCATCCTGGAATGCGCGCGCGGCGGCATCCTGCGCGAAGGCCTGGGCTTCGACCGCTGCCAGGTGGCCGTGGTCACCAACGTGGGCGAAGGCGACCACCTGGGCATGAACTTCATCACCACCGTGGACGACGTGATGCTGCTCAAGCGCGTCATCGTGCAGAACGTGGCCCCCAACGGTTATGCGGTGCTGAACGCCATCGACCCGCACGTGGCGCCCATGGCCAACGTCTGCCTGGGCAAGGTGATCTACTTTGGCGCCGACCGCCACCACCCCATCATGGCCACGCACCGTGCCCAGGGCAACCGCGTGGTGTACGTGGAAGGCGAGCACATCGTCTGCGCCGAAGGGGCCTTCAAGGAAACCCTGGCACTGGCCGAGATCCCGCTGACGCGCAACGGCAGCATCGGCTTCCAGGTCGACAACGCCATGGCCTCCATCGGTGCCGCCTGGGCCGCCGACCTGCCCTGGGACACCATCCGCCGCGGCCTGGCCAGCTTCCACAACGACAGCGCCAACGCCCCCGGCCGCTTCAATGTGATGGACTACCGCGGCGCCACCATCATTGCCGACTACGGTCACAACCCCGACGCCATCCGCGCGCTGACCCAGGCCGTGTCCAGCATGCCGGCGCAGCGCCGCAGTGTGGTGATCAGCGGCGCCGGCGACCGCCGCGATCAGGACATCGTGGAGCAGACCCGCATCCTGGGCGCCGCCTTCGACGACGTGATCCTGTACCAGGATGCCTGCCAGCGCGGCCGTGAAGACGGCGAAGTGCTGGCCCTGCTCAAGCAGGGCCTGGTGGGAGCCTCCCGCACCAGCTACAGCACGGAGATCCACGGCGAGTTCCTGGCCATCGACCATGCGCTGGCGCGCCTGCAACCCGGTGACCTGTGCCTGGTGCTGGTCGACCAGGTGGAAGAAGCCCTGGCCCACCTGCGCCAGCACGTGGAAGCGGCGGCCAAGGCCTGACCGGCATGCGCCTCCAACGAATGGCTCCTCCCTGAGGGGCCATTTTTTTGCGCAGTTCGCCCCCCCCTACCCTGGCACTGCAGTCAACCAGCGGGCAAGCACTTACAGACTGGTCATCGCATCCCGGTATGCTCTGCCACCGCGCACACAACTTGCTACATCGCACACCCACAGCGCAGTGGTGATCAGGAGAGGAAATGAGTATGTCCAAGGCTGGTGATTTCGAAAACAACGACGGCGTGTACAAGACCCTGCTGGAATCGACGCAGGCGATTCCCTGGAAGATCGACTGGGCCTCGATGAAGTTCAGCTACATCGGTCCGCAGATCGAGGCCCTGCTGGGCTGGAGCGTCGACAGCTGGGTCAGCGTGGAGGACTGGGCCATGCGCATGCACCCGGAAGACCGTGAACGCGTGGTGAATTTCTGCGTCTCCCAGTCCCAGTGCGGGGTGGACCACGAGGCAGACTACCGGGCGCTGACCAAGGACAACGGCTATGTATGGATCCGCGACGTGGTGCACGTGGTGCGCAACCCCCAGGGCGAGGTGGAGGCCCTGATCGGCTTCATGTTCGACATCAGCGAACGCAAGAAGACCGAGGAAAAACTGCTGAGCCTGCAAAAGGAGCTGGAGGTCCTGTCCTTCAAGGACGGCTTGACCAACATCGCCAACCGCCGCAGCTTCGACGCCCACTTCGAAGCGGCCTGGGAGCAGGCGCAGCGCGAGCAGCAACCCTTGTCCGTGCTGCTCTTCGACGTGGACTTCTTCAAGCAGTACAACGACTTGTATGGTCACATCCAGGGCGATGCCTGCCTGATCGATATCGCCCAGACGCTGAGCCTGGCCCTGGACGGCCCACGGGACCTGGTGGCGCGCTACGGCGGTGAGGAGTTTGTCGTGCTGCTGCCCGGCGCCGACGCCGACGCCGCGCACAAGGTGGCCGAGCGCTGCCAGCGCCTGATCGAGAAAAAGGCCATCGTGCACGCGCTGTCGCCTTTCAGCCGGCGCGTGACCGTCAGCATCGGTGCGGGCACGGTGGTGCCCGACGAAGCGGCCCTGCACACCGACTTCCTGCATGCGGTGGACCAGCAGCTGTACGCCGCCAAGCACCACGGCCGCAACCGGATCGAGCACGTGGCAGTGCCCAACCTGGTCCAGGCCCCATGACCACCCGACACGCTCACGCTTGACCGCAGCGGCCCTGGGGCCAGTCGTGCGGGCCGCTGCAGCCCTCAGGCGGCCTGGGCCTGACCCAGTGCCTGGCGCTGGCTCCAACGCACACCACGCCAGACGCTGAGGCCCGCCAGGGCGGCCAGCCCGGCGCCCACGCTGCAAGCGCCCTGCCAGCCGGCCAGGTTCCAGGCCCACACGCCCAGGGCCGAGCCGGCCGAGGCGCCGGCGAAATAGCCGGTCATGTAGACCGCATTCATGCGGCTGCGGGCCTCGGGCAGCAGGCTGGCCACGCTGGACTGGTTGGTCACGTTGATGGCCTGCAGGCCCAGGTCCATCAGCAGCACGCCCACCACAAACCAGGCCACGCTGGCCTGCCCCCACCACAGCGGCAGCCAGGACAGCAGCAGCAGCGCCGCGCCCAGGCGCAGCAGCACATGGCTTTTGTCCTGGTCGGCCCAGCTGCCCGCCAGGTTGGCGATCAGGGCCCCGGTCACCCCCGCCAGGCCGACCAGGCCGATCTGCGCATCGCTGAGTTGCAAGGGCGCACTGGACAGCACCAGGGCCATGGTGGCGAACATCACGCTGACCGCGGCAAAGGCCAGCGCACTGGCCAGGGTGCGCTGGCGCAGTGCCGGCTGGGTGCGCAACAGATGCCCCATCGAGGCCAGCACCTGCGCATACGGCAGGGGCTGGGGGTGGCGCGAGGTGGGCAGCACGCGGCGCATGCACAGCGCCATCACGGCCATGGCCACGGCCGTGACCTGGTACACCAGGCTCCAGCCACCCAGGGTGGACAGGCCACCGGCCACGCTGCGCGACAGCAAGATGCCCACCAGCAAGCCGCTGAGCACCAGGCCCACATTGTGCCCCGCATGCCCGGGCGCGGCCAGTGCCGCCGCCATGGGCACCAGCACCTGGGCCGCGACCGAGAACAGGCCGGCCACCAGCGTGCCCAGCATGAACATGGCAAAGCTGCCGGACCAACCCACCAGGGCATGGCCCACGGCGGCCAGCAGCATCAGCACCACGGCCATGCGGCGGCGCTCCAGCTTGTCACCCAGCGGGGTGATGCACAACAGGCCCACGGCATAGGCCACCTGCGCCACGGTCACCGACAGGCCGGCGGCGGCCTGGTCGACGCCGAAGTGCAGCGCAATCGAATGCAGCAAGGCCTGGTTGTAGTAGTTGCCACCGGCACACAGGCCGCAGGCCACGGCCATCAATAGCAAAGCGGGCGCTGCCAGCACGGAGGGCGGCGCCATCGAAGAAGAAGACATAGGGAAGATCACGGGTCCAAAGCGGCCTGCGGCCTGCAGACGGCAGGCCACGCGCTGCCGGCCCCAGGAACGGGGGCACGCGCATGCCAAAGGGACGGCATTGTCGCGCGCCAGCGCTCCGCATGCGGCCGCTTGTATACAAGACACCCCTGGCAGGTCGTGCATGCCGGCGCCCCCCCTGCAGGCCCGCAGCCCGTATGCTTGCAGCCATGCAACCGAAAACTCAACGACTCTGGATGGCCTGCGCCCTGCTGCTGGGCTGCGGGCAGGCGCTGGCCGAGGCGCAAACCATCGGCTCCGTGGACACGGTGTTCAAGCTGCTGGGCCCGGACCACAAGATCGTGGTCGACGCCTACGACGACCCCAAGGTGCCGGGCGTGACCTGCTACGTGTCGCGGGCCAAGACCGGCGGCATCAAGGGCGGCCTGGGCTTGGCCGAGGACCGCTCGGAAGCCTCCATCAGCTGCCATGCCACGGGCACCATCAGCATCCCGGCACCGCTGCGCCAGCAGGAAGAGGTGTTCACCGAGCGCACCTCGCTGCTGTTCAAGCGCCTGCGCGTGGTGCGCATGGTGGACAGCACGCGCAACACCCTGGTCTACATGACCTACTCGGACCGCGTGATCGAAGGCTCGCCGCAAAACAGCGTCACTGCTGTGCCCGTGCCGCGCAGCACACCGATTCCGTTGAAGTAAAAAAAAGAGAGCTGGAAGCGCAGATTGGGCGGTGTTTTCAGAATGAAATCACCTTGAGAGCCAATGCATTCCAGCGCCAGCCGCTGCGCTTTTGAAAGATGGGCCGTCAGGGCTGCAGCGCCCGCGCATGCGCGGCGCAGGCCTGGGTGAAGGCCTGTAGCGCGGGCGAGGCATGCTTGCCCGCGCGCTGCACGATGGAGAAATGCCGCTCCATGCGCGGCAAGGCCGTGGGCAGCACCACCAGGCTGCCATCGTCCAGCATGGCCTGCACCAGCACCCGCGGCAGGCAACTGATGCCCAGGCCCTGGGCCACGCAGCGGGCAATCGCCTCCGAGCTGCCCAGCACCGCCGCCGCCGGCAGCTGCTGCAGGCGCGGCAGCAGCGCGTGCTCGACCATTTCGCGCGTGCCCGAGCCCTCTTCGCGCAGCAGCCAGCGCGCCTGGCGCAGCACGGCCACGCCCAGGGGCTTGTCGCGCGCGGCCTGGCACAGCGGGTCCTGCGGCGCCGCCACGATCACCAGTTCGTCCTGCATCCAGCGCTGCACCGCCAGGCCCGCCCAGTGGCTGCTGCCCTCGATCAGGCCCACGTCCACCTCCAGCGCCTCCACGGCCTGCGCCACCTCGCGCGTGTTGCCGATGCGCACATCCACGCTGATGTGCGGGTGGCTGCGCGCCAGCGCCGCCAGCACGCTGGGCAGCACATAACTGCCCACCGTGGTGCTGGCCGCCACGCGCAGGCGCACCGGCAGGCCCGGGCCGTGCGGGCCAAACGCCTGCTCAATGCCGCGCGCCTGCTCCAGCAGCGACTGCGCCTGCGGCAGCAGGGCACGCCCGGCATCGTTGAGCACCAGGTGCCGCCCCACGCGCTCGAACAGCTGCACGCCCAGCCCGGTCTCCAGCTGCTGCAGCGCAGCGCTGGTCGCCGACTGCGACAGGCCCACGGCCTCCGCGGCGGCCACCGTCGAGCCGTGGCGGGCCACGGCGCTGAAGATGTCGAGTTGGCGCAAGGTCAGGTGCAACATGCGGGGGCATCCCTTCTTCAACCTGTTTGACAGGTAGATTCAAGAAAAACTATTCGTTATACAAATATAACCAAACTATCTAAAGTGATCCCCAGCTCGGCGCCACTGTCCCCTGCGCCAGCCCGGTCATGAACACGCTACCTTCTACCTTTTCCCTCGATACCCCCCTGCAGTGGCTGCGCGGCACCGCCCCCGGCCTGCTGCTGAGCACCGCCATCGCCCTGCTGGCCCTGGGGCTGGCGGCCCAGCCCTGGGCGGCCGCGCACGGGCTCAGCGCCCTCACCCTGGCCATCGTGCTGGGCCTGCTGCTGGGCAACACCGTCTACCCGCGCCTGGCCACCGCCAGTGGCCCCGGCGTGGGCCTGGCCAAACAGCAGTTGCTGCGCGCCGGCATCGTGCTGTACGGCCTGCGCCTGACCTTCCAGGACATCGCCCAGGTCGGCTGGAGCGGCATTGCGCTGGATGCCCTGGTGCTGGCCAGCACCTTTGGCCTGGCCTGCCTGCTGGGCCAACGCCTGCTGGGCCTGGACCGGCGCACCAGCCTGCTGATCGGTGCGGGCAGCTCCATCTGCGGCGCGGCGGCCGTGCTGGCCACGGCCCCGGTCGCCAAGGGCCGCGCCCAGGATGTGGCCGTGGCCATCGCCACCGTGGTGGTGTTCGGCACCGTGGGCATGTTCCTGTACCCGGCGCTGTACCAGTGGAACGCCGACCACGGCTGGATTGCCATGGACGCGCAGCGCTACGGCCTGTACGTGGGCGCCACCGTGCACGAGGTGGCCCAGGTGGTGGCCGCGGGCGCGGCCATCAGCCCCGAGGCCACCAGCACCGCCGTGAT
Source organism: Comamonas aquatica NBRC 14918 (assembly GCF_000739875.1). Classification (GTDB taxonomy): domain Bacteria; phylum Pseudomonadota; class Gammaproteobacteria; order Burkholderiales; family Burkholderiaceae_C; genus Comamonas; species Comamonas aquatica. The sequence continues at coordinate 76,264 of NZ_BBJR01000038.1, forward strand.
CGCCAAGATGGTGCGGGTGATGATGCTGGCGCCCTTCCTGCTGCTGCTGGCGCTGTGGCAGGCCCGGGAGGACCGCCAGGACGGCACGGCGCAGGCCACGGGCCTGGGCGGCATCCGCCTGCCCTGGTTTGCGCTGGGCTTTGTGGTGGTGGCCGGCATCCACTCGCTGGGTGTGCTGCCCCGGCCGCTGGTGGAATGGGGGGTGCAGCTGGACAACCTGCTGCTGGCCGTGGCCATGGCCGCCCTGGGCCTGACCACCCATGTGCAGGCCGTGCGGGCCGCGGGGGTCAAGCCGCTGCTGCTGGCGGCCCTGCTGTTTGCCTGGCTGCTGGGCGCGGGCCTGCTGTTCACGCAGTGGCTGGCCTGACCGGGCCTTGACCTGGTCCCACGGCACGCACGCGGTCGCACCGCCGGACGGGGCGACCATCTTTGTTGAGGCACCTAAACCCAAACATAGCGCTGCACCCGCCCATCACCACGACACCCGAATGACACCGCCAAAAACCCAGGGCCGCAACGCGGCCCTGGAGGTGGTGCGGGCGCAGGCTGCCTACTTGTGCAGCTCCGGCGCCTTGCGCAGGGCCAGGCTCAGCTGGTCCACCACGATGGCCCAGTCGTCATCGCAGCGGATCTTCTCCTTGAGCATCTGCGCCTGCTGGGGACTCCAGAACGGCGCATCGTGCAGCAGCAGGTCATCGGCCAGGGGGTGGTGCTGGCGGATGAACTGCTGGATGCTGGCTTCATCGTTGGGCAGGCCCAACTGGGCAAACAGTTCGGTAAAGCCGGGTTGGGATTCACCAGGGGTCAACGTGGTCATCGCATCCTCCATGTTGTGATGGGAAAAAGCCTTTGCAGCCGGGCAGTGCCCGGCCATGCCCCCATCTTGCACCAGTTGCTGCGCCCGGCGTGTAGGACTGCCCAGCACCGGGCTGTGTGCCCACGCGGTCGCGCTGGTCGGTTGGCGCGCACTGAAAAGTTCTTTTCAACGCGCAGCGCCGCAGCCTGGACCGCACGGTGACCGCGCACGCGGCGCAGGCGCAAAGAAAAGGAAAAGGCCGCCCGGGGGAGGCCTGGGAACGGGTGCGCAGCGCGGCTCAGACCATGGCGATCGAAACGGCCTTGGGGATCAGGTAGGCCTCCAGCGCCTCGGTGCCGCCCTCGGAGCCATAGCCCGAATCCTTCACGCCACCAAACGGCATTTCGGCCGAGGCTACGGCCGGCTGGTTGATCCACAGCATGCCGGACTCGACGTGCTGGCTCAGCAGGTGCGCGTTCTTCAGCGAGGCGGTGAAGGCATAGGCTGCCAGGCCATAGGGCAGGCGGTTGGCCTCGGCAATCGCCTCTTCCAGCTTATCGAAGCTGCGCATGGCGATCATGGGGCCGAAGGGTTCGTTGTTGAACACCTCGGCATCCAGCGGCACGTCGGCCAGGATGGTGGGGGCGTAGAAGTTGCCCGCATCGCCCAGCGTCTGGCCGCCCATCAGCAGCTTGGCACCCTTGTCCTGGGCGTTCGCCACCAGCGACTGCATGGCGGTCACGCGGCGCGGGTTGGCCAGGGGGCCCATCTTGCTGTCGGCCTCCAGGCCGTTGCCCACCTTGATAGATGCAAAGTACGCCACGACCTGCTCGGTGAATTGCTGTTGCAGGCTCTGGTGCACCAAAAAGCGCGTGGGCGAGATGCAGACCTGGCCGGCGTTGCGCAGCTTGGCGGCACCGGCGGATTTCACGGCCAGCTCCACGTCCGCGTCCTCGGCCACGATCACGGGGGCGTGGCCGCCCAGCTCCATGGTGCAGCGCTTCATGTGCGCGCCGGCCAGGGCCGCCAGCTGCTTGCCCACGGGGGTGGAGCCGGTGAAGGTGATCTTGCGGATCACGGGGTGGGGAATCAGGTAGCTGGAGATTTCGTGCGGATCGCCATACACCAGGCCGATCACGCCGGCGGGCACGCCCGCATCCACAAAGCACTGGAACAGCGCGGCCGGCGAGGCCGGGGTTTCCTCGGGCGCCTTGCACAGGAAGGAGCAGCCCGTGGCCAGCGCGGCGCTGATCTTGCGCACGATCTGGTTGACCGGGAAGTTCCAGGGCGTGAAGGCCGCCACGGGGCCCACGGGCTCCTTGATCACCAGCTGCTGCACATCGCCCCGGCGCGCGGGCACGATGCGGCCGTACAGGCGCAGGGCCTCGTCGGCAAACCATTCGATGATGCCCACACCGGCCAGCACCTCGCCCTTGGCTTCGGCCAGGGGCTTGCCCTGCTCCTGCGTCAGCAGCGCGGCGATGGTGTCGGCGCGCTCCTTGAGCAGCGCCGCCGCACGGCGCATCGCGGCCTGGCGGTCGTGGGCGCTGGTGTGCTTCCAGATCGCAAAGCCCTTGGCCGCGGCGGCCAGCGCGCGGTCCAGATCGGCCTTGCTGGCATGGGCCACATGGCCGATGACGGCGCCCGTGGCCGGGTTGTGCACGGGAATCTTCTTGCCGCCAGCAGCGTCTTGCCACTGGCCATCAATCAGCAACTGGGTGTCGGGGTAAGCAGGGGACATGGTGGGTACTCAGCCTGGGAGAAGAAAAGTCGGCCCCCGCACCGTGCGCAGGCCGCCAAGGTTTTGATAGCTGCTTGCGCTGGCCAATCAAGGATCAGAAGCACAAACATACCGCAAAGCCAAACAATCAGAGCGCGGCCTGCTTCTGTTTTCCATGTTGCGCCACGGGGCAAAACCGCGCGGCCCATTGTAGGAAGCCGGCCCAGCGCCTCAATACATGGAAACACTGGCGCCCGTGTGGATGTGGCCGGGCTTGAAGCGCTGGGCCAGCGCATCCGCCCCTTGGCGCAGCAGCAGCATGTCCATGCCCACGGCCACGAACAGCGCGCCCTGGTGCAGGCAGGTCTGCACGCGCTCGGGCTGGGTCACCAGGATGCCTGGCGCTTTGCCGCAGCCACGGATACGCTGCAGCGCGTCGTCGATGATGAAGGTCATGTCCGGGTGCGTGGAATGCCCGGCATAGCCCAGGCTGGCCGACAGGTCCGCCGGGCCGATGAAGACGCCGTCCACGCCGTCGACCTGGGCGATCTCCTCCAGGTTGACCAGGGCCTCGCGCGTTTCCACCTGCACCAGCAGGCAGATTTCCTCGTGCGCGCGGCGCACGTACTCGGCATCGCGCCCGAAGTTGGAGGCGCGCATGCTGCCGCCCATGCCGCGCACGCCATCGGGGGCGTAGCGCACGGCCTGCACCGCGGCCCGGGCCTCGTCGGCGTTCTGCACAAAGGGCAGCAACAGCGTCTGCGCGCCGATGTCCAGGTAGCGCTTGATCATCACCTTGTCGTTCCAGGCCGGGCGCACCACGGCCTGCGTGGGCGTGCAGCCGGTGCGCGCCTGGGCCGCGCCCACGGCCTGCAGCTGCTGCACCATCTGCGGCACATCGGTGGGCGTGTGCTCGGTGTCCAGCAGCAGCCAGTCGAAACCGCTGCCCGCCAGCAGCTCGCTGACATAGGGCGACGGCAAGGTGGACCACAGGCCGATCTGCGGCTGGCCCGCCTGCAAGGCGCGCTTGAATAGGTTGGGGGTGGGCATGAAACTCCTTCGAAGGCGGTGGATACAAACGGCCCGCAGGCCCGTGCGCACGCCTGCGTGCCCAGGCCCGGCAGAGCACCGCCGGCCATCGCCCGCGCGATGGTTTCTTGGCAGAGCCTCCCCCGTCTCCCTGGCGCAGACTGCGCACCGTGATAGGGCTCTACGATAACCGCTGCGGCCCGCAGGGCCTGTCACGCACCGAGCGGGCACCAGGGCCATCCGCGGGGCGCCCCAGGGAAGCCCTGTGTGTCCGCTGCCGCACTGCCCTGCCACCGTGGTGCGCATGCCCCCGCGGGGTGTGGGAGCCGTGCCGGTGCAGATGCGCCCGCGCGGTGGCGGTCGGCCACGCCTGTCCTACCGCACGCTGTTCAGCAATCTGCACCCGCGGACAAGTACTCCGCAAAAAATAGCAATCAGCGCATAACCTACAAGCGCCTAAGGCATTTTTCACCACCAACATTCCGTGTTCACATGGCCATCCATGAACTGGCCCGGGACTGCGACGGCCACCTTGGCACCGCCATGCCCCAGGCCGCCGATGACGGGCGGCACCGCCTGCGCACGCGGTCCTAGAGGTATTGGTGCCGGCCTGTGGCTGCCTGGCAGTGCGGTCCACCCGTGCCTCCTGCGCACGGTGGCACTGCCGCGTCACTCGGGCCGCGATGGCTCCCGCAGGTGGCGGTCCTGGCGGCAGGCGGCCAGCGGTTTCGCCGTGGCCGAGAGGATGTGCGTCACCCGCTGGGTGCGCGCATCGGCCACCACGCGCACACAGGCGCAGCCATGGCCGTAGTAACCATGGGTGCGCACCCATTGCGCCTCGGTGAAGCTGGGCCAGTCGCCCTCGGCCTGGGCGCCGCCCTGGCTGCCCACGGTCCAGCGACCATGGCGGTCGTGCAGCCAGGCATTCCCCGGGGTCGGGTTCTGCCACCAGCCGCAACGCAGTTGCGAGGCCGATGCGGCCGCCTGCGCGCCGGACAGCCCCGTGATCCCCAGCAGCGCGCACAGCACCCACGCGCGCCGGTGGCGCCCCTCACCGGTATCACCCACCATTCACTCCTGGTGTGCGATGGAGCGTTCGCCACCACAGCCCATCCACCACCGCAGCACCGGCAATACCGATAACATAGGCCAGCAGGTCCAGCGGATCAAAGCCATTGCCCAGCACCAGATAGGCCAGCGGGTGGGCACGCAGCGCCTGCATCCAGGGTGCCTGGTAGAGCTGCAGCAACTCGACCGCGAAGGCGATGGCCAGCGACACCACCACCAGCCGCCCGGGCGCGATGGCGGGCCGCACCCAGGCCACGCACAGCAGCACCACCCAGGCCCAGAGCGCATCGCCGGGGTAGTTGCCCCACACGGCGGGCAAGGGCAGATAGCCCCGGCGCGAGGCCAGGCCCACGGCGATGACGGCCAGGGCCAGGAGGTCGAGGAGCGGGCGGGAGCGGGGGCAGGCAGGGGCAGCAGAGGACGGCATCACGGCAAGGCGCAGTCGGCCGGACGCACAGCGGCCGGCGAGGAAAAACCGCGATGGTCGCCGCTCAGCGCGCCGCTGGCGGCGGCGCTTCAATCACTTCAATCAATGTGCGCGCCCGAGTCCTGGACCACCTGCTTCCAGTGCGCCAGCTCGCCCGGCAGCATGGCCTTGAAGCTCTGCGGGTTGGAGTCCACGCGCTCGGCGCCCAGGGTCTTGAAGCGCTCCGCCATCTCGGGCTTGGCCAGCACCGCCTGGACGGCCTGGTACAGCTTGTCCACGATCGGCTGCGGCGTGCCGGCCGGGGCGAACAGCCCGTACCAGCTGGTCACCGCCAGGCCCTTGCCCAGCACGGGAATGTCGGACGCCAGCGAGGTGGGCTGGTCCGCCGCCACGCCCAGCACGCGCAGCTTGCCGCTGGTGACGAAGGGCATCACGCCCGGAAAGCTGCCAAAGGTCATGGGCAGCTGGCCGGCCACCACATCGGTGGCGGCGGCCGAGGCGCCCTTGTAGGGCACATGCAACAGATTCAGGCCTTTTTGCTTCTTCAGCATCTCGCCCAGCAGGTGGTTCAGCGTGCCGTTGCCGGCCGAGGCGTATTCCACCTTGCCCGGGTGGGCCTTGGCATAGGCCACCAGCTCGTCCAGGCTCTTGGCCGGGAAGTTCGGGTTGACCACCAGCAGGTACGGCGCCACGGCCAGCTGCATCACCGGCGTGAAGTCCTTGATCGGATCGAACGGTAGCTTGCTGTAGAGCGCCGGATTGATGGTGTAAGCGCTCTGCGCCGTCACCAGAAAGGTGTAGCCGTCGGCCGCGCTGCGCGCCACCTGGCCGGTGCCCAGGTTGCCGTTGGCACCGGGGCGGTTTTCCACCACCACGGGCTCGCCCAGGCTGGTGCCCAGGCCCTGCGCCACGGCCCGGGCAATCACGTCATTGGCCCCGCCGGGGGCCTGGGGTACCACGAAGGTGATGGGTTTGGTGGGCCAGCTGGCCTGGGCCAGGGCGGCGGTGCCGGACAGCGACAGCAGCGCGGTGGTGGTGGCCATCACGGCCTGGCGGCGGGAAAGAAAAGTGGGCAAAGACATCGCAGTACCAAGTTCGTCCATGAATGCAAACAGCAGGGGGACTTGCGGCTTGTGGCGGGCAAGCCGGCCGCGCGCTGCAGGGGTGCGGGCGCGCGCGACCGGTCGGCGCGGCGCCCCCTGTGCCGGGGAGGCCGCGCCCTGCCCCGCAGCATAGAGACGGCAGCGCCGGTGGTGCCCCCTGGCAAGCCCCGGGGGCCAGCCTGCCGTCAGCCCACGGCATGCCCGGGCTGCCTCACTTCAGCACGTAGCTGGCCAGCACGGCCTGGACTTCGTAGATGCTCAGCTTCTTGTTGAACTGCTTCTGGAACGGCGCCGCCGTGCCGGACACCCAGATCTTCAGCTCGGCATCCAGGTCGAAGGTGCCGGCGGTCTCAATGCTGAAATGGGTGATGCTTTTGTACGGCAGCGAGTGGTATTCGACCTTGCTGCCGGTGATGCCCTGCTTGTCGACCAGCACCAGGCGCTTGTCGGTGAAGACGAAGTAGTCGCGGATCAGCTGGTAGGCGTGCTCGACCCGTTCGCCCGGTGCCAGGATCTGCGCGAATTCCGCCTGGATCTTGTGCGCATCGATCTTCGATGCGTTGCCCAGCATGCCGTCCAGCAATCCCATGGTGTCTCCCGTGTTGTGTCAGTGGTGATCTGTGGATTCTAGGCACCGCGGCAGGCCGGCCACACAGGCCCTCACAGCAGCACCAGCCCCGGCGGCAGGCTGTCGCCCAGGCTGCGCCGCTGGTCTTCGGCATCCATGGTCACCACGCTGTCCACCAGCGCCAGCCAGCGCGCGGGCGCTCCGGCGGCGCGCATCTTGTCCAGCACCTGGGCGCGCACGGCATCGGGCAAATCGCGCGCGCGGTCGCCGGTCATGCGGGCCATTTGCACCGCGGCAAACATCGCCGTTTCGTGCTTGCGCCAGTCCTGGGCCAGCGTGGCGTCCAGGAACTCCTGCGCGGCCTCGGGCGGCATCACCAGATGGGCATTCGCCGCCAGGGATTGCCGCGCCGCCAGGCGGCCGATGGCCCACCAGGTCTGGGGCGAGGCATCCGGGCGCTGCAGGCGCTGCAGCATCCACTGGCCCATCTCCTGGCGGTACTGCCAGGGCACGGCCTCCATGGCTGCCAGCAGGCGCAGCATGTCGTCGTAGCTGCCGTGGCTGCTCTTGCCGCCGTTGCGCTGCGTCGCCTGCTGCACCGTCTTTTGCATGGCGGCGGCCACGGCCTCCAGCACCTGCATCTGCTGGGCTTCGTCCAGGCCCGCGGCCACGCGGCGCCAGAACACCCACCACTCCGTCCAGTTGGCCGGGTCCCTGGCGTGGCCCAGGCCGGCGGCGTACAAGGCCCAGACCTGGCTGATGCGCCAGGCGTCCAGCTCGGCACCGACGCCGGGGCGCAGGCACCAGCCGGCCAGGTTCAGCCACACGCGCTCATGGTCGGCCGTGCGGCGGCGGCGCTTGGCGCGCGCCAGCAGGGCGTCGAACAGGGCGCGCAGCAGACCCAGCTCCCAGCTGTCGCGCGGGCCCAGCAGCTTTTCCAGGGCCGGGCGCAGCTGGCGCACGTCCTTGGCGCTCACGTCCTGGGCCTGGGTGCCAAAGATGCGGTCGATCAGGGCCACGGCGGCCGGCAGCTGCGTGGCCAGGGGTTTCAAGCCTTTTTGGCCTTCTGCGCTGGCTGTATCTGCGCTGACCGCTATGGTTTCCGATGGTGCCACCGCCCCGCGGGTGTTGAAGGGCAGCAGCCAGGACTGGGCCGCGTCGGCCACGCCGTCCTGCACGCGCAGGCAGCGCACCTCCAGCGTGCCAACCTCGGTCATGCGGGCTTGCAACTGTACTTCCACCTGGGCCTGGGCCCGGCCTTCAGGGGCGGGCAGCACGGTGGCGATGGGCGGCAGCTCCACCCAGCCGTCGCCGGTCACTGCGGTGATCTGCCCGGCCTGCGCCACGGGCTGGCTGTGGCTGTGCGCCAGCAGGTTGAAGCGCACGGCCTGGCCCAGCTTGAGCGCAAAGCGCCGCCCCGACAGCACCAGGCGCACGCCCTCTTCCGTGCCCTTGGGCAGCAGGCACAGGGCCTGCGGGGCAGCGCCGGGCGCCCCCGGCAGCAGCAGCCAGTAGCTGCGCGCCGAGCCACCGCCGATGCGCGGCATGGTTTTGATAGCTACAGGCGCGCGCTGGCTATGCGCCAGAGGCTGATTGGATACAGATGCCTGCGCTGGCGGTAGCGCTTGCAGGCCCAGCCCATAGGCCGCTGCGCCGCGCGCCACGGCCCAGTCGGGGTGCGGGTTGTGCAGCACGCGCACCGGGCGGCCGCGCCAGCCGTCCAGCAACTGCGTCAGCCGCTGCACCAGCGCATGGGCGTGGAACACACCGCCGTTGAGCAGCACGGTGTCGGGCAGCGCGCCGTCGGCGTGCTGGCGCAGGAACTGCGCCAGGTGGCGGCTGATGGCGGCATCGGCCGGGTACGGCAGGCCAAAGCCGCGCAGCGCGCCCTGGCGCCGGGCGGGCACCGCATCGATCGGCGCGGGTGGCAGAAAGCCTTCCACCACCCACTGCTGCACCTGGGCGCGCGTGAGCGTGGCGGACTGCGCCTGGGCCAGCAGCTGGCTGCCGCCGCCCAGCAGGGTGATGCGCACCTGTTCGGGCGCCCCGGCGGCCAGCAGCTGTTCCTTGGCCACGCGGCAGCGCTGCACCAGCTGGGCAAAGCGCTGCGCGGGCAGGCGCTGGCCGGCGCCGGCCAACGCGGCCTCCAGCTGGTGGGCCAGGGCCAGGTCCATGTTGTCGCCGCCCAGCATCAGGTGCTCGCCCACGGCCGTGCGCGTGAGCAGGGGCAGGCCGCCGTCGGCCGCAGGCTCGACCCGGATCAGGGTCAGGTCGGTGGTGCCGCCGCCCACGTCCACCACCAGCACCAGGCGGCTGTCGGCCAGCTGTGCGGCCAGTTGCGGGCCCTGCAGCAGCAGCCAGTCGTGGAAGGCGGCCTTGGGTTCTTCGAGCAGCTGCACCTGCGGCAGGCCGGCCAGCTGCGCGGCCTCCAGCGTCAGCGCGCGCGCGCCCTCGTCGAACGAGGCGGGCACCGTCAGCACCACGCTTTGCTGCGCCAGCGGGGCCTGCGGGTGGGCCTGGTCCCAGGCGGCGCGCACATGGGCCAGGTACGAGGCCGAGGCCGCCAGTGGCGAGACCTTGACCACCTCGTCGCCCGCGCCCCAGGGCAGGATGGGCGCCGTGCGGTCCACCCCGGTGTGCGACAGCCAGCTTTTGGCGCTGGCCACCAGCCGCCCGGGCACGGCCGCGCCCAGCTCGCGCGCCCAGCGACCGATGACGGCCGGTGCGGCGGCCGAGGCACCCTGCGGCGGCCAGGGCTGCTGCCAGGCCTCGCCCAGCTCACCCGGGGTGGCTTGGTAGCGCACCGAGGGCAGCAGGGGCTGGGCCACGACCTCGCCCGCCGCGCTGCGCTGCGGGAGGTTCAACAGGGCGATGTCGGCCGCCGTGCCGCGCACGGGCACGCTGGCGACCACGGTGTGGCTGGTGCCCAGGTCGATCCCGACGACAAAGGCCGCGCTGGCAGGGGACATCGTCACGCGGTGTGCCCCCTCAGGCCGGCTGCGCCGCGCAGTCGCTGCAGCGGCCGTAGAGCGTGATTTCGTGGCTGTCCACCTCGAAGCCCGGGGGCGCCAGGCTGGCCAGATCGCCGGGGCAGGCATGCACGTCGAACACGCGCGCACAGACGCGGCACTGGAAGTGGTGGTGGTGGCCGTGGTGGGCCACCTCGTACATGGGGCTGCGCCCGGGCAGGTGCACCTCGCGCAGCAGGCCCTCCTCGGCCATGGCCTTGAGCGCGCGGTACACCGTGGCAATCCCCAGGCCCGGCAGCGTGGCCTGCGCCAGCTCCAGCACCTCCTGCGGCGCCAGCGGCCGGTCGGCCTGCGTCATGGCCTGCTGGATGGCGGTGCGCTGCTTGGTGGATCGTTGCATGGAGGAGTTCATGGCGGCGGGGGCGGCTTCTCAAGGAAGCGGTATTGTGCCGCCGTGGCCCCTCCGACGGTGGCCTACAGGTACTTGAGCCAGGTCAGGTCGCGCCGGCGCTGCTTGAGCGCGGCAAACCAGCGCACGGCCGGGTACAGGGCCACGGCCAGCAGGGCCGAGATCACCCACAGCCACAGCAGGCGGTCCAGCCCGAACAACTGGCCCTGGTTGGTGCCCCAGGCCGCCACCGCCGCCAGGTACATGCACTTCAGCACATACAGGTGCAGCACATAGAAGAACATGGGCGCCGCCCCCAGCGTGGCCAGCGGCGCCAGCCAGCGGGCACCGGCCCGCGCCTCGAACCCGCGCAGCAGCAGCAGGCCCACGCCCAGCGTCAGCAGCAGGAACAGCAGCGACGGCGGGTACTTGGTCACGTTGAACCAGGCCATGACCGTGTGCAGCGTGGTCGCCCCCGCCTGCCAGGGCGCATCGCCATAGACATTCAGCGTGCGCAGCAGCGCAAAGCCCAGCAGGCTGGCCACCCCCGCCACCAGCAGCAACTGCCGGCGCCGCGCTGCATCGCAGGCCTGGCCAAACCAGGGGCCGATGCCATAGCCCAGGGCGATCACGCCCACCCAGGGCAGCACCGGGTAGGAGGTGCGCAGCTGCACCCCGGCCAGCTCCAGCCAGCCCCGGTCATGCAGGATGGCCCAGGGCGCATGCAGCAGATGGCCGGCGGGGAAATGCAGGCCGTCCAGCAGGTTGTGCCCCGCCACCAGCACCACGCCCAGCACCAGCAAGGCCCGGCGCGGCAGCCACACCAGCATCGACAGCGCCAGCATGGACAGACCGATCGCCCAGATCACCTGCAGGAACACCTTGGCCGGCGGAAACTGGAAGGTCCAGGCGAAGTTGATCACCGTCACTTCCAGCAGCACCAGGAACAGGCCGCGCCGCCACAGAAAACCCGAGGCCGCCGCCCGCGCCTGCCCGGCATCGGCATGGCGGCTGGCGTACAGGTAGGCACTCAGCCCCGTCAGGAACACAAACACCGGCGCGCACAGGTGCGCCAGCATGCGCGGGACAAACAGGCCCGGCGGCGTGTCGGCCACCACCATCGGGTCGGGCACCTGCAGGTGCAGGTAAAAGGTTTCGCGGACATGGTCCAGCAGCATGAACAGCATGACCAGGCCACGCAGCGCATCGATGGATTGCAGCCGGCCAGCGCCAGCCAGCGCACTGGGCGCAGAAGCAGAGAAGTTTTTCACGGTTTATTGATAAGGATTTATCAATATCATACCGATGCATGCCCAGCATTCGGCCAGTTGTGAGGTGGGCGCCCTGTTGGCGAGCAGGGTTTTGGGGGTGGCTTGAAAAGAGGAGCATGTAGCGCTTGCTGGATAAGCGCTAGAGGCTGATTTGGTGCTGGTTGCTGTTTTGGCTTTTGCCGGCCGCTTGTCGCGCGGCAGGCGACTTCCTTTTCTTGCTCGTGCAAGCAAAGTAAGCAAAAGAAGCGCGCCCTGCTGCCCGTGACCCTGCGCTGCGCTCCGGGCAACCTGCGGTGCTCGGTCCCAGGGTGGGGCCGCAGAACTCACTGCGCTCCTGCGGCGCCTCGGCACAGGTCGAAGGGGTGAGAGGCGGAACCCCGTGCCTGCATGCGCTGTGTGTGGGGGTGGAAAGTTCTTTTCAACCATGTGAGCAGGTGGCGCTTGCTACATCAGCGCTAGAGGCTGATTTGATGCTGATTGTTGTTTGAGATTTTGCTGGCCGCTTGTCGCGCGGCAGGCGACTTACTTTTCTTGCTTGCACAAGAAAAGTAAGCAAAAGAAGTGCACACCTCTACCCGTGCCCCTTTGGGCTTTGCTACGCAAAACCCAAGCGGGCAGCCTCTGTGCTCGATCCCAGGGTAGGGCCGCAGAACTCACTGCGCGGCTATGCCGCTCCGTTCAAACAGCTGCGGCCAGTCAGGTCACGAAGCCGATGCGTCCTACGGCGCATCGGCCCACCCTGCGCTCTGCGCGCCTCGGCACGGGCAGAAGGGGTAGGTGGCGAGACCCTGTGCCTGCTTGCTCTGTGCGTGGGGGTAGAAAGTTTTTTTCAGCAATGTGAGCAGGTGGCGCTTGCTGGATAAGCGCTAAAGGCTGATTTGGCTCTGATTGTTGTTTGAGGTTTTGCTGGCCGCTTGTCGCGCGGCAGGCGACTTCCTTTCCTTGCTTTCCCAAGAAAAGGAAGCAAAAGAAAGGAACCCTGCTAGCGCCACGTATTGGCAGCCCCCATGCCGACACTTTATGAGCAGTTAATTTTTTTGATCCCAACCAGTAACGTAGCCGTCTTCCACCGTGATTCGAAGACCAAACCGGTTGCCACCCTGATGGCGGTATTTCCACACATCGCGCGTCTTAGTTTTAAGAAGCTTGTGATCCACAGCAACTGGTGGGCCAAGGGCATCAAGCAGCTGCGCCTCACTTTGCCCTTGCCAAAAATATCCTTGAAATATTTTTTGCACCACCTCTTCGTTCGCGTACTTCCCTCGCAGATAGAGCAGACGCTTTTGCTTCTTGTCGTGCTGAAACCAAAAGAAGAATGCCACCGCTCCGGCAAGCACAACGACGGGAATGATCCAGCCCACGGCTTCGAAAATCTTTGCGATACCAGCAATAGGAAGCGCAATCAGTGCAAAAACTCCTATGCCCGTGCTCTCCGCCTTTGTAAATCGACGCGCCATGCGCTTTCTCCTCAGTTATCTAATTGGGGTTATCGACGGCATACCAGATGCATGTCCAGCTCGCCTCGGACTATAGAAAATTTGCAGGTCCAGAAGCAATGAAGTTGTCGTGCCGTTCAAACGGACCATCCTCTTTGCCCAACGCACAGCGCCACCCGCGCGCGCAAGCGTCGCGCGCCCCATCTCGTGGATGTTCCTCATATTTCCGGCGGCTGTTTGAACGCAGCGACGCAGGAGCGCAGTGAGTTCCGCCGGACAGCCGCCTGCAAGGCGCGCCTTTTCTTTCCCCGGTTTCTTTTGGCAAGACAAAAGAAATCGGGTCGCCGCCGCGCGATAAGCGGCCTCTGCAAGCAAACACACAACAAAAACATAGCTACATGCGCAATCCCCAAAAGCGCTAGAGCCAAAAAACACTAAAAAAACACCCACCAAACAAAAAGCCTGCTGACCACCAGGCCAGCAGGCTTTGAAAAGCTCTTTTCACAAGCTGGAGCGAGGAGGCCGCTTACCCCTCGTCAGACGCAGTCTCCGCACGCACATCGAATTCCACCTTCCAGCGCTCCGTGCCGCCCACCGGCACGGCATTCAGCTCCAGGGTGCCAATGTCGGTGACGCGCGCCGCCAGGGTGACGGGGACGACCTCGCCAGCCGCGCGGCCGGCGGCGGGCAGGTGCAGTTCGATCTCCTGCAGCTCGACCAGCTCCTCGGGGCCCCAGAAGTCCAGCATGGTGCCCACGGCGTCACTGCGGCGCACGCTGGAGCCGAAGAAGCGCAGGCGCACGGGTTCGCCCACGACCAGGCCCAGCTCCAGGTCGCTCAGCGCGGCCTCGGTGCCCTCTTCCATGCCAAACGGGGCCAGGCACAGGGCGGAAATGGGCGGCTCCATGCCGGGGATGGCGGGCATGTTGGACTCCACGCCCACGTAGTACGACTGGGCCGTGCCGCCACGGATGCGCACGCCGCGGCCGGTGGTGGTGATGTGGCCGTAGTAGGCCGCTCCCCGGGCGACGGCCAGGTCCAGGTTGGCGCCATCCAGCAGGCGCGCGGGCTCGCAGGCCTCGTCGTCCAGCCAGCCGTTGATGACTTCCAGGATGCGCTGCTCGATCTGCGGGGCCTTGAGCACGCCGCCGTTGAACAGGATGGCCGTGGGGTGCAGGAAGGTGGAGCCGTCCACCTGGTCACCGTTCAGGCCGTCGATCTCGGCCAGGGCGTGGACCTGGCGCGTCAGGAAGGCGGCCAAGTGGCGCGTGACGGCGGCGTCCTGCGCATAGGGCAGGCCCAGCTGCGTGAGCGCGGCGCGGGCGCGGATCTGGGGCTTGTCGCTGACCTGGACTTTGGGGAAGAAGCCTTCGACCAGCAGGGCCAGCACTTCGTCGCGCGTAACTTCGGTGCGGATGCTGCCGCCGATCAGCTTGCTGCCCCGGCTGGGCACGACCACGGGCACAGCCTGCAGGTGGGCATCGGCCAGCAATTGCTCTTTGGCGGCACGGCAGCCGTGGGCCAGGGCGCGGGTCTGCCAGGCGTCCAGCGGCTTGCCCTCTTGCGCCAGCTTGCGCGCCACGCCATAGGCCAGGGCCAGGTCCATGTTGTCGCCACCCAGCAGGATGTGCTCGCCCACGGCAATGCGCTGCAGCGCCAGGTTGCCGTCGCGCTCCAGCACGGCGATCAGGGACAGGTCGGTGGTGCCACCGCCCACGTCCACCACCAGGATGATGTCGCCGTGGCGCACCTGCTTGCGCCACTGGCCGCCGCTGGCCTGGATCCAGCTGTACAGCGCGGCCTGGGGCTCTTCCAGCAGCGTCAGATTGTGGAAGCCGGCGGCCTTGCAGGCCTCGGCCGTCAGCTCGCGCGCGGCGGGGTCGAACGAGGCGGGGATGGTGACGGTGATGTCTTGCTGGGCGAACGGGGCCTCGGGGTGGGCCTGCTCCCAGGCCCAGCGCAGGTGTTCCAGATAGCGTGTGGAGGCGGTCAGCGGCGAGATGCGCGCGACTTCAGCCGGGGCATCGGCCGGCAGGATGGCCGCGCGGCGGTCCACACCGGGGTGGCACAGCCAGCTTTTGGCGCTGGACACCAGGCGGATGGGCGTGGCCGCGCCGCGGCTGCGGGCGAATTCGCCGGTGATGAAGGCGCTGTCGGCTGCGTGTGGCGCCTGGCCGGGCAGCGTGCGCTCGGCCACGGTCAGTTCGCTCTCGTGCGGCAGGTACAGGAAGGAGGGCAGCAGCGGCTGGCCCGCCACGCTGGCGGGCGCGGTGAGCTGGGGAATGTCCAGCACGCCCTGCACCACCTGTTCGCCGTCGCTGGCGGCCTTGTCCACATAGGACAGCGCGCAGTGCGTGGTGCCCAGGTCAATGCCGATGCTGTAGCGCGCGCCCGCAGTTTTCAAGCCATTTTGGCCTGCAGCGCTGGTGGTGTCTTCGCTGGGTGCTACGGTATTTGCAGGCGCGGCCGCGGGTGGTACCGCCCCGGCGGCGGCGATGGAAGCCAGCATGTTCATGGTTTACAGCTCCACCTCGGCCTGGGCCAGCACCTTGGCGGCCTGGGGGTCGGTCAGCTGAGGCAGCTGCACCTGCGTCACCTGCCAGCCGCGGTGGCCCAGGGTGCCGGTGAAGGGCGCCTGGCCGACGACATGGCCGGTCAGGCGCACGGCGGCGGCGTCAAACCCGGCGGGCAAGGTGATGCGCGCGCCCTCGGCCTCGGGGCGCACGGGGGCGATCGTGAAGTGCTCACCCAGCACCTTGCGGCAGCCGGCGTGCACCACGCGGGCGGCGGCGCCAATCTCGGCGTCGGTGTAGGGGGGCACGTCTTCCTGGATGAAGTCCACGAAGCGCGCCTCGCGCTGCAGCAGGCCCAGCAGTTGCAGGGCGGCGGTGTCGGTGGGTACCTCGACGCGCAGCTCGACCGTCTTTTCGACGATGGTTTCCACGGGCACTTCCACGCGGACCTCGACGATCTTCTCGACGGGCACCTCGACACGGATTTCGCGCGGCGCGACGTCGGCGGCCAGGGCCTCACCGGCGCGCAGGCGGGTCACATCGGCGGCCAGGCGGCCATTGCCCAGGATGGCGAAGAAGCTGCCGATCGCGATGGCGATGCGGCTCAGGAACGAGGGAGGGGTATTGGAGCTCATGGTGGGTCTCAGGCCAGGCCGGCATCCGTGCACAGGCACCGGGGATGCAGGTCCGCAAAAAATGGGGACAGGGCGCGCGGGGCGGGGCCGCGCCACACGCCGGCTGACGGGCGCGCGCCCGCAGGAGGGCCGATGTTACCCAAAGCCCTATGCCTTGACCGGCGCCAAGGCTTCCGGGCGAATGTCGCACTGCTGCGTGCCGGCATCCGCATCGCACCATAATGGTGCCTTCACATCCATCCTTCCCATGGTCTCCACGCTCGCACCGACCCTCGCCGGCTTGCGCCTTGCGGCTTTCGCCCAGGTGCCGCAGGCCTGTGCCCGCGTGCTGCGGCACCAGCGCACACGCCGCCATGGCGTGCCGACCGCCTTCGTGAGCCTCAGCGGCGTCACGGCCATGCTTTCCGCCGCCGTGCGGAAGGTGTAAGACCCACACCCTCTTCCCTCCGCACGGCCGCCACCTCTTGCACACCGCAAGGGCGCCTGCGCCACCACGGCCCCACCACGTCTGCTGCGACGTTCCGGCCCCGCCACGCGCCCGTTCTCCCCCTCCCCCGGAACCGACGAGCTTGCACCATGGACATGGAACTGACCCAAACCTTCTTGCGCGGCAAAAACCCCTGCGCCACCGGCTACCGCTGGTTTGTGCGCCACGAGCTGGGCGGGAAGGACTACCAGAGCGCTATGGACACCCAGGTGCGCGCCGGCCGCGTCGAGGATGCGCGCTGGCTGCTGCAGAACTTCGGCCCTACCAACACGGTGCTGGAGCTGGACCACCTGGAGGCCGACCACTGCGTGTTCGCCGGCACGCTGATCGTGCACGGCGACGTGCGCGTGCCCGGCCAGCTGCTGGTGGGCCGCAGCCTGCAGGTGGGCGGGGGTCTGCGCGCCGGCCAGGTGGAGGTGGGCGAGGACCTGCACAGCGGCGGCGCCCTCTTTGCCGACACGCTGCTGCAGGCCGGTGGCAGCATCAAGGCGGCCTGGAGCGTGGACGTGCAGGGCCAGCTGCGCGCCGAGGAGCTGCGCACCGGCTGGGAGCTGCGTTGCGGCGGCCCGGTGGCGCTGCGCGGCAGCGCCTTCATCGGCCAGGACGTGGAGGTGCAGGCCGGCCTGCACTGCGGCAAGGGCCTGCGCGCCGGGGGTGCGGTGGCAGTGCAGGGGCTGCTGGAGGTGGGCGACGGCCTGGCGGCCCAGGGCGACATCGTCTGCGGCAACCACATCCAGGCCGGCTGGGGCATCAAGGCGCGCGGCGACATCCGTGCGGCCTGCAGCATCCGCGCGGGCGAAACCCTGCAGGCCGAGGGCGAGATCGCCGCTGGCCCGGGCTATGACGTGTTTGCCGGCATGAACGTGCAGATGGACGCCTGGCCGGACTGCGCCTGGGTGCGCGCCCTGCGCAAGCCGCAGGCCCTGATCAGCGGCTGGTGGGAAGAGCAGGCGCCGGCCTGGGCCTGAGCCCACGGCCCCGCGCCCGGGCCGCATGGCCGACCGACCCGCCGCCGCGCGCTATGCTTGCGGCTTTCCTGACCTGCGCGAGCGCCCAACCATGCCCCCTGAGATCGAAGCCGTAGACGCCCAAAAGCACCGCCGCGGGCTGTCGCGCATCTGGCACGCCTATGGCTATTCCGTGGCCGGCCTGGTCACGGGCTTCAGGGAGTCGGCCGCCTTTCGCCAGGAAGTGCTGCTGGCGCTGTGCCTGCTGCCCGCCAGCTTCTGGCTGGGGCAGACCTGGGTGGAAACCGCGCTGCTGGCCGTGGTCGTGGTGCTGGTGCTGATCACCGAGCTGCTGAACACAGGCATCGAGGCGGCCATCGACCGCATCGGCCCGGAATGGCACGCCCTGTCCAAGATGGCCAAGGACGTGGGCAGCGCCGCCGTGCTGCTGAGCCTGCTGCTGTGCGGCGGCGTCTGGGCGGCGGCACTGTACCAGCGCTTCGGCGGCTGATTGCCCGCACCGCCGCCGTGCCGCGGCGGCGCGCCGTACACTGCGCAGTCACTGTTTCTTCGAGGGCCCACCCCGTGTTCACCGGCATCATCCAAGCCGTGGCAAGCATTGCCGCGCTGCACGACCAGGACGGTCTGCGCACCTTCACCATGGAATTTCCCGCAGGCTTCTGCCAGGACCTGGCGATTGGCGCCAGCGTCTCGCACGACGGCGTGTGCCTGACGGTGACCGAGTTGCTGTCGCCCACCCGCGCCACCTTCGACGTGATGCAGCAGAGCCTGGCCATCACCACGCTGGGCCAGTACCAGGTGGGCGACGTGCTGAACGTGGAGCGCGCCGCCAAGGATGGCGCCGAGATCGGCGGCCACCCGCTGTCCGGCCACGTCGATTTCACCGCGTCGGTGCTGGAGGTGCTGAGCACCGAAACCAACCACAAGATCCGCTTCGGCATCCCCGAGGCCTTCCGCCCCTACGTGTTCGCCAAGGGCTACATCGCCATCAATGGCGCCAGCCTGACGGTGGCCGAGGTGGACCGCCAGGCCGGCTGGTTCGAGGTCTGGCTGATCCCCGAGACCCTGCGCATGACGGTCTTCGGCCACAAGCGCGTGGGCGACCTGGTCAACATCGAGATCGAACGCAGCACCCAGGTGGTGGTGGACACGGTGCGCGAGACCGTCGAGGCCAGCCTGGGCCGCCTCAAGCCGGTGCTGGAAGCCCTGCTGCAGGAAAAAGGCCTGCGTCTGGACGACTTCGTGGACGTGCCGCGCATGCCGTCCTGAGCCGGGCGATTGCATGCCGCAACGGCCTGCCACGCAGATACAGCGTGCGCAGGCCGCTATTTTTTTCAGCGCTGCACGGCGGCAGCGCGGCCGCATACACCGGCACCGGCGGCAGGGTGGCGCCGCAACTCGATGGCACCTAGCAGCGAGCGCCCCACAGGTCCACCTGCACCAGCCTGCTGCGCGGGCCCAAGCTGCTGCGGTGGCGGCAGCGCCTGCAGGCCCCACGCCCCACCATCGCCAACCACCAACCCCGGCCACCGGGCTGCGCCGGGTGGCAGACCAGGCCCCCTGACAGCCTCAGCGCTGCAGGCGCAGCCCGGGCACGGCGCTGGCCGCCAGCGCACCATGGCAGGGCGGGGTCATGCAGGGCCCACATGACCTCCTTCCGTTTCATCGTTATGACAGGGCCAGCATTTACGGGATAGTTGATGCAAGTGCTTGACGCAGCGCAGCCACCACGATCTGCCGCGATCAGCACGACCCTTGCCCCGCCTGCTGTTTTGGAAGGAAAAGAAGAATGCGCTTTCTGGTACGTCGCCTCACCCTGGCCTGTTCGCTGTTGACCGCCGCCCTGGGCGCCCATGCCCAATCCGTGGAGGGCAGCACGCTGTCCAAGATCGAGAAGGCCGGCAAGGTCGTGATCGGGGTGCGCGAAAGCTCGGCCCCGATGGCCTATGCGCTGGGCTCCAACAGCAAGTTCGTGGGCTACCACGTGGAGCTGTGCGAGAAGGTGCTGGCGCAGATCGCCCCCAAGGCCACCATCGAATACCTGTCGATGACGGCGCAAAACACCCTGCCCCTGGTGCAGAACGGCACGGTGGACCTGGGCTGCGGCCCGACGACCAACAACCTGGGCCGCCAAAAGCAGGTGGCCTTCGCCCTGACCACCTACGTCAGCGAGGTGCGCATGGCCGTGCGCGCGGATTCGCCCGTGACCTCGTTCAAGCAGCTCAACGGCAAGACCGTGGCCGCCTCGGCCGGCACCACCGCCGTGCAGCTGCTGCGCAAGTACGGCCGCGAGCACAACGTGGAACTGCCCACCGTGCTGGGCAAGGACCACTTTGAAAGCTTTCTGATGCTGGAGTCGGGCCGCGCCGAAGCCTTTGTGCTGGACGACAACCTGCTGGCCGGCGTGATCGCCAACTCCAAGGCGCCCCAGGGCTACAAGATCGTCGGCGAGGTGCTGGGCTCGGAACCCATCGCCCTGCTGTTCCGCAAGGACGACCCGAGCTTCAAGCAGGCCGTGGACGGGGCGCTGCGCCAGATGATGCAGTCTGGCGAAGTGGCCAAGATCTACGACAAGTGGTTCATGCAGCCCATCCCGCCCAAGGGTGCGCCGCTGAACCTGCCCATGGGCGACACGCTCAAGCGCCTGATGCAGGAGCCCAACGACAAGCCGCTGGAAGCCTACGCCAGCTGAACGGGCTGCGCACTCGGCCGCTCGGTAGCTATGTAAACCAAAGCGGCTGGCGCACGCCAAACATGGGTTTCACACCCATTGCGACTTGAAACCGAATCAGGAGCTGCGCCAGCAGCTCCTTTTTTTTATGGCTTCGCCGGCACCGACCAGCCTTCGGCCGAGGCCAGCATGAAATCGCCCGCGGCCGCCTGCAGCCAGGTGCGCAGCGCCTGCAGCGGCGGGTAGTCGCCGCGGCTGGTGGGCCAGACCAGGTAGTAGCGCTCGGCGCTTTCCATCTCCGGCAGCTGCGGCAGGGCGCGCACCAGGTCGCCCTGGGCCAGCTCGCGCTCGATCAGAAAGCGCGGCAGCAGCGCCACGCCGACGCCGGCAATCGCCGCCTGCGCGGCGGTGGCGAACTGGTCGAACAGCATGCCCTGCGGATCGCCACTGGTCACGGCATGGCCGTGCAGCCAGCGCCGCCACGCATCCGGGCGCGAGGCCAGGTGCAGCAGCGGCGCCTGCAGCAGATCCTGCGGCTGGCTGAAGCCGTACTGCGCCTGCACCTGCGGGCTGCAGGCCGGCACCACGGTCTCGGTCATCAGCAGCGCCATCTCGGCCCCCGGCCAGTGCGGCAGGCCGAAATGGATGGCGGCGTCCACAGCCTCGAGCTGGAAGTCGAACTGCGACAGCCGCGTGGTCAGGTTGATGGTGATGCCAGGGTGCGCGCTGAGGAACTGCGGCAGCCGCGGCGCCAGCCAGCGCGTGCCGAAGGTGGGCAGGATGGCCAGGTTCAGGCTGCCGCCCTGGGGATTGGCCTTGAAGCCCAGCGTGGCACTGGCGATGCGCGCCAGCGCGCCGCGGATCTCCTGCGCATAGGCATGGCCGGCGGGGCTCAGGCGCACGGTCTGGCGCTCGCGCACGAACAGCTCGGCCTGCAGGCGCTCTTCCAGCGCGCGGATCTGCCGGCTGACGGCGCTTTGCGTCAGGTGCAGCTCGGCTGCCGCTGCCGTGAAGCTCTGGTGCCGCGCCGCCGCCTCGAAGGCGCACAGCAGGGACATGGGGGGCAGGAAACGGCGGGACAGCTGCATGGAAGAACACTCCGGGGGAACAAGGGCGGCACGCGCCCGCCAGCGGGCTGCGCGCCGCAGGTCATTCTGTATGGGTATGACCTGGGGGTCAGATTATCGTTTGACCCAGGTCAATCCGCCCCCCTACATTCCCCCATACGCAGGGGCGCTGCCGGTGCCGCCACATGGCCGCCCCGCCCCTTTCCCCCGGAACCCGACTGCCCCCCCTCATGAGCACCACGCACCACACCCCTGCCCACCTGGTCTCCAGCGACGAGATTCGCACCCGCTTCTCGCGCGCCATGTCCGAGATGTACCGCACCGAAGTGCCCCAGTACGGCACGCTGGTGGAGCTGGTGGCCGACATCAACGCCCAGGTGCTGCAGGCCGACCCTGCCCTGCAGGCGCAGATGGCGCACAGCGGCGAGCTGCCACGCCTGGACGTGGAGCGCCACGGCGCCATCCGCGTGGGCACGGCCCAGGAGCTGGCCACGCTGCGCCGCCTGTTTGCCGTCATGGGCATGCAGCCCGTGGGCTATTACGACCTGTCGGTGGCCGGCGTGCCCGTGCACTCCACCGCCTTCCGCCCGGTCACGGATGCGGCCCTGCTGGCCAACCCGTTCCGCGTCTTCACCTCGCTGCTGCGCCTGGAGCTGATCGCCGACCCGGCCCTGCGCGCGCAGGCGGCCGCCATCCTGGCGCGGCGCAACATCTTCACCCCCGGTGTGTTGGAGCTGATCGTCCAGGCCGAAGCCGCCGGCGGCCTGGACAGTGCCGACGCCGACCGCTTCGTGCGGGAAGCGCTGGAAACCTTCCGCTGGCACAGCGAGGCCACCGTGGATGCCGCCACCTACGACGCGCTGCAAAAGTCCCACCGCCTGGTGGCCGATGTGGTGTGCTTCAAGGGCCCGCACATCAACCACCTGACGCCGCGCACCCTGGACATCGACGCCGCCCAAGCCGCCATGCCCGCACGCGGCATGGATGCCAAGGACGTGGTCGAAGGCCCGCCGCGCCGCGCCTGCCCCATCCTGCTGCGTCAGACCAGCTTCAAGGCCCTCAAGGAGGCCGTGCGCTTCACCGATGCCGGGGCGGACCGTGCCGGTGCGCACACCGCGCGCTTCGGCGAGATCGAGCAGCGCGGCGTCGCCCTGACGCACCAGGGCCGCGCCCTGTACGACCGCCTGCTGGGCGAGGTGCGCAGCATGGGCAATGCCGGCAGCGCCGCGGCCGACTACCCCACGCGCCTGGCACAGGCCTTCGCCCAATTCCCCGACAGCCACGCCGAGCTGCGCCGCCAGGGCCTGGCCTTCTACCGCTACAGCCTGACGGCCCAGGGCCAGGCGCAGGCAGGCGATCTGGCGGCCGACGCCGACCTGGAACAACTGCTGGCCCAAGGCCTGGCCCAGGCCGACCCCATCACCTACGAAGACTTCCTGCCCGTGAGCGCAGCCGGCATCTTCCAGTCCAACCTGGGCGGGGATGAGCAAAAGCACTACCAGGCCCACGCCGCGCAACAGGCCTTCGAGGCCGACCTCGGTGCCCCGGTGCTCGACGAGATCGCGCTGTACGCGCAGGCGCAGCAGCGCTCCATCGACGCCGTGCGCGCCGCCCTGGGCGCCGTGGCCGCCTGAACGCCCCGCCTGGCCCCGGCGGCCGGAGCGATCCGGCCGCCACCTGACTGGATTGCCCTGTATGCACACCCCTTCCACGGCGGACGGCATGGCCGCCTTCGCCCCGCTGTTTGCCGAGCCCGCGGGCTCGCCCATCCGGGAGCTGTTCCCCTACCTCAGCCGCCCCGGCATGATTTCCCTGGCGGGGGGCTATCCCTCGCCCAGCCTGTTCGATGCCGAGGGACTGGCGGCCGCGGCCACCCAGGCCCTGGGCCAGGGCCCGGCGCTGCTGCAATATGGCGCCACTGAAGGCCTGCCCGTGCTGCGCGAAGCCCTGGCCGGCCAATGCCAGGCGCGCGGCATGGCGGCCGCCGCCAGCGACATCCTGGTGACCACCGGCTCGCAGCAGGCGTTCGACCTGCTGGTGCGCGTGCTGGTGGCCCCCGGCGACACCGTGCTGGTGGAAGTGCCCGCCTACCCCGCCACCTTGCAGGCCCTGCGCCTGGCGCAGGCGCACATCGTGCCGGTGCCCATGGACGCCGAGGGGCTGCAGACCGAGGCCCTGGCGCAGTTGCTGGCCGAGCTGCCCGCCGCACAGCGGCCCAAGCTGCTGTACACGGTGCCCAATTTCTCCAACCCCCGCGGTACCTTGCTGAGCGCAGCGCGCCGCAGCGCCCTGGTGGAGCTGGCACAGCGCTATGGTTTTTGGGTGGTGGAAGACGATCCGTACGGTGAACTGCGCTTCGATGCCGCCGGCGGGGACGCAACGCCCCCACCCGCCACCGTCTACGCCACCGCCCAGCAGGCGGTGGGTGCAGGGCGCAACCCGGTGCTCTACCTGTCCAGCCTGTCCAAGACCGTGGCGCCGGCGCTGCGCGTGGGCTGGATGCTGGGCGATGCCGCCGTGCTGCGCCGCTGCACCATCGCCAAGCAGACCGTGGACCTGTGCACCGCGCCGCTGACCCAGGCCATGGCCGCCTGCTACCTGCACAGCGGCCGCTACCCGGCCACGGTGGAGCGCGCGCGCGCCACCTACCAGCAGCGCATGCAGACCCTGGTGCAGGGCTTGCAGCAGCACCTGCCCGGCCACATCCGCTGCAGCCCACCGGCGGGCGGGATGTTTGTCTGGGCCCAGATCGACCACGGCATCGACCCGCAGCGCCTGTTTGACGCGGCCGTGGCCGCCCAGGTGCTGTACGTGCCGGGGCAGGCGTTCTTCCCGCACGCCCCGGACCGCCACACCATGCGCTTGTCGTTCGCCGCGCCGGATGTGCCGCAGATCGAGCAGGCCGTGCAGCGCCTGGTCCACGCCGTGGCCCAGGCGCGCGACTGACACGGCACGGTGGCGGGGGAGCGCCCCGCGCCTCAGTCCCAGGCGGGCGCCAGCCCTTCGGGGTTGACCTCGCGGCCATGGCGCTCCAGCGTGGCGATCGCGGCCATGTCCTCGGCATCCAGGGTCAGATCCTGCGCGCGCAGATTGCTGGCCAGGTGCTCGCGCCGGGTCGAGGAGGGAATCACCGCATAGCCCAGCTGCAGCGCCCAGGCCAGGGCCACCTGGGCCACGGTGGCTTGGTGCTTGGCCGCAATCCGGGCCAGCACCGGGTCCTGCAGCACCTTGCCGTAGGCCAGCGTCATGTACGAGGTGACGGCAATCCCCTGCGCCTGCAGGAAGGCCGTCAGCCGGTGGTTTTGCAGGTAGGGGCTCAGCTCGATCTGGTTGGTGGCGATCTCGCCGGGGCCCACGATGTCGATGGCTTGCTGCGTGAACGCGATGTTGAAGTTGGAGATGCCGATCTGGCGGGTCAGGCCCAGGGCCTTGGCCTCGGCCAGGGCCGCCATCGTTTCAGCCAGTGCCACGCCGTTGCCGGGCGCAGGCCAGTGGATCAGCGTCAGGTCCACCTGGTCGGTGCGCAGCTTCGCCAGGCTCTCGCGCAGGCTGGGCACCAGCCGGGCCCGGCTGTAGTGCTCGGTCCAGATCTTGGTGGTCACGAACAGCTCGGAACGCGGAACGCCGCTCTCGGCGATGGCCTGGCCGACTTCGGCCTCGTTGCCATAGATCTGCGCGGTATCGATGGCGCGGTAGCCCACGTCCAGCGCATTGCGCACCGAGTCGATCACGGTCTGGCCGTTCAGGCGAAAGGTGCCGACGCCAAAGCAAGGGATGTTGGTCATATCAAGACTCCAGAAAAATCACAAGGAAGAAGTGCAGACAGCCGCCGGACTGCGGTCACGCCGGCCCAGCCAGGCCAGCCCCAGGCCGCTGGCGGCCAGGGCCGCGCCCACCAAGGGCACGGCGGCATAGCCCCAGCCCAGGCTGATCACCAGCCCACCCAGCGCCGCCCCCAGGGCGTTGCCCAGGTTGAAGGCGCCCACATTCACGGACGAGGCCAGACTGGGCGCCTGGGCTGCCGCCTGCATCACCCGCATCTGCACCGGCGGCACGATGCCAAAGGCCGCTGCCCCCCACACCACCAGACCGATGGCGGCCCCCAGCTGGGTCATCAGCAGCAGCGGCAGCACGGCCATGGTCAGGGCCAGCGTCGCCAGGATGAGCAGGGTGGCGCCGTCGAGCGACCAGTCGGCCAGCCGTCCTCCCAGGCTGTTGCCCAGGGTGAAACCGACCCCGATCAGCACCAGTGCCAGGGCCACAAAGCCGGGGCTGGCCTGCGTCAGCTCGGTCAGCACCGGTGCCACGTAGGTGTAGAGCGCGAACATCGCCCCCGACCCGAGGACCGTGGTCCCCATGGCCAGCAACACGGACGGCTGCACCAGCACCGCCAGCTCACGGCGCACGTTGGGGCGCGGGCCGGCCTCGCCTGCGGGCAGTGCCAGCCAGAGGGCAACCATCGTGATCAGGCCCAGCACGGCGGTGCCGCCGAACGCCAGGCGCCAGCCCAGTTGCTGCCCGACCCAGGTCGCCACCGGCACGCCACCGATGTTGGCCACGGTCAGGCCCATGAACATGGCCGCGATCGCGCTGGCCTGCTTGTCCTTGGGCACGACGCTGGCGGCCACCACGGCCCCGATGCCAAAGAACGCCCCGTGGTTGAGGCTGGTGATCAGCCGCGACAGCAGCAGGCTGGTGTAGCCCGGCGCCAGGGCGGACAGCAGGTTGCCGACCGTGAAGATCAGCATCAGCGCCACCAGCGCCTTGCGGCGGCCCCAGCGGCTGAACAGCAGGGTCATCACCGGCGCGCCCAGCATCACGCCGATGGCATAGGCCGACACCAGCATGCCGGCCGTGGGAATGCTGACCTGCACGCCCTCGGCAATCACCGGCAGCAGACCCATGGGACTGAACTCGGTCGTGCCGATGGCAAATGCACCCAC
The DNA here is from genome assembly GCF_000739875.1 of Comamonas aquatica NBRC 14918. Classification (GTDB taxonomy): domain Bacteria; phylum Pseudomonadota; class Gammaproteobacteria; order Burkholderiales; family Burkholderiaceae_C; genus Comamonas; species Comamonas aquatica. Next base: position 102,323 of record NZ_BBJR01000038.1, read on the forward strand.
GGCCAACGCAAACAAAGCAAGAGAAGATTTCATGGCCAGCAGTGTGCCCGCTTAATATTTGCAGATTAAGCCCCTTATCAGCCAAATTCTTTTGAATTCAATTCAACAATGAAAACCACCCTCGACGAGCTGCAGGCCTTGGTGGCCGTGGTCGATGCGGGCTCCATCACGGCCGCGGCAGAGCTGCTGGGGCTGACGGTGTCGGCCACCAGCCGCTCCCTGGCCCGGCTGGAAGACAAGCTGCAGACCACGTTGCTGCGCCGCACCACGCGGCGCCTGGAATTGACCGAGGAAGGTGCCGCCTTCCTGCTGCGTGCCCGCGCCATCCTGGCGTCCGTGGACGAGGCGGAAGAGCTGATGGCGGCACGCCGCACGTGCCCGGCCGGCCGGCTGCGGGTCGATGCCGCCACCCCGTTCATGCTGCATGTGCTGGTGCCGCTGATCGCGGGCTTTCGCGAGCGCTACCCGGAGGTGGAGCTGGAGCTGACCTCGAACGAGGGCTTCATCGACCTGCTGGAAAAACGCACCGATGTGGCCTTCCGCATCGGGGCGCTGAAAGACTCCACGCTGCACGCCCGCCCGGTGGGCAGCAGCCGTGTGCGGGTGCTGGCCAGCCCCGACTACCTGCGGCGCCACGGCACGCCCCGGGACCCCGGCCAGCTCGCCCAGCATGCGCTGCTGGGGTTCACCCAACCCGAAACCCTGAACGACTGGCCCCTGCGCGATGCCAGTGGCGCCAGCGTGCACATCCAGCCCAGCATTGCTTCGTCCAGCGGCGAGACGCTGCGCCAGATGGCGCTGGAGGGCTTGGGGATCGTCTGCCTGTCGGACTTCATGACGGCCGCAGACCGCCGCAGCGGGGCGCTGGTGCCGCTGTTTGCCGCCGCGACGCTGGATGTGCGCCAGGCCATCCATGCCGTCTACTACCGCAACACGGCACTGGCCCCACGCATCACCTGCTTTGTGGACCACATCGTGCAGGCCCTGTCCACACGGCCGTTCAGCCCCTGAGGCGCTGCAGGCCGCCCGTGGAAACGACCCGGGGTGGTCCAGGGCAGGCCTGCCGATACAGTGGGGGCCGGAGCCAGGCTCAGCGTGCCAGGTGGGCTTGCACCGCGTCCGCCACGGACAGCAGCTCCCGGTCGCTGTGGCGCTTGCCCACCAGCATCAGGCCGACGGGCAGTTCCCCGGCGGCGCGCGGCAGGGGCAGCGAGACCGCGGGCAGATCGTAGAAGTTGAACACCGAGGGATTGCGCAGCACCAGCATGTTGGTGCGGTGGAAGGTGTCGGCATCGTCCAGGCTCTCGATGGTCGGCGCCACCACCGGCACGGTCGGCAGAGCCAGCAGGTCGAAGTCGGCCAGCGCGGCATCCAGCTGCGTTTGCAACTGCGCCCGGGCCTGCTGCACCCCGACGTAATGGGTGGCCGTGATGGTCTCGCCGCGGCGAATGCGCGACAGCACCAGGGCATCCAGCTGGTCGGCCTGGCCCGCGGCCAGCAGCTCGCGGTGGATGTGTGCGGCCTCGGCGGCGATCAACGTGCCCTGCTCCTGCAACTGGAACGGTGCGCCCAGCCAAGCGTCCAGATTCACATCCGTGGTGCGCACCTGGGCAGCGCGCAGCCCGGCCAGGGTCTGCTCGAACGCGGCCAGCACCTGGTCCTCCGTCTGGGTGAACAGCAGGCCACGTGGCACCGCCACGCGCAGGCCCGCCACCGTGCGTGGCACCAGGGGCGCCCAGGGCTGCTGGGCCAGCACGGCGTCCGTCTGGGCGCAGTCCAGCACGCTGCGCGACAGCGGGCCCACCGTATCCAGGGAGAACGACAGCGGGAACGCCCCCTCGCGTGGCACCCGGGCCTGCGTGGGCTTGAACCCGGTCACCCCGTTCAAGGCTGCGGGAATGCGGATGGAACCGCCGGTGTCCGAACCGATGGCGATCTCGCACATCCCCCGCGCCACGGCCACGCCGGCCCCGGACGAAGAGCCCCCCGGAATGCGCGCTGCATCCCGGGCATTGCCCGGCGTGCCGTAATGCGGATTGATGCCGATGCCCGAGAACGCGAACTCGGTCATGTTGGTCTTGCCGATGATGACTGCGCCCGCAGCACGCAGGCGCTGCACGATCACGGCATCGCGCTCGGCCGGCGCTGCCGTATGCCGCACCTTGGAGCCCGCAGTCGTGGTCTCTCCCGCCACATCAAACAAGTCCTTGACGGACACGATGCGCCCATCCAGAGGCCCCAGGCAAATGCCAGCAGCCGCGCGAGCATCGGCCGCCGCGGCGGCCTGCAAGGCCGTGTCGGCATACACCTGGGTGAAGATGCGCGCACCTTCGGCGCCAGCATCGGCAATCGCCTGCAAAGCGGCGCGGGTGCGTTCGAGGGAGGTCGTGGTCATGGCGGTTTTATCAGGCGACTTCGGGCAAAACTTGAACTTCGTAACGGTGGCGCAGCGAGCGCTGCAGCACGGGGTCGTGCAATTCCATCTCGAAATTCTGAGAGGGGCGGATACCCCCGATGGCCGGTACGGTACCGCAGGTCATGACATGACCTTCGGCAAACGCCGTGGCACCGGTCGCCCCCAGATAGCCCTGGATCAGGTCTTCGGGGGTGCGCAACGTGGCTATGCTGCCATCCTGGTAGGGCTTGCGCTCGCCATCTTCCACGATCCACGAGCGCAGGACCAGCGCATCGATGTGGTCCGCCACATCGGCGTACAGCCAGGCATCGGTGGCCGCGGGCTTGGCGCAGACCTGCTTGGACAAGGCCACGCTGTGGGCTTCCAGCTTGCGGTCGGTGTGGTCCGAGGCGATGCTTAGGCACAACTGCCCCCCGGCCTGGAAAACCAGGGCTTCGACTTCGCCAGACGAATGCGGCCCCACGACTTATACCGATCACTCCCCGAACCGCTTTTTAATGCATAGCATGCTGCTCAAGCACTAAGCGCCTTTCCATGCATTTTATGCAACATTTGGCTGCATGCAGCACCCGGAAAGGCGGCCTGGCACTGGCACCGATGCTGGTGACCCTGTGTGCAGACGCTGCCCGCCGTGGACTTCTGCCCCCATCGTTCGACGGACTCAGCCCGCGGGACCGCGGTGGATCGGCAGCCCGGGGGTGTCCAGCACGGTGGTCAGAATGCGGCCGTGCGTGGAGTCGGTGACAAAGAGCTGCGTGCGCAGGGTGCCGCCAAACGCCAGGTTGGTGGTCGAACTGCCCGGCACGCCGCGCAGCACCTGCACCGGTTCCGCCCGGTGGTTCAGCACCCAGACGTAGCCCAGGCCCGGGTTGGCCACCAGGACATGGCCCTGGGCGTCCACCGCCAGACCGTCCGGGCCACTGGGCCCGTACGAGGTGAAGAACTGGCTGACCTTGGCCACGCTGCCATCGGGCAGCAGGGGCACGCGCCACACGCAATTGCCGCGGGTGACCGCCAGGTACAGCACACAGCCATCGGGCGACAGGGCCACTCCATTCGGGCTGGGCACGTTGTGCAGCAGCAGGTCCAGCTGACCATTCGGGCGCAGGCGGTACAGGCGCCCGCAGGGGTCGTGCAGGCCGCTCTGGCCCTGGTCGGTGAAGTACAGGTTGCCTTCGGCATCGAAGACCAGGTCGTTCACGCCCTTGAAACGTTCGCTGTTGCGCCGCTCCAGGAAGGGGGTGACGGTACCGCTGGCCACATCCAGCTGCATCAGGCCGTTCTTGTAGTCGGTGATGAGCAGGGTGCCGGGGCGCAGAAACTTCATGCCATTCGGTTCGCCGTCGTACTCGGCCACCAGGCTCCAGGCGCCCTGCGCATCGATGCGGAAGATGCGGCCCCAGGGGATGTCGGTCACGTACAGATGGCCGGCCTCGTCCAGCACAGGGCCTTCGAGGAAGGAGTCGGTGATGGTGCCGCCCCGGTTGGCATCGGCCCAGGCGCTGCGCTGGGCACGGCGGAAGGCATCGGGCATGGTGCTGAACGTGTCCAGTTCACGAACTTCGGGAGGGTGCAGCAAAAACATGAAAGCAGCTTTCTTCGGGATGGAATCAGGGCCCGACCGGCCTGGGCTTGCAGTGCCCAGGGTCGGGACCGGCGATGAAATTGTCAACAGTGGCCGAAGCCATAGAGCTGGGCGGGGTTGTCCACCAGGATGCGGTCCATGACCGCCGTGGCGCCACACCAGGCCTGCAGCAGGTCCACCAGGTCGGCATCGTTCACCGTGCCAGGGGCCTCGGTGGTGTGCGGCCAGTCGCTGCCCCACACCAGCCGCTCGGGCGCCGCCTGCACCAGGGCGCGGCCCAGTGGCAGCGTGTCGGCATAGCTGGGGCCGTGCACCGTGGAGCGCATGTAGGCCCCCGAGAGCTTGACCCAGGTGTTGCCGCCATCCAGCAGCCGGCGCAGCGCGCCACAGGCCTCGGCGGCCGGCCCTTGGGCCGGGTCGATGCGGCCCAGGTGGTCGATGACCAGCGGCACGGGCAGCGCGGCCAGCACGCGGGCCCACGCCACGATCTGCTGCGGGTGCATGAAAACCTGCAGGTGCCAGCCCGGCAGGCGCGCCACCTTGCGCGCCAGGGTGGTCAGCATTTCAGTGGTGGTCTCGCCCCAGGACTGCGGCGAGACAAAATTCACGCGCAGGCCACGCACCCGGCGCGCGTGCAGGCGGTCCAGCTCGGCCGCGGCCACATCGTGTGCCACCACGGCCACGCCACGCGCATCGTCGCCGAACTGGTCCAGCGCATCCAGGGTGCAGGCGTTGTCGGTGCCATAGGTCGAAGGCGTGACCACCACCGTGCGCGATGTGCCCAGGCGCTGCTGCAATTGCCGGTAGGCGGCCACGGGCGCATCGGGCGGTGTGCGCTCCCAGTGCGGCGACGGGGCGAAGCGCGGGTCGAAGATGTGCATGTGGCTGTCGCAGGCCAGCGGCGGCAGCGCGCGCGCGGGCCGGTTCAGGCCCACGGAATGCGGTACGGCAGCGGTCATTGCTTGTCGAGGCCGACCTTGGCGGCCACGGCCTCCCACAGTTGCGCATCGGCCTTGAGCTTGTCGGCGAAGGCCGGGCCGCTGACCACGCCGGGCACCGCGCCCAGGTCGTCGGCGAAGGCCTGCACATCGGCACTGGCCATCGCGGTTGCGATTTCCTTGCGCAGCTTTTCCAGCACTGGCTCGGGCGTGCCCTTGGCAGCCCACAGGCCCGTGAAATTGACGACCTTGTAGGCGGGTGCGCCCGCCTGGGCGAAGGTGGGGACGCCCGGCATTGCCTTCAGCCGCTGGTCGCCGCTCACGGCCAGCAGGCGCACCTTGCCGCCGCGCACCTGCCCCATCACACCGGGGGTGGAGGCGATCTGGAAGTCGATGGTGCCGCTCAGCAACGCCATCGTGGCCTCGCCCGCGCCCTTGAACGGTACGTGGGTGGCCTTCAATCCGCTGGCACCTTCCAGCGCCACGGTGGCGAAGTGCGGCATGGTGCCGGCGCCACCCGTGCCGTAGTTGAGCTTGCCGGGTTGGGCCTGCGAGTACGCCACCATGTCGCCCAGTGTCTTGAACGGCGAGTTGGCGGCCACCACCACCGCCGTGGGCGCGAAGTTGAAGCCGGCCACGGGCACCAGGTCCTGCGCATAGTCCCACGGTAATTTCTTAAAGACATGCGGCAGGATCGAGTACGTGGTGTCGTTGGCCATCAGCGTGTAGCCGTCGCCGGGCGAACGCGCCATCTGCGCCGCGCCGATGGTGCCGGTGGCGCCGGCCTTGTTCTCCACATAGAAGCTCTGACCGGTCTGCTCGGTGAGCTTCTGCGCGATGCGGCGTGTCACCTGGTCCACGGCGCCGCCGGGCGGGTACGGCACGACGATCTTGACGGGCTTTTCCGGATACGCCGTTTGCGCCTGTGCACCGGCAGCGGCACAAGCCAGCGCCAGGACGGCGCACAGGGTTAATTTCATGCGATTCATGGGCTTTGTCTCCATTGGAAATGCCAGGCTGCGCGCCAAGATGGCGTTGGCGCCTGGCTTGTTCTGCACCACGCCGGTGGGGCCGCTGGCGGCAAGGCCAAACACCCACTGCACCGGCTTGAAAGGCTAGGCCTGTGCAAACCAGGCTCTTTTTGCTATTTATTAAATAGCATTTATTACTTATCCGTAAAGCTCCAGGCGAGGATTAGATTGAGAAAGGCCTACTCTTTCTTGATGCCAGCGGCCTTGATGGTCTCGGCCCACCGTGCAGACTCTGCTGCAAGGCGCTTACGGAACTCATCCGGCTGCGAGCCCACGATCTCAGAGCCCAGCGCTTCGAAGCGCGCCTTGACCTCGGGCATCGCCAGCACTTCCCGAACGGCGGCGTTGAGCCGGGTCACGATGTCAGCGGGCGTGGCGCTGGGCACGAACATGCCGTTCCACTCATAGACCTCGTAGCCCTTCACACCGGTTTCGCTGATCGTGGGAACCGTAGGAAACAAAGGGTTGCGCTTGCCCGAGGTGATGGCCAGAGGCTTGAGCGCCCCACCCTTGATGTGGCTGCTCAGCGCGGGCAGGTTGAAAAATCCCATTTCCACTTCACCCGCCAGAATCGCCTGCAACGCCAATCCGCCAGCGCGGTACGGCACGTGCAACATCTTGATACCTACGCCCTGGCTGAACAGCTCGGAGCCCATGTACTGCACCGTGCCCTGGCCACCGGAGCAGAAGGTCAGCTTGCCTGGCGCATTGGCTGCTGCGGCGATGAGTTCCTGCAGCGTGTTGTAGGGCGAATTCTTGGGCACCACGGCCAGCATCGGCGTCACGCCAACCAACGCCACCGGCTCCAGGTCCTTCGCAGCATCGAACGGTAGCTTCTGCAGATGGGGGTTGATAGACAACGGTGTTGCGTCGTACAGCACCGTGTAGCCATCCGCCGCAGCCTGCGCGACCGATGCCGCACCGATGACACCGCTGGCACCCGCCTTGTTCAGGACAACGACAGACACTTGCAGCTTGGTCCCCAGATGCTGGGCCAGCACCCGAGCCAGAGCATCGGCAGTGCCACCCGGTGCGTAGGGCACCACCAGCGTGATCGGCTTGCTCGGCCAGTTCGATGCTGCAGCGGGAAGCGCGCCGAATCCTGAGGCTGCCAGGACAGCGGCGAACACATTGAAATTGCGACGATTCATGGCCTATGGTCTCCTTTGGAATTGAAATGGATGCACATCAGAAAGGGCAATGAATCCGCATGACGGATCCATTGCCCCCTCTCAGACCGTGGCAGTTCGGTGCAACACCGCCAGCGCGTTGCGCGCGGCGCCCACACCCATGTTGACGTAGGCATCGCTGGTCACACCGCCGATGTGGGGGCTGAGGATGAAGCGTGGCTCGCCCTGAAAGGGGTGGCCGGCCGTCATCGGCTCCACCGCAAAGCTGTCCAGGCCAGCAGCCATCACCTGGCCGGAACGCACAGCGTCCAACAGTGCGGTTTCGTCGATCAGGCCACCGCGCGCCGTGTTCACCACGATCACGCCGGGCTTGCACTGCGCCAGCGTGGCAGCGTTCAGCATGCCGCGGTTCTCGTCGGTCAGCGGGCAGTGCAGCGAGATGGCATCGGCCTCGCGCCAGATGGTTTCGAGCGGAACGCTATGCACATAGTCCGGCAGGTGCTTGGCGAACGGGTCGAAGCCGATCACGCGCATGCCCAGGGCGTCGGCCATCTTGGCGAAGCGCAGGCCGATGGCGCCCAGGCCCACCAGGCCCACGGTGCGGCCACCCAGCTCCAGGCTCTTGTGCGTGGCCTTGTCCCAGTGGCCGGCGTGCATGCGGGCATCGAGCTGCACCACCGACTTGGCGCAGGCGAGCAACAGTGCCAGGGCCTGTTCGGCCACGGCGGCGGCGTTGGCGCCCACAGCGGCCACCACCTCAATGTCACGCGCTTTCGCCGCCACCTTGTCGATGGTGTCGGTGCCGCTACCGTGCTTGGAGATGACCTTGAGCGACGGGGCCGCGTCCATCACGGCCGCGCCCACCTTGCCGTAGCGCACGATGATGGCCACAGGGTCGTGCTGCTTGCACAAGGCCAGCATGTCCTCTTCGGTGGGGGCCTTGCCGGCGTAAACGATCTCGTAGCCGGTGAGCAGGTCCAGCGCCTGTTGCGCCAGGTCGGCACCTGTGATGATGAGGGCGGGTTTGGTGCTCACAGCGATTCTCCTTCCTTCAGCACGCCGGCGGCGCGCAGTGCGGCGGGCAGCCACTTCGATGCCGTGTCGCCACGCGCGATCGCTTCGATGCGTGCGGCCTCGTCGGCCACCTTCTTGTCGGCCAGGGCCATCATGGCGGGCGCCTTGGCGCGTTCGATCACGACCACGCCGTCGGCGTCGCCCACCACCAGGTCACCGGGGTTCACCACGGTGCCGCCGGCCGAGATGGGGTGGTTGATGCGACCGGGCACGTACTTGGTGGGACCGGCGGGGTTGAAGCCGGCGCTGAACACGGGGAAGTCCAGGTCCAGGATTTCCAGCTTGTCGCGGATGGCACCGTCAACGATCACGCCGGCCAGGCCAATCTTCTTGCAGGCGCTGAGCATCAGCGTGCCCATCAGGGCGGCCGTCTGGTCGCCCTTGCCATCGATCACCAGCACGTCGCCGGGCTTCGCCAGCGCGATGGCGGCGTGGATCATCAGGTTGTCGCCGGGGCGCACCTCGACGGTGAAGGCGGGGCCTGCCACCTTCATGTCCTGGTGCACGGGGGCGACGCGGGCGTGCATGGTGCCGCGGCGGCCTGCCACGTCGGCCAGGATGGCAGCCTGGAAGGTACTGGCTTTGGCAACGACATCGGCGCTGACGCGTTCGATGTCACGGATGACTTCGGGAAGTTGGCTCATGGTGATGCTCATTGGGTGAAATAAAAGAAAAAGTGGCATGGCTGACGCCACAGCGGCAACGGTTCAGTCGCGGTTCACTTGGCACTGCTGGCAACGACGGCAGCGGTGGCGGGTGGACCAAACTCCTTATTCAGCTTTGATGTTTCCGTCTTTGATGACCTTGGCCCACTTGGCGGAATCGGCCTTCTGCAGGTCACCCAGTTGCTTGGGTGTGCCGCCGACCAGCGTGACTCCCAGCTTGTCGACCAGGGACACGACGGCCGGGTCCTTCAGGGCGTTATTGATTTCGTGGTTCAGGCGCTGCACCACTGCGGTGGGCGTCTTGGCGGGCGCAAACACGGCCTGCCATTGCTCGACCACGAAGTCCTTCATCCCGACCTCGCCCATGGTGGGCACAGCGGGCAGCGCCTTGAGCCGCTGGCCCGAGGTGACGGCCAATGCCCGCAGCTTGCCGGCCTGCACGTGGGGCAGCGCGGCGGCCACGGGCGCGAACATGAACTGCACCTGCCCCGCCAGCGTGTCCTGCAGGGCAGGCGTATCGCCCTTGTAGGGCACGTGGATGAAGCGTGCGCCCGTCTGCTGCTGCAGCAATTCCCCTTGCATCTGCAAGATGGTGCCGTTGCCGCCCGAGGCATAGGCCAACTGGCCCGGCTGGGCCTTGGCCGCGGCCACCAGCTCGGCCACTGTCTGGAACGGCTGGTTCACCCCTACCACCAAAATGTGCGGAATGGTGCCGATGGTCACCACTGGCTCAAAACCGGCGATGGGGTCGTAAGGCAGCTTGCCCAACAAATGCGGCGCGATGGCCTGCGGGCCGATGGAGGTGCCAAGCACGGTGTAGCCGTCCGGCGCGGCCTTGGCGACGTAGGCAGCACCGATGGTGCCTGTGGCCCCTGCCTTGTTGTCCACGATCACGTTCGTCCCGAGAGACATGCCTACGCGTTGCGCCACGTTGCGCCCCAGCACGTCGGTGCTGCCGCCCGGCGGATACGGCACCACCCAGGTGATGACTTTGCCGGCGGGCCAGTCTCCTTGTGCCTGCGCTGGAGACACAGACAGCAGCCCCAACAGCGCAGCGCCTGCGGCAGTGATCAGGATGCGGCGTGTGCGACCCGGTGAGAAAGAGGTGGCAGTCGATACGTTCATGTTTGTCTCCGGATGGTTGTTATGAGGACGCAAGAGGCGCGAAGCCGTACAGTGCCGCCGGGTTGTCCACCAGCACGCACTGCAGCGTGGTGGGGCCCCCGTTTTGTTGGACCCAGTCATTCAAGCGGTCGATCTGCCTGGCGTCGTCAGGCATGGGCTGCAACCCAGATGAGGCCGTGGCATGCGGCCAGTCGCTGCCCCACAGCACGCGCTGGGGTGCGGCGCGCAGGTAGCCTGCGGCCAGCGCATCAAGCGCCGGGTCGTCGACATGGTGGTGTTCACTCACGATGTAGCCGCCGGACAACTTGATCCACGCTTGCCCGCCCTGCAGCAGATCAAGCAGCAGGGCATGGACGGGGTGTCGACCGGCCAGCCTGGGAGCGATGCGCCCGAAGTGGTCGAACACCACAGGCACCGGAAGCTGGCGCAACACCTTCGCCTGCGTGACCAGCATGTCCGGCGCCATCAGCAACTGCAGGTGCCAGCCCAGCGGGGCGATGCGGTGCGCCAGCGGCCGCAACAAGTCCACCGAACCCGACACGCCGAGCGACAGATTCAGTCGCACGCCGCATACGCCGAGGGCATGCAGGCGCTGCAGTTCGGCATCACTCTCGCTGCCGTCGATCACTGCCACGCCCCGGGCATCGGACCCCAGAGAGGCCAGTGCTTCCAGCATGCAGCGGTTGTCGGTGCCGTAGGTGGACGGGGTGACCAGCACGGTGCGCGTGGTGCCAATGCGCTGTTGCAAGGCGCGGTAGTCCTGTACCGAGGCATCGGGCGGCAGCAGCCTGGCCCCCGGGGTCGCCGGGAAGCGGCTGTCGTAGACGTGCACATGGCAGTCGCAAGCGCCCGCCGGGAGTGCCGTGCGGGGCGCAGCAGTGCCCGCTGAGAAGCGTACGGGCCTGGCCTGGCTGTCGCGATGCATGTCGATGTCCATTCGCATCGAGAACGAATGCGAGCTCAGTTCAGGCTGGCGCCCGAGTCCTTCACGATCTTGGCCCAGCGCGGCACTTCGGCTTGCAGCAACTGGCCGAAATCCTTGGTGCTACCGCCCAGGACATCGCCGCCTTCGGAGCGCAATTTCTCGGCGACGTCCGGCTCAGCCAGGGCGGCGTTGATGGCGGTGTTCAGCTTTTGCACCACCGCGTCAGGGGTGCCCGCCGGCGTCAATATGCCGAACCAGGTGATGGCCTCAAAGTTCTGGCTGCCCGATTCGGACATGGTCGGGGTCGAGGGCAACTGGCCCGAGCGCTGCTTGGAGGTGACCATCAAGGGGTGCAGCTTTTCATTACGCACCTGACCGATCAGCGAGGGGATCGAGCCCACGAACAGATCGATTTGCCCGCCGGACAAATCCGTGATCGCCTGCGCGATCCCCTTGTAGGGAATGTGGCGCAGCTTGATGCCGGTGGCCTGCTCCACCTGCGTCACCGCCAGATGGGCCACCGTGCCGTTGCCGGAATAGCCCACGGTGATCACGTCCGGCTTGGCCTTGGCGAGCTTGAGCACTTCGGCCATCGACTTGAAGGAGGTACCCGCACCGCTGACCATGAGGATGGGCGAGGACGACACCAGGGCCACGGGCACCAGGTCCTTCAGCGGGTCATAGGGCAGCTTCTTGTACAGGGCCGGGTTGATGGCCAGGTTGCTGGTCTGGCCCATGACCAGGGTGTAGCCGTCGGGCATGGACTTGGCGGCGGCATCCACCCCCAGGTTGCCCCCCGCGCCGGGGCGGTTGTCGACGACGATGTTCCAGCTGGTTTTCTCGGTGATTTTTTGCGCCACGGAACGCGCAATCATGTCCGTGCCACCACCGGGCGGGAAAGGCACGATCAGGCGGATGGGCTTGGCCGGGTAGGCGGCTTGCGCCTGCGCACCCACCGCGGCCGTGGCCAGCAGGGTGGCGCCGAACACCCAGGTGCACAGGCGTGCCGGGGTGGAAAGGACTCGTTTCGTGATGGTCATGCGTTGTCTCCGTCTTGTGTTTTGGAATATCCGCCCGGTCTTTGCGCCAGGTGGTGCACGACTGTAGAAAAAAGTTTCGCTGCGTACAATGATGTTTCGAACAGTGAAACCAATTCCACCATGAGCAACCCTTCCCACCGCCGCACACCGCCGCGCGCTGACGCGACCTCGGTCCAGGCCCCCCCCTCCCCAGGAGCCCTGCCTGGCGATGCCGATGACAACCAGCCCCCCTCGACCGGCAGCGTGACGGCAGTCCTGCGCGCGATGCAGGTGCTGGATGCTTTTGCCCTGGGAGAGTCCCACCTGCCACTGGCCGAACTCAGCCGTCGCTGCCAGCTGCACAAGACCACGGTGCTGCGCATCGCCCGCACCCTGGCCCTGTCGGGCTATCTGGTGCAGCGCGAGGATGGGGACTGGCGCCTGGGCCCTGCGGCAGGCTGGCTGGGCGCACGCTACCAGGCCGGCTTCGACGTGCAGAACGTGCTGGAACCTGCGCTGCGCGCCCTGACCCTGGCCAGCGGAGAAAGTGCCGCGTTCTATGTCCGGGAAGGGAATGTGAGAACCTGCCTGGTGCGTGTCGAAGGTCCCCAGGCCTTGCGCCACCATGCCCGCATGGGCGAAGGCCTACCGCTGGACCGGGGATCACCAGGACGCGTGATCCTGGCCTTTTCCGGGGAGCCCGGCGAGCTGTACGAAGACATCCGCCAGCGCGGCTATCACTGGTCCATCGGCGAGCGTGAACAAGGGGTGGCCACCATTTCCGCCCCGGTTTTCGGCAAGCACTGGCGGCTGCTGGGATCGGTGTGCGTGTCAGGTCCGGCCTCACGCCTGTCGCAGCAAAGGCTGGAGGAGATCGCGCCGACGGTAATTGCGGCGGCCAATCAACTGTCCTACGAACTGGCCGGCAACACCGGCACGACCACCACGCCGGCCAGGGTCAGCCATTGGCACCCGTGACCCATTGATGGGGTATCGCCGCGCGCACTGCGGCAAGTTTCAAGGGCACCGGTGGGCGTAGGCCATGCAGGTGCAGGCGCCTCCGCGAGCCCCCATGTTCGTCGGAACCGGCTGCGGGCCGTTGGTCCCCCCGAAAGCCTGGCAATCACAGCCTATGGCGACTTCATCCCCAGCCGCTTGGCCAGTTTGTGCAGGTTGCTGGGATCGAGCTCCAGCGCACGCGCGGCCTGTGCCCATTGGCCGTGGCAGGCCTGCAGCGCCTGCCGGATGGCGGCACGCTGCGCCTCATCCACCACCATGCGCAGGGAGAGCCCCGGTGCCACCGGGGGCACGACGGAAGGCAGGTCCGAGGGCAGCTGGGGCTGGACATCCAGCCCCAGCCAGTCGGCTTCCAGCGTGACGATCTCGCTGCGCTGCGCGCCGTGGCTCAGCGCCTTGAGTGCAGCACGGCTGATGACGTGCTCCAGCTCGCGCACATTGCCGGGCCAGGGGTAGCGGCGCATGGCGTCTTCGGCCGATGCCGACAGCCGCAGACTGCGCAGGCCCAGGCGGGCGCGGTTGAGCTCGGCAAAGAAGCCCGCCAGCAGCAGCACATCGTGGCCGCGCTCGCGCAGTGGCGGAATCGGCACCGGGTAGACCGACAGCCGGTGGTACAGATCGGCGCGAAAACTGCCCTCCTGCACCCGCTCCTGCAGATTGCGATTGGTGGCGGCGATGATGCGCACATCCACCTTGCGCGGGCGGTCCGCGCCCAGGCGCTGGATTTCGCCGTTCTGCAGAGCCCGCAACAGCTTGGCCTGGATGGACAGGGGCAGCTCCCCCACCTCATCCAGGAACAGGGTGCCGCCCTCCGCGGCCTCGAAGCGTCCGGGACGGTCGGTGATCGCCCCCGAGAACGCACCGCGCGCGTGGCCGAACAGCTCGCTCTCGGCCAGGGCCTCGGGCAGGGCCGCGCAATTCACGTGCACCAGGGGCCTAGCGCTGCGGCGTGACATCTGGTGCAGGCGCCGGGCAAATAGCTCCTTGCCCACCCCGGTCTCGCCAAGCAGCAGCACGGGCAGCTCCGTGTCGGCCACCACCTGCAGCTCCTTAAGCAAGCGCTGCAGGGCTGGGCTGTCACCGATGATCTCGCCCTCGGGACGTGCCACCAGGCTTTCCGCCACCGTCCCCGCCGACTGGCGCGCACCGCGCAGCGCCGTCTCCAGCCGGGTCACGCGCACGGCGGCCTCGATCAGGGGCACCAGCTGCTCCAGGTCGCGCACGGCCTTGCCCGCAAAGGTGCCCACAGTCAATGCGTCCAGCGTCAACACGCCCCAGCACTGGCCCTCGACCTCCAGCGTCACGCCCATGCAGTCGTGCACATCCAGGGGCTGGCCCGCCTGCTCGATCACCAGGCCATCGTAGGGGTCCGGCAGGCTGCTGTCATGCGCAAAGCGCACCACTTCGCCCGCACGCTTGAGCAGGGTCGCCAGGCGCGGGTGGTCGGCAATTGGAAAGCGCCGCCCCAAGGCGTCGCGCGACAGCCCCTCCACCGCCACGGGCCGCAGGCTGCTGGTTTCCTTGTCCAGGCCCAGCAGTGCCACGGCCCCGCAGCCGAAATGCATGCGCAGCAGCTCGACCATGCGCTGCAGACGCACGGCAATCGGCAACTCCATGGAGAGATCGGTCAGCAACAAAGCGTGCAGAGGATTCATGGTGAAAACTACCTTTCGCGGGTTGTTTCAACCCTAAGGCATCAGGGTAGTTACGACCTTGATCCATGTAAACATTTGTTTTTGTTTCATTTTTTTCTGGCCTGTTCCATGCATGGATCCGGGTGACGGCAAATCCGCCCTCACCTCTCGGAGATATTCACCATGAAACAGCTCTCTCTGAATGCACTTTCTCTGGCCCTGTGCGCACTGACCCTGGCAGGTACCGCCCCCGTGCTGCAGGCCGCCCCCAACCAGGCTCAACCCGCGGCCTCGGCGGCCAAGGCCCCGCAGGCCGTCAAGCGCTTTGTGCTGCACACCAATGTGGTGGACGGCAAGATGGTCTACGTGGATGACAAGGGAGTGGTCAACCCCACCTTGCATGTGGCCGTAGGCGACACCGTGGAGATCGAGCTGTTCAGTGGCGAAGGCGCGGAGCACGACTTCATCATTGACGAGCTGGGGGTGGCTTCGCCCAAGTTCAGCGCCACCCAGAAGCAGAAGCTGCGCTTCCAGGTCACCCAGGCCGGGGAATTCCAGTACTACTGCTCCATCCCGGGCCACCGGCAGGTGGGCATGTTCGGCACCCTCAAGGTGTCGGGGGAGTCGCTGCCGGCCGCCACCGCCAGCAGCAACGCGGCCGTGGCGCTGTATGCCCCCGCAGCCACCCCGCTCCGGGCCGCAGACCCCGCGGCTGTGGACATTGCCGCCGACCCGAACAAGCTACCCGCCCCCATGGCTGCGCATGCGCCTCGGGTCCAGAAGGTGCGCCTGGAAACCGTGGAGCTGCCAGGCAAGCTGGACGACGACACCAGCTTCACCTACTGGACCTTCAACCGCCAGGTGCCCGGGCCGATGCTGCGCGCCCGCATCGGTGACACGATCGAGCTGACGCTGGCCAATTCCAAGGACAGCAAGGCCATCCACTCCATCGACCTGCACGCCGTGACCGGGGGACACGGTGGGGGTGCCGACACCCAGGTCGCCCCCGGCCAGGAAAAGACCATCACCTTCAAGGCCCTGCACGCCGGCCTGTTCGTCTACCACTGCGCCACCCCGCTGGTGCCGCAACACATCGCGGCCGGCATGTACGGAATGATCCTGGTCGAGCCCGAACAAGGCCTGCCCAAGGTGGACCGCGAGTTCTATGTGATGCAGGGCGACATGTACACCCAGCGCCCGATTGGCGCCAAGGGGCACCAGGAGGTGGACCTGCAGAAGATGTCCGATGAACTGCCCAGCTACTACGTCTTCAACGGTGCCGTGGGCGCCCTCAGCAAGACGCACAAGATGCAGGCCAAGGTGGGCGAGACCGTGCGCATCTACTTCGGGGTCGGCGGCCCCAACAAGGTGTCCTCCTTCCACGTAATTGGCGAGGTGTTCGACAAGGTCTACAGCGAAGCCGCCCTGAACACCATCAAGCACAGCGTGCAGACCACCCTGGTCGCCCCCGGCGGCGCGACCATCGTGGAACTGAAGATGGACCACCCCGGCAGCTACCTGCTGGTGGACCACGCCCTGTCACGCACCGGCAAGGGCGCCGTCGGTGTGCTCGAAGTCACCGGCGACAGCACCCCCGGCGTCTACCACTCCGGCGCGCTCTGACCCTGCGCAGCGCGCCACATCACCTGCAGCCCCGGCACGGGGCTGCCTTCCCCCCTCCGACACCTTGATGAGGACACCCTCCATGTCTTACCTGGAACAATCCCTGGGCCAGCTGGCCCGCCGCATTCCTGGCGCCACCGGCTTGTTCGATGCCCACCAGCTGGATTTCTGCTGCGCGGGCAACCGCAGCCTGCGCACCGCCACGCAAAGCCTGGGCATCGATCCCCAGCCATTGGTGGAGGCGCTGCAAGCGCTGGAGCAGCGCGCCACCCCCGAGCCTGCCCAGGACTGGAGCAGCGCCAGCGATGCGCAGCTGATCGCGCACCTGCTGGTGCGCTACCACGCCGTGCACCGCGAACAGCTGCCCGAACTGATCCGCCTGGCGCGCCGCGTGGAGCAGGTGCATGGTGACCGCGAGGATTGCCCGAATGGCCTGGCCGACCACCTGGAGGCCATGGCCCAGGAGCTGGACAGCCACATGCGCAAGGAAGAGCTGGTGCTGTTCCCGATGATCACGCAGGGCCGCGGCGGCATGGCCAACATGCCGATCGCCGCCATGCGCGCTGAGCACGACGACCATGGCAGCGAGCTGCGCCGCCTGGATGCGCTGACCCAGGGCATCACCCCGCCGCGCGACGCCTGCACCACCTGGCGCGCGCTCTACACCGGCCTGCGCAGCTTCCGCGACGACCTGATCCAACACATCCACACCGAAAACAACATCCTGTTCGAGCGCTTCGCGCCCGCGCAGGTGCTGTGAACATTGATTGGGAGGCTCCACCATGGGTCCGTACAAAAAGCACTGGTTCACCCTGATCGGCCTGTGCATCGTGATGTTTTCGCTGCTGGGCTACCTGGGTGCCGACATCTACCGCGCCGCGCCGCCCATTCCCGCCCAGGTGGTCACCGCCCAGGGGCACAAGCTCTTTGGCCAGGACGACATCCTGGATGGCCAGACCGCCTGGCAGTCGGTGGGAGGCATGCAACTGGGCTCTATCTGGGGCCACGGTGCCTACCAGGCCCCCGACTGGACGGCAGACTGGCTGCACCGCGAGCTGAGCGCCTGGCTGGAGATGGCCGCGCAGGAGCGCCACCACAAGCCCTACGGCGATCTGGACGTGGGCGCCCAGGCCGCGCTGCGTGCTGAACTGCAGGCCGAGTACCGTGGCAACCGCGTGGGAGCCGACGACACACTGACCGTCAGTGAGCGCCGTGCCCAGGCCATGGCCCAGACGGCAGCCTATTACGACCAGCTGTTCTCCGACGCTCCCGCCCTGCGCGGCAGCCGCGAGAGCTTTGCCATGAAGGAAAACACCCTGCCCAGCGCCGAACGCCGGGCACAGATGACCAAGTTCTTCTTCTGGACCGCGTGGGCCGCCGCCACCGAGCGCCCCGACAGCAAGGTCACCTACACCAACAACTGGCCGCACGAGCCACTGATCGGCAACGTGCCCAGCAGCGAGAACGTGGTCTGGTCGATTGCCAGCGTGGTGATCCTGCTGGCCGGCGTGGGCTTCCTGGTCTGGGGCTGGTCCTTCCTGCGCCACCAGGACGGGGAAGACACGGCCGCACCGGCCCAGGACCCGCTGACCCGATTTGCCCTCACGCCCTCGCAGCGGGCCCTGGGCAAATACCTGCTGCTGGTGGCCGGCCTGTTCATCTTCCAGGTGATGCTGGGGGGCTTCACCGCGCACTACACGGTGGAAGGCCAGGAGTTCTACGGCATCGACGTGTCGCAGTGGTTCCCCTATTCGCTCACCCGCACCTGGCACATCCAGAGCGCCCTGTTCTGGATCGCCACGGGCTTCCTGGCGCTGGGCCTGTTCCTGGCGCCGGTGATCAACGGCGGCAAGGACCCCAAGTTCCAGAAGCTGGGCGTGGACGTGCTGTTCTGGGCGCTGGTCTTTGTCTGCGTCGGCTCCTTCGTGGGCAACTACCTGGCCATCGCCCAGATCATGCCGCCGGAGTGGAACTTCTGGCTGGGCCACCAGGGCTACGAATTCGTGGACCTGGGGCGCTTCTGGCAAATCCTGAAATGGGTGGGCATGCTGCTGTGGCTGGTGCTGATGCTGCGCGGCGTGCTGCCGGCACTGCTGGCCCGCAATGGTGAAGACAAGAACCTGTTGGCCCTGCTGACCTGCTCGTGCGGCGCCATCGGCCTGTTCTACGGCGCAGGGCTGTTCTACGGCGAGCGCACTAGCCTGACCATCATGGAGTACTGGCGCTGGTGGGTGGTGCACCTGTGGGTCGAGGGCTTCTTCGAAGTCTTTGCCACCACCGGCCTGGCCTTCGTCTTCTCCAGCATGGGCCTGGTTTCGCGCCGCATGGCCACCACCGCCAGCCTGGCCTCGGCCTCGCTGTTCCTGCTGGGCGGCATTCCTGGCACCTTCCACCACCTGTACTTTGCCGGCACCACCACCCCGGTCATGGCCGTGGGGGCCGCCTTCAGCGCGCTGGAAGTGGTGCCCCTGATCGTGCTGGGCCATGAGGCCTGGGAGAACTGGCGCCTGCAACGCCGCGCGCCCTGGATGCAGCAGGTGAAATGGCCGCTGATGTGCTTCGTGGCCGTGGCCTTCTGGAACATGCTGGGTGCCGGGGTGTTCGGCTTCATGATCAACCCGCCCATCTCGCTGTACTACGTGCAGGGCCTGAACACCACGCCGCTGCACGCCCATGCCGCGCTGTTCGGGGTGTATGGCTTCCTGGCCCTGGGCTTTACCTTGATGGTGCTGCGCTATGTGCGCCCGCAACTGGTGTTCAGCGAAGGGCTGATGAAAACCGCCTTCTGGTGCCTCAACGGTGGCCTGGTGCTGATGATCGCCACCAGCCTGCTGCCCATCGGCATCCTGCAGTTCCACGCCAGCGTGAGCGAAGGCCTGTGGTGGGCCCGCAGCGAAGCCTTCATGCAGCAGCCCTTGCAGGAAACGCTGCGCTGGGTGCGCACCTTCGGTGACGTGGTGTTCATCGTCGGTGCAGTGGCCATGGCCTGGCAGGTGGTCAGCGGCGTGCGCGGGACCTCGGCCGCCTCACACCCCAGCTCCACCGTCATTCCGGCGAAATAACAACGATTGAAAGAAAGACCGTGCGTGCGCCTTCCTGGGGTGCACGCGGCGGGAGGACCCTCGAATGCAGATCGACAAACTCAAGCACCAGCACGCCGACATCCTGGCGCGCCTGGCCGCCCTGCGCCAACTCACCCATGCGGGCGTGGCCCCGAACGCACCCGCGATTGCCGCTGGCATTGTGGGGATGAGCGCCGTGATCAAGCTGCAC
Source organism: Comamonas aquatica NBRC 14918 (assembly GCF_000739875.1). Classification (GTDB taxonomy): domain Bacteria; phylum Pseudomonadota; class Gammaproteobacteria; order Burkholderiales; family Burkholderiaceae_C; genus Comamonas; species Comamonas aquatica. Next base: position 121,778 of record NZ_BBJR01000038.1, read on the forward strand.
CTGGCCGTGGAGGACCAGGCCCTGTACCCAGCCCTGCAGCGCAGCCACGATGCCGATATGGCGCACATGGGGCAGCTGTACCAGGACGAAATGGCGCAGCTGGCCGAGGCCTATGACGGCTTTGTACGCCGCTGGAACACCGCCCAGCGCCTGCGCGCGGACACCGAAGGGTTCCGGGCCGATGCCAACGATGTGCTGCGCCGCCTGCACGCCCGCATGCAGCGCGAGAACCGCGAGTTTTACCCGCGCATCGAGGCACTGGCCTAGGTCCTTGGTTTTTGAGAGTGGCACCTTGGGCCCTGCTTGCAGGGTCTTTTTTTTGCGGGGAGGCTCACATCCGAAGCCATGCATGACGGCGCTGCACCGGGCCTCGCCCCCCCTGAAACCCCGCTTTAGGGCATCCAGACCCGGCATTCCCCCGGTGTTGCCAGGCACAGGAAAAATGGTTGAAATCGGTACCACTCGCTGCACATTCCCCCCGGACTGCGGAAGGATTCACATGGCACTTGCACATGCATCACCCGGCCAGGCCCTCGACGTACGCCCACTGGGGCCGCGCCTTGCGGACGCGAAAACTTCGGCCCTGTTCAAGTCGGAGGATCTCGAGATCCTGCGCTTGGTCCTGCTGGCGGGCCGGTCCTTCCCGCAGCACAAGGTGCCCGGGGAGGTCACGATCCACTGCCTCGAGGGCAGCCTCGACATTCAGCTGGAGGCGCGCAGCGTCCGGCTGGAAGCCGGCGCCCTGCTGTTCCTCACCCGGCACACGGTGCACGCGGTCCACGCCGTGACCGACGCCAGTGCCTTGGTCACCATCTGCCTGAAGCCCTGAGCCTGGGACTGTCGGACCGCAGGCGCTGCCCCGCGTACCGCATTCGCGGCATGCGGTGGGCCATGCCAGCCGCCCGCTACGAGGACGGCGCGGCCATCAAAACCTCGGAGGACCACCCGCCGCCCAGGGCCTTGTACAAGGCCACATGGCCCTGCAAGCGCTCCAGTTGCAGTTGCACCGACTGGTCCTGGGCCGCGTAGAGCACGCGTTGTGTCTCCAGCAAAACCAGCAGGCTTTCCGCACCGGCGCGGTAGCGCACCTCGGCCAGCACCAGTGCACGCTGCGCTTGCTCCAGCTCTTGCCCCTGTGCCTGGATCTGCGCGTCCACCCCTGCCAGGGTGTGCAGTGAGGTCTGCACCTCCCCTGCGGCCTGGACGATGGTCTGCCGGTACGTGGCTAGGAGTTCGGCCTGTCGGGCCTGTGCCCGCTCGTGCCCCGCCGCCAGCCGCCCCGCATCAAAGACCGGAGCCACCAGACCGGCGGCCAGCGTGTACAGGGGGTTGTCGAACAGGCGATGCCACCGGTCATCACCACTGCCCAGGCTGGCAGTCAGCGTCACGCGCGGCAGCAGGGCGGTGCGGGCGGCCGCCACGTCGGCGTGCGCCGCGGCCAGCTGCGCTTCCGCCCGTGCCACGTCAGGGCGGCGCACCAGCAATGCCGCGGGTAGCCCGGCATCCAGCGCCGAGGGCCGCAACGCCATCACGCTGCGTGCCGCGATGGGGACATCCTGCGCCTGCCCCAGCAGCATGCCCACCGTGGTTTGCGCCTGGGCCCTCTGCTGCTGCAGCAGGGCCAGGCTGCGCTGCTGTGTGGCCACCAGCCCGCGCTGCTGGGCCAGGTCCAGCGGCGAAGCAGCCCCCGCCCGTACCCTGGCGTCCACCAGTTGCAGCAAGCGTTCCGCTGCGCGAAGATTGGACTGGGCAATGTCCGCGCGTTCGCGCAGCGCCACCGCTTGCAGCCAGGCACTGGCCACGCCTGCCGTGACCGTCAGGCGCACGGTGTCGCGGTCATGGGCACTGGCCCGCCACGCCGACTCGGCCGCAGCCCGTGCAGACCGGTTGCGCCCCCAGAAGTCCAGTTCGTAGCTGGCCGACAGGCTGCCCCCATAGCGCGCGCCGCTGACCGAGGCCTGGCCACCGAGGCGGTCTTCCCGGCGCGCCTCCACGCCGGCGGTCAACTCCGGCAGCAACTGGGCGCCTGCCAGGCGGGCACTGGCAGCCGCCTGGTGCACACGGGCGGTGGCGGCGGCCACATCCCAGCTGTCACGCTCGGCCTGGGCCACCAGGGCATCGAGTTCGGCGCTGCCCAGGCTGTGCCACCAGGTCCGGCTGACCCCGGACAAGCCCCCCTGTGGCGCCTGCTGCCACTGCGCAGGCAGGGCCGGCGCCCAGTGGGCGGTGTCCGCCCCGGGTGCAGTGCATCCCGTGAAGGCCAAGACCGCCGCACATGCGCCGGCGGTGGTAAATCGCTGCATTCCTACTCTCCTGCCAAAGCCCGCACCGGATCCAGCCGGGCTGCCGTCTGCGCGGGCTTGTAGCCAAAGACCAGCCCGGTGATCACCGCACAGGCGAAAGCACCCAACATGGCGCGCACGGAAAACACCACCGGCACCCCCACGGCGATCAGCACCGCCCCCAGCGCCAGCCCTACGACCAGACCGGCGCTGCCGCCAACCAGGGTCACCAGGCTGGCCTCCGTCAGGAACTGCCGCAGGATGTCGCGCTGGCGAGCACCCACGGCCATGCGGATGCCGATTTCGCGCGTCCGCTCCTTCACCGTCATCAGCATCACATTCATCACGCCGATGCCGCCCACCACGAGCGAGACGGCGGCAATCAGGCCCAGCATCATGGCCATGCTCTGGCGGGTGGCATCCTCCGCCTGGATGCGCGCGGCCGCGTTGCCGATGCCAAAGTCTTCCCGCCCGCCATGGCGGGCGATCAGCAATTGCCGCATGGCGGTTTCTGCCGCGTGGACGTCCGCGGAAGACAGGGCCTCGACCACCACATAGTCCGGCTGGGTCTGGCTTTGGTAGACCCGGGCGCGACCTGCGTTGTAGGGGATGAACACCATGTCGTCATAGTCCTGCGCCCCGGACTCCGCGCCGCGCTCACTCATCACCCCGATCACCTCGAAAGCCGAGGTGCCGATGATGAGTTGCTGGCCCAAGGGATGGGGGGTATCGGGGAAGAAATGCTGCCAAGCCTTGTGCCCCAGCACGACCAGGGGGGCCAGGTCGTGGTCTTCCGCGGCGGTGTAAAAGCGCCCTTGCGCCACCGACCAGTGGTGGACGGCCGGCATCTCCTCGCTGGCCGCAAACACATAGAGCTGCTTGTCCACGCTGCCGTACCGCACCGTCACCGGGTCACCGATCACGGGCAGCACGCGCCGGATCTCTGCCAGCTCGCGCACGGCCTGCAGGTCTTCCTCTGTCAGCTGCCCTGCCGGCCCGCCTGTGGCCGGGGGCTTGCTGCCCATGTACAGGATGGCCGTGCCCATGGTGCCCATGCGCTCCATGACCTGGCGGCGTGCACCTTCGCCAATCGCCAGCATCACGATCACCGAGGCCACACCAATCACGATCCCCAGCAAGGTCAGGCTGGTGCGCACCCGGTTGATGACCATGCCACGCCAAGCACTGCGTGCCGCTTCCCGCAGGTCGGCCCACCAGACCGTCGTGACCGCAGGCGACCGTGCCAGTGCTGGGGGCGGCGCCAAGGCCGCCTCCCGGGGCGCCGGGGCAGGCTCCCGGCTGTCGCTGACGATGCGGCCGTCGTGGATTTCAATCACCCGCCGTGCCTGGGCCGCCACCGCCCGGTCGTGCGTGATCAGCACGATCGTGTGCCCGGCATCGGCCAGTTCGTGCAGCAAGGCCATGACTTCGGCCCCGCTGTGGGAGTCCAGGGCCCCGGTGGGTTCATCGGCCAGGATGACGTGCCCCCCATTCATCAGCGCGCGCGCAATCGATACCCGCTGCTGCTGCCCGCCCGACAGCTGGTGGGGCCGGTTGTGCCGCCGGGCCTCCAGGCCCAGCCGCGCCAGCAACTGCTGGGCCCGCTGCGCCCGAGCGTCCTGGTGCAGGCCGGCATAGATGGCCGGCATTTCCACGTTCTCCTGGGCGGTCTCGCTCGCAATCAGGTGGTAGCCCTGGAACACGAAGCCAAAGGCTTCGCGGCGCAGCCAGGCCAAGGCGTCCGCATCCAGCAGCCCGACATCCTGGCCCTGAAAGTGGTAACTGCCGTGGCTGGGGCGGTCCAGGCACCCCAAAATATTCATCAGCGTGGACTTGCCCGATCCCGAGCTGCCCACCACCGCCACAAACTCCCCCGCGTGAATCTCCAGGTCGATGCCATGCAGCACGGTCACTTGCGGTGGGCCACCACGGCCACCGCCGTAGTGCTTGCCAATGCCGCGCAGGGCAATCAAGGGCACCGTGCCGTCTGCGGCCATCGTCGGTGCTGCGGTGTCGGTATTCACCATTGCAGCCACCGCAGCCCGCCCGCGTTCACCGTTTCACCCGTGATCACCGGTTCGCCCTCTTGCAGCCCCTGCGGCACGGCCACCCGGTGGCGGCTGCGCACCCCGGTGTGCACCGTGCGCGGCTCTGGCTGTCCACGCGCATTCAGGACCCGCACCACCTGCTCGCCCTCCTGCGTCCCTGGCTGCACCGCCACCAGGGGCACGGTCAGCACCTGCTCGGCGCGGGCCGTGACAAAGACCACCTGGGCGGTCATCTGCGGCATCAGCTCGGCATCCAGGTTGTCCACGTTGAACAGCACCGTATAGGCCACCGCCTTGGTGGCCGGCGCAGGCGTGCCGGTCACGGCACCGGCCGACGCCTGGCTGGCCGACGGCGCAGGCAAGACCTGGCGCACATGGCTGTGCCAACGGCGCGGCTGGTCCTGGCCGGCACTGCCCAGGGTGGTGAAGTACACCGGCATGCCTTGCTTCACCCGGCGCACATCAGCTTCCGACACGTCGGTCCAGACCGTCATCGCCGTCAGATCGGCAATCCGCAGGATATTGGGCGTCTGGTAGGTGGCATTGAGCGTCTGACCTTCGCGGGCCTCGACCGTCACCACGGTCCCGGCCATCGGGGCGTAGATGCGCGTATAGCCCAGGCGGGCTTCGTCGGCCTGCAGCGTGGCCTGCGTCTGTGCGATCTGGGCCTTCAGGTGCTCGACGCGCGCCGCCGCGCCCGCCAGTTGGGCCTGGGCCGACTGCACATCCTCTTCGCGCGTCGCGCCGTCCCTGTCCATCTGCTGCTGGCGGTCCCACTGCTGCTGGGCCAGCCGGTGCTGGGCCTGCTGCTCCGCCAGCTGCGCGCGCAAACCTGCCAGCGAGGCCCGCCCGGCATCCACGGTGGCGCGCTGCACGCTGGGATCGATCTCGACCAGCAAGGCGCCCTTTTCCACCGTGGCGCCCGGGGCCACCAGCAATCGCGTGATCTGCCCCGACACCTGCGCCCCGACATCCACATAGCGGCGCGGCTGCAAGGTGCCAATCGCCGTCACCGTGGCCTCCACATCGCCGCGCACCGCAGGTTCTGTCTGGTACGTCGTACTGGGCCGGCTGGCCGCCCACAACACGCCCCCAGCGCACCCCACAACCACCAAGGCCGTCACGGCCCAACGCTTCATTCCACCAAGCTGCATCAAAGCGGCACTTTCAAGAAAAATTGATCGGCGGGCGCCGTGGACCAGACCACGCGGCCGCCACAGGCCGTCGCCCGCCTTGCATCAAGGCCTGCCAAATCGGCCAAGGTGCCCCTCACAGCCACGCCAGGACGCAGCCCGCCGCACCCAGCAAGGCAGCGGTCGCGCCGGCACGCACCGTCCAGGGCGGCGACCACGACATCCCGCCCGCGGTCAGCAGCGCCCCCAGGGACCAAAACCCGAGGGCGGCCACCGTGCTGACCGAAGCCCCCCAGACGAGCACGCAGGGCACCCAGACGCTGGCGAGCAGCAGCAGGCCCCCACCCCGCAGCAGCACACACAGCGGCAGCGGAATCTCGTCCTGCCCAGACCACTGCGGGTAGTGGCGGTCCATGGCACATGCCAGCGCCGCCATGCCGCCCAAGGCCAGCAGCCCTGCGATTACCGAGGCTTGCCACATGCTCATACGCCCGACTCCGGCTGAGCGATGGATCCGGTGGCCTGGCCGGCCACCGAGACGCTGCGTCTGGATTGCACCGCAGGGCCACGGTGCAACCGGCGCACGACGGCGGCGGCCGCGATACCGGTCGCCAGCACAAACAGCTCGACACCGGCACTTTCCCAATCCCCGTCCCGGAAGTGGGCGGCCAGATGGTCCCCGGTGGTCATGAAGTTCAGCACGGGCAGCCCCAGGCACAGCAGCGCCAGAACGCCGAGCTGTTCGCGCCAGGCCGCAGCCGGTGGACGCGCCCAGGCATGCAGCACGGCCAGCGCCCACAGGCCGAAGAACGCCGCCAGCTCCCAGTCGTCCCGGTGGGGCAGGCCCAGGGGGACCAGACGGTTGGCCCACAGGAAGCCGATACAGGCAACGGCCAAACCGGCCACCGCCGCCACATTCAGCCCTTCGATCAGGCGATAGACCGCCGCGGTCGCCCTACCGAACTCGCCCAGGTGCTTGGTCCGGCGCTTGACCACGAACAAGATCGCCCCCGTGGCCATCATGGCGCTGCCGGCCAGGCCGCAGACGAAGTAGACCCACTTGAGCGCCAGCCCCCCGAAAGTCACCATGTGCAGGCCGCCCAGCACGGACTGCACCAGCGACGGCGTGCCACCATCCACCTCGCCCGGCTGGCGCACCTGCAGCAAGTCTCCGGTGGCGGCCGAGAACATGGCCATGCCGCTGGTCGGACTGAGGCGCTGGCGCGTGCCGTCGGCGTCGTTCCAGCCATAGATACCGACACGCGCGGCCGCATCACCGGGGTGGTCGATGACCACCGCGCGCACGGGCTGACCCATCAAGGCCTGGCCGCGCAGCACCAAAGGCTCCAGCTCCGGCACCGCCATGGCGTGCCCTGTGCGCTGGGGCTTGCCTGGCTCGTTGAGGGCTGCCAGAAAAGTGCGCGTGCCTTCCTGGCCGGCGCCAAAGTACGCCGCAATGCCGGCCGGCATGAAGGTCAGGCCGGAGAGGGCGATCCCGGTATAGGCAATCATCAGCTGGAAGGGCAGCGTCAGCACCGCCACGGCATTGTGGGCATCCAGCCAGCTGCGCTGCCCTTTGCCAGGGCGAAAGGTGAAAAAGTCCTTGAAGATGCGCCGGTGTGTGATCACGCCGCTGACCAGGGCCACCAGCATCGCCAGGGCTGCCACCCCGACGATCCACAACCCCACCCGGCCGGCGTGCAGTTCGTAGTGGAAGTTGACAAAGTGGTGCCCCCCGAGGGTCTGGCGGAGTGGCGAGTGGCTGGACTCCGGCAAGGGGGCGCCGGTGCGCGGGTCCAGCTGGGCGGCAACGTACTGGCCTTGGGCATCCAGCCAGTACACGCGCAGCTCGCCCGCGCCGCGGGCATCGGCCGGCCACAGCTCCCACATGCCAGCCCCGGGGTGCTGCTGCGCCATATAGGCCAGGCCCCACGCCAGGCGCTGGTGCAGGGTGCCCGTCGGTTCGGCCTCGCTGTCGGAGACTTGCGCTGCCGCTTCTTCGGCATGGTGCTCCGGGGTCATCCAGTGGGTGATGGGCTCGGCAAAGACCGCCAAGGTACCGGTCAGAAAGATGGCAAACAGCAGCCAGGAGCACCACAGGCCACACCAGGTGTGCAGCCAGGCCTGTGCCTGCCGCCATCCACCTTGCGCCGCACCGCTGCGGGGGAGAGGTTGCAGCATCGATCAGCCCCCCCGCTGCGCCAGCCACACGGCCGCCAGCAACAGGCCCAGGGTGGCCGCCGCAAAGACGCCCACCACCCGGGCCAGCGCCACCGGGGAGAACGCCCAGATCATGGCGGCCACGTACACCAGCCAGCCGGTCTGCTCGCCCGCCAGGATGCCGTCCACGCGCGCGACATCCCGCGCCCCCCACAGCACCGCCCAGGCACTGGCCAGGGCATAGCCTCCCAGGACCGCCACCAGGGCACGCCACGTCCAACCCACGCCCGACTGGCGGGTGCTTGCTTGACTCATGTCCATCCCCCGCTCAGAAACGTCCCTTGAGGGTCACGGTCACCGTGCGCTTTTCACCATAGAAATTGCCATAGCCGGCGTAGCCCACGGTGCTGTAGTAGGTCTTGTCGAACAGGTTGCCCACGTTCATGGCGATGCTCCAGTCCGGATTGACGGCATAGCCCAGGCGTGCGGACCAGACGGCATGGCCCGGCGATGTGAACTGGTACGGCGTCCACGCGCCGTCATAGCGCCCCGTGCCCGGGTTGTAGGCATTGATGCCACTGGCGCGGAAATGCGCACTCTGCGCCACCACCCCCGCGCCCATGCTCCAGCCGCGCCAGGCGCCGCCCAGGCGGTAGTCGGCCCAGGCCTTGAACAAATGGCGCGGCGTGACCGTGCTGAACTGGGCATCGCCCTTGCGCTTGTCTTCGTTGTCGTTGAAGGTGTAGCCCACGGCCACCTGCAGATTGGGGGTGACGCGGCCGGTCAGCTCCAAGTCGATGCCTTGGCTCAACTGGTAGCCATCGCGGAAATAGCAGCAGCCCCCGCGCCAGTCGGTCTGTGGGTAAGCGGGGTCGACCACTGCCTGCCCCTTCTTCTCGGTTCGGAAAAGGGCAGCACTGGCGATCAGGTCCTTGGTCCACTCGCCCTTGATCCCCAGTTCATAGGTGCGACCCCGCACCGGGTCCAGTGGCGTGCCCGGCAGGGGCGCCGAGAACTTGCCGGCTTGCGACTGGTAAATCTCTGCCGTGCTGGCATACAGGCTGATGGACTTCGACAGGTCATAGACCACGCCGGCATAGGGCACGAACACATGGCTTTCACGGCTTTGCGCATTCAGCGCACCATCCATGCCATGCTGCGTGTTGCGGTCCTGCAGCGTGTAACGCCCACCCAGCACCACCGCCCAGTCCTGTACGGGCCGCAGTCGCAGCGAGCCATACAGCCCCGACTTCTGGTTGCGCGTTTGCGAACCACTGGTCCAGTTGCCCAGGGGGTAGCCCGGGTCCGCGGGTGGCGTGCGGTCAAAGATGTCGGCAGGGCCGATCCTGGGCCACAGACTGCGCACCACATCGTTGGTGCGCTGCATGTCCCAGCCCACGATCACGTCATGACGCCGGCCCCAGGCATCGAACCCGCCCTGCAGGTGCATGTCCAGGCTGGTTTCCCGTGCGCGGGACTGGTTTTGGTGGATCCACCAGTCGGTCCCCTGCAGGGTGACGGGGTCGGGGGTCCCTTCAATTTCCGCCGCGTTCACGCCTTCCTCAAAGCGCGTGTGCCGCAGCTGCGCCTTGAGTTGCCAAGCGTTGGAGAGCTGGTGCTCCAGCTTGGCAAACACGGTCTTGTTCTCGCGCGCAATCCAGTTCCAGGGAGCACCCATGTTGGTGTCGCGCGGCAGGCCGATGTCACTGCCGTCGGCATAGCGCGGCAAGCTGGCATTGAAGCCCGTGTTGCGGTCTTTCTGGTAGCTGCCACCCAGCATCAACAACGTGTCGGTGCCCACATCCAGCTCCAGCACACCGTACAGCATCTGTCGCTTCAGGCGCGAGGGATCGGCCATTTCGCGGCGATCATGGTGGACCGCCACAAAACGCCCGCGCAAACTGCCCTCGGCATTCAGGGCCCCGGTGCCATCGATTTCGGCACGGTAGTTGTTGAGCGTGCCGCCCGACATCAGCACCTGCGTCTGCCGCTGGGCCAGCGCGCGCTTGTAGGTGAAGTTGATCACGCCGCCGGCTTCGCCAGCGCCAAACAGCCCGTCCGCGCCGCGCAGCAGGCTCACGCTGTCGAACTGCGCCATGTCCAGGCTGCGGCTGCCCGAACGGGCCGAGCCCGCCGCACCGCCGTCATAGCGGATGTTGGTGATCTGCAGCCCGCGCGACAGGTAGGTGGTATCGAGCCAAGTCTCCTCGCGCGTCACCCCGGTCGTCTGCTGCATCACATCGTCCAGCGTGCGCAGCGCCTGGTCGTCCATGCGCTGGCGGGTCACCACCGTGACGGACTGGGGAATTTCGCGCAGCGTCTGCGCCGCCTTGCCGACCTCCACCGCCTTGGGCACGTACGAGTCCCGGGCCTCGTTGTAGACGCTGGGGGCCGATTGCTCGGTCACCGTCACCTCGCTCAAAACGGCGGCATCGCCGGCCGGCGGTGCGCTTTGCGCCCAACTGGGCTCGGCAAGGACAAACAACAACGCAGCAGCCAGGGCACGGGCATGCAAACGGCCTGGTGCAGCGTGGCGGCGGGACTGGGGAGAACGAGCGGACATGAGCGACTCAAATACGGAGACCACGGAAGACCCGATGGAAACCGCACAGCGCGCTCAACCACGGGCAACAAGAAGTGCTGTGGCTAGAACGGAAAACCGTGGGCTGGCAGCTAATGCAACCAAGAATAATTCTCAGTTCCAAAATGCATTGTAAAGCTTGTACCAATTTTTGGAACTTTTTTGGAGCAAAAGAAACACAGGACGTCGCGTCGCGGTACGGCCTGCCACACAGGCAGGTACCTGCTCCTTGCCCACCGAGCCTTGTGCCTCTGCCGATGGCACAAGGCGGTACACGGCCGCCCAGACGCTGTCCGCATCACGGTGGCTTCTTCACCCCAAAGAAAAAGCGCCCCGATTGAGCGCTTGATCTCGCAGCACTGGCCAGCAGCCCTCGAATCACCGCATGGTGTCACCGAGCCAGCTGCCATTTGCTGGCAGCTTGGCAACACGCCTTGATCGCCGCCACCAGCCAGCCACCCCGCGCTGGCGCAGCTGCCGCGCCCACCCAAGTCACGGGCAGGCAGGTGACGCCGTGTGTGGCACCGGCTCGCTGACCGCGCAGCTTCCGGTGGACACACAACGGCAGGGGCCTACCCACGCCACGTGAAAGCAGCTATTCCGGGTCATTAAAGTCGTAAACACCAACCTAGCATCTATGCGGCTTGCGAAACCACGCGCGTCATCCCATGCTCAACTAATGTCGTAAACCCTCAAACCGTTTTGGCTTGCAGCACTGCTCATGCTAGCTAAAGAAACTGGCCGACACACACGTTTAATCGATCAGAAGGTTGTAGATAGTTGACAGTCCTTATATCTGTTCCAGCCTAGGACTTTCTCGCTAGTTGAGCCTGTTTTTACGAGCCACCAAGTCTGCATCCAGCAGATCTGCCACGGCCCTCCCGCGAGCAGCCTTCTGCTCAGACGTAGCCCATCTGGCATAGCTCATCTTAGAAAGTAACTCGAGTTCTCGTTTGAGCTTTCCCCTAGTCTTGTCCGGCAGTGGCAGCTTTGTTGGTAACGAATCGAACATCGGAACTCCTTAGCGATCGAGGCCTAAGCCAGTCAAACGCACCTCTTGCCCAGCATAGCTAAGGTTGCCCAGGACCTGAAGCTTCTGAGTCAACCACTTTTCTTAGAACGTGTTCAAGATCTCCTGAGCAGCAGAACCAGGAAAGCCAAGTGGACGAACTGCAAGCTGGTGTTGAGCAGCCGCTCGCAGTTCTTCCACAGCCGCCGGTTCTTGTCCAGCCAGGCAAAGCTGCGCTCCACCACCCAGCGCTTGGGCATGACCTTGAAGGTGCGCAGTTCGCTCCTCTTGGCAATCTGCACCGTCACATGCCCGCCCAAAATCTCTTGCACCCCCACAGCGAAGGGCTGGCCTACGTAGCCGCTGTCCACCAGCAGGCTTTGCACCCGGTTCAGGTTGGGCTTGCAGCGCTGCAGCGCCTGTAGCGCCCCTTTGCGGTCGGTCACATCGCCCGTGGTCACCGCCACGGCGTGCGGCAGTCCCTGGGTATCCACCGCAATATGACGCTTGATGCCCGAGACCTTCTTGCCTGCGTCATAGCCCTTCAAGGCTGCTGTGTCCGTGTTCTTCACGCTTTGCGCGTCCACAATCAAGAGCGTGCTGCACGCGTTGCGCCCCAGTCTCTCGCGGGCCGCGGGGACCTGATTTTTTTAAGGCCTGCTGCAGCAGGCTGAATCG
>NZ_BBJR01000037.1 GCF_000739875.1 Comamonas aquatica NBRC 14918
TGTCATTCACTGCCACAGGCACGTCGTCCACGATCTCGATCGTCAGCGCAGCATTGGCCGTGCTACCGTCGCTGTCGGTCACCACCACCGTGAAGTCGTCGGTTTCCGCCACGTTGTCCACATCGGTGGCCGTGCCGGTCAGGGTGTAGATGTAGCTGTACACGCCGTTGGCAACCGTCACCACCAAGCTGCCGTGTGCGCCGGTGACTGTGCCGCCAGCGGTCACATCCACGCCATTGATCTTGACGGTGCCCAGTGTGTCGTTGCCCAAGCTGATGCTCAACGTGCCGCTGGTGGTTGTGCCTGTGCCTTCGGCAGAGCCGCCCACCAAACCAGATTCCAGTACTTGGCCGCTATCGCCTTCTGCACGAACGATGTTCACCGTAGGCTCGGAGTCCGCCACCAAGGTAATGGTGACAGTGGCCGTGCTGCTGTCGCCGTCCGCGTCGGTGATGGTGTAGTCGAAGGTGACCGTGCCTTCCTCGCCGTCACCAGGTTGATAGGTGAAGGTGCCGTCTTCGTTGTAGACCAGCGTGCCGGTGGCCGCCGTGTCGCCGTTTTGCGGCTGGGTATGCGTGACACCCGTCACAAGATTGACGCCGTCAGCGCCCTGGGTGTCGTTGCCCAGCGCATTGATCGTTACGGAGGTGTTTTCTGCTTGCTGCGCGAAAGCGTCGTCTTCAGCCTGTGGCACGTCGTCCTCGATGGTGATCGTGACGTTGCCGCTGCCTGTGCTGCCGCCCGCACCAGTCACCACCACATCGATGATGTCGGTGACCTGCGTGTCTTGGTTCAAGGCTTGGTCGTGTGTTTGCGCTTCGCTGAGCGTGTATTCGTAGCTGACCGTACCTGCCTGGTTATTGACGCCGGGGATATAGCCCGTGATTTTGAGGATTCCCCTGCCGGTGTCGACCACCGGCAGCAGGGTCACATCACCCTGGAGTTGCGCCAGGGTAAAAGTGACACCGCCAATCGTGATGGAGCTGATGCCATCATTGGCACTCACGGCAATGTTGCCGGTGGCGGTTTCCGTGGTGGCGGCATTGCCCAAACCTGTTTCATAGACGGACTGTGCATCCGATACCACGCCGGCCTGGGGCGCGGGTTCTTCATCTTCAGCCGCAATGGCGCCACCAGAAATGAAGTCTTGGGTCGTACCGCCAATAGAACGCGGATATTCCAGCGCCAAGGGCGTAGTGTTTTCAATCACGTTGGCCAGGCGCACATAAGTGCTACCGGCACCGTCACCACCAGCCAGGATGGCGGCGGTGGGGTCCAGCTCTGCCAAGGGGTCTTGCCCTTGGTTCAAGGCGGTGATCAGAGCGTTGACGTCGGCGTCTGCCAGATTGGTGATGGCGGCTTCGCCGGCATCTGCGGTTTGGAACAAGTCGTCTGTCAGCTTGAGTTGCTGGCCTTCTGCAATTTGCAGGCTGCCGGCTTCATTGCCTTGCAAGGCAAGCTGGCTGCCAGCGGCCGTGATGATTTCTGCGTCAACCGGTACGCGCATGCCCACGCGCAGGGGCTGCAGGCTGCCGTCAGCGTTACGAATCCAAGCCTGTCCTTCCAGCTTGGTGACCAATGCAGAAGTATTTGCCATGACATGACTCCAAGAAATTATCTATCGACACTACAGACGCCATTGCGCCGCTCTTGGAGGCAATACTAAAAAGCAAATACGGGCAAGGCTATTGGCCGCCAAGCCAATATGCGCAATCTCTTGATGCAAGCGAATGTGTGGGCATTTACCTGGGCAGGCGATCCCAACAAAAAGGGGCTGCCCGGCCATGGCAGCCCCTGCAACAGGCACAAAGTTTGACAGTGTGTTCAACGTCTCGCTGTATGCCCGCCTTCGCGGGCATGGCGGAGAAAAAAGACGTTGAATACGTTCTGAGGCATAGCCCCCAAAAGCAATGACTGGGATGTCAGGTTTTTGAGCCCATGCTTTCCCGACGAATGCCATGCACTTTGAGCGCCAGTTGCAGGCGGTCATCCACCTGCAGTTTGTCAAACACGGCGGACATATGGGCCCGCACGGTGCGTTCGGTGATTTGCAGTTTTTGTGCAATTTCTGCGTTGCTGTGGCCCACAGCAGCAAGGCGTGCCACTTCTTGCTCGCGTGCAGACAGCGGTTGCGTCCAATCATTGTCAGCCGCTGCGGGCAAGCGCTGGTCAATGTCTTGCAACATTTTTTGTAGCAAGCTGCGCCCGAGCCATATGGCCCCAGACTCCAAACTGCTGACAATCAGCGCCAACGACTCGGCAGGCAAATGGCTGTGCGCATAACCATTGGCACCTTGGGCCAGTACCAGTTGGCCCTCGGCGTCGCTCATATGGGTGCTGAGCACGAGCACACACAGCCCGTCAAAGTACGCAGACCATGTTTCTTGCGCGGCCACTTGGTTGAGCAGTGCCATATCAACAATCACCAGGCGATGGCCTTGGCGCTTCCAGTGCAATACGTCTTGCAAACTCACGCCGCGGTGCGGCACTTTGCCAGGTTGCACCAAGGACTGCCAGCTCTGCCATAAACCGGCGTCCTGAGTCACCACCAAAATAGGCTGTACTTGCATCTTTTCCTCGCGTGCTTGAAGAGCAAGCTCAACGCTCTGTGAAAGCATTTGCTTTGGCCCGCAAAATAGGTTTAAGCAGGTACTGCATCAGGGTGCGCTGCCCCGTCAGGATATGCACCTCCGCCTGCATGCCCGGAATGATCGGCCGCGAGTCGTCTCCCACATGGGCACGGTCGGTCCGAACCTTCACGATATAAAAGGAATTACCTTTCTCGTCGGTGATTGTGTTGGCGGCAATTTGCTCCACCTTGCCCGCCAGCCCCCCGTAAATTGCGAAGTCATATGCGGTGAACTTGACTTCGGCCTTCTGACCAAAATGCAGAAAACCGATGTCCTTCGGGTTGATCTGCACTTCCAGCAGCAAGGTGTCATCCATGGGAACGATATCCAGGATGTCCTTGCCCGGCTGCACCACCCCACCGACGGTGTTGGCCATCAGGTTGTTGACCGTGCCCCGTACGGGCGAGCGCACTTCTGCCAGTTTGACTCGATCCTGCAGCGCCAGCTGTCCTTGCTCCAAGGACGAAAGCTTACCCCGGGTCTCAGACAGTTCCACCCGAGCCAGGTTGCGAGCGTTCAGCTCCGATTCCTGGACCTTGCGTTCAGCCTCCTGGATGGCCGCCTGGATGCGACCAATCTGCGCACCGGCGGCCTTGGCCTCGCCACAGAAACGGGCCACATCACGCTGCAAGCGCAGCAGATCCACTTCCGACACAGCGCCACTGCTCAGCAGAGGCTTGGTGACCCGCAACTCCTCTGAAGTCAAACTGCAGCTGGATGCAGCCTGATCGCGGTTGGCCATGGTCTCGCGCAGCTCCTGCTGCCGCTGATTGAATTGGTCACGCGCAATACTGATGGCGGTCTGCAATTCCTGGGTTTTGCTTTCCCACACTCGCCGCTCCATCTCGACCACATTCGGCGCCTGTTTGAGCACATCATCGGGGGCCTTAAAAGGCTCACCCGTGGCCAGTGCCTCCAAACGCGCGGCCTTGGCTTTCAACGCCAAGGTCTCGGCCTTGTTCTCTCCGAGCGAAGCTGTGGAACGCGTAGGATCCAGCCGCAGCAAGACCTGTCCGGCATCCACCCGTTGACCGGGCCGCACCAAAATCTCCTCCACGACCCCGCCATCGAGGCTTTGCACCACCTGCACCTGTCGCGATGGCACGACCTTGCCCTGGCCACGCACCACTTCGTCGATATAGCCCAGACTGGCCCAGATCAAAAGCACCAGCACGCACAGCAGGGAACTCCACAGCAAGATGCGTGACCCCTTGGCCTGCTGCTGGCTGGCAGCCCATTGGGCATCAGCGGCCAGGTCGGCGGCCGCCAATGTGTCCTTCTTGGCATCCCCCTCGACCAGCCAGTTCTCCCAGCGCTGCTTCCAGCTGCTGGGTTTGCTCTCAGGCCGCTTCATGTGCGCCCTCCCGCCCGTGCGATCCGGCCCGATTTGAGCGCTTGGATCACCTGTTCCTTGGCACCATCAGCCACGATTTTTCCGCAATCAATCACGATCAAACGATCGACCAGTTCCAGTAACGCGGTTCTGTGCGTGACCAAGATGATCGTCTTGTCGGCACTGGCGCGCTGCAAACGCTGTCTTAGCAAGGCTTCGCTTTGGTTGTCCAAATTGCTGCTGGGCTCATCCAGCAACAGGATTGGAGGGTCCTGGATCAAGGCGCGGGCGACGGCGATCGACTGGCGCTGCCCCCCTGACAGAGATTCGCCACGTTCGCCAATCGCCATGTCGTAGCCTTTCGGATGCTCGGCAGCGAATTCATCCACGCCGGCGATCTGCGCAGCATGCAGCATGTCGCCTTCAGAAGCGTACGGAGCCCCCACCAGCAGGTTGTGCTTGAGGCTGCCGTAAAAGAGCATCGGGTCCTGAGGCACATGGCCAATGGAACGCCGCAAATCGATTGGATCCATCTGGCGCACATCCACACCATCGACCAGGATCACGCCCTCCGTGGGCTGGTACAGGCCCAGAATGAGCTTTTCCAGGGTGGTCTTGCCGGAGCCGATACGGCCGATCACCCCGACCTTCTCACCCGGCCGCACCTGAAAGCTCACGCCCGTCAGCGCAGGCTGTTCCTGACCAGGATAGGTAAAGCTGACCTGCCGAAACTCCACGCCGCCCTTGATAACGGGCCGCGCCACAAACTCTTTATCGGCGCCATGTTCCACAGGCATCTTCATGTAATTGTCGATAGAAGCCAGTGAAGTGCGCGCATTGTGGTACTGCATCATCAAGCCAGCCACCTGACCGAGCGGAGAAATGCAGCGCCCAGCAATCATCGAGGCAGCAATGATCCCCCCCATCGACAGCTGGGCGCCTTGCACCAGGTACACGCCGATGACCACGACCGCCACCGTCACCAATTGCTGCATCACCTGCACGAAATTCACATTGGCAGATGAAATCAGCTTGATCTTGCCCCCGATCAGGGCGATGTACTGCGATGCACTCTCCCACAGGCGCTGCACGCCGCCTTGGGCATTCAAGGTCTTGACGGCATCCAGATTGGTCAGCGCCTCCACCAACAGCGCATTGCGTTGTGACGTGGCCTGGAAGGTCTTGACCGTCAAGCTTTCCAGGCTGGATTGCGCAAAGAACGAAACCAGCAAAACCAATCCGATCGCCACGACCGGCGGCAGCACCATCCAGGGTGAAATCCAGGCCAACACCACCAGGAACAGCAGCACAAACGGCAGGTCGACCAAGGTGGTGAGGCTGGCCGAGGCGATGAAGTCGCGCACGGATTCAAACGACCGCAGGTTGGCAGCAAACGAGCCCACCGATGCTGGACGGCTTTCCATCCGCAAATCCAGGACACGCTCCATGATCTGTGCCGAAAGCTGCACGTCGATGCGCTTGCTCGCGGTGTCGACCACATAGGCCCGCGCCGTCGCAAGTACAAAGTTGAAGAACAGGATCAAGCCCACGCCGATGGCCAGCACCCACAGCGTCTCCACCGCATTGTTGGGCACCACGCGGTCATACACATTCATGCTGAACAAGGGAATCGCCAACGCAAACAGGTTGATGAGCACCGCCGCGAGCAGCGCATCCCGGTACAGACGCTTGTTGTCCAGCACTGCAGACCAGAACCAGTGCCCCTGCTTCCCCACCACGCCCTGCGACGCACGCTTTTCAAAGCGGAACTGAGGCCGGACAAAGCAAAGATAGCCGGTGTAGACAGCTTGCAGCTCTGCCGCTGTCATCTCGACCGTGCTGCTGACTTCGGGGAATTGCAGCAGGAACGAGCCGTCTTCGCGCTCCTCCAGCAAGATGGCGGCGCGGCTGTCATGCAACAACACAATTGCGGGCAGCAATCCGCTCGGTATGCCCTGCAACGCGCGCCGCAGAATGCGGGAGCTGAACTTGGCGCGGGCTGCGGCACGCTCCAGCAGCGACGGCGTCAGGCGATTGTTTTCCAATGGCAAGCCATTGCTCAACGCCTGCGCGGTGTAGGGCGTGCCATGCATGCGGGTGATTTCCACCAGGCAATCCAGCAAAGGATCATCCTGTGTGCTGTGCGGAGGCAGTCGATCTGCGACAGGCATCGCAGCAGGGGCCGACAGGGTCTCTTGGGAAGTATCCATAGGAGTTGCTCTGTCGTGTTAGATCAGACCGTCGTCATCGGGCAGCAAGTCCAGCGAGTTGCGCAAACGCTCGCGCACCTGCTTGCGGCGATTGAGCTTTTCCAGCGCCTGGGGCGGCAGATCGGTCAATCGCAGCGTGCCATTGCTCAGCAAAGCATCAATCAAATCCTCCAGCACCCGGATGAAATCATCATCCAGGGCGGAGAAGTCTTGCTGGCCTTTACGCGGTCCATCGTTTGCATCTTTTGTTGCCATACTGCCCTCCCTCACAAGGGCGCTGCATATCCCCTGCAGCCGGGGGACGTGATCAGTTAGGGGTGCGCGGCGTGGATGAACCGGTCTGCTGCAGGGCCACAGGTGTCAAGTTGCTGGTGTCTGGCAGCGCATCGGAGCAAGCCATGACGGGATCGTCAGGCAAGACCAGGTTTTGCTGCTCTTCCGGCTGGTTGTCGTTGTAAGGCTGTGCCAGACCCAGGGTCTGCAGCACCTGGCTGGACAGTGTCAGCCAGTAGTACTCGGCCTTCTTCAGGTCGTACTCGGCATTCAGCAGCGCGCGACGGGCATCGAACAGCTCGTTCTCGGTATCCAGCAAGTCCAGCAACGACCGCTGGCCAATGCTGAATTGCTGCTGGTAAGCCACTCGGACTTTGGATGTCGACAGCTCGTGCTCGCGCAGGAAGGGCAGTTGCTGGCGCAAACGCTGGATGTTGTTCCAGGCAATCGACAGCTCTTGCTGCACGTTGCGGCAGGTGTAGTCACGCACATCCCGGGCGGCATAGTTTTGCGCAGCGGTCTGGCGGATGCGTGCGGAATCGGCACCACCACGGTACAGGGGATATGTCAGCATCAGCTGCACGCGAGAGCTTTGCACGTCGCGGTACAAGGCGCCGGGCTGCTCGCGATCACGGCCGGTGGAAGCGCGCAGGTCCACGGTGGGGGCGAACGCAGCCTTGGCGACCTTTTCGCCGGCCTCGGCGGCCTGGACCAAGGCCTGCTTGGACAAGATGGTCGGATTGGCGCGCAGGGCATCCTCGAAGTTCTTGGTCTGACCGACCACGGGCAGACCGGTCACGGCAGCTGGCACGGGTTCCATCTGTGCTGGAGGGTACTCACCGACCAGACGGCGGTAGCGCTGGGTGACATCGTTGAGGTTGTTGCTCTCAGTCATCAGGTTGGTCTGTGCCAGCGACAGGCGACCACTGGCCTGTTCCATATCGACGCCACGTCCGACACCCGACTGTTGGCGCTCACGCAACTGGTTGAGCGTGGTCTGGTGCATAGAGAAGTTGTCCTGCGCCAGGGTCTGCATGGTGCGATAACGCTGCACGTCCAGGTAGGCCCCTACGGCCTCGTTGGCCAGGGCATTGGTCGTGGCACGCAGGTCGTAGTACTTGGACAGCTTCTCGAAGCCGAACTGGCGGATGCGGTTGGTCGTGGCGCCCGCATCAAAAATCAGCTGGCGCAACTCCAGGTTCCAGCCGGGTCGGCTCCAGTTGTAGGAGGGGACGTTTTCAATGTTGCTGCGCCATTCCTTGCCCACCCAGCCCGAAGCAGTCACCTGGGGGCGCCAGCCGGCACGGGCGATGTTCTGGTCTTCCAGCGACGAGACAAAGTCATGGTAGCGGGCCATGATTTCAGGGTGGGACGTGATGGCACGATCCACAACCTGGTTGAGCTGTGGCTGGGCCACAACCGGGGCCTGCGCTGCAGGCGCGGGGGCCGCCTGTTGGGCCCAGGCACCCACGGCAAGGGACGTGAAGCCCAGGGAGGCCATCAGGCGAGGGAGTTGACGCATTTTCATAAGAGGTTCTCTCAGTGAGTTGCAACTGGCCCCGACTGATTGAAAAAACTAATCAGCAGAAGGCAAAGATTTAAATTTGCATAAACTTTAATTTACTTACGCAAAAAAATACAACCATCACCAAGCCGTTTATCTACGTCACATCCTTTGTCCCGCATGGATGCAGGAAAAATCCTACAAGAACAAAAAAACTATCACCACACAAACTCAATAGCAAAAAAACCAAGGAAAACATTGTCTTTCTGTTTCCAATAATCTTTTGCACTTCGTTTTTTATAGCAAAAAGCGCTTGCATCAAAAGGAGTTCAACACAAAATATTGTTGAAAAACTTTAAAAACAAGCGCTTGAAGCTATCATTTTAGGAGTTTGTCGCTAATCAACTTTTTGGGCGACTGTATACAAAAAACTACACTTCGCCCGCATCCCCACTCTTCGGCAACGCCACTTTGAAGCGCTGCTGTGCCAGGGTTTCCAGCCCGAACTCGGCCAGCAGCTGTTGCAGGCGCTCGGCCGCGCTGCGTTTCTTGTGCCCGGTGTAGCGCGCCACGATCAGCTCGTTCTTCATGCTGTGTTCCCAGCCCACCAGCTCGGTCACGGTCACCTGGTAGCCGCTGGCCTCCAGGTACAGGCAGCGCAGGACGTTGGTGATCTGGCTGCCCATTTCCCGCGTGTGGATGGGGTGGCGCCACAGCTCCGCCAGTGGGGTACGCGACAGGCTCAGCGCCTTGGTCTGGCGCAGGCAGGCAGCCACTTCGGCCTGGCAGCAGGGCACCAGGACCATGGCCTTGGCCTTCTTTTCCAGCCCAAACGCGATGGCGTCGTCGGTGGCGGTGTCGCAGGCGTGCAGCGCCGTGACCACGTCAAAACGCTCGGGCATGGCATCGGCACGCGTGGATTCGGCCACCGACATGTTCAGGAAATGCATGCGCGCAAAGCCCAGCTCGGCCGCCAGCTTCTGCGAGGCCTCGACCAGGGGGGCACGGGTTTCGATGCCGTAGATGTGGCCCTGCGCCTGGGCCTTGAAGTACAGGTCGTACAGGATGAAGCCCAGGTAGGACTTGCCGGCGCCATGGTCGGCCAGCGTGAGGGCCTGGCCGCCCTGCCCCAGCTCCTGCAGGATGGGTTCGATGAACTGGTAGAGGTGGTAGACCTGCTTGAGCTTACGGCGCGAGTCCTGGTTGAGCTTGCCGTCTCGCGTCAGGATGTGCAGCGCCTTGAGCAGCTCGATGCTCTGGCCGGGTTTCAGCTCCAGCTGCGTGGCGATGTCTTGGGGGGCGGGCTTGCCGCCCGCGGTTTTGGCCGGGGTCTTGCCGGCCTTGTCGTGTCTGCTCATCAATCTTTCTCGGTTGGGGGCGTGGCATCGCGGCCGGTGAACGGGCAGCGTGCCGCCAGGTCCAGGTCCAGCCAGCCTTCGATGCCCATCTGCTCCAGCACTTCCATGTTGCGCTCGTAGATGGTCTCGGCTTCGGGGAAGGCCTCCACGGCTTTGTCGATGCTGTCTTCACGCAGCAGGTGCAGCGTGGGATAGGGGGCACGGTTGGTGCAGTTGGTGACGTCGTCCACGTCCGTGCCTTCGAACTGGAAACGCGGGTGAAAGGACGCCACCTGCAGGATACCGCCCAGCTCCAGCTCTTCCACCATGGCGTCGGCCACCTCCAGGAAGTCGTTGAAGTCCAGGAACTCCTGCAGCGCCTGCGGCAGGATCAGCAAGGTGGTGTCGCGCTTGTCGGGCGAGATTTCGGCCAGCGCCTCCAGCTCCCGGTGCAGGTCCATGACCACGCCTTCCGCGTCCGTGGCCTGGCTGACCACGTAGTGGATCTGCCCTTTGACATGCACGCTCTTGGCGAACGGGCACAGGTTCAGGCCGATCACGGCCTTTTCCAGCCAGCGCACCGTGTCGGCGATCACGATGTCTTCAGGAAAGGAGCGTTCGGTGGAGGTGTCGGTCATAGGTCGGCCTTAAAAACAAATGGGGGCACCATGCCCCCTCTTGTGTTGTGCTGCAAATTCTAGCCAGCCGGGCTTGGCGGTGCAGACCGCTTGGGATTGCCGCCCCCCGCCCACCCGTCAGCCCAGCAGCTGGCGCCCCGTGATGCGTTCGTGCTCCCGGGAGGCGTAACGGTCCGTCATGCCGGCCACAAAGTCGGCCACGGCGCGGGCCTTGACCGCCTCCTGGTCCGCCTGCAGCGCGCGCTGGGCGAAGCGCGGCTTCATCATCGCCGGCTGCTGCAGGTAGGCGGCAAACAGCTCGCGCACCACCTGGCGGGCGGCGTCCATGGTCTGCATCACCTGGTCGTGGCGGTACAGCTGGTGGAACAGGAAGTGCTTGAGCGCCTGGGACTGCGCCTGCATGCCGGCGCTGAAGGCCACCAGCCGCTGCCCCTGGGCGCGCACGTCGTCCACGTGCGCCACGCCCGCCTGGGCAATCTGGGCGCGCGTGGTGTCGATCACGTCGTACACCTGGGCGCTGAGCATGCGGCGGATGGTCTCGTACAGCAGGCGCCGCTGCTCCGACGCCTGCGCCAGCTGCGGGTAGGCCGCCAGGGTCTGGGCATGGAAATGCGCAAACAGGGGCACGGCCTGCAGCTGTTCCAGCGTGATCAGGCCAGAGCGCACGCCGTCGTCCACGTCGTGGGCGTTGTAGGCGATCGCGTCAGCCAGGTTGGCCAACTGCCCTTCCAACGAGGTCTGGCGCCCGCTGAGAAAGCGCGCCGCGACGCCGCCCGGCTCCTGGGCCTCCAGCCTGAGCGCATTCGCGCGCGAGCAGTGCTTGAGGATGCCCTCGCGCGTCTCGAACGTCAGGTTGAGGCCGTCGTACTGGGGGTAGCGCTCTTCCAGCGCATCGACCACGCGCAGGCTTTGCAGGTTGTGCTCGAACCCGCCCCAGGCCTGCATGCAGGCGTTCAGCTCATCCTGGCCGGCATGGCCAAACGGCGTGTGACCCAGGTCGTGGGCCAGGCAGATGGCCTCGACCAGGTCTTCGTTCAGGCCCAGCGGCCGGGCAATCGATCGACCAAGCTGCGCCACCTCCAGCGAGTGGGTCAGGCGCGTGCGGAACAGGTCGCCCTCATGGTTGACGAACACCTGGGTTTTGTAGACCAGGCGGCGGAAGGCGCTGGAATGCACGATGCGGTCGCGGTCACGCTGGTGTTCGGTGCGCGTCGGCGCGGCGTCTTCCGGATACCGGCGGCCGCGGGATTGCTCGGGCTGGCAGGCCCAGGGCGACAAGGTTTGCAGTGCCAAACGCAGCTCCTCCCGTTTCACGTTCCAAGTTGGCGAGCGCACAGTGCTCGAAAAAAAGCATAGCGACTTGCGCCTGCCAAACAATGGTTTTAGACCTCTGTGCAATCCAAACCTTTGTTCAGCGCACGCTGGCAGCTATCTTTTCCGGTTACGCCTGGATGCCCACACCCTGGGCGCAGCAGGTGTCGATCACGCGACGGACCAGCGCATCGGGCGCCGCGCGCACCACGGCCTTGCCCGGGCCATTGATCAGCACAAAGCGGATTTCCCCTGCCTCGGCCTTCTTGTCCACACGCATGTGCGCCAGGTAAGCGCCCGCGTTGTCCGCGGTATCCAGCACGGCGCCGCGCGTGGGCAAGCCTGCCCGTTCGATCAGGCGCGTCAGCCGCTGCACAAAGGCGGCATCCACCAGCCCCAGTGCCTGCGACAGGTGCGCGGCCATCACCATGCCGGCGCCCACGCCTTCGCCATGCAACCAGTTGCCGTAGCCCATGCCGGCCTCGATGGCGTGGCCAAAGGTGTGGCCGAAGTTGAGGACGGCGCGCAGGCCGGCTTCCTTCTCGTCCTGGCCGACCACCCAGGCCTTGATCTCCACGCTGCGGCGCACGGCGTGCAGCAGCGCCGTGCGGTCGCGCTGGCGCAAGGCATCGATGTGGGTTTCCAGCCAGTCGAAGAAGGTCATGTCGGCGATCGGGCCATACTTGATGATTTCCGCCAGTCCGGCCGCAACTTCGCGCTGGGGCAGGCTGTCCAGCGTGGCCAGATCGCACACCACCAGCTGCGGCTGGTAGAAGGCGCCGATCATGTTCTTGCCCAGGGGGTGGTTGATGGCCGTCTTGCCGCCGACGCTGGAATCAACCTGGGACAGCAGCGTGGTCGGCACCTGCACAAACGGCACGCCACGCATGTAGCTGGCGGCGGCGAAACCGGTCATGTCGCCCACCACCCCGCCCCCCAGCGCGAACAGCACCGTCTTGCGGTCGCAGCCTTGCTGCAGCAGGCCGTCGAAAATCAGGTTCAGCGTCTGCCAGTCCTTGTGGGCTTCGCCATCCGGCAGCACCACGGTGTGCACCTGGCGGTACTTGCCCGCCAGCGCGGCCTGCAGTTGCGCGGCATACAGCGGCTGCACCGTGGTGTTGGTGACGATGACGGCCTGCGCCGCATCGGGGCAGGCGGCGAAGGTGGCGGCCTGCCCCAGCAGATCGGCAGCAATCACGATGGGGTAGGAGCGGTCGCCCAAATTGATGTGGACGGTGTGGCGGGTTTCGGTCACGGCAAGCATCTCGGCAAACATGGCAGGCCAGCGCGGCCTGGAAACAGCATGCAGCCCGGCTGCACGCTGTGGCATTGGGGCGTATTTATACCTTCAATCACCCGCAGCCCCTGGGCTGCCCGGCCCCGTCAGCAGACCTGCCAACTCGGCCTGCATGCCAATCTTGCGGCTGACCTGGCTGGCGTTTTGCCGCGCCGCATCCACCACGTAGTGGGCGGTCGCAAGGTACAGCGGCCCGCGCACCGCCAGCAGCTCCTGCAGGCGCTGCAGCGGATCGTCCCCCTGCATCAAAGGCCGGGTGGTGTCGTTGCGCAGGCGGCGGGCAATGTCCTCGGGCGTGGACTGCAGGTAAAACACGGTGCTGTGGGCCTGCAAGGCCTGGCGGTTGGCCGCGCGGAGCACCGATCCACCACCGGTGGACAGCACACAGGGCGCCGTGGCGGCCAGCAACTCGGCCAGCACCTGCTGCTCGACGTCGCGGAACGCCGCTTCGCCATGCTCGGCAAAGTACTGCTTGATGGTGCAGCCCAGGCGCTGCTCAATGACATGGTCGGAGTCGATGAAGGGCAGATGCCACTGGCGTGCCAATTGGCGCCCGATGGTGGATTTGCCGGAGCCCGGAAGGCCGATCAGAGAAAAGTGCACAACCGCATCCTGTTCATGCATAGACAAAGACCGCCTTGCGGCGGTCTTGGATTGTCACCGACATTGCGCGCTGTCAGTTGCGGGCAATCGCATCGGTCACCATGCGCGGGGTGATGAAGACCAGCATCTCGCGCTTGGTCGACTCGCGCGTGCGGCTCTTGAACAGGTTGCCCATCACGGGGATATCCCCCAGGACCGGCACCTTGTTGACCTGGTTGGTTTCTTCCATCTCGAAGATACCGCCAATCACCACCGTGCCGCCGTTTTCCACCAGCACCTGGGTCTTGATGTGCTTGGTATCGATGGCCACCCCCTGCAGCGTGGTTTCGCCGCGCGAGTCCTTGTTCAGGTCCAGATCCAGAATGATGTTGCCCTCGGGCGTGATCTGCGGCACCACTTCCAGCTTCAGCACGGCCTTCTTGAAAGCCACCGTGGTGGCGCCATTCGGGGCGGTCTGGGTGTAGGGGTACTCGGTACCTTGCTCGATCACCGCCTGGGTCTGGTCGGCGGTCAGCAGACGCGGACTGGAGATCACCTTGCCTTCGCCTTCCGCCTCCATGGCGGACAGCTCCAGCGACAGGAAACGCGTCAGCCCCGAGTTGAAGATGCTCAGCGCCAGCGACGAAGGCGTGCCCCCGGTCGACAGGCCGGCCGGCAAATTGACAAATGGGGAGCTGGTGGTCGTGCCATACGGCGCATAGCCGGTGCCGATGCTGCCGCGGCCAGGGCTTTGGTACCCCCCGCCAAACTTGACACCCAGAGAGCGGCCGAACGTATCGCGCGCCTCGACAATCCGCGCCTCGATCAGCACCTGGCGCACTGGCACATCCAGCTTCTTCAGCAGGTTGGCGATCTCCTCCAGCTTCTTGGCGGTATCCGTCACAAACAGCTGGTTGGTGCGTGGTTCAGCAATCGCCGAGCCGCGCTGCGACAGGAAGCGCGTACTGGCTTCGCTGGAGCCACTGTTGTCCGCAATCTGCTTTTTCAGATCTTCGGCCTTGGCGTAGTTGATCTGGAAGCCCTGGGTGCGCAAAGGCTCCAGCTGCTCGATATTGCGTGCCGCCTCGAAGTCGCGCTTGGTGCGTTCATCGATCTCATCCTTGGGTGCAATCCACAGCACATTGCCGTTTTTCTTCATGCCCAGGCCCTTGGCCTCCATGATGATGTTGAGCGCCTGGTCCCAGGGCACATCCTTGAGCCGCAGGGTCAGGGCCCCACCCACCGTGTCGGATGTCACGATGTTGAAGTTCGTGAAATCGGCGATCACCTGCAGCAGCGACCGCACTTCGATGTTCTGGAAGTTCAGCGACAGGCGCTCGCCGGTGAAGCCAGGGCCTTTGCTCAGCTTGGTTGGATCCACGCGCTTGGGACGCACTTCCAGCACGAACTGGCTGTCACTTTGGTAGGCACTGTGCTCCCACTCCCCGGTCGCTTCGACCTGCAAGCGCACGCGATCGCCTTGCTGGCTGGATGTCACCACCTGCACCGGCGTTCCAAAATCCACGACGTCCAGACGACGGCGCAATCCTTCCGGCAAACTGGTCTTCAGCAGATCCACCACGATCCCCTTGCCTTCAGGGCGGACATCCGCACTCACCATCGGCGAGCCCAGATCCACCACCACACGGCCAGCGCCATCGGCACTGCGGCGGAAATCGACATCCTTCAGGACCACTGCCCCATCCTGCTGAACCGGCTTGGCCACCAGACGGCGGTTGGGCGATTCCGTGGGCGCAATCGCCGAGGCCTGCTGCACCGGATCCAGGAACACCAGGACGGTGTTGCCCTTGGTTTCCGTGCGGTAGGTGGTCGCGGTCTTGAGATTCAGCACCAGCCGCGTACGGCCGGAGACCTCCACCACATTCGCGGTGTTCAGGTTGCCCTGCTGAATCTCCACCAGCGATTGCCCCAGGGCATTGCTGGTCTGCGGGAAATCCAGCGCAATGCGTGCCGGCGTCTGGATGGCAAACCCGGTGACAGGTGCACTCAGGGGCTCGGAGAGCTCGATGCGCACCACCTCACCGCCGGCCTGCAACGACCCCGTGACCGACTGGATGCTGGCCGCCCAGGCCCATGAGGAACAGAACGCAGTCATGGATACGGCCAACCAGCGCGCGGACAGCCAATTTTTCTTTTTCAGCATTATTTATTCCCCTCTTGCAGATCCAGCGTGGTCATGCGCTCCACCCAGTCCCCCGCAGGGTCCTGAACGATTTCACGCAGCTTGATGCTGTTTTCTCCAATTTGGACGATACGCCCGTAGTTCTGCCCCAGATAGTTGCCCGCCTTGACCTGGTAAATCAACTGATTCACCTTGAGCAGCGCGGTATCCTGCCCGCCCTTGCGCAAGCTACCCACCATCACCATGCTGTCCAGGGGATAGTTTTCCAGCTCTTCCTTGCGCCGCCCCTGCTCTGCGATCAAGAGCGCCATATTCGAGGTGTTTTGCGCCGATTCGCGGGTCAGCACCTGGGTCAGCTTGCTCATGCTGAAAGGGTCTGCACCATCGGCCGCCACATAAGCTTGCGGGGTGAAAACCGAAGGTTCCTTCAGTGGCTGAATCCTGGGCTTGGTCACCGCCCGTTGTTCGGCCACCCATTGCTGCAAGTCCCCGTGCTCATCCCCCGAGCACCCCAGCAGCAGGAGAACGCTCAGACAGCCCACCCAACGCGCATTACGGAGGTTCATCATTTGCCACCCCGCTTGGTTTTTTGGGCGCCAGCCCGTCCACTGATCTCCTCGGGATCCAAGTAACGGTAGGTCTTGGCCGTCGCATCCAGCGTCAGCACACCATCCTTGCCTTTGGGCGCCACCGACAGGTCATTCAGGGTGACGATGCGCGACAAATGCGCCACATCCGACGCAAACATGCCCATGTCGTGAAACTGCCCGGACACCCTGACGGCAATCGGCAACTCTGCATAGAAGTCTTTCACGACTTCGGTACCCGGCTTGAACAGTTCAAACTGCAGACTGCGCCCCAATCCAGCCTGGTTGATATCAGACAACAAGGCCGCCATTTCCGATTTGCTGGGCAACTGTTTCTCCAGCTGGATCACATATTGCTGCACTTGCTCGCGCTGCTGCTTCAAGCCATCCAGGCTGACTGCCTTGAGCAGTTTCTTGCTGTAGTCTGCGCGCAAGCTGGTCTCTTTATCGCGCTCGCTTTGCAAATCGATTTCCAAGTCGCTGAGGTAGAAATACCATGCTGCCCCCGCCGTGAACAACGTGATGGCGATGCACAGCAGTACCCGGGGCAAGATGGGCCACAGTGAGGGATCCTTGGGATCCAGGTCCTGGAACTGTGCCTTGGCATCGGCCAGATACCCTGCGACATCCAGCTTCAACTGCACTTTGGAGGATTTCATGGTTTTGTCCCTCCCGTCGCAACAGCCGCTGCACCAGACTCTGCGTCAACAGGCAGCACCAGCAAAAAGCTCAAATTGAAGTTAACCACCTTGCGTTGGTCCTTCGGGGACAACGCCACTGTCGATGCCACGATCTCTTTGAGATCAGGTTTGGCAAACCAGGCGGTATTGCCAGACAAATTGCGCAACACTTCCGAGACACGCTCGTTGGATTGCGCAACCCCCTTCATCTCGACCTGCAGACCGTTTTGCTTGATCGAGCTGATGTACACGCCTTCCGGGAGCTGGCGCACCAGCTCATTCAGCAGATGCACAGGCAAATTGCGGTTGGCCTGCAAGGCCTCCACCGCTTTCTGCCGCTCGCGCAGCGCATTGATTTCCCCTTCCAAGCCCGCAATTTCCTTGATCTGCTTGTCCAGCACGGCAATTTGCGAGCTCAGGTAGGCGTTGCGATCTTGCTGGTTTTCAATCCGCGATTGGAACCACCAATAGACCAGGGCCGCCACCAGCAGACCCACGACCACGGCCAAGAACATGGTGACCTGAAACGCCTCTTTGCGGCGCTTGCGCGCAGCCTCTCTGTGGGGCAATAGATTGATCAAGATCACGACAGGAACCTCCGCATCGCCAAGCCGCAAGCCGTGAGGTACATGGAGGCATCCTGCTTCAGTCGGGACTGCAGCACGCCCGTCGACAGCTTCATGCCCTCGAAGGGGTTCAGCACATGGGCCTGCACGCCGGTTTGCGCCTGTACCGCCTCGGCCAAACCTGCCACCCCTGCTGTGCCGCCAAACAGCACCACATGCTGCACGCTGTGATAGGGCGTGCTGGTATAGAAGAACTGCAGGGCGCGCCCGATATCCTGGGCCAGGCTGCCAACAAAAGACTGAAGCACGGCCTGGGGATAATCCGCCGGCAAGTCACCCGTCCTTTTCTTCAGCTCCGCCTCTTCCACCGTCACCCCGTAGTGGCGCGCAATCATCTGGGTCAACTGCGCACCGCCAAATGCCTGCTCGCTATCGTGCAGAACCTCATCGTCACGCACGATTTGCAGGCTGACGTTACGGGCGCCAACCTTCACCAAGGCAATCAGCTCACCGGCGCCGGCGTTCGGCAGCTTGGCAATCCAGCGCCCCGCTGCCAGACGCGAGGCATAGGACTCCACGTCCATCACCACCGGATTGAGCCCCACCAAAACCGCCAAGTTGTTGCGCTCTTCCACCCGTTCCTTGCGTGTGGCCGCGAGCAGCACATCGACGTCGCTGGGGTTCTTCGCATTCGCGCCCACCACACAGAAATCCAGGCTCACTTCGTCCAACGGGAAAGGAATGTATTGGCTGGCCTCGGACTCGACCTGCACCTCCAGCTCCTGCTCGCTGAGGCTGCCCGGCAAAATGATTCTTTTTGTAATAACAGCAGAATAAGGTAACGCAAGGGCCGTATTCTTGGCCCGCGTCCCGCTTTTCTTCAACAGGCGCCGCAGCGCGTCGGCCACTTCATCGAATTTTTCGATGTTGCCATCCACGATCCAGTCCACGTCCAAGGGCTCTGTCGCGCACCGCTCCAGCAACCACTCACCTTGACCGTCTTGATTCAGTTCGACCAGCTTGACAGCAGATGCACTGATGTCCAAGCCAATCAGCGGCGAGGGCTGGCGCCTAAATAGAGAACCTACAGATATCAAGGGGCCCTCCCTTCCGGTTTCATTTTGAGATATAGAAATTAGCAGTTCGAGGCATGCTATCAGTAAGGATAGAAATCAACCAAGCCCTCCCCATAGCGGGCGGCTGCGCTATCGTTGCCAAAAGTAGACGCTTTGGCGCTCACCGCGCCAGGAGCTCCGCAAGCTGCCTGGGCACCGTCACCGTTTCACCGCATTGAATCTTGACCATTTCTATAATGGTCTCCCCCTTTTGAGTGGAGCGTCATGCCTACCTCTCCAGACTCTCGAGATAAGAGCACATCCCGTCCTCAGACCCCCCCACACGCACGCATGCACTGGCTGGTGCGTGCTTTTTTATGGCTGATTGGCCTGGCGGTCGCTGGCGCGCTGGCCTTGGCCATGGTGGTGGCCGTGGCCCTGGCGATGGCGTATCCCAACCTGCCGGACGTGTCCGAGCTGGCCGACTACCGCCCCAAGCTGCCGTTGCGCATCTACTCGGCCGAAGGTGCCCTGCTGGGAGAATTCGGCGAAGAGCGGCGCACGCTGACGCCCATCAACGACATCCCCAAGGTTATGGTGGATGCGGTCTTGGCGATTGAGGACACCCGCTTCTTCGAGCATGGCGGCGTGGATTACAAGGGCATGCTGCGTGCGGCCCTGGCCAACCTCGGCAAGGTCAAGAGCCAGGGCGCATCGACCATCACCATGCAAGTGGCCCGCAACGTGTACCTGTCTTCCGAGAAGACGTACACGCGCAAGATCTATGAAATCCTGCTGACCTTCAAGCTGGAACACTTGCTGACCAAGGAAAAGATTCTCGAGATCTACATGAACCAGATCTTCCTGGGTCACCGGGCCTACGGTTTTGCGGCGGCCAGCGAGGTCTACTTCGGCAAGCCCCTCAAGGATGTCTCGATCGCCGA
The DNA here is from genome assembly GCF_000739875.1 of Comamonas aquatica NBRC 14918. GTDB lineage: Bacteria > Pseudomonadota > Gammaproteobacteria > Burkholderiales > Burkholderiaceae_C > Comamonas > Comamonas aquatica. The sequence continues at coordinate 19,091 of NZ_BBJR01000037.1, forward strand.
GGCTGCAATGCTGGCCGGGCTGCCCAAAGCCCCCTCGGCTTACAACCCCATCAGCAACCCCAAGCGTGCTCGCATTCGCCAGCTCTACATCATCGACCGCATGGAAGAGAACGGCTTCATCACGCCCGATCAGGCACGCCTGGCGCGTGAGGAGCCACTGCAACTGCGCAACGCCAACCACAACGTGGGCGTGAACGCGGACTACGTGGCCGAAATGGCCCGCCAGCTGGTCTATGCCCAGTACGGTGACGATGCCTACACACGCGGACTGAATGTCTACACCACCCTGAACGCAGGGGAGCAGGAGGTGGCCTATGCCGCACTGCGCAAGGGCATCATGGACTACGAACGGCGCCAGCGTTACCGCGGCCCCGAAAAGTTCATTGCCTTGCCCAGCGATGCCCAGGCGCTGGAAGATGTGATCGACGACACCCTGGCCCAGCACCCCGACAACGGGGATGTGCTGGCCGCCGTGGTGCTGGAGGCCTCGACCAAGTCGATGACCGTGCAACGCCCTGACGGCGAGAAGATCGTCATCACCGGGGACGGGCTGAAGCCCGTGGAATCGGGCTTGAGTGACAAGGCGGCCCCCAACATCAAGATCCGCCCGGGTGCCGTGATCCGGGTGATCGAAACCGGCAAAGGCAAGTGGTCGGCCACACAGCTGCCTGAAGTGGAAGGCGCGTTTGTCGCGGTCGACCCTCGCACCGGCGCCATCCGCGCGCTGGTCGGTGGGTTTGACTTCCAGAAGAACAAGTTCAACCACGTCACCCAGGCATGGCGCCAGCCCGGCTCGTCCTTCAAGCCTTTCCTGTACTCGGCGGCCCTGGAGAAGGGTGTGGGCCCTGCCACCCTGGTTAATGACGCGCCCATGTTCTTCGGCGCCAACGTCACCGGCGGCCAGCCATGGGAGCCGCGCAACTACGACGGTAAGTTCGAAGGCCCGATGCCCCTGCGCACGGCCCTGGCCAAATCGCGCAATATCCCGTCGATTCGCGTGCTGGAGTTCACCACGCCACAGTTCGGCCAACAATGGATCACCCGGTTCGGGTTCGACGCCAGCCGCCATCCTGCCTACCTGACGATGGCCCTGGGTGCCGGCTCGGTCACCCCGATGCAGATGGCCACCGCGTTCTCGGTGTTTGCCAATGGTGGCTACCGCATCAACCCCTGGCTGATCTCCAAAATCACGGACCACAAGGGCAAGGTGCTGTCGGCCTACACCCCCAAGCCTCTGGAAGAGCAGCCACAGGCCATCGACGCACGCAATGCCTTCATCATGAACAGCATGCTGCAAACCGTGGCCAAATCCGGCACGGCGGCGCGCGCGCAGGCCACGCTGAAGCGCCCGGACATCTATGGCAAGACCGGCACCACCAACGATGCGGTCGATGCCTGGTTTGCCGGCTTCCAGCCCACGCTGACCGCGATCACATGGATTGGCTACGACACCCCGCGCAACCTGGGTTCACGCGAAACCGGTGGCGGCCTCAGCCTGCCGATCTGGATCAGCTTCATGCAGCACGCGCTCAAGGACGTGCCGGTTGCCACCTACCCCGTGCCTCCGGGGGTGGTGAACATGGGGGGTGAATGGTTCTACGAGGAATATGCTGGCGGCACCGGCGTGACCGCGCTGGGCATGAACCCCGGGTACTTCAACCCCGATCAGCCCACGGAAGCTCCTCCGCAAGAAGAGCGCAGCCGCATCCTGGACCTGTTCCGCAACTGATGCGCCCACAAAAAAGCCCGGTGGTCACCCACCGGGCTTTTTTCATTCGCGGGTTTGGCGATCGCCCGCCAGCCGTCAGACCGTCTTGGCGGTGAATGCCAGAGCCAGCCCCGACTGGGCGCTGGCAAAACGGCTCAGGTTGTCAAAAAACTCCCCGCCGCCCTTGGTGTCCTGCCAGTGCTGGCCATCGAACTTGTAGTGAAAGCCGCCGGCCTTGGCCGCCATCCAGATTTCATGCAACGGCTTTTGCTGGTTGATCACGATCTGCGTGCGGTTGGCAAACACCAAGGTCACCATCCCCCCCACGCGCTGGGCATCAATGTCCGCGTCGGTCTCATCGTTGAGCCGATCGCACGACTGCTCCACGGCCAGCAGCAACTGCTCGGCTCTGTCTAAATATTCAAGGTCGGTCATTACAATCCACTCATGTTGAATGCTCCCCAAATTCTAGTCAGGTGCATTGCCCTTGCCGTTTGTACGGCGGCCTTGGCAGCCTGCGGCCAGCGCGGACCTTTATACCTGCCCACCGACCCCGCGGCCCAAGGGCGTGCCTCCCTGCCAGATACGGTGCTGCCGAACACCCCGGCGCCGGGCACCACCCCGCCACCTGCCCCGGCCCGCTGAACCTGCGGCGGCTGGGCGAGGGTCTGCACCCACCGGCCGGGTGCGCAGCACACGGTGGATTGCGCTTGATCAAGCGCTGGCCGGGCCACGTCTCCTACAGTGGGCCCTTTTTCCGCATCGACCCTGCAGATGGCCATCGAACTCTACCGTGACAAGACCCACGCTTGCCTGATGTTCACCGACCTCATGGAGGAAGATGGGCAGGCCGTGCAGTGCAACCAGTTCCTGATCGTCGACCATGGCACTGGCGCCATCATCGACCCCGGCGGCAACCTGGCCTTCAACGAACTGTTCATGGGCATGACACGGCACTTTGCGCCGCAAAAGCTCTCCTACGTCATCGCCTCCCACGCCGACCCCGACATCATCGCGTCGCTGGACCGCTGGATGAGCAGCACCAAGGCCGCCCTGGTCATCTCGCGCGTCTGGGAACGCTTCGCGCCGCACTTCACCAAAGTGGGCAAGACCGAAGACCGCGTGATCGGGGTGCCGGACAGCGGCGGCCGCCTGCCGCTGGGGCGCACCGAACTGCTGCTGCTGCCGGCGCACTTCATGCACTCCGAGGGCAACTTCCACTTCTACGACCCGATCAGCCGCATCCTCTTCACCGGCGACCTGGCGGTGTCCATGACCACCGGGGCCGAGGCACGCAAACCCGTGGTTCACATGCCCAGCCACATCCCGCGCATGGAAGCCTTCCACCGCCGCTACATGGTGTCCAACAAGATCCTGCGCCTGTGGGCCCAGATGGCCCGCCAACTGGACGTGCAGATGCTGGTGCCCCAGCACGGTGCCCCCATCATCGGCAAGCGGGCGATCGATGACTTTTACTGCTGGATTGAAAACCTGGAGTGCGGCATCGACCTGTTCGGTGCGCAGCACTACCAGATCCCCTCGGCCCAGATCGATCCCGTCACCCGGCAGATGCGCACGGGCCAGCCGGCTGTGACCACGCCCTGAGCTCCGCCGCCGGCGCATGGTGGCTGACCGGTATCCCCCACCGGCGCCGATAGGGATAATGCAGCACATGGCACTCTTGGCTGAAGGCATCCTCAAGCTGCACTGGGACCAGACGGTCCCGGTCAACATTGCGCACATCGTCAAAAGCATGGGCGTGCGCCTGTCGCTGGAAGACAGCGTGCCCTGCAGTGCCCGCCTGTCCATCACCGCGGGCAACCAGGCCCAGTTGCAGCTGTCACGCCAGCTGCCCCACCTACACCAGCGCTATGTGGTGGCCCACGCCCTGGCGCACGTGGCCCTGCACCACCTGCGCCCCGGCATGCAGCGCGAGCTGCACCTGTCCGAGGATTTCCGGCTGGATTTCGGTGTGCCCCACAACCTGGAAGCCAACGACTTTGCCCTGCGCCTGCTGATGCCCGAGCCGGCGTTGCGCTACGCCGTCGAGCAGATGCAGGCGCGCAGCATGGGCGAGCTGGAGCATGTGTTCGCCGTACCGGCCCTGTTCATCAAGCAGCGCCTGAGCGAGCTGGGCATGGAGCTGCCACGCGCCCAGCCGCGTGCGCGCCGCAGCACCCGCCCGCTGGTACAAGACGTCTGAACGGCGGTGGCCCCCTGGCCGCGCAGCGCCCAGGGCGGTACCCCACCCGACGCACATCAGGCCAGCGCGCGCTGGATCAGGATCTTCTGCACATCGCTGGTGCCTTCGTAGATCTGGCACACGCGCACATCGCGGTAGATGCGCTCGACCGGGAAGTCGCTGACCACGCCGTAGCCGCCCAGGGTCTGGATGGCGGCGCTGCACACGCGCTCGGCCATCTCGCTGGCGAACAGTTTGGCCATCGCCGCCTCCTTCAGGCAGGGCAGGCCGGCATCGCGCAGGCTGGCCGCATGCCAGATCAGCTGGCGTGCCGCCTCGATCTGCGTGGCGCAGTCGGCCAGCCGGAATCCCACGGCCTGGTGGTTGAAGATGGGCTGGCCAAAGCTCTCGCGCTCCTTGGCGTACTGCAGCGCGCACTCGAAGGCGGCGCGCGCCATGCCCACGCTTTGGGCGGCGATGCCGATGCGCCCGCCTTCCAGCGCGCTCAGCGCAATCTTGTAGCCCTCGCCTTCGGCGCCGATCAGGTTGGTGGCGGGGATGCGGCACTGGTCAAAATTGATCTGCGCCGTGTCGCTGCTGTGCTGGCCCAGCTTGTCCTCCAGCCGCGCCACCACATAGCCAGGGGTGTGGGTGGGCACCAGGAAGGCGCTCATGCCCTTCTTGCCCGCAGCCTTGTCGGTCACGGCGATCACGATCGCCACATCGCCGTTCTTGCCACTGGTGATGAACTGCTTGACGCCCTGGATGACGTAATCGCCGCCATCGCGGGTGGCCGTGGTGCGCAGCGCCGAGGCGTCCGAGCCGACATGCGGCTCCGTCAGGCAGAAGGCGCCCAGCATGTCGCCCTGCGCCAGCGGCTTGAGCCATTGCTGCTTTTGCGCCTCGCTGCCATAGCGCATCAGGATGGCGTTGACCGGGCAGTTGGTCACGCTGATCACGGTGCTGGTGCCGCCATCACCGGCGGCGATCTCTTCCAGCACCACGGCCAGGCTCACATAGTCCAGGCCGGCGCCGCCGTACGACTCGGGCACGCAGATGCCGTAGCAGCCCAGCGCCGCCAGGCCGCGGTGCACGTCCTGGGGGAAATGGTGTTCCTTGTCCCAGCGCGCGGCGTGGGGGGTGATCTGCTCCTGCACAAAGCTGCGCAGGGCCTCGCGGATCATTTGCTGGTCTTCGGTCAGCAGCATGGGGGTGTCTCCTTGGTTTTATATCAATAAGAGCTGCCAGCGCAGGTGCTTGCTTGGTTTCAATACTTAAAGTATTTGAAGTGCTTGTCTATCCTGCGCTGCCAGCTATGCTTTTTCAGCCCTTGCAGCGCTCGCCGTTGTAGCGCAGCAGACCGCCCCGGTCTTCCAGGGTCAGCTGGTCGACCGTGTCCAGCATGCCCTGCACGCTGGTCTCGACCGTGATCGGTGCGGCGGCGCCGCCCATCTCGGTCTGCACCCAGCCCGGGTCCATGGCGATCACCGTGGCACCGGGCCACTGCGGCTGGGCGCTGGCCACCACCATGTTCACCGCCGCCTTGCTGACGCGGTACAGCCAGGCATCCGCGTCGGCCAGCGACAGACGCGACATCTCGCTACTGATGCAAACCATGGTGCCGCCGGCGGCCTCCACACAGGGCATGACCTGGGGCAGCACCTGCATGGCGCCCAGCACATTGGTGTGCATGACGCGGTCAAACTGTTCCTGGGTGGGCGGGTGGGCGGCCGTGCCGGCATCCCACACCCCGGCCACATACCAGGCGCAGTCGATCTCCTGGCCGTCCAGCTGCCAGGCCAGGCCGCTGACGCTGGCGGGATCGGCCACGTCCACCACCAGCACCTCGGCGCCCTCGGCCCGCAGGGCCTCCCCATCCGCACGCTGGCGCACGGTGGCGATCACGCGGTCGCCGCGCGCCACACAGGCCCGCACCAGACCACGGCCAATGCCGCGCGAAGCCCCCATCACCAAAATCACTGCCATACCACTCCCTTTCGCTGGGTTCACGGCCGCACACGGCGGACCGGTTCAATGCTGTGTGCGCTCCGCCGCAATCTGCTGCTGGTAGCGCTGCTCCATCGCCGCCTGGCTTTCCGGCGGGGTGTCCAGCCCGATCTGCGCGTGGATCATCTGGTTCATGCTGGGCAGGGCCGAGCGCTCCACCTGCGCTTCGGCCTGCCACAGGCGCGAACGCATCAGCGCCTTGGCGCAGTGCAGATAGGCTTCGCGCACCTGTACCTCGATCACCAGCTTGGGGGTGAAGTGCGCGCCGGCGAAATGCCCGGTCCAGGCCGGCTCATCGCGCAGCCGGGCTGTGCCATTGATGCGCAGGGTTTCGTTCACCCCGGGCACCATGAACAGCAGGCCGATGCGCGGGTCATGCAGCAGGTTGCGCAGGCTGTCCAGTCGGTTGTTGCCACCGGCATCGGGGATCCACAGGGTCTGGGCATCGTGCACGTGCACAAATCCCGGCGCGCCGCCGCGGGGCGACGCGTCCATCAGTGCCCCGGCACCGCCGCCGGTGGCCAGCACGCACAACGGCGACAGCGCGATGAAGCGCTGGCAATGCGCATCCAGCGCAGCCTGCTGCTTGCGCAGGGCCCGCTCGGCCGGCATGGCGTACAACTGGCGCAACTGGTCTTCGCCGGTGATCATGCGACCTCCTCGGCCGCGCGCCGGTCCTGGCGGTGGATGGCGCTGTACATGCCCAGGTACTCGCGCCAGGAGGGGGCGTACTCCAGCGCCAGTGCGGCGTCCAGACCCGGGGCGTGCTCGGCCGCCAGCTGGCGGGCCAAGGCGGCGGCGACGTCCGGGTCGTCCACATAGAAGGCCGCCACGCGGGACTGCATGCCCTCCATGCGCGTGAAGACCTGGATGCCGCGCTGCTGGCCCAGCAGGTGCGCATCCAGCGCGTCCTGGGCCGCCCGCGCGCAGTCCAGGCTCTCCTGGCTGTCCACCGGGAACCGCAGCGTCATCAGATAGCACAGGTCGGCCCGCGTGGCCAACACATGGGCGCTGTCGTGGAAGGTCAGCAGATCGGGGGCACCGTCCTCGTCGGCATCGCGGGGGCGGACTTCCAGTGAGATCCAGCGGTCCTGCTCCTCCTGCGGAAAGTCATAGGTGCGTCCCAGGACCTCGCGCTGGAAGGCATCGAACACGGCGGGGAACTGCGACAGCGGGACTGCATCGGCCTCGGCGTCCCCAAATTCCACCGGCCCCACGCGCACGGCGAAATCCCATTCGCCCAGGGCATGGTCCAGCAGGATGAAGGCCATGTGCCGGGCCTGCTCCTGCAACTGCGGCGGCACGGCCTGGGCGAACGACAGCGCCAGCCCGATGATGCCGCCCGCGTCATAGTGGGCCACCAGCACATCGTCACAGGAGAGCTCGAAATCCTGCAGGCGCATGGCGAAGTTGCTGCCGGCGGCGCGGCTGCGGAACGCCTGCACGGCATAGCCCGCCAGCGGCGGGGCCTGGCGCACCACGGCCTGCGCCGCCTCAAAGTGTTCGATGTTGCCGTGGGCCGTGACCACCAGGCGGGCGCCGTCCTGGCCGGGCGTGCCTTCCAGCTCCAGCGACAGACCGGGGGCATGGCGCTGCAGCAGCGCGTTGGCTGCCTCGACGAAGGCCCGCCCGTCGAGCGCGGCCAGGGCCGTCAACTGGCCGGATAAATCATTCCAGAAGGCGGTCACCTGCGCGGCGCTCAAGGGCGCGGGGGGGTGGTCGTCTTCGGGCAGTTCTGCATGCATACGGAAAACCCTGAAAAGGGCCGCGCCCCGCAAGGTGGGGGCGCGGCCGGTGGCACATGGACCGACTGTAAGCCAAGCCCTGTGGCCCTGTGCCCAGCAGCGCCGGGGGACGGCGCCGCCGCGGTCGCTCAGACCAGTTCGATGGCCATGGCCGTGCCTTCGCCACCGCCAATGCACAACGTGGCCAGGCCGCGCTGCTTGCCATGACGCTGCAGGGCGTGGATCAGCGTCACCAGGATGCGCGCGCCGCTGGCGCCAATCGGGTGACCCAGGGCACAGGCGCCGCCGTGGACGTTGACCTTGTCGTGGGGCACCTTCATCTCGGCCATCAGCGCCATGGGCACCACGGCAAAGGCTTCGTTGATTTCCCACAGGTCCACATCCTCGACCTTCCAGCCGGCCTTCTTCAGCGCTTTCTCGGTGGCTCCCACGGGGGCCGTGGTGAACCACTCGGGCGCCTGGGCGTGCGTGGCATGCGCCATGATGCGCGCCAGCGGCTTGCAGCCCAGTTGCTTGGCCGTGGACTCGCGCATCAGCACCATGGCGGCAGCGCCGTCGTTGATGCTGGAGCTGGAAGCGGCGGTGATGGTGCCGTCCTTCTTGAAAGCGGGCTTGAGGCTGCCGATCTTGTCCAGCTTGGCCTTGGCCGGGCCTTCGTCCACGCTGATGGTCACATCGCCCTTGCGGGTCTTGACGGTGACGGGGGTGATCTCGGCATCGAAGGCACCGCTCTGGGCGGCTTGCTGCGCGCGCTGCACGCTGGCAATCGCAAACGCGTCCTGCGCTTCGCGCGTGAACTGGTACTTGGCGGCACAGTCCTCGCCGAAGGTGCCCATGGAGCGGCCGGCTTCGTAGGCATCTTCCAGGCCGTCCAGCATCATGTGGTCATAGACCTTGTCGTGGCCCATGCGGTAGCCGGCACGGCCCTTCTTCAGCAGGTAGGGCGCATTGGTCATGCTCTCCATGCCCCCGGCGATCATCACGTCACGGCTGCCGGCAATCAGCTGGTCGTGGGCCAGGATGGTGGCTTCCATGCCGGCGCCGCACATCTTGGACAGCGTCACGGCACCGGTGCTTTGCGGCAGGCCGCCCTTGAAGCCAGCCTGGCGTGCCGGGGCCTGGCCCTGGCCGGCCATCAGGCAGTTGCCGAACAGCACTTCCTCGACCTGCTCGGGCTGGATGCCGGCGCGGGCCAAGGCGGCCGCGATGGCCTCACCGCCCAGGTCGTGGGCGGCCAGATCGGAAAAATCGCCCTGGAACGCGCCCATGGGGGTGCGCGCAGCGCTGACGATGACGACGGGGTCTTGGTGTTGTGGCATGGAAGTCTCCTTGTTGATGTCAGTTTGCAAGCCAAAGGTTCACGACGTCAGCGCCGGCGCATGCAGCTGGCGGCTGGGGTCGTACGGGAAAACGTCGTGCATGTGGCCCTGCTGGATGCGCGCCTGGTGCGCCTGCCAGAAGGCCGGCTCCAGCAGGTCGGCGTGGTGCTGCAGAAACACCTCGCGCACGGCAGGATGGCCCAGCAGGAACGGGCCGAAGGTCTCGGGGAACACATCGTGCGGACCGACCCGCCACCAGATCTCCCCGCTCATTTCTTCCTCTTCGGTGCGTGCCGAGGGCACCGCCCGGAAGTGGCAGTCCGTCAGGTATTCGATCTCGTCGTAGTCATAGAACACCACCTTGCCGCCGCGGGTGACGCCGAAGTTCTTCCACAGCATGTCGCCCGGAAAGATGTTGGCCGCCACCAGGTCCTTGATGGCATTGCCGTACTCGATCACGCAGCGCTCCATGTTGGCGCGCGCACGGGGCTGCTCCAGCCCGGCATCGAAGCACTCCTGCAGGTACAGGTTCAGCGGCACCAGCCGGCGCTCGATGTAGAGGTGGCGGATGATGACTTCCTGCTGCCCGTCGCCATCGCTGTCGCTGACCTCGATCTGCTCGGGCGCATGGGCCAGCAGCTCGGCCAGCAGGGCATCGCTGAAGCGCTCGCGCGGGAAGGCTACCAGGCTGTACTCCATGGTGTCGGCCATGCGGCCCACCCGGTCGTGCTGTTTGACCAGCTGGTACTTGGCCTTGACCTGGGCGCGCGTGGTCTCCTTGGGCGCCGGGAAGCGGTCGCGGATCAGCTTGAACACGTAGGGAAAACTGGGCAGGTCGAACACCAGCATCACCAGGCCCTTGATGCCCGGCGCGATGCGGAACTGGTCGCTGGAATGCTTGAGGTGGTGCAAGAATTCCCGGTAAAACAGGGTCTTGCCCTGTTTGGCCAAGCCCAGGGCGCTATAGATTTCGCCACGCGGCTTGCGCGGCATCAGGCCGTGCAGAAACTGCACGTAGGCGCTGGGCACGGCCATGTCGACCATGAAGTAGGCCCGCGCAAAGCTGAACAGCCCGTGCAGGTCATCCTCGCCGAACAAGGCCGCGTGCAGCACCAGTTGGCCCTGGGCGCCGTGCACGATGGGAATGGCCAGCGGCAGCTCGGTGTAGCCGGTGATGATCTTGCCCACCAGGTAGGCGCCCTTGTTGCGGTAGAACAGGCTGGACAGCACCTGGATCTGGAAGTTGGCCCGCAGTGTCAGGCCCGCCAAGCGCTCGCGCATGCGAGCGGCCAGCACGGCGATGTCGCGGGCAAGATCCTCGAACGGGGCTTGCAGCTGCAGCTGCTGCACCAGGGCCTGCAGTGCCTGCGGCAAGGCGTCCAGCAATCCGGGGTAATAGGCACGGTACGTGGGCGCATCGTCCGGGTCCCGGCTCTCCAGGTACTCGGTGCTGACGGCCGGCCGCACGAAGATGAAATCGTTGTGGAAGTGGGTGCGGTGCAGGATCTTGGTGGTGACGGAGTTGAAGAAGGTCTCCGCCAGCTCCGGCTGCAGGTGCTCCACCATCAGGCCGATGTAGTGCAGCTTGACCTGCTGCCACACCGGCATGGGCAGCAGGCCGGCGTGGAACTCGGTCTCCAGCCGCTGCACGCACTCGGTAACGCGCAGATCGTAGAACGCGATGCGCTCGCGTTGCGCGGTCTGCTGGCCGCTCCAGTCGGCCTGTTCGAAACGGCGCTTGGCGCGGGCCGATTCAGCCCGAAACAGGCGGTAATGGCGGTCAAAGCCATCCATCATCGCCTGGGCGATGCCAAAGGCCTGGGGAGCGTCCAGCTGCTGGGGAAACATGGCTCAACGCACGCTAATACGCCCCAGGCGCAGGGCCCGGGGCCGGCCACTTGCCCGCCGTTCAGTCACGCTGGCGCTCGGCCACCAGCTGCACAGCGCGCTGGTGGATTTCATGCAGGCCACCGACGCCGGGGACGGTCATCTCCAGGTTGGTGATGTGGCCGTTCTTCAGGCTGTAGCACCAGCCGTGCAGCGACACGCTCTGGCCGCGGGCCCAGGCGTCCTGCATCACGGTGCTCTGCGCCACGTTCATCACCTGCTCGATGGCGTTCAGCTCGCACAGCACGTCGTGGCGGTACTGCACGGGCGTGGCCTTGATCAGGTCATAGTGCTTGTCGCGCACGTCGCGCACATGGCGGGTCCAGTTGTCGGCCAGGCCCAGGCGGATGCCTTCCAGTGCCGCCAGCACGCCGCCACAGCCATAGTGGCCCACGACCATCAGGTGCTCGACCTTGAGGTGGTCGACCGAGTACTGGATGGTGGACAGGCAGTTCAGGTCGCTGGGCACCACCACGTTGGCCACGTTGCGGTGCACAAAGACTTCACCCGGCTCCAGCCCGGTAATCTGGTTGGCAGGCACGCGGCTGTCCGAGCAACCAATCCACATGTACTTGGGTTTTTGCTGCGACATCAGCCCGGTGAAGAACCCGGGGCGGTCGCGCTCCATCTGGGCAGCCCATTCCTTGTTGTGCACAAACAGGTCATCGATGGAGGTAGTGGTCATGTGGCCTTCCTTTTCTAGGTTGCGTGAAACATGCGCAGGCGCGCCATCCGTTCCGTCAGCAGGTCTCCGCGAACAGTTCGCGGCCGATCAGCATGCGGCGGATTTCGCTGGTGCCGGCGCCAATTTCGTAGAGTTTCGCATCCCGCCACAGACGGCCCAGCGGGTACTCGTTGATATACCCATTGCCACCATAGATTTGCACGCCTTCGCCGGCCATCCAGGTGGCCTTCTCGGCGCACCACAGGATCACGCTGGCGCAGTCCTTGCGCACCTGGCGCACGTGGTCGGTGCCCAGCATGTCCAGGTTCTTGGCCACGGTATAGGCGAAGGAACGACCCGCCTGCAGCACGGTGTACATGTCGGCCACCTTGCCCTGGATGAGCTGGAACTCGCCAATGCTCTGGCCGAACTGCTTGCGGTCGTGGATGTAGGGCACGACGTTGTCCATCACGCTCTGCATGATGCCCAGCGGGCCACCGGTCAGCACGGCGCGCTCGTAGTCCAGGCCGCTCATCAGCACCTTGGCGCCACCGTTGACCTGGCCCAGCACGTTCTCAGCGGGCACTTCCACGTTCTGGAACACCAGCTCGCCGGTGTGACTGCCGCGCATGCCCAGCTTGTCCAGCTTCTGTGCGATTGAGAAACCGGGCATGCCCTTCTCGATCAGGAACGCCGTCACACCGCGCGCGCCCAGCTCGGCTTCGCTCTTGGCGTAGACCACCAGGGTGTCGGCATCGGGGCCGTTGGTGATCCACATCTTGTTGCCGTTGAGCAGGTAGTAGCCGCCCTTGTCCTCGGCCTTGAGCTTCATGCTGATTACGTCGGAGCCCGCGCCCGGCTCGCTCATGGCCAGCGCGCCCACATGCTCGCCGCTGATCAGCTTGGGCAGGTACTTGGCCTTCTGCGCGGCGTTGCCGTTGCGGTTGATCTGGTTCACGCACAGGTTGCTGTGCGCACCATACGACAGACCCACCGAGGCGCTGGCGCGCGAGATTTCCTCCATGGCCACCATGTGCGCCAGATAGCCCATGTCGGCACCACCGTACTGCTCGGGCACGGTGATGCCCAGCACGCCCAGCTCGCCAAACTTGCGCCACAGGTCCATGGGGAACTGGTCGCTGCGATCGATCTCGGCGGCACGCGGGGCGATCTCGATTTGCGCGAACTCGCGCACCGCGTCGCGCAGCGCATTAATGTCTTCACCCAGCTGGAAGTTCAGTCCTGGCAGTTGGCTCATGGTGGTGTCTCCTTGTGTGTATCGGTGTCTGTGCCGGGGCTGGCGATCGGTGCCGCCTATTTGCCCGCAATCCCTGGGCGCCCCTGCACCGCCATCAGCGTGCAGTGCATGGTGGCGCAGAGTTTTTCCTGTCCGCCGTCGAGGGCAAAGGCCCGGCCTTCGGCCAGGACGATGGTGCGCCCGGGCTTGAGCACCCGGCCTTCGCAGCGAAAGCGCTGCCCCTTGGCGGGCGCCAGCAGGTTGATCTTGAATTCGATGGTCAGCACCCCGGCGTCTTCCGGCATCAGGCTGAAGCCGGCATAGCCGCAGGCGGAATCCAACGCAGCCGACAACATGCCGGCGTGGATGAAGCCGTGCTGCTGCGTCAGGCCCGGGGCCCAGTCAAAGCTGATGTCCACCGCGCCCGGCGCCAGGTGGGTGAGTTGCGCCCCCAGCGTGCTCATGGCGCCCTGCAGTGCAAAGCTGTCCCGCACACGCTGCAGGCTGTCGGTCTGGGCCATGTTGTCTCCTTGGCTGTGCGGAATTTTCCATTCCTTTTACGTTAACGTCAATTATGACGTCTTGGCCTTGGGCAGCTTGCGCAACAGCGACTTGGCCTCTTTTTCCTGGGCGCAGACTTCGTCCAGCGTGGCCTGCAGGTCTTCCATGCGCGCCTCCAGCTGTCGGCGGTGGTTGCCCAGCACTTCCAGAAAGCGCTCTAGTTGCACATGGGTGTCGCGCGGACTGTCGTACAGATCGATGATTTCCTTGGCCTCCACCAGCGACAGCCCGAGGCGCTTGCCACGCAGGATCAGGCGCAGGCGCGTGCGGTCGCGCGGGCTGTAGACGCGGGTGCGCCCGCCCGAACCCTGGCGCGTGGGCTGCAACAGCCCCATGTCTTCGTAGAAGCGGATGGCGCGGGTGGTCAGGTCGAATTCCTGCGCCAGATCGCTGATGGAATAGGCCACAGGGGCCTGGGTGGTCTTGCTCATGGCCTGCATTATTGACGTGCACGTCAACGTCAGACACAACCATGCCCTGCGTACGCGGGGTTTTTGGCCGAAAATCACGGCCTTGCCGCCCGTGCGGCGCCTGCCCGAACCCTCGCCGTTGCCCATGCCCCTGTCGCCCCACGCCGCCTGTCCCTGTGGACGCACCACCGCCCAAGGTCTGCCCGTGGCCTATGCCGATTGCTGCGCCCGCTTTGTGGAACACTTCGACACGGCCCCGGCCCCCGATGCCGAGCACCTGATGCGCTCACGCTACAGCGCCTTCGTGACCGAAAACGCGCCCTACCTGCTGGCCACCTGGCACCCCAGCCAGCGCCCCGCGACGCTGGACTTCGAGGCTGGAGCCAAATGGCTGGGCCTGCAGGTCAAGGCCTTTCAGCCGACGGGCGCGGCCACGGCCGAGGTCGAGTTTGTCGCGCGCTTTCGCGTCGGCGGGCGGGCCGTGCGGCTGCACGAGCGCAGCCGCTTCGTCTGCGAAGACGGCCGCTGGTTCTATGTGGACGGCGACCAGTTCTGATGCAAACCCCAGCCTTTTACCCTTTGCACGCAGGTGCTGCCTGCGCTGACAGCCATGTCTTTTGAAGCCATCTTGTTCGACTGCGACGGCGTCCTGGTCGACAGCGAACTCATCACCAACCGCGTGCTGCACGCCATGCTCAACGAATCGGGCTGGACGCTGTCCGAGGACGACTGCATGCGCATCTTCATCGGCAAGACGGTGCGCAGCGAGACCGCCCGCATCGAGGCCGAAACCGGCAAGCCCCTGACCGACGCCTGGATGGCCGCGTTCTATGAACGCCGCAACCAGCGCCTGCGCGCCGAACTGGTGGCCATCGACGGCGCCGTGGACGCCGTGCGCGGCGTGCACGCCCAGCTGCAGGGCCGCATCGCCGTGGCCAGCGGCGCGGACAAGCCCAAGGTGCTGATGCAGCTCGACAAGGTCGGCCTGCTGCCCTACTTCGGCGGCCACGTCTTCAGCGGCCACGACCTGCCACGCACCAAGCCCTGGCCCGATGTCTACCTGGCCGCCGCAGCCGCCGTGGGCGTGCCCCCCGAGCGCTGCCTGGTGATCGAGGATTCCGTGCCCGGCCTGACGGCGGGCGTGCGCGCCGGCGCCACGGTCTGGGGCTACTGCCCGCGGGTCAACGCCCACACCACGCCCGAGGCGTTGCTGGCTGCCGGTGCCGTGCGGGTGTTCGACCACATGGCCGACCTGCCCGCCTTGCTGGCCCAGGCGCTGGCGGCCGCACAGGCACCGCAATAACAAGAGCAGGCTGCGCACGCTGAATCAGCATTTCGCAGTCATTTACCATCGGAACACCGATACAGCCAGCGCCATGCGCTCACCTTTTCATGCTATGCCCTCATGCCACAGGGGCGGCTTTGCGGGTTTGCCCTGCAGAGCACAGGGCTGAAATATAGAATCTGCGCCAGATCAAGGTTTTGCCGGATTGGCGTACCCCGGGGGGCATGCAAATCTGTGCCCCATGCTGGCAGACCGATCGCCCCCGGCCCCGCCCTGGCGACACGGCCTGGGCCCCTGGCCCCACGGCGATGCGCCGTCTGCCCGCCCTGTGGATGCGGGTCTGTGCCAATCTTCGTCGGACATGTTTCAGCCAATGCTTGTTGAGGAGTGCTGATGGGCGAACAGCCTCTTTACGATTTAGCGCCGCTGCTTGAACTCATGGCCCTGGGCGCCGTCATCGCCCTGGCCCCGCTGCTGTGGGTCTGGCACCGCAACCGCGGCGCCGGCCCTGCCCGCCGCCTGCAGGCCCTGGGCCTGCTGACCCTGTTCCTGACCTTCGACCTGGTGCTGTTCGGCGCCTTCACGCGACTGACCGATTCCGGCCTGGGCTGCCCCGACTGGCCGGGTTGCTACGGCAACACCAGCCCCCTGGGCGCGCACGCCGAGATCACCGCCGCCCAGACCGACATGCCCACCGGGCCGGTGACCTTCAGCAAGGCCTGGATCGAGATGATCCACCGCTACCTGGCCACCACCGTGGGCGTGCTCATCATCGCCCTGGTGCTGCTGGCCTGGCGCGAGCACCGCAAGGCCCCGCTGCACGGCCCGCGCCACCCCTGGTGGGCGACGGCCACGCTGGTGTGGGTGCTGATCCAGGGCGCCTTCGGCGCGCTGACGGTGACCATGAAGCTGTTCCCGGCCATCGTCACCTTGCACCTGCTGGGCGGCCTGCTGCTGCTGGTGCTGCTGTGCGTGCAGGCCGTGGGCCACCAGCAGGCCGTGCTGCGCCAGCCCCCCGCCCCTATTCCGGGCACGCTGCGCGCGGCGCTGTGGGCCTGTCTGGCGCTGCTGTTCGCCCAGGTGGCCCTGGGCGGCTGGGTCAGCACCAACTACGCCGTGCTGGCCTGCTCCACCTTCCCGGACTGCAACGGCCAGTGGTGGCCGACGATGGATTTTGCCCAGGCGTTCGAGATCTGGCGCCCGCTGGGCCTGCTGTCCGACGGCAGCCACATCAGTTTCGCGGCGCTGACCGCCATCCACTACGTCCACCGTCTGGCAGCCTATGGGGTGATCGCGGCCGTGGTCGCCGTGGCCCTGGCGATGCGCAGGCAGCCGGCCCTGGCCGGCCAGGGCCGCTGGCTGCTGGGCCTGATCGGCCTGCAATTTCTGACGGGCCTGTCCAACGTGGTGCTGGACTGGCCCCTGGTGGCCGCCGTGCTGCACACCGGCGGCGCGGCCGCCTTGGTCACGGTGATGACCTGGGCCCTGGCCGCCACCCGCACCCACAGCGCACCCGCGCTGCAAGACGATACACAGGCGCCCCACGGCGCACGGAGAGTTGTGGCATGACTGCACAGACTTTGAGTGACACCCAAGGCTCGCGCTGGAGCCAGTTTTACGCGCTGACCAAGCCCCGCGTGGTGCAGCTGATCGTGTTCTGCGCCCTGATCGGCATGGTCCTGGCCATCCCAGGCGTGCCGACGTTCCAGCAGCTGGGCGACATGGCCGTGGCCTGCCTGGGCATCTGGCTGGTGTCGGCGGCGGCGGCGGCCTTCAACTGCCTGGTCGAGCGCCACATCGATGCGCGCATGAAGCGCACCAGCTGGCGCCCCACGGCCAAGGGCGATCTGACGCCCCAGCAGGCCCTGGCCTTCTCCGCCATCCTGTGCACGGCCGGTGCGGCCATCCTGCTGGCCTTCACCAACACCCTGACCATGTGGCTGACGCTGGCCACCTTCATCGGCTATGCCGTGATCTACACCGTGGTGCTCAAGCCCGCCACGCCGCAGAACATCGTCATCGGCGGCGCCTCGGGCGCCATGCCCCCCGTGCTGGGCTGGGCGGCCATGACCGGCCAGGTCAACCCCGAGGCGCTGATCCTGTTCCTCATCATCTTCCTGTGGACGCCCCCGCACTTCTGGGCCCTGGCGCTGTACCGTGTGGACGACTACCGCAAGTCCGGCCTGCCCATGCTGCCTGTGACGCACGGCGCCAAGTACACCCAGCTGCAGATCCTGCTGTACACCCTGGTGCTGTTTGCCGGCTGCCTGCTGCCGGTGATCTTCGGCATGAGCGGCTGGCTGTACTTCACCGTGGCCTCGGCGCTGTGCCTGGGCTTCAGCTGGTATGCGCTGCGCCTGTGGATGCACTATTCGGACGCCCTGGCGCGCAAGACCTTCCGCTTCTCGCTGATCCACCTGAGCGGCGTGTTTGCCGCCCTGCTGATCGACCACTACCTGGTGACCTGAGCGCCCCGCTAACGGCGCTCCACGCCTCTGTCTAGCCCACGCGGGCTGCGCGCCCAACCTGCCCCCCCAAGGCCGCCATTGCGGCCTTGTTTTTTGGTGGCAGCCTCCCACCCGTGCCACGCACCACCTCCAGGCACGGAGCTCCCTCGGCTAGGTCACACCGCCACATTTCAACCAAAAAGACCTACAACGGGCGTCCAGCCTACGCAGGTTGCTATGCAAAAAAGGCCACATGCGCGGCCTTGGAGTGGGTGGGAGTAGGACTCCCGCCGAAAGGAGCTGGGTCGGTGCAGACCGCCCCGCTCAGGACGGCCGTTTGCGCCGCTCGTGGCACACCACCAAGCCCAGATCTCCCTAGGCCGCCATCACGGCCTTGTTGGGGGGCGACGGCCGTGCACCTGCGCCGCGACCCACTTCCGGACCAGGCACTACATCGATGGCGTCACACCGCCCACATTTCAGCCCAAAAGGCCTGCAGCGCCCGTCCAACCTGCGCAGGCTGCTATGCAAAAAAAAACAAAGGCCGCATGCGCGGCCTTGGAGGGAACGGGGAGCTAGGCTCCCGTCGGAAGGATCCGGGTCGTTCCAGGCCGCCCCACTCAGGACGACCGTTTGCGCCGCTCGTGGCGCACCACCAGCCAGGCCGCGCCGACCACCATCAGGGCCAGGCCGTACCAGGTCAGCGCATAGACCGCATGGGTGTTGGTGAACTGGATCACCGTCATCCCCGGCCGTGGCCAGGTGGCCGCCACGGCGGCGCCAGGCAGACCCTGGTCGACAAAGAACGGAGCCACCTGCTGCAGGCCCTTGTCCTGGGCGATCGCCTGCACATCGCGCGAATGCCAGCGGTCTTCCGCAGGCACGTTGTCCCGCATGAAGCCGCCCTTGGGCTCGGAAAAGCGCAGCAGGCCTTCCACCGTCACGGTCGCGCCCGCAGCCTCCCGCGGTGCGGCGGCAACCCGGTCCGCGAAGTCCTTGCGCTGCTCCGCAGGCACAAAGCCGCGGTTCACCAGCAACTGGCTGCCGTCGGCCTGCTGCAGCGGCGTCAGCAGCCAGAAGCCGGCGCCCAGCTCGGTCACGGCCTGGGTCAGCACGCTGCGCCCTTCCATCCACTGGCCCTGGGCCTGCACGGGCAGGTATTCATGCGTGGACGGCTGCACCTGCGGCCAGGCCGCCGCGGCCGGCACCGGCACGGGGGCGCTGTGCACGCGGGTGTTGACCCGCTCGATCAGGTCCAGCTTCCAGGCGCGGCGCTGCACCTGCCAGGTGCCCAGGCTGAGGAAGGAAATAAAAAGGGCGATGCCCGCTAGCGCGAGCACCGCCTTCACGAAGGTGGAGCGAGAGCGCCGGGGCGCCCTCGTGGTGTCAACCGTCATGTTCAGTTGCTGCTGTGGCCACTGTGTGCGGCGGCAGGTTCTGCCGCGGGTTGCACGGCCGCAGGGGCCGGCGCCGCGACCGCGGGCTGGTCCACCGGAGGCAGGTCGGTGTGGCTGGGCATCATGTTGGTGTTCATGTGGAACATGACCCACAAGGTACCCGCCAGGGTGATGGCCACGAAGACCACCGAGAAGATGGTGGACAGCATGGTCCAGCCGCCCTGGATCTTGCCGTTCATGTGCAGGAAGAAGTACATGTGGACCACCACCTGCACGGCGGCAAACAGGCCCAGCACCATTGCGGCGGTGGCACGGTTGTCGATCACCTTGGCCATGACCAGCCAGAAGGGGATCACGGTCAGGATGACCGCCAGGATAAAGCCGGTGACGTAGCCGCCAGTGGTGACGTGAATCTCTTCCTCACCGTGGTGGTCGTCGTGACCAGCATGCAGATCATGCGCGCTCATTTACAGCACCCCCATCAAATACACAAAGGTGAACACACCGATCCAGACCACATCCAAGAAGTGCCAGAACATCGACAGGCACATCAGGCGGCGGTTGTTTTCACGGGTCAGGCCATGCTTGCCCAGCTGGATCATCAGCACGATCAGCCAGATCAGGCCGAAGGTCACGTGCAAACCGTGGGTGCCCACCAGGGTGAAGAAGGCCGAGCCGAAGGCGCTGGACTGGGGTGTCAGGCCTTCGTGCATCAGGTGCGCGAACTCATACAGTTCCACCGCCAGGAAGGCCAGACCGAACAGGCCGGTGATGGCCAGCCAGGTCAGGGTGCCCTTCAGGTTGCCCTTTTGCTTCTGGATCAGCGCAAAGCCGAAAGTGATCGACGAGATCAGCAGGAAGGCCGTGTTCAGGGCCACCAGCTTCAGGTCGAACAGCTCGGCGCCCGTGGGGCCGCCGGCGTAGCTGCGACCCAGCACGCCGAAGGTGGCGAACAGGGCTGCAAAGATGAGGCAGTCGCTCATCAGGTACAGCCAGAAGCCCAGCGAAGTGCCGTTCTCGGGATGGGGCTCGTGCGCGGGGTGGTACTCGCGCTGACCCGCTTGGATGGAAATATTAGACATGGCGTGCGAGCTGTTCAGTACGTGCGTCTTCCGTCGCCTGCACTTCAGCTGCAGGGATGTAGTAGTCGCGGTTGTAGTTGAAGGTGTGGATGATCGAAGCCAGGATCATGCCGGCGAAGGACACCACGGCCAGCCACCAGATGTGCCAGATCAGCGCAAAGCCCAGCACCATGGCGATCATGGAGATCACGAAGCCGGCGCCCGTGTTCTTGGGCATGTGCAGGTCTTCGAAGCCGTTCAGCGGACGCTGATAGCCGTGCTTCTTCATGTCCCACCAGGCGTCGATGTCGTACACCACGGGGGTCTTGGCGAAGTTGTACGCGGGAGGTGGCGAGGAAGTCGCCCACTCCAGGGTACGGCCACCCCAGGGGTCGCCCGTCACGTCACGCAGCTTGTCGCGCTGGAAGTAGGACACCACCAGTTGCAGCAGGAAAGCACCGATACCGCAGGCGATGATGGCCACACCAACGGCAGCGATCACGAACCAGATCTGCAGCGATTGGTCATCGAAATGGCTCACGCGGCGGGTCACGCCCATCAGGCCCAGGATGTACAGCGGTGTGAAGGCGACCCAGAAGCCAACCAGCCAGCACCAGAAGGACACCTTGCCCCAGAACTCGTTGAGGCGGTAGCCGAAGGCCTTGGGGAACCAGTAGTTGATACCGGCCAGCAGACCGAACACCACGCCGCCGATGATCACGTTGTGGAAGTGGGCGATCAGGAACAGCGAGTTGTGCAGCACGAAGTCGGCAGGAGGCACAGCCAGCAGCACGCCGGTCATACCGCCGATGGCGAAGGTGCACATGAAGCCCACCGTCCACATCATGGGCGGCTTGAAGGCAATGCGGCCCTTGTACATGGTGAACAGCCAGTTGAAGATCTTCGCGCCCGTGGGGATCGAGATGATCATCGTGGTGATACCGAAGAAGGTATTCACCGCTGCGCCGGACCCCATGGTGAAGAAGTGGTGCAGCCACACCAGCCAGGACAGCACGGTGATACACACGGTCGCGTACACCATGGAGGTGTAGCCGAACAGGCGCTTCTTGGAGTAGGTCGCCACGATTTCGGAGAAGATGCCGAAGACAGGCAGCACCAGGATGTAGACCTCAGGGTGGCCCCAGATCCAGATCAGGTTCACGTACAGCATGGGGTTGCCGCCCAGCTCGTTCGTGAAGAACTGCGTGCCGAAGTAGCGGTCCATGGACATCAGCACCAGGGCTGCGGTCAGGATCGGGAACGAGGCGACGATCAGCGCGTTGGTGCACAGCGAGGTCCACACGAACACAGGCATCTTCATCAGGTTCATGCCGGGGGCACGCATCTTGATGATGGTCACGATCAGGTTGATACCCGACAGCGTGGTGCCCACACCCGACAGCTGCAGCGCCCAGATGTAGTAGTCCAGACCCACACCCGGATTCTGGTTGCCCAGATTGGACAGCGCCAGCCAGCCGGAGGTCGAGAACTCACCCAGGAACAGCGACACCATCACCAGCACGGCGCCGGTGGTGGTCATCCAGAACGAGAAGTTGTTCAGGAAGGGGAACGACACGTCGCGCGCACCGATCTGCAGCGGGATCAGGTAGTTCATGAAACCCGTGACCAAGGGCATGGCCACGAAGAAGATCATGATCACGCCGTGCGCGGTGAAGATCTGGTCGTAGTGGTGTGGAGGCAGGTAGCCCAGGTTGTCACCAAAGGCCATGGCCTGCTGGATACGCATCATCACCGCGTCGGCAAAGCCGCGCAGCAGCATGACGATACCCAGGATGATGTACATGATGCCGATCTTCTTGTGGTCGATCGAGCAGATCCAGTCGCGCCACAGGGGACCCCACAGCTTGAACTTGGTCAGTGCGGCCATCATCACGAGGCCGCCGAGCACCACGGCAATAAAGGTCCACAGCACGATGGGCTCATGCGCCATCGGTATGGAGTCCCAGCTGATCCGCCCAATCAGCGGATCGTGGGGCAGCGTTGTTTGTCCAGACATAGTTGTGTCTCTTTCAGTGGCTGCCTGACGCGCCGGAGCGCATCAAGGCCGCCGTCCTTGCTTATTGCTGTGCCACAGCACCCTGGGAATCGCGCTGGTCCAGGAGGGCCACCACGCGGTCTGCGTTCTCCACCGAGCACACATCGTCAGGCAGGTTCAGGCCCACCTTCTTCATGTAGGCCGCGCCGCCAGCAGCGTCGATGGCCATCATGTGGTGCATGCACATCTTTCCCTCTTCCACGCACATGTTCAGCACGCGGTTGTAGAGCCCGTCCTGCACGGACGAGAAGCGGGTCACAGGGTGACGCTCGCTGGGCTTGACCAGATCCAGGTAGGAGGCACGATCGAGCACCTTGCCTTCGGTCTTGGCCTGCTGCACCCAGGCGTCGAAGCCTTCGTTGCTCAGGCCGTGGAACTTGAAGGTCATGCCCGAGAAGCCCGCACCGCTGTAGTGCGAGTTCAGGCCCTTGTAGGTGCCTTCCTTGTTGATCACGGCGTTCAGCTGGGTCTCCATGCCAGGCATGGCATAGATCATGCCGGCCAGATCAGGCACGTAGAACGCGGCCATGGTCGAGGTGGCGGTCAGCTTGAAGCGGATGGGACGGTCCACCGGCGCGGCAAATTCGTTCACCGTGGCAATGCCTTGCTCGGGGTACAGGAACAGCCACTTCCAGTCCATGGACACCACCTGCACTTCCAGCGGCTGGACGTTAGGGTCCAGGGGCTTGGTTTCCGAGATGCGGTCCAGGGGACGGTAGGGATCCAGCTTGTGGGTGCTGATCCAGGTCAAAGCGCCCAAAGCAATAATGATGATTAATGGAACACTCCAGATGACCAGCTCCAGAGCGGTCGAGTGGTGCCATTCCGGGTCGTACTCGGCCTCGGTGTTCGACTGGCGGTACTTCCAGGCAAACAACAGGGTCAGCAGGATCACGGGAACGATGATGATCAGCATCAACAAGGTGGCAGTCACCACCAAGTCGCCTTGCTGAGCAGCAATGTCCCCTGCGGGATTGAGCACGACGGCCTTGCTGCAGCCCGTGAGGGTCGCTAGCAGAGCCGCGGCAGCGAGCCAGGCTGGCCCGCGGTTTTCCGTGGATGTAGGCATGCTGTGAACGCGAAAAAACGCGCGTTGTTAGGTGTAAACGCGGATAACAAAACCTGCCGAATTTACTCCGCCTGTCCATCTTCCTGCGCCCCTTTGGTGCTCAACGCAGTGCCGTGTGTTGTCTTTATGTAGGAACTTGACACCAGCCCGTGTCAATTGATTTCCATCAAAGCGTCTCTAAATCCTTGTTTTTTCAGGAAATCCTGAAATAAATAAAACCCATTGATAAATGTCAAGGGCACCCCCACATTGGGGCAAGCCAGCCACAGGGCACTCCCACTTTGTCGCCATGGTTTTTGCCACTTGCATAGCGCTTCAGCCTCCCGACAAACCCTTCTCCTACACGGTGGGCAGGCAAATCTCGCTTGTTGACGCACATCAAGCGGCGTACAAGAGGTGCATCGTCTCGAGGAGTTGCACCTATGACCAGCTTTGCACACCCTGGCTCCCCTTCTGGAACAGCACCCGTCGATCCCGGCTTGGCCCATGCCCACGGCCACCAAGACGTGACCCCCGGTGAGATTGCCGCCGGCGTCATCATCGGCCGGGCCTCCGAATACTTTGACTTCTTCGTGTTCGGCATCGCCTGCGTGCTGGTGTTCCCCTATGTGTACTTTCCCTTCCTGACCACGCTCAACGGCATGCTGGCGGCCTTTGCCGTGTTCGCGCTGGCCTTCTTCGCCCGCCCGGTCGGTACGGCCGCGGGCATGGCCGTGCAACGCCGCTGGGGCATGGCCGTCAAACTGACGATTGCCCTGTTCCTGCTGGGCAGCGCCACCGTGGGCATCGCCCTGCTGCCGGGCTATGAAAGCATCGGCGTGGCGGCCATCTGGTGGCTGGTGGGCCTGCGCGTGGCGCAGGGCCTGGCCGTGGGTGGCTCCTGGGAAGGGCTGCCGTCCTTGCTGGCGATGAATGCGCCCAAGGCCAAGCGGGGCTGGTACGCCATGATCGGGCAACTGGGGGCGCCGATCGGCTTCGTGGCGGCCGCCTCGGTGTTCGCCTACATCTACGGCCAGCTCTCGCACGAGGAGCTTCTGGCCTGGGGCTGGCGCTATCCCTTCTGCGTGGCCTTTGCCATCAACGTGGTGGCCTTGTTTGCCCGCCTGCGCCTGGTCGCGGACGAGAGCTACACCACCATGTTCCAGACCCTGGAGCTCACGCCCACGCCCACGCTTGAGTTGGCGCGCAGCGGTGAGGGCCGCAACGTGTTCCTGGGCGCGCTGGCCGCGCTGGCCAGCTTTGCGCTGTTCCACCTGGTCACCGTGTTCCCGCTGTCCTGGATGACCTTGTACGGCGAAGCTTCGCCCCCGCAGATCCTGTGGACCCAGGTGGCGGGCGCGCTGGTGGCCTGCGCGGCCATCGTGCTGTCGGGCTGGATGGCGGACCGCTTTGGCCGCCGCAACACCCTGGGCGCCATGGCGGTGCTGATCGGCCTGTTCAGCTTTGCCACGCCGATGCTGCTCAATGGCGGCACCGCCGGCCAGAACCTGTTCATCCTGATTGGTTTTGCGCTGCTGGGCCTGTCGTACGGCCAATCCTCGGGCACGGTCACGGCCAACTTCTCGCGCAAGTTCCGCTTTGTGGGGGCAGCCTACTCGGCCGACCTCGCCTGGCTGCTGGGCGCGGCCCTGGCACCCCTGGTGGCCCTGTACCTGTCCTCGCACTTCGGTCCGGTGGCGGTCGGGGGTTACCTGCTGTCGGGGGCCGTCTGCACCCTGGCCGCGCTGGGCATCAACCGGGCGCTGGAGACCTCGCGCAAATAAGACCTCCACGCCGCACACCCCAGGCCTGCTGTCTCCAGCAGGCCTTTTTGCTGCCCGTTTACCAGCACGGACCGCATGCGCTTTGACCAGACCGGCCGATCCACGGCGGCGGCCTGCCTAGAATGGTCGGCCGCTTTGTTTTTGACGCTTCTTCTTCGCGCAGCACACCATGACCCAAGGCCAGATCCGCATCCGTGGCGCACGCCAACACAACCTGCAGAACGTGGATGTGGACATCCGCACGGGCGAATTGACCGTCGTCACCGGCCCCAGCGGCTCGGGCAAGTCCAGCCTGGTGTTCGACACCCTGTTTGCCGAAGGCCAGCGCCGCTACGTGGAAACCTTCAGCGCCTACGCGCGCCAGTTCCTGGACCGCATGGACAAGCCGGCCGTGGACCGCGTCGAAGGCGTGCCGCCGGCGATTGCCATCGACCAGACCAACCCGGTGCGCAACTCCCGTTCCACCGTGGGCACGATGACGGAGCTCAACGACCACCTCAAGCTGCTGTTCGCGCGCGCCGCCCACCTGTTCGACCGCCAGACCACCCTGCCCGTGCAGCACGACACGGCCGAGACCATCTTCGCCGCCCTGCAGCAGCGCTGCGAACAGGCCGGCGACCCACGCATTGCACTGACCTTCCCGGTCGAGCTGCCCGCCAACACCTCGCAGCAAGAAGTGGAGCAATGGCTGTCGGCCAGCGGTTTCACCAAGGTGCAGGCCGAGCGTGACGTCGAACGTGCCGCCCACGTCGAAGAGCCCGCCAAGGGCAAGAAGGCCAAGGCCGCGCCCCCCGAAAGCATCAAGGTGCTGGACGTGGTGGCCGACCGCTTCCGCTTCAGTCGCGTGGAGCGCGCCCGGGCCATGGAGGCCATCGAGGTCGCCCTCAAGCGCGGCAACGGCCACCTGACCGTGTACGTCATGCCCGAAGCCGGCGAGGCTGAGACGTGGAAGTTCTCGCAGGGCCTGCACTGTCCCGAGAGCAACCTCAGCTACACCGCGCCCATGCCGTCGCTGTTCTCCTTCAACTCCGCCGTGGGTGCCTGCGACGCCTGCCGGGGTTTTGGCCGCGTGATTGGCGTGGACTGGGGCCTGGTGATTCCCAACGACAAGCTCACGCTGCGCACCGGGGCCATCAAGCCCATCCAGACGCCCGGCTGGAAGGAGATCCAGGACGACCTGATGCGCCACGCCGAGGCCGAAGGCATCCCGCGCGACATCGCCTGGAGCAAGCTGACCCCGGAACAGAAGCACTGGGTCATCGAAGGCTCACCGCTGTGGAAAGGCCAGTGGAACAAGCAGTGGTACGGCATCCGCCGCTTCTTCGAGTACCTGGAAACCAAGACCTACAAGATGCACATCCGCGTGCTGCTGTCCAAGTACCGCAGCTACACGGAATGCCCCACCTGCGCCGGCGCACGCCTGAAGACCGAAAGCCTGCTGTGGCGCATCGGCAGCAAGGCGCAGGCCGATGCGGTGCTGCCCCCTGCACAACGCTTTATGCCCACCGGTGTGGCCTGGAGCCGCGCGCAGCTCGAAGCCCTGCCCGGCCTGTGCCTGCACGACCTGATGCGCCTGCCCATCACGCGGCTGCGCAGCTTCTTCGACAGCCTGCACCTGGGCAACCAGACCGGGCTGGCCGAGGGAGAGCTGCAGGCGCTGAAGCTGCTGAACGAAGAGATCGGCACGCGCCTGAAATATTTGGTGGACGTGGGCATTGGCTACCTGACGCTGGACCGGCAAAGCCGCACCTTGAGTGGTGGCGAGGTGCAGCGCATCAACCTGACCACCGCGCTGGGCACCAGCCTGGTCAACACCCTATTTGTGCTGGACGAGCCCAGCATCGGCCTGCACCCGCGCGACATGGAGCGCATCACCCAGGCCATGCACCGCCTGCGCGATGCCGGCAACACCCTGGTGGTGGTGGAGCACGACCCGGCCGTGATGTTTGCGGCCGACCGCATGATCGACATGGGCCCGGGCCCCGGTGCCAAGGGTGGGCAGATTGTGTTTGACGGCACGCCCGAGGAACTCAAGCGCGCCGACACCCTGACCGGCGCCTACCTGGGCGGGCGCAAGCAGGTGGGCTTTGGCGTCAAGCGCATGGTGACCGAATCCACCCCGCGCCTGATTCTGGAAGGCGCGCGCCAGCACAACCTCCAAAATTTGAACGTGGACTTCCCGCTGCAACGCCTGGTCACCATCACCGGCGTGTCGGGGTCAGGCAAATCCTCGCTGATCCAGGACATCCTGGCCCCGGCCCTGCTGCGCCACTTTGGCAAGCCCACCGACAGCCCCGGCGCGCACGACCGCCTGCTGGGCGCCGACCACCTGGCTGACGTGGTGTTTGTCGACCAGTCACCCATCGGCAAGACCGCACGCTCCAACCCCGTCTCGTACGTGGGTGCGTGGGACAGCATTCGCGAGCTGTTTGCGCTCGCACCGCTGTCGGCCCAGCGCGGCTACACGGCCAGCAAGTTCAGCTTCAACAGCGGCGATGGCCGCTGCCCCACCTGCGGCGGCTCGGGCTTCGAGCATGTGGAGATGCAGTTCCTGTCCGACGTCTACCTGCGCTGCCCGGACTGCAACGGCAGCCGGTACCGTGCCGAGATTCTGGAAATCACCCTGGAGCGCGATGGCCGCAGCCTGAACGTGGCCGATGTGCTGGAGCTGACGGTGGCCGAAGCCGCCCAGCTGTTCCGCCAGGATGCCGAGGTCCTGCGTGCCCTGCAGCCTATCGTCGATGTGGGGCTGGAGTACGTGAAGCTGGGCCAGCCCGTGCCCACGCTGTCGGGCGGCGAAGCCCAGCGACTGAAGCTGGCGGGCTTTCTGGCCGAGGCGGCCAAGACCGCCTCCAAATCCAAGCAAAAGATTGCGCGCAAGGGCACGCTGTTCCTGTTCGACGAGCCGACCACCGGCCTGCACTTTGAAGACATCGCCAAGCTGATGCGCGCGCTGCGCAAGCTGCTGGAGGCGGGCCACAGCCTGATCGTCATCGAGCACAACCTGGACGTGATCCGCGCCAGCGACTGGCTGATCGACCTAGGCCCCGAAGGGGGCGACGGCGGCGGCCAGATCGTGGCCCAGGGCACGCCCGAGGACGTGCGCCACGTCCCCGGATCACACACCGCGCAAGCACTGCGCGAGTACGACCTGGCCATGGGCGTGGGCGGCCAGCTGGTCGAAGAAGTGGCGCCCATGCTCTACAAAAAAGAGCTGTCAGCGCCCGCCCACAAAGCGCCAGCAGGCAAAAATGCCATTGAAATCGTCAACGCCCGCGAGCACAACCTCAAGGGCCTGAGCGTGGACATTCCGCGCGGCAAGTTCAATGTGGTGACCGGCGTGTCCGGCTCGGGCAAGTCCACGCTGGCGTTTGACATCCTGTTCAACGAAGGCCAGCGCCGCTACCTGGAATCGCTGAACGCTTATGCGCGCTCCATCGTCCAGCCCGCGGGCCGGCCCGAGGTGGATGCCGTCTGGGGCATTCCGCCCACCGTGGCCATCGAGCAGCGCCTGTCGCGCGGCGGGCGCAAGTCCACCGTGGGCACGACCACCGAGGTCTGGCACTTCCTGCGCCTGCTCTACGTCAAGCTGGGCACACAGCACTGCATCCACGACGGCGCCGCCGTGCAGCCGCAAACGCCCGAGCGCATTGCCGCCCAGTTGCTGACCCAGTTCAAGGGCCAGCACATCGGCCTGCTGGCCCCGCTGGTGGTGCACCGCAAGGGCGTGTACACCGAACTGGCCGACTGGGCCCGCCCCAAGGGCTACACGCACCTGCGCGTGGACGGCGCCTTCCTGCCCACCACGGGCTTCCCGCGCCTGGACCGCTTCAAGGAACACACCCTCGAGCTGCCCGTGGCCAGCGTCAAGGTCACGGCGGCCAACGAAAAAGAGCTGCGCGCGCAGTTGGCCAAGACGCTGGAGATCGGCAAGGGCGTGGTCCATGTGCTGTCCGGCATCGACACCCTGGAGGCCGCCATCGCCGCCCCCGGCCAAGGCCTGGGCGTGGGCACGCTGCAGGTGTTCTCTACCCAGCGCGCCTGCCCGGTCTGCGCCACCAGCTATGCCGAGCTGGAGCCCAGCCTGTTCAGCTACAACAGCAAGCACGGCTGGTGCCCCGACTGCGTGGGCACGGGCGTGAAGCTGACCAAGGAGCAGCGCAAGGTCTACGACGACAGCACGCTGGCCGAAGACAACCGCGGCCGCGAACTGACGCTGACCGCCAACGAAGTCGAAGACCTGGAGGAATGCACCTGCCCGACCTGCGAGGGCACACGCCTGAACGCCCGCGCCCGCGCGGTGCGCTTCCACGGCAAAACCATCACCGAGCTGGCCCACCTGTCGGTCAGCGCGCTGCGCCAGTGGTTCCAGGAACTGACGACGACCGGCCGCGAAACCGACATCGCGCGCGACCTGCTGCCGGAAATCCTGGGCCGCCTGGAATTCCTGGAAGAAGTCGGGCTGAACTACCTGACCCTGGACCGGGGCGCGCCCACGCTGTCCGGTGGTGAGGCGCAGCGCATCCGCCTGGCGGCGCAGCTGGGCAGCAACCTGCAGGGCGTGTGCTATGTACTGGACGAACCCACCATCGGCCTGCATGCGCGCGACAACCACATCCTGCTCAACGCCCTGCACAAGCTGGGCGACAAGGGCAACACCCTGGTGGTGGTGGAGCACGACGAAGACACCATCCGCCGGGCCGACCATGTGATCGACATCGGCCCCAGCGCCGGCAAGCGCGGTGGCCAGCTGGTGGCTCAGGGCACGCCGGCCGACATCATGGCCGCCGCCGATTCGCAAACCGGCCGCTACCTGCTGCACGCCATGCGCCACCCCTACCAGGCGCGCCGTGCAGTGCATGGCGTGGCGGATGCAGCCGCTATCCAATCAGAAGCTGCCAGCGCAGATGCAGCCAGCGCAAAACCCAAAAACCGCACCAAAAAGCAGATCGCAGCCGATGCGGCCGCCGCCTTGGCTGCCGACAGCGCGGCCCTGAATGCCGAACTGGCCAACCCCCGCAAAGCCACCGGCCCGCTGCACTGGCTGGTGGTGAATGGCGCGAACCTGCACAACCTGCAGGACATCGAGGCCAGCGTGCCCCTCCAGCGTCTGGTGGCCATCACCGGCGTGTCCGGCTCCGGCAAATCCACGCTGGCGCGCGATGTGCTGCTGACCAATGTGGCCGACCTCGTCAGCCAGCGCGCCACCAAGGCAGGCCGCGAAGCGGCACAAGCGGGCCAGACGCCAACGCTGGTCGGCTGTGAAGCCGTCTGGGGCACGGAAGCCATCGACCGCGTGCTGGAGGTGGACCAGACGCCGATCGGCAAGACCCCGCGCAGCTGCCCCGCCACCTACATCGGTTTCTGGGACACCATCCGCAAGCTGTTTGCCGATACTTTGGAGGCCAAGGCCCGTGGTTACGGCGCGGGGCGCTTCAGTTTCAATACCGGCGAAGGCCGCTGCCCGGCCTGTGAAGGCCAGGGCATGCGCACCATCGAGATGAGCTTCCTGCCCGATGTGAAGGTGCCCTGCGAAACCTGCCACGGCGCGCGCTTCAACCCCGAGACGCTGGCCGTCACCTGGCGCGGCAAGAGCATTGGCGATGTGCTGCAGATGGAGGTGGACGAGGCCGTGGAGTTCTTTGCCTCCATGCCCAGCATCGCCCACCCGCTGCAGCTGCTCAAGGACGTGGGCCTGGGCTATCTGACGCTGGGCCAGCCCTCGCCCACGCTGAGCGGCGGCGAGGCCCAGCGCATCAAGCTGGTGACCGAGCTGACCAAGGTGCGCGACGACATCACCAAGCGCGGCAACAAGGCGCCCCACACCCTGTACGTGCTGGATGAGCCCACGTTGGGCCTGCACATGGCCGACGTGGACAAGCTGATCCGCGTGCTGCACCGCCTGGTGGACGGCGGCCACAGCGTGATCGTCATCGAGCACGACCTGGACGTCATCGCCGAGGCCGACTGGATCATCGACCTGGGCCCCGAAGGCGGCAGCGGTGGTGGCCGCATCGTGGCCGCTGGCACCCCCGAAGAGGTGGTGGCCTTGGGCACGCACACCGGGCAAGCAATACAGTCAGTGCTTGCACGCACTTAACCCCACCAGGAGCCAGCATGAGCGAGGCCAAGTCTTACTACGTTTACGCACTCAAAGACCCTCGCTCATCGCCCGCCCAGGCTTTTTATATCGGCAAAGGTACGGGCACCCGCTCCTCTAACCACCTGCTCCAACCTGACACCACCCGCAAGGGTCTGCGCATTCAGGCCATTGTGGAAAGCGGGGCAAAGGTACTGGTCGAAGTACTGGTGCAGCACTTGACTGAAGCAGAGTCACTCAAGATTGAAGCAGAGTTGATAGCCGCGTTCGGCACCGAAGACAGTGGTGGCCCGTTGACCAACAGCGTGATGCCATCAGGCTTATCGCGCAAACAGCGCACGGCGATCACGGTACCGACGGGTGCCCAAGAACGCGCGCAGATGGGGCTGAGTTTGCTCAAAGAAGCTGTGTTGAACTTTGTGCGCGCCAATCCCCAAGGGGTGAGCAATTCAGACGTTGCCAGCTTGCTGGGTCTGCGCAGCGATTACGGCGGCGGCTCCAAAGATTACTTGTCGTACAGCATCTTGGGACTGCTGATGCGGGAAGGCAAAGTCGAGCGTGTCGCGGGCAGCAAACGCCATATCTCGCGCGTCTAACTAAGACGGCAGACACCTGCACGACACGGTGCAAGGGATAACCCCCTGACCGTTGATTGCCCTTCATTTCTATAGTTCAAATGTCACCTTTTTATCAAGAAGATGACATTCAGGGAGAGGCGGCACCGCTGCCCATACAACAAAGAAATGGAGACACCAATGGCAAGCATTGCCCACTTCCAGCGCAGCGCATGGACCATCGTTTTGGCCTTCGGCAGCGTGGCGTTCACCACCCACAGCCAGGCCCAAGACAGCTCCGCCAACTGGCCCACCAAGGCGATCAAAGTGACGGTCCCTTACACCCCTGGTGGCTCCACCGACATCGTCAGCCGCACCGTGTTCGAGGCCGTGGGCAAGCGCCTGGGCCAACCCGTGGTGATCGAGAACAAGCCCGGCGCCAACAGCACCATCGGCGTGACGCAGACAGCGCGCGCACCGGCCGATGGCTACAACTTCGTCAGCGTGCTGGCCGCGTACACGGTCAACATGTCGCTGTACAAGAAGCTGCCCTACCAGCCCAGCGACCTGGTGGCCGTCAGCCATGTGGCCGACCTGCCCATGTTCCTGTTCGCGGCCAACAAGCTGCCGGTGAAGAACGCCAAGGAACTGGCCGAGTACGGCAAGAAGCAGCCGCTGAACTACGCCTCCAGCGGCACCGGCGCCAGCGCCCACATGATCGGCGCGCGCTGGGCCCAGGAAAACGGGCTGAATGCCCAGCACGTGCCCTACAACGGCAGCGCCCCCATCCTGGCCGACCTGATGAGCGGCCAGGTCGACATGCTGTTCGACCCCGCCCTGGTGCCCATGCCCCACGCCAAGAGCGGCAAGATCAAGGTGCTGGCCGTGGCGTCGAAGCAGCGCTGGCCCGGTGAGCCCGACATCCCCACCATGGAGGAAGCGGGCTTCCCCGGCTTTGTGATGAACTCCTGGGTTGGCGTGCTGGCGCCCAAGGGCACGCCCCAGCCCATCGTCGACAAGCTGTCCAAGACCATCGCCGAGGCCGTGCAGTCGCCCGAGGTCAAGGCCAAGCTGACGCAGCTGGGCTTTGGCGCCATCGGCAGCACGCCCGCGCAGTTCCAGCAGCTGATCGACCAGGACACGGCCATGTACAAGGCCGTGATCACCAAGGCCCAGGTCAGCATCGACTGAGCACGGCCCCGCCGACAAAAAAGCCCGCATGGCCTGTCGCCTGCGGGCTTTCTTATTTCAGGAGCAGTTACCGCTTGTCCTGGCTGAATTTCAGAAGCTTTTCAGTTGAAAACTGAGTAACAACGCGTGCCAAACGCTCTTATTTTGCAAGCAGGTGGTCTGCCAGCTGCACAAAGCCATCGCCGCGCTCGGCCGTGGTCACATAGCGCGGCAGGTGCTGCAACTGGGGCACGAAACGCGCGATGTTGGCCACGCCCACACTGTGGGGCATGTGCTGGAACATCAGCTGGTCGTTGGTCGAGTCGCCGATGTAGACCCACTGGCCCAGCGTCGCGTCCAGGTCGATGCCGAACAGGCTCTGCACGATCCAGCGTGCGCCTTCCAGCTTGTTGTGGTCGCCAAACCAGCCGTTGATGTGGATGGAGCTGACGGTGGCGTTCATGCCCGCGTCGCGCATGATGGCCACGCAGGCGTCGATTTGCGCCTGCGACAAGGTGGTGAACTCGCTGTGGTCCACGGCGATGTCGCACTCGCGCCCATGCGAATCGGTGGCGCGCTGCGCGCCGGGCACCTGCTGCTCGATCTGCGCCAGCACCTCCTGCATCTTGGCAAAGTTGTGCACGCGCGTGTCGTCGTCCTGCTGGTAGAGCTTGTCCAGCCCGCCCCGGTCGTTGCGGCGCAGGGCCACGGCGCCGTTCTCGGCGACGATGGCCTCCACCGGCCAGGCGCGCGCAAACGGCACGCTCCAGCCCACGGGGCGGCCGGTGATGGGCACCACCTTCAGGCCCGCGGCCTGCAGGCGGCCGATGGCGGCCACCACGTGCACAGGCACCACGCCCTCGGTGGTCAGCGTGTCATCGATGTCGGTCAGCACGCCCAGCAGGTTCGCGGGCACCGGCAGTTCAGACAAGGGGCGCAGAAATTCTTGGCTCACAGCAAACTCTCAACAACCAACCCGTGCCAGGCACGGGTGAGATCAAACACAGCGTAGAAATCCGTAGCGGCCAGCGCAGCGGTGCAGGCGAGGCGCCGGATCGAAGACAGTCGCAGCGCTACGGCGAGATTCGGCAACGACGCATGCAGGCCGCTAGTGATTTCAATTAATGGGCACTACCCAGGGCCAGGCCCGCGTGCTCGCGCAGCGGGTGGAAGTGGATCTTGGGAAAGCGTTCCTGCGCCAGGCGCACGTCGTAGGGGCTGGTGCACAAAAAGGCCAGGGTGTCGGCCGCATCGTGCGCCAGGCGCATGGGGTAGGCGTTCTCGAACTCGCGCAGCTCGGCGGGCGAATCGGCAGTGATCCAGCGCGCCCCGGTGTACTGGCAGCCTTCCAGGCGCACGTCGCAGTCGTATTCGGTCTTCAGGCGGTGCTGCACCACTTCGAACTGCAGCTGACCCACGGCGCCCAGCAGCATGTTGCCGCCGACATCGGGCTTGAACACCTGGATCGCGCCTTCCTCGCCCAGTTGCATCAGGCCCTGCTGCAGCTGCTTGGTGCGCAGCGGGTTCTTCAGCACCACGGTCATGAACATTTCGGGTGCGAAGAACGGCAGGCCGGTGAACTGCAGGCTGGGGCCGTCGGTGATCGAATCCCCCAGCTGCACGCCGCCGTGGATGGTGAAGCCGATGATGTCGCCGGCGTAGGCCTCATCCACAGCCTCGCGGCGCTGGCTCATGAAGGTCACCACGGACGTGGGGCGCAGTTCCTTGCCGGTGCGCTGCACCTTCATCTTCATGCCGGGCGTGTACTTGCCGCTGGCCACGCGCACGAAGGCGATGCGGTCGCGGTGGTTGGCGTCCATGTTCGCCTGCACCTTGAACACCACGCCGGCAAAGCCCGGGTCCTCGGGGTGCACGGTGCGCTCTTCGCGGTTGCGGTTCACCTCGGTGAAGGCGATGCGCGGGCCGGGCGGGGGCGACATGTCGACCACCGCGTTCAGCACTTCCATCACACCGAAGTTGTTCACGCCGGAGCCGAAGAACACGGGGGTCAGCTTGCCTTCCAGGAAGGCCTGGTGGTCCCACTCGGCGGACGCGCCCTGGGCCAGTTCCATGCTCTCGATGGCATCGTCAAAGGCCTGGCCGAAGCGCGCGCGCAGCCGGTCGGTTTCAGTCAGCGGGATCACCTCGAAGTCCTCGGGGCGCTTTTCGCTGCCGGCGGCAAACACCGTCATGGTCTGCGTCTGCAGATTGATGATGCCGCCGAAGCTCTTGCCCTGGCCCACGGGCCAGGTGATGGGGCAGCAGGGCATGCCCAGCTCGCGCTCGACCTCATCCAGGATGTCCAGCGGGTCGCGCACTTCGCGGTCGAACTTGTTGACGAACGACAGGATCGGCGTGTTGCGCTGGCGGCAAACCTCGATCAGGCGGCGGGTCTGCGATTCCACACCGTTGGCCGCGTCGATCACCATCAGCGCCGAGTCCACGGCCGTCAGCACGCGGTAGGTGTCTTCCGAGAAGTCCTTGTGGCCGGGGGTGTCGAGCAGGTTGATGACGTGGTCGCGGTAGCTCATCTGCATCACCGACGAGGCCACCGAGATGCCGCGCTGCTTTTCGATTTCCATCCAGTCCGAGGTGGCGTGACGGCTGGCCTTGCGCCCCTTCACGGCACCGGCGATCTGGATCGCACCCGAGAACAGCAGCAGCTTTTCGGTCAGCGTGGTCTTACCCGCATCCGGGTGGGAAATGATGGCGAAGGTGCGGCGACGCCGGGTTTCTGGAGCGTATGACACTGGTCGGGGACGGGTTCGGTCGTGGCGGCGGCCACGCGTTTGCGACAAAGGGCCGCAAGCGCAGCAGTGCGCAGCGGGCCTCTCAAGGTAAAGAGGGTCGATTTTAAGGGAAAGCACGAAACTCCACCGGCCCCGGAGAATGCGCGCCCACGGCGTCCGTGGCCCACCCCGCAAGGCGGGACAGCCCCAATGCCCAGCCGTGCGCGTGGCCCGCAGACTGGCCGGCATGCACCTGCTTGCCCACCTCCATCCGCTGCAATGGGCCATGGCCCTGTGCGCCCTGCTGGCCATGCTGGCCGGCCACCTCGGGCCCTTCGCCGCCTATGCCCTGCTCAAACCCCTGCCGCTGCTGCTGTGCCTGGCCCTGGTCTGGCGGCGCGCCGACCGCCACGGCCAGCCCGTGGCCACCCGCTGGCTGCTGGCCGGCCTGGCGCTGAGCCTGCTGGGCGATGTCTGCCTGCTGTCCGGGCAGGGCTTTCTCGCCGGCCTGGCGGCCTTCCTGCTGGCCCACGGCTGCTACATCGTGCTGTTCCACCGGGGCCTGCCGTGGCTGCCGCACCGCCCGGCCCTGCTGGCGGTGCTGGCCTGCGCCGCGCTGGTCTACGGCCACCTGGCGACACACGGCCTGCCCGCCGACATGCGCCTGCCCGTGGCCGCCTATGTGCTGGTGATTGCCGGCATGGCGGCCCAGGCCATCGGCCGCGCCCAGGTGCTGTGCAGCCCGAGCGCACGCTGTGTGGCCTGGGGCGCACTGAGCTTCATGGTCAGCGACAGCATCCTGGCGATCGACCGCTTCGTGCAGCCCCTGCCCGCCGCCACCGTGTGGGTGCTGGGCAGCTATTACCTGGCCCAGGGGCTGATCGTGCACGGCATGCTGCAGGTGCTGCGCGTGCCACAGACAAAATAAGAGCACCCTGCGCAGGCAGGACGGGCGCTATCGGCCAAAAACACTACATGTGTGGCGTGTGTGTGTCCTGAGCGATCTGGCCGTCGACCATTTCCACCAGCCGGTCGCAGCGCGCCGCCAGGCGCGGGTCGTGGGTGACGATCAGAAAGGCCGTGCCCTGCTGGGCATGGATCTCGCGCAGCAGCGCGAACACATCGTCGGACGACTGCGTGTCCAGGTTGCCCGTGGGCTCATCGGCCAGCACCAGGGCCGGCTGCTGCACCAGCGCCCGGGCGATGGCCACGCGCTGCTGCATGCCGCCCGACAGCTCCGACGGCTTCTTGTGCAGCGCCTGGCCAAGGCCCACGGCGCGCAGCAGCTGCAGGGCACGGTCCTTGTCCGCGCCGGACACCACCCCGTGCGCCATCAGCGCCGGCAGGGTCACGTTCTCCAGCGCGGTGAAGGCCGGCAGCAGGTGGTGGAACTGGAACACGAAGCCCAGGCTCTGGCGGCGCAGCAGGGTCAGGCGGTCGTCGCTGAGCCGGTGGGTCTCCTGCCCCAGCAGTTGGTAGCTGCCGCTGCTCATGCGCTCCAGCAGGCCCAGGATGTTCAGCAGGGTGCTCTTGCCCGAGCCCGAGGGACCGACCAGGGCAATGAATTCGCTGGCGCGCAGCTGCAGGTCGATGCCGTGCAGCACCTCGGCCTCGCTGGGCTGGCCCACGTTGTAGGACTTGCGCACGGCCGACAACTGCAGCAGGGGCGCGGTGGTGGGGTCGTGGGCCATGGGGGTCACATCCGTATCGCCTGGGCCGGGTCCATGGACGCCGCACGGCGCGCCGGAACCACGGCCGCCAGCACGCCGCACACGGTGGCAATCAGCGCCGCGCTCAGGGCGTCGGGCAGGGTCAGGTGGATCTCGAACAGCGCGCCGCCCTCGGCGCTGCGCGCCAGGGTGGTGAACAGCTGCACCATGGCCCAGGACAGCAGCACCCCACCGACCGAGCCCAGGGCCCCGACCACCGCGCCCTGCAGCAGAAACACGCGCAGCACCTGACCGCGCGTGGTGCCCATGGCGCGCAGGATGCCGATCTCGCGGCGCTTTTGCACCACGCTGACCACCAGCACGCTGGCAATCCCCAGCACCACCACCACCAGCACCACCACGCGGATCACCGTGGTGCTGATGGTCTGGGCGTTCAGCGCCGAGAGCAGCTGCGCGTTCGTGTCCTGCCAGCTCTCCACCTCATAGTCGTAGCGCGCACGCAACTGGCGCGCAATCGCATCGGCCTGCCACACGTCGGCCACCTGCATCTCCAGCACCGTGGCGCCGCCGGGCACGCCCAGCAGGCTTTGCGCGCTGCGCAGCGGAATTATCACAGTGCGGCGGTTCAGGTCCTTGAGCCCCATGTCCAGCAAAGCCGTCACGCGCACCGGCTCGTTCACCGTGCCGGTGGCGATGGTGAAGCGGTCGCCCGGGCGCACGCCCAGATCGGCGGCCAGCTCGGTGCCGATCATGGCCTCGCCCGGGGCCAGACCCCAGGCACCGGCCACCAGCTTCTCGCGCAGGTTGACGATGCGCTGGTAGCGCTCCAGCTCCACCCCCATCAGGGCGATGGACTGCGAGGCCTCGCCGCGCAGCGCCAGCCCGGCGCCCGAGACCATGGGCGACACGGCGATCACGCCCGGCTCGCGCTCCAGCACCGGCAGCAACTGCTGCCAGTTGGCCACCGAGCGCAGGCGCTGGGCGCGCGGTTGGGTGTCCGACAGCAGCACCGCATCGCCCACCGCCGGGCGCGGCAGGGGCGTGACCACATCCTCGGGCGCGCGCAGGCTGATGTGGGCCTGCGTGCCCAGCGTCTTGCGCACGGTGTTGGCCTGCAGGCCATGGATCAGCGCCGTGATGTAGGTGACCACGGCCACGCCCGCCGCCACCCCGGCGACGATCATCAGGCTTTGCATGCGCCCTTCGCGCAGAAAGCGCAGGGCCACCTGCCACTCGAAGCCCCAGGGCATGCGCACGGCCATCAGCGCTCCTGCTGCGGCGCGGCCGCGCGCACCCGCTGGCCGGCCTGCGCCGGGGGCAGCAGCACGGTGTCGCCGGCATGCAGGCCGTCCACAATTTCCGCGGCCTCCAGGGTGCGCAGGCCCACCTGCACCGGGCGCGGCGTGGCTTGGCCGTCCTGCAGCACCAGCACCTGGGCAGCGCTGTGGCCTTCACGCAGGCCTTGCAGGGCCTGCAGCGGCAGCACCAGGGCCTGGGCCTGGCGGCCGGTTTCGACCTGCACCGACAGGCTCATGTCCTCGCGCAGGAAGTCCGGCGGCGCGGCCTGCAGCGCCAGCTTGACTTCCACCGCGCCGCGCTGCGCGTCCACGCCCGGGGCGATCGACACCACGCGCGCCGTCAGGCGCTGGTCGGCAAAGGCATCGGCCACCACCTGGGCGCTCTGGCCATCGCGCAGCTGGTCCAGAAAACGTTCATCCACCTGGGCCACGATCAGCGTCGGCCCCTCCAGGGCCAGCTGCAGCAGCGCCGTGCCGGCCTGCACGATCTGGCCGGGCTCCACCGTGCGCGCCAGCACCTTGGCGGCGCTGGGCGCGACGATGTGGGTCTGCTGCAGCTTGGCCTGGGCGGCCGCCAGGGCCGACTGCGCCTGCTGCACCTGGGCCTCGGCGGCCTGCAGCTCGGCCCCGCCCTCGGCCGCCGCCTGGGCCTGGGCCTGGGCGGCCTGCAGCTGCGCCTGGGCCACGCCCAGGGCCTTGCGTTTTTCGTCCAGGCTGGCCTGGCTCAGAAAACCTTGCTGCACCAGTTGCTGGTTGCGCGACCAATCGGACTGGGCCTGCTGCAGCGTCGCCAGGGCCTGGGCCACCTGCGACTGCTTGCCGATGCGCCCATTGGTGCGCACATTGGCCAGTTGGGCCCGCGCCTGGACCAGGCTGGCCTGGGCCTGCTGCACGCTGGCCTGCAGCTCGGTGGGCTCCAGCTGCACCAGCAGCTGACCCGCCTGCACGTGGTCGCCTTCCTGCACGGCCACGCGCTCGACGCGGCCGACGATGGTGGTGCCCACGCCCACGCGCGAGCGGGTTTCCACCCGGGCCGAAAACTGCAGGCTGCGCACCAGCGCCTGGGCCTGCACCTGCACGGCGGGCACCTGCGGGCCACGCCAGCGCTGCACGCCCCAGACGGCAGCCAGCAGCAGCACGGCGGCGCCGGCCAGCCACCACCAGCGGCGCGGGCGGCGGGCGGGTGCCGCGTGGGTGGTTTCAGATGCGTGTGGACTCACAGTGCGTTCCCCTGGTCCCGGATGCCGGTGCGGCCGGCCCCGGTTGCGGCCTTATTCGTTGAACAGACTGCCGGCCGCCTGCGGTGCCACCAGCCCCAGGTGCTGGTAGGCGGCCTTGGTGGCGATGCGCCCGCGCGGCGTGCGTTGCAGATAGCCCTGCTGGATCAGGTAGGGCTCGATCACGTCCTCGATCGTGCCCGCGTCCTCGCCAATGCTGGCCGCGATGTTGTCCACGCCCACCGGGCCGCCGTCAAAGCGGTGCACCACGGCTTCGAGCAGCTTGCGGTCCATCACGTCAAAGCCACGCGGGTCCACGTCCAGCATGGACAGGGCCTTGCGCGCCATGTCCTGGGTGATGGTGCCGTCGCCCTTGACCTCGGCATAGTCGCGCACGCGGCGCAGCAGGCGGTTGGCGATGCGCGGCGTGCCGCGCGAGCGGTTGGCGATTTCCTGCGCGCCCGCCGCATCGATGGGTGCGCCCAGCAGGCCGGCGCTGCGCGTGACGATGCGCGCCAGCTCCTCGGCGTTGTAGAACTCCAGCCGCGCCACGATGCCGAAGCGGTCGCGCAGCGGGTTGGTCAGCATGCCGGCGCGCGTGGTGGCCCCGACCAGGGTGAAGGGCTGCAGGTCCAGCTTGATGGAGCGCGCGGCCGGCCCCTCGCCGATCATGATGTCGATCTGGTAGTCCTCCAGCGCGGGGTAGAGGATTTCCTCGACCACGGGGCTGAGGCGGTGGATCTCGTCGATGAACAGCACATCGTTGGCCTCGAGGTTGGTCAGCAGCGCCGCCAGGTCCTTGGGCTTTTCCAGCACCGGGCCGCTGGTCTGGCGCAGGTTCACGCCCAGCTCGGCGGCAATGATGTGGGACAGCGTGGTCTTGCCCAGGCCGGGCGGGCCGAACAGCAGCACGTGGTCCAGCGCCTCGCCGCGCTTGCGCGCCGCACCGATGAAGATTTCCAGCTGCTCGCGCGCCTTTTCCTGGCCCACGTATTCCTGCAGCAATTTGGGGCGCAGGGCGCGCTCCAGCACCTCTTCGTGCTTGTTGACCGGCGCGGGCGAGATGGCGCTGCTGCGCACGGCGGGCTGGCCTGGGTCGTCCGGGCGCGGCGCCTGGGGCGCAGCCTTGGCGCGCGGCTTGCGCGCCGGCGTGGCCTCGAAATCGCCAAAATCTTCGGTGTGGATGCTCATGGCGGCTTACTTTGCCAAGGCCTTGAGGGCCAGCTTGATGCCCTCGCTCACGCCCACATCAGCGGGCAGGGCTTTGAGGCTGGCCGCCGCTTCCTTGTCCGAATAGCCCAGCGCCAGCAGCGCCTGCAGGATGTCGGACTGGGCATCGTTTTGGACCTGCGCCGCGGCCGTGCCCACCACGGCATCGCCCAGCTTGCCCTTGAGCTCCAGCAGCAGGCGCTCGGCGGTCTTCTTGCCGATGCCCGGCACCTTCACCAGGCGCCCCACTTCCTGCAGGGCGATGGCCTGCACCAGGTCCTCGATGGTCATGCCCGACAGCAGGGACAGGGCCATGCGCGGTCCGATGCCGCTGACCTTGATCAGCTCGCGGAATGTCTGACGCTCCTGTGCGGTCGCAAACCCATACAGCAGCTGCGCATCCTCGCGCACGATAAAGTGCGTCAGCAGACTGACCGGCTCCCCCAGTGCGGGCAGGTTGTAGAACGTACTCATGGGCACCTGCACCTCGTAACCCACGCCATGGCAGTCCACCAGGACTTGGGGCGGGTTCTTCTCCAGCAGGGAACCTGTCAATTTGCCTATCATTGCGATCCTTTGTTGCCGCCCGGCGCGGCCTTCCTCCAGGGAATTATCAGCGTGATCTTGCGCCACACCTTCACACCGCACAACAACCTGCGCCTGACCCACCTGTGTGGCCCGGCCGACGCCCACCTGCGCACCATCGAAACCGGCCTGCAGGTCAAGATTGCCCACCGCCACGAGCAGTTCAAGGTCGACGGCCCCAAGGCCAAGGCCCAGCAGGCGCTGGAGCTGCTGCAGGCGCTGTATGAAATGGCCGACCACGCCATCCCCGAGGACACGCTGCAGCTGATGCTGGCCGGCGATGCCGAGATGCTGGAGCCCGACGCCACCGCCATGCAGCTGACCACGCGCCGCGCCGACCTGCGCGCGCGCACGCCCAACCAGGCGCTGTACCTGCAGAACATTGCCGAGCACGACATCACCTTCGGCATCGGCCCTGCCGGCACCGGAAAGACCTACCTGGCCGTGGCCTGCGCCGTGGACGCGCTGGAGCGCAGCGCCGTGCAGCGCATCGTGCTGACCCGCCCGGCCGTGGAGGCCGGCGAGCGCCTGGGCTTCCTGCCCGGCGACCTGACGCAGAAGGTCGACCCCTATCTGCGCCCGCTGTACGACGCGCTGTACGACCTGATGGGCTACGAGAAGGTGCAAAAGGCCTTCGAGCGCAACGTGCTGGAGATCGCCCCGCTGGCCTTCATGCGCGGGCGCACGCTGAACAACGCCTTCGTCATCCTGGACGAGGCGCAGAACACCACGCCCGAGCAGATGAAGATGTTCCTGACCCGCATCGGCTTTGGCGCCAAGGCCGTGGTCACCGGCGACGTCAGCCAGATCGACCTGCCCAAGGGCGCAATGAGCGGCCTGATCGATGCCGAGCGCGTACTTAAGCGCGTCAAGGGCATTGCCATCAACCGCTTCACCACCGCCGACGTGGTGCGCCACCCGCTCGTGGCGCGCATCGTCGACGCCTACGATGCCGGCAACGGTCGCAGCCGCGGCTGAGATTTTCAAAAATCCATAGCTAACAGCGCTTGACCAGCAAGCGCCAGAGCCCAAAATGGCACTCAACAACCTGTCCCTCTCCCTGCAATTCGGCCAGTTCGACAACCTGGCCGCGCACCGCGCCCTGCTGACCCGCGCGCGCGTCACCAAGTGGATCAAGCACGCCCTGGCCGTGGATGCGGAGATGGCCGTGCGCATCGTCGGCGAGGACGAAGGCCGCCAGCTGAACGCCCAGTTCCGCAAGAAGGACTACGCCACCAACGTGCTGACCTTCGACTACCAGCAGGCCCCCACGGTGATGGCCGACCTGGTGATCTGCGGCCCGGTGATCGAACGCGAGGCCCAGGAGCAGAACAAGTCGCTGGAAGAGCACTACGCCCACATGCTGGTGCACGGCACCCTGCACGCCCAGGGCTGGGACCACGAGACCAGCGAGGAGGACGCCGACGAGATGGAGGCCTACGAGACCGACATCCTGGCCGAACTGGGCTACGCCGACCCCTACGCCAAGGACTGAGGCCCGCCCGCGCGGGCACCCGCGCAACGCAGCCCCCATGCAAAAAGGACGCCACAGGGCGTCCTTTTTTTGTGGCCCCTGGGGGGCGGGGCTTCAGCGGTCGATGCCCGTGGCCAGCACCACCACCAGCAGCACGGCGCTGACCAGTCCCAGCCAGGGCTGCAGGCCCACCAGCACCATCGGCACGCACCACATCA
The DNA here is from genome assembly GCF_000739875.1 of Comamonas aquatica NBRC 14918. Taxonomy (GTDB): domain Bacteria; phylum Pseudomonadota; class Gammaproteobacteria; order Burkholderiales; family Burkholderiaceae_C; genus Comamonas; species Comamonas aquatica. Next base: position 62,113 of record NZ_BBJR01000037.1, read on the forward strand.
GCAGGCGCACCGCCAGCGCATAAAAATGCCCGGCACGGCGCAGGCTGGTCTGCCCCAGGGGCAGCCACTGCGCGCGCAGCGGGCTGTCCGTGGGCATGCCGGCCACAAAGCCGGCGTGGTGCCACTGGCGCGCCGCCAGCATGGAGCTGATGAAGGACAGGCCCAACAGCACCAGCACCGCCAGGGTGTGCAGCTGCAGCACCTCGGCACGGCCGTTGGTCGCCGCCTCGGCCCAGCTGCTGTGCAGCAGCGAGACCCCGCCCATCAGCGCCAGCGTGGCCGTGGTCGCCGTCATGGTGCAGGACATCAGGGAGTTGCGGATGGTCTGCACGCCCAGCACTTCCGTGCCCTTGCTGTCCGAGATGGCCTGCAGCCAGTCCTGGCGCAGCTGGTCGTGCACGCGCGTGGCACGCGCCGGGCGCAGCCATTGCTTGGCAAAGTAGGCCAGCGCCAGTCCCAGGGTGACCCACATGGGCCAGATGTATTCATACATGGCTGCTCACTCCATCGTCCGTCCCGTGCCAGACCGGGCCTCTGCACATGAAAAAGGCCTGCAGCCCAATCGCTACCTGCGCGGGCCGCTCTGGTTTTTTAAAAACCACCCCGCTTCGCCCAGGCGTGCTGCGCCAGCATGCCCACCAGCATCGCGGCGACGAACAGCCAGACCTCGCCATGGCCGGTGCTCAGGTTCATCAGCGCCGGACCCGGGCAAAAACCGGCCAGCCCCCAACCGATGCCGAACAGCGCCGCACCGGTCAGCAGCTTGCCGTCCAGGGCCGTGGCCGTGGGCAGCTGCATGGGCTCGCCCAGCAGCGAGGTCTTGCGCCGCTTGGCCCAGGTGAAGGCGAAGATGGCGACCGCAATCGCGCCCGCCATGACCAGGGCCAGCGACGGGTCCCAGGTGCCGAAGACATCCAGAAAATTCTGGACCTTGGCCGGGTTGTCCATGCCCGACAGGATCAGGCCCAGGCCGAACACCAGGCCTGCCAGCAATGCCACAAATGCGATCATGGTTCAGCCCCCCAGCACATGGCGCACCACGAACACCGTGGCCACGCCGGTGGCGATGAACACCACCGTCGCCGACAGCGAACGCAGCGACAGACGCGAAATCCCGCAGACCCCGTGGCCGCTGGTGCAGCCCGAGCCCAGGCGGGTGCCAAAGCCCACCAGCAAGCCGGCGGCGATGATGACCAGCGGATTGCCCGGCATCTGCATCGCCGGCAGCGGCGCAAAGCCCTGCCACAACAGGGGCGCCGCCAGCAGGCCGACCACGAAGGCCGCACGCCAGCGCCATTGGGGCGCGCTGCGCCAGGTGCCAGCCTGCAACAGCTGGCCCACGATGCCGCTGATGCCCGCGACGCGGCCCAGCAACACCACCATCAGCGCGGCGGCCGCGCCGATCAACAGCCCGCCGGCCAGCGCGGCCCCGGGCGTGAACAGGTCCCATGCAATGCTCATGCAGGTTCTCCTTGCTTGCAAAACAGCTGGTGCACCACCTGCATCAGTTGCAGGGCGCGTGCATCGGCCAGCTGGTACCAGATGAATTTGCCTTCGCGGCGCGTCGTCACCAGGCCTTCGCGCCGCAGCACGCCCAGCTGTTGCGACAGCGTGGGCTGCTGAATGCCGGTGAGCTGCTCCAGCTCGCCCACCGTGCGCTCCTGCAGCGTCAGCTGGCACAGCAGCATCAGCCGGTCCTGGTTGCCCAGCACCTTGAGCATGGCCACGGCCTCGTCCGCATGGGCGCGCAGGGCGTCCAGGTCCAGGGTGTCAGCACGGGTGTCGGTCGAAGATGGCTGGGTCATGGCAACAAATGCGGTGGGTGGCGAAAAGGCAGGGCCCTGACCTTAGGGGAAAACGCAAAGCGCTGCCCCCGACAAGGCCAAGCCCCCCGGTCCGGCCGCGGCGCCTTACTTGCGCGACGACAGCGGGCAGCTGCTGATGCCCAGCAGCGGGTACAGCGGGCAAAAGCGCAGCAGCCCGGTGGCCAGCGGCACCACGCCCAGCCAGCCCCACCAACCCACCGTGCCGGTGGCGGCCAGGGCGATCAGCACCAGCCCCACCAGGATACGCAGGACGCGGTCGATGCCGCCAACATTTGCTTTCATGGTCTTCTCCTTGCAGTTGATCCACACTGTCCAGATCCGGCCAGCGCCCCATGCGCCAGCCCGTGGTCACGACACGCCGGGCTGACCCTGCCAGTCCTCGCCATCCAGAAAGAGAAAGAGAAAGGCGTGCGTCACAATCTGTTTTTATATATTATATTAAAAAGTAAATTGATGCAGCCCACAGCAGCTTCCCGACTGTTCCCCCGCATTGGCGCCTGAAAGGACACACCATGCACATCGAACCCTTCTACGACGACGTCACCGGCACGGTGAGCTACGTGCTGGCCGACACCGCCAGCGGCCAGGTCGCGGTGATCGACCCGGTGCTGGATTTCGAGCCCAAATCCGGCACGCTGACCAGCGCCTCGTCCGACCGCATCATCGACTACGTGCGCGCCCATGGCTGGCAGGTGCAGTGGATCCTGGAAACCCACGCCCATGCCGACCACCTCTCGGGCGCGCAGCACATCCGCCACCACCTGGGCGGGCAGATCGCCATCGGCACGCACATCCGCGCGGTGCAGCAGATGTTCCGCAGCATCTTCCACTTCGAGCGCGGCTTCCTGCCCGACGGCAGCCAGTTCGACCGCCTGCTGGCCGACGGCGAGCGCTTCCAGGTCGGTGGCCTGACGGTCACGGCCCTGCACGTGCCCGGCCACACACCGGCCGACATGGCCTACCAGGTCGAGGACGCGGTCTTCGTCGGCGACACCCTGTTCCTGCCCGACGTGGGCACGGCGCGTGCCGACTTTCCGGGCGGGAATGCCGCGCAGCTGTACCACTCCATCCAGCGCCTGCTGGCCCTGCCACCCGCCACGCGCCTGTTCATCTGCCACGACTACCCGCCCCAGGGCCGTGCCCCGGCCTGGGCCTGCACCGTGGCCGACCAGAAGGCGCGCAGCATCCATGTGTGCGACGGTGTCACCGAAGCCGATTTCGTCGCCATGCGCACCGCCCGCGATGCCACGCTGGCCATGCCCACGCTGATCCTGCCGTCCGTACAGGTCAACCTGCGCGCCGGCAAGCTGCCACCCGCGGCCGAGGACGGTCGCACCTACATGCAGGTGCCGATCAATGCCTTTGCACTGCACCAGCCCGCGCCCGACGGCGTCTGGCAGCCAGCCCGCGCCGACTGAGTGCCACCACCTTTTCTTTCATCCACCGAGGAGACCAGCATGAGCAGCTTTGACCACCAGCACCTGACCCGCGACATCAACAACGCCCTGCGCCCCTTCCGCCAGTCCCAGAGCGGCACCATGCAGGCCTTTGCCCAACTGGCCCAGGCCTCCATGGCCGAGGGCGCCATCAGCGCCAAGCACAAGGAACTGATCGCCCTGGCGATTGGCGTGACGCAGCGCTGCTCGGGCTGCATCGGCTTTCACACCAAGGCGCTGCAGAAACTGGGCGCCACCCGCCAGGAACTGGAAGAGATGCTGGGCATCGCCGTTTACATGGGCGGCGGCCCGGCACTGATGTACGCTGCCGAAACCCTGGACGCCTGGGACAAGCTGACCGCAACCACCCTGCAGGCCTGACCCGCGCCACTTTGCCCCTCTTCGCCTGCCTGCCATGTCCGCACCTGCCCCCGCCAGCCCGCGTGCGCTGCACCTGCTGTTCGCTGCCCAGTCCCTGGGGGGCGCCTCGCCCCCGATCATCATCTCGCTCGGCGGGCTGGTGGGGCAGCAGCTGTCCGCCGACCCCACGGCCGCCACGCTGCCAGTCAGCCTCTACCAGCTGGGCCTGGCGCTGTCGACGCTGCCGGCCGCCTGGGTCATGCAGCGCCATGGCCGCCGCCCGGCCTATGTGCTGGGTGCGGTGCTGGGCGTGCTGTCGGGCCTGATCGCCGCGCAGGGCATTGCCCAGCAGGACTTTGTGCTGTTCTGCCTGGGCACAGCCCTGGCCGGTTTCTACGCCGCCTGCGTGCAAAGCTACCGCTTTGCGGCCATCGATGCGGTGGGTGATCCGGGGCTGCAGGCGCGCGCCATCTCGCGCGTGATGCTCGGCGGGCTGATTGCCGCCGTCATCGGCCCGCAGCTGGTGATCTGGACGCGTGACGCCCTGCCCATGACACCGTTTGCCGGCAGCTTCTACGGCCAGGCGGCCCTGGCGCTGCTGGCCCTGCCCCTGCTGCTGGCCCTGCGCCTGCCCCCACCCACCCAGGCCAGCGTCAGCGGCCCGGCACGGCCGCTGGGGGCCATCGTGCGCACACCGCAGTTCATCGTGGCCTGCACGGCCGGCGTGGTCAGCTACGGGCTGATGGCGTTTCTGATGACCGCCACCCCCATGGCCATGGTGGGCTGCGGCTTCAGCGTGGGCGAGGCCGCCCTGGGCGTGCAGTGGCATGTGCTGGCCATGTTCGCCCCCAGCTTTGTCACCGGCCGCCTGATGGCACGCTGGGGCAAGCTGCCGGTCACGGCGCTGGGCCTGCTGCTGACGGGCGCCTCTGGCGTGATCGCCCTGATGGGGCTGGAGCTGCTGCACTTCTGGGGCGCGCTGATCCTGCTGGGCGTGGGCTGGAACTTCAGCTTCATCGGCGCCACCGCGCTGCTGACCGAAAGCTACCGCCCGACCGAGCGCGCCAAGGTCCAGGCGCTGAACGACTTCTTGGTGTTCGGCACCGTGGCCCTGGCCTCGTTCGGCTCGGGCCGTTTGCTGCACACTGCGGGCTGGGACGCCATCAATGCCGGCATGCTGCCCCTGGTGGCGGCCGTGCTGCTGATGCTGGCCGCCCAAGCCTGGCGCCAGCGCGCCGCCACCCCCACCGCCGTATGACCACCACCCTCCAGATCCTGCTGCACGCCCCCGACGCCGAAGGCCTGCAACGCGCCCGCATGAACGCCGTCAACGCCCGCAAGGGCGACCCCCACTGCACAGTGCGCATCATCGCCAACGCGGCGGCCGTGGCCGCAGCGCTGGACAGCCCGCACGAACCAGCCGACGCCCTGACCTGGCTGTGCCCCAATTCCCTGGCCCAGCTGCAGCGCCCGGCCCGCGCGCCCCTGCAGGTGCTGGACGGCCCCGCCATCCTGGCCCTGGCACGCCTGCAGACCGAAGGCTGGACCTACATCCGCGCCTGAGGCGCCACGCCCCGCCCCCCGGCGCACTAGGCGGGCACAGGTCCAAGGTGCTTTGCGTTTTGCACATGCCGGCGGCCTGGGCCAGCCACTAAGATCGCTCCATGGCTGCACCAGCACGGTGCGCGCACCCCCATCACAACAACATTCGGGAGACACGCATGGACATTCTGGGCATTGGCCCCTGGGCCCACATCGCCTTGCTGCTGGCGGCCGCCTTTGTGGCCGGCGCCCTCAACGCCGTCGCTGGCGGTGGCAGCTTTCTGACCCTGCCGGCCCTGGTCTTCACCGGCGTGCCACCCGTGGTAGCGAATGCCACCGGCACCGTGGCCCTGTTGCCCGGCTACGCGGCCAGCGCCTGGGGCTTTCGCGAAGACATGGCCGCGCCCCCGGGGCTGACCCTGGGCAAATCCATCGCCCTGGCGCTGATCGGTGGCGCCGGCGGTGCGGCCCTGCTGCTGGTCACCCCCGACGCCACCTTCCGCAAGGTCGTGCCCTGGCTGCTGCTGGGCGCCACCGCCCTGTTCGCCTTCGGCCCGCAGATCCGCGCCTGGGCCTCGCGCAGCACCCACCCCGACGCCCCCGCCAGCACCACCAAGGCCACGCTGGGCATGCTGGCCGTGGCCGTCTACGGCGGCTACTTCAACGGCGGCCTGGGGATCCTGTGCCTGGCGCTGTTCAGCCTGCTGGGCCAGACCCAGCTGAACGCCATGAACGGCATGAAGAACCTGGTCTCGGCCCTGCTGACCGCGATTGCCGTGGGCATTTACGCTGCGGGCGGCATCGTCGAATGGCCACAGGCCCTGGTGATGATGGTCGCGGCCACCGCCGGCGGCTATGGCGGCGCGCGCGTGGCCCGCAAGATTCCGGCGCCGGTGCTGCGTTGGGGCATCGTGGCCACCGGCCTGGTGATGGCCGGGCTGTTCTTCGCCAAGGGCTGAAACCCGGCGCTGGCCCGCAAGCGCCGCCGGGAATGCCACAATCCGCGCCATGCACTGGACGACACCCTGGTTGGGATGGCTGCTGGCCTGGATCATCGCCGCCGGCGGTGGCGCCGGCTGGCTGGCGCAGCAGCGCCTGCAGGCGCTGAACGAGGGTTTCCAGACCAATGCCCGCATCGCCCACCGGCTGCTGAGCCAGCAGCTGGTGCAGCACGATGCCATCCTGGCCACGCTGGCCCTGCTGCAACCCCAGCTGTCACCCGACGCCAGTGCGAACGCCACCGCCAGCGACCTGGCGCGCCTGTACCCGCAGATCCTGGGCATTGCCCAGCGCCGTGCCGACCAGCCCTGGCCCGCGCACTGGCCGTCCACCCTGTACGCGCTGGAGCAGCAGTCGCGCCGCAGCGGCCACGCCCACATGGACGCCAGCCGGCTGGCCGCCGGCACGCTGTTTGTCGTGCAGGCCGGCCAGCCAGCCAGCTATGCCCTGGCGCTGGACCTGCGCGCCGCCGTGCCCACCGAGGAATGGCCCTACCCGCCCAGCCACAGCCCGGTCCGCATCTGGCTGACGCAGGGCGACACGCAATTGCTGCTGCAGCCCGGCGCCCCCGAGGCCGATGCCCCCCGGCTGGGCCTGGACGCAGACCAAGACCCTGGCCTCGCCCAGCCAGGTGCTGGACCTGCACGAACGCTACAAGCTGCACCCCCGCCTGCTGCCGTGGGGGCCCATGCTGGCCTGGGCCCTGGTCTGCGCCCTGGGGCTGGCCGGCCTGCGCGCCGCCTGGCAGCAGCGCACGGCGCGCCTGCGCGCGGAGCAACTGCTGCAGCACGGCCATGTGGCCCGCCTGAACACCCTGGGCGAGCTGGCCGCCGGCCTGGCGCACGAGCTGAACCAGCCGCTGACCGCCATCCTCTCCAGCAGCCAGGCCGCCCGCCGCCTGCTGGACGACCACGAACCCGATGTGGACGCCGCGCGCCAGGCCATGGGCCAGGCCGCCGAACAGGCCAAGCGTGCCTCCGCCGTGGTGGGCCGCCTGCGCCGGCTGGTGGAACGCCCCGACACCGTGACGGCGACCCAGGCCGTGGCGCTGCAGGCGCTGATCAACGACGCCCTGCACCTGCTGGAGCCCGAGCTGCGCCAGCGCCAGGTGCAGGTGCTGCAGACCGTGCCCGCGCCGCTGCCGCCGCTGCACAGCGACCCGATCGCGCTGCAGCAGATCCTGCACAACCTGCTGCTCAACGCTCTGCAGGCCATGGAGGCCCTGCCCCCCCCGAGCGGCGGCTGGAGATCGCGCAGACACGCGCCGGCGCTTGGGTGCAGCTGCGCGTGCAGGACAACGGCCCCGGCATCGCCCCCGAGGTGCGCGACCGGCTGTTCACCCCGTTTGCCACCACGCGCAGCCAGGGCCTGGGTCTGGGGCTGACGCTCAGCGAAAGCCTGGCCGAATCCCTGGGCGGCCACCTGCGCCTCATCGAACGGCCGGCGCTGCGCGGCGCCTGCTTTGAACTGACCCTGCCCCTCCCCGCCGAGCATGCCCAGCCCTGACCTCCTGCAGCAATCCCCCCTGATCCACCTGGTGGACGACGACCTGGCCGTGCGCGACAGCCTGTCGCTACTGATCGGCACCGTCGGCCTGCGCGTGCAGACCTGGGCCGACCCGCTGGCCTTCGCCGCCCAGTTCGACCGCCAGGCCATCGGCGCCATCGTGCTCGACGTGCGCATGCCCGGCGTCGGCGGCCTGACGCTGCTGGGCCAGCTGATGGAACAGGGCGTGGACCAGCCCATCCTCATCCTCACCGGCCACGGCACGGTGGACATGTGCCGCCGCGCCTTCAAGAACGGGGCCACCGAGTTCCTGGAAAAGCCTGTGGACGACGAAGTCCTGCTGGAGGCCCTGCAGGCCGCCGTGCGCCAGCATGTGCGCCTGCGCGCCCAGACCCAGGCCGACCGCGATGCCCAGCAGCGCTACGCCCAGCTCTCACCGCGCGAGCGCGAGGTGCTGGCCCTGATCGTGCAGGGCCTGACCAACAAGGAAATCGGCCGCGCGCTGGACCTGTCGCCGCGCACCGTGGAAACCCACCGCGCCAACCTGTTCAGCAAGCTGGAAGCGCCCTCGCTGGCCTGGCTGATCCGCCGCTACGCCACGCTGGCCGACGACCGCGGCGGCGCCCCCGCAGCCTGAGCCCTCCGTAGTTCTACGCAATCGCGCGCGTAGCCGCCCGCATGGTGCGCCGCGCGCGCTCTCTCTACAGTACCTCCCAGGCGCTGCACCCGGCCTGCGCCCCCGAACCCTCTGTAGAAAGCACCACCATGTCCCGCATCGCCACCCCCGCCCTCGCCATCGCCCTGTGCCTGCTGGGCACCGCCGCCCAGGCCCAGGCCGTCCGCACCGAAAAGAACATGTCGCTGGAACTGGCCAACCAGATCGCCGCACGCAGCGTCGCGGCCTGCGCCGCCAACGGCTACGCCGTGACCGCCACCGTGGTCGACCGCGCCGGCACCGTGCGCGCCGTGCAGCGGGCCGACAACGCCGGCCCCCACACCCTGGAAGCCAGCCGACTGAAGGCCTACACCGCCGCCTCGGCCAAGAACAGCACCCTGGCCATCATGGAAGGCGCCCAGAAGAACCCTGGCGCCGCCAACCTGGTGAACATCCCCGGCTACCTGCTGCTGGGCGGCGGTCTGCCCGTCAAGGCCGGCAACGAAGTCATCGGTGCCGTGGGCATCGGCGGTGCGCCCGGCGGCCACCTGGATGACCAGTGCGCACAGACCGCCCTGGGCCAGGTGCAGGACCTGCTGAAGTAATTCCAGACCTCCTCCGCGCCACTGGCACCGGTCCGTGGCACGTACAGCGCCAGCACTCCTGAAAGCAGAGTGGCTGGCGCTTGCTGTATCTGCGTTTGGGGCGGATTGGGCTTGGATTTTTGTGGTGCTGTGTGAGCTGTTTGCGCTTGATGGATAAGCGCTAGAGGCCAATTTGGCTTTGTTTTGAATTTTGCTGGCCGCTTGTCGCGCGGCGGCGACTTACTTTCCTTTGCTTGCTCAAAGGAAAGTAAGCAAAGGAAAGAGCACCCTGCTACCCGTGTCCCTTTGGGCTTTGCTGCGCAAATCCCAAGCGGGCAACCTGCGGTGCTCGATCACAGGGAGGGGCCGCAGAACTCACTGCGCGGCTGTGCCGCTCCGTTCAAACAGCTGCGGCCAGTCAGACCACGAAGCATGTGTGCCACTTGGCACACATGCCCACCCTGCGCTCTGCGCGCCTCGGCACGGGTAGAAGGGCATGCGGTAAAGACGCCGGGCCTGCCTGGGGCCTGTTTGTGCAACTGTCTCAATATTGGTCATAAATGTGAGCTGCTTGCGCTTACTGGATAAGCGCTAGAGGTCAATTTGGCTTTGTTTATTGTTTTGACCTTTGCTAGCAGGACTGCCACTGGCGGGGCCTTACGCTTCTTGCCGGCATAAGGAAAATAATCAAAAAAGCGAGATCTAATCTCCTCGGCACTGGGCAAATAAGTTTTTAATGGTTAACTTTAAACCATCAATCAATTTCAAAAATCGAACCACCTACCTGAATCACTTGGGCTAACCACGATGACTCTGTCCCACCCAGCTGGACGTGTGGCATAGGCCAAAAGTTGCTTTTTATCGCGTTCATTAAGCCCAAAGCCAATGTGATCAGTGAGCACCAACCACCACTCAGGGTATTTGCTTCTAACACGAGAAATTTTCACCAACTTCTCGCTAGCACAGTGTTCAATGTTGGTAAGCATCTCTGCAACAACAAACCCTCCCGCCTGCAGATCGCTACTACCACCCATATGAAAGTAGTGTTCGAGTGACTCTGATGACCTAAACACATCAACCTCAAAGTTCTCGTCTGTAAAGACTCTTCCACTACTACGTACAGACTGTGTTTTGAAGGATTTAAGCGCTGCGCGCAGTTTTGGTTCTATTTTTTTCCAAGGCTTTATTGGTCGACTAAATTGACAGAATAAAAACCAGCTTTCATCTGAGGCAGATCCGAACGAGTGCCCAAGTTTTTCTAGCCTTTGCCATAAAGATATGGAATCTTCTTCTAACCCACGTTTTCTGCTCCTCACACCGTAGTTCTGATTCAAACGACGAACCTCAATTGCAATTCGATCATCTACCAGGAAATCTGGAGGTACATTTCCATCAGGCTCGTAAACAACGCTTTTGAAACCCATATTTTTTAGTAGTTCTTCGACGCAGGCTTCAGATGCATCCATGGATCTCCTCCTGAAAACACAAGGCGGTTTGGGCGATAAATTTTCAATTATTACCTTCACAGCACATTAGAGCCACTAATGTCCGCAAGCGTCGCGCCCACATATTGTTGAAGTCCCTCATATTTCCGGCGGCTGTTTGAACGGAGCGCTGCAGGCGCGCAGTGAGTTCTGCCGGACCAGCCGCCTGCAAGGCGCGCCTTTTCTTTCCCCGGTTTCTTTTGGCAAGACAAAAGAAATCGGGTCGCCGCCGGGCGACTCCCGGCCTCGGACATAAGTGCCACAACCAGCACAAGACAAAAAGAATAAATCATAGCTGCCAGCGCTTGCTGCATAAGCGCTAGCGCCACCCAACACCCACAAACAAAAAAGGCCGCCAGTCTTGCGACCAGCAGCCTTGGGCATCAGCAACAGCTAGCAACTGCCAGCCGCACGCTGAAAAGATGTTTACAACACGCGCGCTCTCACGCTCTTGCCCTTCACCCGCCCATTGTTCAGCTTGGCGCAGGCCTCCGCCGCAATCCGGCGGTCCACCGCCACATAGGTGGAGAAGTCGTTCACGCTGATCTTGCCGATCTGCTCGCGCGTGTAGCCAAAGTCGGCGCACATGGCGCCCATCACGTCACCGGCGCGGATCTTTTCCTTGCGCCCGCCGATGAGCTGGATGGTCATCATGGGGGGCAGCAGGGCGCCGCCGGGGGCGGGCGTCAGCTCGGCCACGTCGAACCATTCCGAGGCGCGGCCCTGCAGCTGTTCGATCTTGGCGACGTGCACCATCTCCTCCATGTCCACCAGGTGCAGGGCCAGGCCCTCGGCATCGCCGCGGCCGGTGCGGCCGATGCGGTGGATGTGGACCTCGGGGTCGGGCGTGACGTCGATGTTGATCACCGCCGACAGGTTGGCGATGTCCAGGCCGCGCGCGGCCACGTCGGTGGCGACCAGCACGCTGCAGCTGCGGTTGGCAAACTGCACCAGCACCTCGTCGCGCTCGCGCTGTTCCAGCTCGCCGAACAGGGCCAGGGCGCTGATGCCCTGGGCCTGCAGGGCGGCGACGGCTTCGCGGCACTGCTGCTTGGTGTTGCAGAAGGCGATGGTGGATTCGGGGCGGAAGTGCGCCAGCATCTGCACGACCACGTCGAGCTTGTGCCGGGCGGGCACTTCGTACCAGCGCTGGGCGATCTTGTGCGCGCTGTGCTGGGCGGCGACCTGGACCATCTGGGGCTCGCGCATGAAGCGCTGCGCCAGCTGGGCAATGCCTTCGGGATAGGTGGCCGAGAACAGCAGGGTCTGGCGCTGCGCGGGGCATTGCTCGACCACGGTGACGATGTCGGCGTAAAAGCCCATGTCCAGCATGCGATCGGCTTCGTCCAGCACCAGGGTCTGCAGCTTGGAGATGTCCAGCGCGCCGCGCTCGATCAGGTCCATCACGCGGCCGGGCGTGCCGACGACGATGTGGGCGCCGTTCTCCAGGCTGGCGATCTGGTTGCGCGAGGGCACGCCGCCATAGACGGTGACGACCTTGATGTTTTCCTGGGCGCGCGCCAGGCGGCGGATTTCGGTGGCCACCTGGTCGGCCAGCTCGCGCGTGGGGCACAGCACCAGGCCTTGCACGGCGAACCAGCGCTGGTTCAGTCGCTCCAGCAGGGGCAGGCCGAAGGCGGCGGTCTTGCCGCTGCCGGTGCTGGCCTGGGCGATCAGGTCCTGCCCGCGCAGCGTCAGCGGCAGGCTGGCGGCCTGGATGGGCGTCATCTGCTCATAGCCCAGCTGCTGCAGGTTCTGCAGGGTGGCGGGGTGGAGCGACAGGGAAGAGAACGCCGTGGATGCGGCTGCGCCGGCGGCGCTGGGCGAGGTAGTCATGGCCCGAATTATCCGGGGACGCACCCACCGGCCGTGCGGCGGGGCGCAATACCCCGGCGTCAGGCCCTGTGGCCGGTCTGGCGCTCCAGCACGGTGACGGCGCCTTGCGGCAGCAGCTCGATGTGCACCTGCACGCTGGGGATGGCGGCCATCAACGCGGCCTCGGTGCGGTGGCGCCAGTCGGCGGCCTGGGCCAGGCTCCAGTCGCCGGGCAGGTGCAGGTGCAGGTCGATGAAGCTGTGGCCACCGGCCTGGCGCGTGCGCAGGCTGTCGAAGACCAGGGCCACGCCGGTCTGGGCCTGGGCGGCCTGCACCTGGGCGTGCAGCACGGTCTCGACCTGCAGCAGCTGTTCGGGGTCCATGGCCACGTCCATCAGGCCCTGGGCGGCACGCCAGACCAGCACGGCGCCGTGCCACAGGATGTTCAGCGCCACGACCACGCCGGCCAGCGGGTCCAGCCACCACCAGCCGCTGAGGTGGGCCAGCCCCAGGCCCAGCACCACGCCCACCGAGGTGTAGACATCGGTCATCAGGTGGCGGGCATCGCCTTCCAGCGCCATCGAGCGGTAGGTGCGGGCGCTGCGAAACATCAGCCAGGCCAGCGCGCCGTTGAGCACGGTGCTGGCCAGCGACAGGCCCAGGCCCCAGTCCAGGCGCTGCAGCGGCTGGGGGTCCAGCCAGCGGGCCACGCTGACCCAGATGATGGCCAGGCTGGCGCCAATCACCAGCAGCCCCTCGAAGCCGGCCGAGAAGTACTCCGCCTTGTGGTGGCCATAGGGGTGGTCGTCGTCGGCCGGGCGCTGGGCGATGGTCACCATGGCCAGCGCGAAGGTGGCGCCGGCCAGGTTGACGAAGGATTCCAGCGCATCGGACAGCAGGCCCACCGAGCCGGTCAGCAGCCAGGCCAGCATCTTCAGCACGATGGTGACCACGGCCACGGCGATGGAGATGGAGATGCGCAACAGGCTGTGCGGCCTCATCCAGTCCGAAGTGCGTGCGGGTGTCTGCTCTGCCATGTCAGCCTCTGTAATTGAGAATGATTTTGGCTCTCAGCCCTTATATATCAAGCGCTGACAGCTATCGTTTTTTTCAACACTGCCTGCAGTGTGGCACAAAACGCCCGCCGGCGTGGTTCAGCGTCCGCGCTGGGCCTGGCGGTAGGCACCCGGGGCCTGCCCGGTCCACTGGTGGAAGGCGCGGATGAAGCTTTTCTCGCCCGCAAAGCCGCAGGCCTGGGCAACGCGCTTGAGGGGGGTGTCGGTGCGCTGCAGCAGGTGCAGGGCGCGGTCGCGGCGCACCGCGTCCTTGAGCGCCTGCAGGCTGGTGCCGTGCGCCTGCAACTGCCGGTGCAGGCTGCGCGGCGCCAGGTGCAGCTCGGCGCACAGCGTGGCCGCCGTGTGGCTGCACTGCGGGTGGGCGGCCAGGGCCTGGCGCACGCGCTGCACCAGGGGCTGGGCCGGCTTGTAGGGGCGCACCTGCAGCGGCAGGGCGCGCTGCAGCATGGTGTTGAGCGCGGCCTCGTCGCGCACCAGGGGCAGCTGCAGCCAGTGGGCGTCCAGCTCCAGGCTGGCAGCGGCGGCGCCAAAGCGCACCGGCGCGTCGAACAGCCGGCCATAGACCGCCTGGTGGGCGGGCGCCGGGAAGGGAAAACTGGCCTGGCGCAGCGGCAGGCGCGTGTCCACCAGCCAGCTGGCAAAACCGTGCAGGTTGCGCAGCACGGACAGCAGGCAGAACTCCTGCATCGCGCCCAGGTCGCGCCGCGCCTGCACGCGGATGGTGGCCAGCGGGCCGTCGACCTGCAGCGCCAGCGCCAGGTCGTCCGTCAGCAGGCCGTGGTGGCGGCACCAGCGCGCCACGGCCAGCCCCAGCGAGGGGCTGCTGATGCTGGCGCGCGCCAGCAAGCCGTAGCTGCCCCAGGGCAGGCGGCGCTGGAACCAGCCCAGGCCCTCGTCGTCCAGCTCGCGCATGGCGTGGGCGCACAGCAGCTCCATCTGCAAGGCGGTGATGCGGGCCTGGTCATCGGCCAGCAGCGCTGGCGCAATTTGCGCCTGCTGCAAGGCCAACCCCACCTCCATCCCACGCTGCGCATAGGCCTGTGCCACGCAGCGTACAAAGGCGATCGGTGTGAAAGCGGGGTGCTGGCCGGCGGCGGCCGGCACCAGGGCGGGGGTGGTCATATGGCCATTATTGCAACCTCCGTGACCACATCTGTATCGTGATTCGCCCTAGGCTTGCAGCATGCCCTGCCGGGCCGCACGCCGCGCCCGGCCCCACCCGACGGAGACGTTCACGCCCATGCGCCACCGCCCCCCTGCCCTGCCCGCCGCCTCAGGCGGTGGTCTTGCCCGGCTTCAGGCCTGCGGCGCGGCAGGCCACGGCCAGGCGTTTGCGCAGCGACACCTCGGCCATGTCCAGTTCACTGACCATGGCGCGCAGGGCTTCGTCGTTGATGCGGTGCGCCTGCCGTTCGGCGTACAGGGCGTCGCGCTCCACCTGGATGCAGCGCACGCGCAGCTCCATTTCCTTGACCAGGCGCTGGCGGCGCTCGTGCACCATCTCGGGGGTGTCGCGCTGCGCCTCGGTGGACGTGGCCACGCCCGAGCTGTCGTCCAGCAGGTGGATGCGGTTGCGGTATTCCTGCGTGATGCGGCCCACCACCTCCTGGTACTGGGCCACCCACTGCTCGTCGTGCTGCTGCATGTCCTCTTCGGTCAGCGTCAGGCTGGCGATCGCCGCCTTGCAGGCCACGGTGCGCGCGACACGTTCCTCCAGCTGGGCTTCCGTGTCCTCGTGCGGCGGCATGCGGCGCAGGATCAGCGGCAGGGCGATGGCGCCCAGCACCAGGGTGAACAGGATCACGCCAGTGGCCAGGAAGATCAGCAGGTCGCGCTCGGGAAACGGGCGCCCGTTGTGCAGGTGCACGGGAATGGACAGCGCCGCCGCCAGGGTGACGGCGCCGCGGATGCCGGCCATGGTGGTCGCCAGGTTCAGCAGGTGCGAGGGCTTTTCGGCCATCTTGCCTTCGCGGTGGGCCTTGCGCAGCGCGCCGTGCACGCCCAGCGTGATCCACGCCCAGCGCACCAGCAGCAGCGCGATCGAGATCACGGCCACATAGCCCACCAGCTTCCAGCCTTCGTGGCCGGCATCCATCAGCGTGACGCCGATGATGGACGGCAACTGCAGACCCAGCAGCAGGAAGATGGCGCCGTTGAAGGCGGCTTCCACCATGTTCCAGGTGCCTTCGGTCTGCAAGCGCTCCGAGATGAAATTGCTGCGGTCCAGGTCGGCGAAATTGGTGGCCACGCCGGCGGCCACGGCCGCCAGGATGCCGGACACGCCGATCTTTTCACCCACGATATAGGCCGCAAACGGCAGCAGCACCAGCAGCAGCACCATCTGCGTGGCGGCCACGTCGCCCACGCGGCGCGTGATGGCATCGCGCGCATAGCTGAAGCCCCAGCCCAGCAGCGCTCCGATGCCCAGGCCGCCCACGGCCATCCAGGTGAAGTCCTTGGCGACATTGCTCCACGAGAACACGCCGGTCAACGTGGCCAGTACGGCGAACTTGACAGCCACCAGGCCCGAGGCGTCGTTCAGCAGCGACTCGCCCTCCAGCATGTGCATGGTCTTGTGCGGCATGCCCAGGTTGCGCGTGATGGCCGAGACGGCCACCGCGTCGGTGGGCGAGACCACGGCCGCCAGGGCGAAGGCCACGGTCAGCGGCATGGCCGGAATCATCCAGTGGATCAGGTAGCCCAGGCCCAGCACGGTGATCAGCACCAGGCCGAAGGCCAGCAGCAGGATGGGGCGCGCCAGGGCAAAGAATTCGCGTTTGGGGATGCGCCAGCCGTCGGCAAACAGCAGCGGCGGGATGAACAGCAGCAGAAACAGTTCCGGGTCGAAGGCGATGTGCAGGCCGCGCTGGGGCCAGGCAATCAGGGCACCCAGGGCGATCTGGATCAGGGGCAGCGGAATGGCGCGAACGTAACGGGCCGCGATGCCGGTCAGCGCCCCCAACATCAGCACCAGCAGGACGGTTTCAACGGTGTGCATGCGGCATTGTCTGGTGTCGCTGGCGCGCTTCCGTCGCAAACGATCACAAAAACCCTGAATCAACATCGGGATAACCCTAGGGATACCAAGGAGACAACATGGGCGTTCTAAACAGCCAACTCAACCCGCGCTCGGCCGACTTCCAGGCCAATGCGCGCGCGATGCAGACCCTGGTCGATGACTTGCGCGCACGTTGTGAGCAGATCGCCCAGGGCGGCGGCGAGGCCGCGCGCGCCAAGCATGTGGCACGCGGCAAGCTGCTGCCGCGCGATCGCGTGCAGATGCTGCTGGACCCCGGCACGCCGTTCCTGGAAGTGGCGCCCCTGGCGGCACTCAACATGTACCACAACGACGCGCCGGGCGCGGGCCTGATCGCCGGCATCGGCCGCGTCAGCGGCGTGGACTGCATGATCGTGTGCAACGACGCCACGGTGAAGGGCGGCACCTACTACCCGATGACGGTGAAGAAGCACCTGCGTGCCCAGGAGATCGCCCAGCAGAACCGCCTGCCCTGCATCTACCTGGTGGACTCGGGCGGTGCCAACCTGCCCAACCAGGACGACGTCTTCCCCGACCGCGACCACTTCGGCCGCATCTTCTACAACCAGGCCAACCTCAGCGCCCAGGGCATTGCGCAGATCGCCGTGGTCATGGGCAGCTGCACCGCCGGTGGTGCCTATGTGCCGGCCATGAGCGACGAGTCCATCATCGTCAAAAACCAAGGCACCATCTTCCTGGGCGGCCCGCCGCTGGTAAAGGCGGCCACGGGCGAGGTGGTCAGCGCCGAGGACCTGGGCGGCGGCGACGTGCACACGCGCCTGTCCGGCGTGGCCGACCACCTGGCCGACAACGACCTGCACGCCCTGGCCCTGGCGCGCACGGCGGTGAAGAATTTGAATAAAAACAAGCCTGCAGCGCCCGCCGATGCTGCGCCAGCAGCTCCGCTTTTTGATGCGCAAGAGCTGTATGGCGTGATCCCGACCGACACGCGCAAGCCGTTTGACGTGCGCGAGATCATTGCCCGCATCGTCGATGGCAGCGTGTTCGACGAGTTCAAGGCGCGCTTTGGCAGCACCCTGGTCTGCGGCTTTGCGCGCATCGAAGGCATGCAGGTGGGCATCATCGCCAACAACGGCATCCTGTTCAGCGAATCGGCCGTCAAGGGTGCGCACTTCATTGAGCTGTGCTGCCAGCGCAAGGTGCCCCTGGTGTTCCTGCAGAACATCACCGGCTTCATGGTCGGGCGCAAGTACGAGAACGAAGGCATTGCGCGCCACGGCGCCAAGCTGGTCACGGCCGTGGCCACGGCGGCGGTGCCCAAGTTCACCATCATCATCGGCGGCAGCTTTGGTGCCGGCAACTACGGCATGTGCGGCCGCGCCTTCAGCCCGCGCTTTTTGTGGATGTGGCCGAACGCGCGCATCAGCGTGATGGGCGGCGAGCAGGCCGCCAGCGTGCTGGCCACGGTCAAGCGCGACGGCATCGAGGCCCGCGGCGGCCAGTGGAGCGCCGAGGAGGAGAACGCCTTCAAGACCCCGATCCGCGAGCAGTACGAAGTCCAGGGCCACCCCTACTATGCCAGCGCCCGCCTGTGGGACGACGGCGTGATCGACCCCGCCGACACGCGCCGCGTGCTGGCCCTGGGCCTGTCCGCCAGCCGCAATGCGCCGATGGAGGACACCAAGTTCGGTGTCTTCCGCATGTAATGGACCGATGACCCAGCCAGGAGCACGCCCATGACCCGTCCCGTCACCCTGACCACCAACGCCGGTGTGGCCACCATCACGCTGAGCCAGCCGGAGATCCGCAACGCCTTCAGCGACGAGGTGATCGCCGAGATCACCGCCGCCTTCGAGGCCGTGGCCCAGCACGCCGCCGTGCGTGCCGTGGTGCTGGCCGCCGAGGGCCCGGCCTTTTGCGCCGGCGCCAACCTGAACTGGATGCGCCGCATGGCCGACTACAGCCGCGAGGAGAACCTGGTCGATGCCGGCAAGCTGGCGCAGATGCTGCGCACCATCTACACCTGCCCGCACCCCACCATCGCCCGCGTGCAGGGCGATGTCTACGCCGGCGGCCTGGGCCTGGTGGCGGCCTGCGACATGGCCGTCAGCGTGGACAGCGCCCACTTCTGCCTCAGCGAGGTCAAGATCGGCCTGATCCCCGCCACCATCGCCCCCTACGTGCTGCGCGCCATGGGCGCCCGCGCCGGGCAGCGCTACTTCCTGACCGGCGAGCGCTTTGACGCCGCCGAGGCTCTGCGCATCGGCTTCGTGCACCAGGTGGTCGTCCCCGAGGCGCTGGACGACGCCGTGGACGGCCTGCTCAAGCACCTGCTGCAGGCCAGCCCGGCCGCCGTGCGCGCCTGCAAGCGGCTGGTGCAGGACACGGCGGGCCACGCCATTGACGAGGCCCTGATCGCCCGCACCGTGGAAGGCATTGCCGAGATCCGCGCCAGCGCCGAGGGCAAGGAAGGTGTGCAGGCCTTCCTGGCCAAGCGCAAGCCGGCCTGGCTGTCCTGAGCCCCACCGCACGCCACGCTGAACGCCCATGAACGACCTCTGGAACACCCTGCTGCAGTGGCTGCACCGCGTGGGCCTGCACCCCGACCGCACGGCGGTGGAGCAGGCCGGCGGGGCCGTGCTGGACAGCGCCAGCGCCGCAGCGGCCGAGGTGGGCCAGGCCGTCGGCAGCATGGACATGGCCAGCCTGCTGGCCCTGGCGGCGGCCCTGGGCTGGGCCAGCGGCTTTCGGCTGTACCTGGTGGTGTTCCTGGTGGGCCTGCTGGGGGCCACCGGCGCCCTGGTGCTGCCCGGCAGCCTGCAGGTGCTGGCGCACCCGGCCCTGCTGTTCGCCAGCGGCGGGCTGCTGTACGTGGAGTTTTTCGCCGACAAGATCCCCGGCGTGGACTCGCTGTGGGACCTGCTGCAAAGCGTGCTGCGCGTGCCCGCCGGCGCGGCCCTGGCGGCCGGTGTGTTCGGCGCCGACCACGCCACCATGGCCCTGGCCGCAGCGCTGATGGGCGGCACGCTGGCCGCCACCAGCCAGGCCGCCAAGACCACCACGCGCGCCGTGATCAACACCAGCCCCGAACCCTTCAGCAACCTGGGCGCCAGCCTGGCCGAGGACACGGCCGCCGTGGGCGCCGTCTGGCTGGCACTGGCCCACCCGGCCGTGTTCGCCGCGGTGCTGGCGGTCACGGTGGTGCTGATGTGGCTCGTCACCTGGATGCTGTGGCGCTTTCTCAAAACCGCCCTGCGCAAGCTCAGAGGCTGGATGGGGGCGACCGAACCCGCACCACCGCAATTGCCAAAAACATAGCTGCTAACGTTTACCCAATAAGCGCTAGAGCCTCAAAACACTTCAAACGGAGACAAGGCATGTTCACCAAAATTTTGATTGCCAACCGCGGCGAAATCGCCTGCCGCGTGGCTGCCACCGCCCGCCGCCTGGGCATCCAGACCGTGGCCGTGTATTCCGACGCCGACGCCCAGGCCAAGCACGTGGCCGCCTGCGACGAGGCCGTGCACATCGGCGGCAGCGCGCCCAAGGACAGCTACCTGCGCTGGGAGCGCATCCTGCAAGCCGCCCAGGCCACCGGCGCACAGGCCATCCACCCCGGCTATGGCTTCCTGAGCGAGAACGAAGACTTCGCCCAGGCCTGCCAGGCCGCCGGCCTGGTCTTCATCGGCCCGCCCGCCAGCGCCATCCGCGCCATGGGCCTGAAGGCCGAATCCAAGCAACTGATGGAAAAGGCCGGCGTGCCCCTGGTGCCCGGCTACCACGGCGCCGACCAGCATCCTGAGTTGCTGCAGCGCGAGGCCGACCGCATTGGCTACCCGGTGCTGATCAAGGCCAGCGCCGGCGGCGGCGGCAAGGGCATGCGCCTGGTCGAGCGGCGCGAGGACTTCGCCGCCGCCCTGGCCAGTTGCCAGCGCGAGGCCATCAACAGCTTCGGCAACGACGCCGTGCTGGTCGAGAAATACGTACTGCGCCCGCGCCACATCGAGATCCAGGTGTTTGGCGACACCCAGGGCAACTGCGTCTACCTGTTCGAGCGCGACTGCTCCGTGCAGCGCCGCCACCAGAAGGTGCTGGAAGAGGCCCCCGCCCCCGGCATGACCGAAGCCCTGCGCCAGAAAATGGGCGCGGCCGCCGTGGCCGCCGCCCAGGCGGTGCACTACGTGGGCGCGGGCACGGTGGAATTCATCGTCGAGCAGCCCGGCGGCTACGACGCGCCGGACGCCATGCAGTTCTACTTCATGGAGATGAACACCCGCCTGCAGGTGGAACACCCCGTGACCGAGGCCATCACCGGCGAAGACCTGGTGGAGTGGCAGCTGCGCGTGGCCGCCGGCCAGCCCCTGCCCAAGCAGCAGTCCGAGCTGAAGATCATCGGCCACGCCATCGAGGCCCGCATCTGCGCCGAGAACCCCGACAACGGCTTTCTGCCCGCCACCGGCACGCTGCAGGTCTACCGCAAGCCGGCGTGCAGCAGTTTTGCCATCAGCGATGTGCGCGTGGACGACGGCGTGCGCGAGGGCGATGCCATCAGCCCCTTCTACGACAGCATGATCGCCAAGCTCATCGTGCGCGGCGACACGCGCGCCCAGGCCCTGGCGCGGCTGGATGCGGCCCTGGCGCAGACGCAGATCGTCGGCCTGGCCACCAACGTGCAGTTCCTGCGCCATGTGGTGCGCAGCACCGCCTTTGCCAATGCCCAACTGGACACGGCCCTGATCGAGCGCGAGAAGGCCGCACTGTTCGACCAGCAGCCTGTACCCACCGCCCTGGCCGTGGCCGCCGCCGTGGCCCAGCTGCTGCAGGCCGAACAGGCGCTGCAGACGGCCGACCCCTTCAGCCGCCGCGACGGCTGGCACAGCCACGGCAGCCCGCGCCGCCCGCTGCAGCTGCTGCAGGGCGGCACGCCCGTCGCCGCCAGCCTGACCACGGCCCACGACGGCCAGCTGCAGCTGCAGGTGGGGGACACCACAGGCCGCCTGGACTGGCAGCCCCAGGGCGACGGCCTGCTGGTGCAGTTTGCCGGCCTGCGCAGCACCGCCCAGGTGCATGTGCAGGGCGAGGTGCGCCACATCTTCACGCCCCAGGGCGCGGCCGTGCTGGAGCTGCCCGACCCGCTGGCCCACGCCGGCGAGCACGGCGCCGAAGGCGGCCGCCTGACCGCGCCCATGCCGGGCAAGCTGGTGTCGTTTGCCGTGCAGGCCGGCGATGCCGTCACCAAGGGCCAGCCGCTGGCGGTGATGGAGGCCATGAAGATGGAGCACACCATCGCCGCGCCCGCCGACGGCGTGGTGCAGGAGCTGCTGTACGCACCCGGCGACCAGGTCAGCGAAGGCGCGGAGCTGATCCGCATCGAGGCGACCGCCTGAACGCGCGCCGGCCGCAAACGGCCGGTGGGCGGGGGTGGGGGTGGGGCGGGGCCACCGCCCTGCCGGCTGCGTTCCGCGCCCCCCCTCCGCAGGCCCCGTTCGGTTGCACGCAAACCCATAGCTGCCCGCGCAGGATGTACGCCATCTTCCAATGAGAAAGCCTACGAATTGCTTGCACTACTTGCGCTAGCAGCTCCTTTTTTGAAAGTAGCTCTGTCCCCGTGACAGACAGGCCATCGCCCACCCTGTAACCTTGCCGCCATGCGAGTGACTTTTTGCTGTACGGGTACCAAGGCCGAACCTTGGCTGGAAGGACTGCGCGCCGCCTTGCCGCATGCCGACATCAGTGTGTGGGCGCCCGGTGCGCCCCAGGCGGACTACGCCGTGGTCTGGGCCCCGCCCCAGCAGTTCCTGGACGAGCAGCCGGGGCTGAAGGCCTTGTTCAACATCGGTGCCGGGGTCGACGCGCTGCTGAAGCTGCGCCTGCCCCCCCAGGCCCAGGTGGTGCGCCTGGACGATGCCGGCATGTCCGTGCAGATGGCCGAGTACGTGACCCAGGCCGTGATCCGCCACTTCCGCGAACTCGATGCCTACGAGGCCGACATGCGCCAGGGCCAGTGGCAATTCCGCAAGCCCCAACTGCGCTCCGACTTCCCCGTCGGCGTGATGGGCCTGGGCGTGCTGGGCGAGCGCGTGGCCAAGGCACTGCGCGTGTTCGAGTTCCCCGTGCGCGGCTGGAGCCGCAGCCCCAAGCAGATCGACGGTGTGCAGACCTTCAGCGGCGAGGCCGGTTTCCACGACTTCCTGCGCGGCACGCGCGTGCTGGTCAACCTGCTGCCGCTGACGCCCGAGACCGAGAACATCCTGTGCCGCGACACGCTGCAGCAGCTGCTGCCCGGCGCCTACCTGATCAACGTGGCGCGCGGTGCCCACCTGGTGGAAGAGGACCTGGTGGCCCTGATCGCCCAAGGCCATGTGGCCGGTGCCATGCTGGACGTGTTCCGCCAGGAACCGCTGCCCGCCGGCCACCCGTTCTGGACCATCCCGCAGATCACCATGACGCCCCACACCTCGGCACGCACCCTGCGCGAGGACAGCATTGCCCAGATCGTCGGCAAGGTCGCCGCCCTGAGCCGCGGCGAGGCCGTGGTCGGCATGGTCGACCCCCGGCGCGGTTATTGACCCGACCGTTCACAGACCCACAAGGACCACCCCATGAGCTACCCTACCCGCGTCAAACTGGTCGATGTCGGCCCCCGCGACGGCCTGCAGAACGAAAAGCAGCCCGTGCCCGCCGCGGTCAAGATCGAGCTGGTGCACCGCCTGCAGGCGGCCGGCCTGAAAGAGATCGAGGTCACCAGCTTCGTCTCCCCCAAATGGGTGCCCCAGATGGGCGACAACGCCGAGGTCATGGCCGGCATCGAGCGCCGCGCCGACGTGCGCTACTCGGTGCTGACGCCCAACATGAAGGGCTTTGAAGCGGCCGTGCTGTCACGCCCCGATGAGATCGTGGTCTTCGGCGCGGCCAGCGAGGCCTTCAGCCAGAAGAACATCAACTGCTCGATCGCCGAGAGCATCGAGCGCTTCGCCCCCGTGGTGGCCGCCGCCCGCGCGGCAGGCATCCAAGTGCGCGGCGCCATGAGCTGCACCGTCGGCTGCCCCTACGAAGGCGAGGTGGCGCCCGAGCGCGTGGCCTACCTGGCCGGCCTGATGAAGGGCATTGGCGTGCAGCACATCGGCGTGGCGGACACGATTGGCGTGGGCACGCCCATCAAGGTGCGCAAGGCCATCGAGGCCACGCTGCAGCACTTCGACCTGAATGACATCTCCGGCCATTTCCACGACACCTACGGCCAGGCCCTGTCCAACACCCTGGCGGCCCTGGCAATGGGCGTGTGGCAGTTCGACACCTCGGTGGCCGGGCTGGGCGGCTGCCCCTACGCCAAGGGGGCGACGGGCAATGTGGCGACCGAGGACGTGGTCTACATGCTGCACGGCATGGGTATCGACACCGGCATCGACCTGGACCAGCTGATCGATGCCGGCCAGTTCATCAGCGATCACCTGGGCCGCCCCACGCAATCGCGCGTGGCCAAAGCGATCCTGGCCAAACGCGCCAGCAGCGCGGCCTGCGAGGCGGTGTGAATGTGCGGTTCTGAATTGCATCCCCTGCCCGAAGGCGTGCAGCGCGTGGCGCGCTACCTGCAGCAAGTCGGTCATCCCCACTCGCCCCAGATGCTGGAGGGCGCGGCCCGCACCGCGCAGGAAGCGGCCGACCAGTTGGGGATCGCCGTCGGCCAGGTGGCCAAGAGCGTGATCTTCAAGCGCAAGGAAGACGGCGCCTCGGTGCTGGTGGTGGCGGCCGGGGATCGCCGCGTGGATGAAAAAAAGGTGGCCGCCCTGGTCGGCAAGATCGGCCGCGCGGATGCCGACTTCGTCAAGGACCGGACCGGTTTCTCCATCGGCGGCGTCAGCCCGGTGGCACACGCCCACGCGCCCGTGACCTTGATCGACCGCAGCCTGCAACGCTTTGACGTGCTGTGGGCAGCGGCCGGTCACCCGCATGCGGTGTTTGCCCTGAACATGGAGGCCCTGCGCGCCCTGGCCCAGGCCCCGGTGGTCGACATTGCGCAGCGGATGGACACGGAGGCAGCGCCTGTCGCCTGCGCCATCCCGCCTGTGCCCGACGCCTTGCGGCACAAGTTGCAGACCCTGCTGGCCCAAGGCAGCCTGCAGCCCTCGGCCGCCGAGGCTCCGCCCTCGCCCTGCATCTCCGTCTGTCGTATGGATGCAGACCGCCAGTACTGCGTGGGCTGCCTGCGCACCCTGGATGAATTACGCTGCTGGGGCAAGGCCGATGCCACGGCCAAGCGCCACATCTGGCAGCAGATCCAGCAACGCTGCGGGCCGGCTTCTTAACCCCCTGGAAAGGCAAGCGACATGCGCCACATCACCATGCACCTGGACTTTGTCTCGCCCTACGCATGGCTGGCCTTCCAGCAGTTGCCCCACACCCTGGCGGGCCTGCACTGCCACGTGGAGTACCGCCCGGTCCTGCTGGGCGCCTTGCTGCAGCAGCACCACAACCCGGGGCCGGCCGGCATCCCTGCCAAGCGGGTGTGGACCTACCAGCACGCCGTGTGGCTGGGGCAGCACCTGCAGATTCCGCTGCAGATGCCGGCTAAGCACCCATTCAACCCCCTGCCCCTGCTGCGCCTGGCACTGCAAACCAGCCACGACGGCAGCATCAACCGCTATGTGGCGGAGACCATCTTCCGCCACGTCTGGCAGGGCGGCAAGGATGCTTTGGCCCCCGCGCGGCTGCAGGCCCTGCAGGCCGAACTGCAGCCGCGTTTCATCGCCGCCGCCGATGCCACCGAGGCCACCAAGCCCCTGCTGCGCAACAACACCGAAGCGGCCGCGGCCCTGGGCGTATTTGGCGTGCCCGCCTTCACCGTGGACGGGCAGAATTTCTGGGGGCTCGACAGCCTGCCGATGCTGCGCGACTACCTGGATGGGCACCCCTGGTTCCAAACCGAGGGCTGGGTAAATGCCGATGCCACTCCCTCGGGTTTGGCCTGATTTCAAGCACCGCCTTCCCCGGTAGGAATTTCCGGCGATGTCACATCCCGAAACAGACTGCGCGGGTTTGACCTGAATTTGTCAGAAGTGCGTCAGTTTGACGCAAGTTCGCGTTGGATTCGCGTCAGAAGTGGGTCAGTACGGCCTCCAAGAATGTGATCGTCCGCACATGGCGGCAAGCAACAATCACATTCAGGAGACAACACCATGGCCATCAACGCTGCAAACGGCGTAGGTCCGAAAGGCACTGCCGCCGCTCGGCCCATGACGCCAGAAGAACGCAAAGTGATCTTTGCGTCATCCCTCGGCACTGTGTTCGAGTGGTATGACTTCTACCTCTACGGTTCGCTGGCAGCCATCATTGCCAAGCAGTTCTTCAGCGGACTGGATGCAGGCTCCGCCTTCATCTTCGCGCTGCTGGCGTTTGCAGCCGGCTTCATCGTCCGTCCATTCGGTGCGCTGGTCTTCGGCCGCCTGGGTGACATGATCGGTCGCAAGTACACCTTCCTGGTGACGATCCTGATCATGGGCATCTCCACCTTCATCGTGGGTGTCCTGCCCAACTACGCCACCATCGGCGTGGCAGCCCCCATCATCCTGATGGTGCTGCGCATGCTGCAAGGCCTGGCACTGGGCGGCGAATACGGCGGTGCGGCCACCTATGTGGCCGAACACGCGCCCCACGGCAAGCGCGGCGCCTACACCTCCTGGATTCAAACCACCGCCACGCTGGGCCTGTTCCTTTCGCTGCTGGTGATTCTGGGCACCCGTACCGCGATGGGCGAAGAAAAGTTCCAAGACTGGGGCTGGCGCATTCCCTTCCTGGTGTCCATCCTGCTGCTGGCCATTTCGGTGTGGATCCGCATGACGCTGTCGGAATCCCCCGCCTTCCAGAAGATGAAGGCCGAAGGCAAAACCTCCAAGGCACCGCTGGCTGAGTCCTTCGGCCAATGGAAGAACCTGAAGATTGTGCTGCTGGCACTGGTCGGTCTGACTGCCGGCCAGGCTGTGGTCTGGTACACCGGCCAGTTCTACGCGCTGTTCTTCCTGACACAGCAGTTGAAGGTCGATGCCGTCACCGCCAACCTGATGATCGCCGCCGCGCTGCTGCTGGGTACGCCCTTCTTCGTGGTCTTCGGTTCGCTGTCGGACAAGATTGGTCGCAAGCCCATCATCATGCTGGGCTGCGCGCTGGCCGTGTTCACCTACTTCCCCGTGTTCAAGGCCCTGACCTCCGCCGCCAACCCGGACCTGGCCGCCGCACAAGCGAACGCCAAGGTGGTGATCGTGGCTGACCCCGCCGAGTGCTCGTTCCAGTTCAACCCCACAGGCACGGCCAAGTTCACCAGCTCCTGCGACATCGCCAAGCAAGCCCTGGCCAATCGCTCGGTCAGCTATGACACCGAACAGGCACCGGCTGGCACCCCTGCCGTCATCAAAATCGGCGAGCACACCATCCCCAGCTACAGCTCGGTGGGTCTGAGTGCCGACGATGCCAAGGCCAAGGGCGCTGCGTTCACCAAGAGCCTGGCAGAAACCTTGAAGCAGGACGGCTACCCCGACAAGGCCGACCCCGCCAAGATGAACAAGCCCATGATGATTCTCATCTTGTTCTATCTGGTGATCCTGGTGACCATGGTCTACGGCCCCATCGCAGCCATGCTGGTGGAGATGTTCCCCACCCGCATCCGCTACACCTCGATGAGCCTGCCCTACCACATCGGTAACGGTTGGTTCGGCGGCCTGCTACCCACCATGTCCTTCGCCATCGTTGCCCAGACCGGCAACATGTACAACGGTCTGTGGTACCCCATCATCATTGCAGGCGCCACTGCCGTGATCGGTACCCTGTTCCTGCGTGATACCAAGGATGTGGATATCTATGCCGATGACTGATTAAAAGTCACTCCCCACAGTTGTGCGCCCCGCCTCAAAGCGGGGCGTTTCTTTTCAGCGCGACCACGCATGGTGCACAGCAATATTCTTCTGTTGTTGTCATGCATCATTCGTCATCAAAACTTCACCCAAACGCCCTGTACGGCAGGTGCAATCCCTAAAATTTGACCAGCCCTTTGCAAGTGCTAGTCACACAAAGTTGATGGCTACCCTCAACCCACCAAGGAAATAACATGACGAAGACAACTCGCGTGATGCTGGCCGTGCTGGCCGTTTGCGGCACCTCCGCCGCCATCGCCCAAAGCAGCGTGAACGTGTATGGCCGTATCAACACCACCGTGGAAAGCCAGAAAATCGGTGCCGATAGCAAATCGGTCATGAATGACAACAGTTCTTTCATTGGCTTCCGCGGTACCGAAGACTTGGGCAATGGCCTGAAGGCAGGCTTCCAACTGGAAGGTCGTTTCAACGCAGATAATGGTTCTGGCGAAGGTGGCGGTGGTTTGAACTTCGCACGCCACAGCGAAGTGAACCTGTCGGGCAACTTCGGTACCGTGCGCCTAGGCAAGTTCAACGTGGGCTCCTACCTGGCCACTGCGGACTACATCAGCATGCACAACCACGACACGGGTTCCTCGTCGGATGCCCTGTACGCCTATGTCTTCCCAGAAGGTAACCAGATCTCTTACCGCTCGCCTGACTTCGGTGGTGTGACTGCCGAGTTCAACTACGGTTTTGGTGAAAAGGCCAACCGCGAAACTACGCTTACAGGCTTTGGCTTTGATCCAGCTAATGCTGTGGGTGGTCAACACAAGGGCGCTTTTGATGCAGCGCTGAACTACAACAATGGTCCCCTGGGGCTGGGGCTGGGCTACACACAAGCCAAAACAAACGATGCTGGTGACTCTCTCAAGGAGCAGCAACTGGGCCTGCGTGCCAGCTACACCATCAACAGCCTGACACTGGGCGCCTACTACCAGTATTACAAGGCAAGTGCTGATGCGTTCGATACCAAGCGCCACGCCTACCGTCTTGCAGCCATGTACACCCTGGGTGCATCGGAATTCCACGCCAACGTGGGCCGTGCTCAAGGCTACAAGGGTGATTTGGACAACCTCAAGACATCGGCAACCCAGTGGACGCTGGGCTACAACTACAACCTGAGCAAACGCACCAAGGTGTACGGTTACTTCACCAAGATCAGCAATGGTGACGATATCGGATACGGCCCTGTTACCAACGCTGGTGACAACTTCCGTTCCATCGCCGTGGGCGTGCGCCACCTGTTCTGATCACCCAGAGCGTAAGCTCTCTGCAAACCCTGGCTGGTGTAATGCCTCCAGGGTTTGCGCCAAGGTTGAAGCCCCAGTTCTCAGGAGTTGGGGCTTTTTTCTTGGCGACAGCCTCCAAGCTTGAAAAGTGGATACCCCTTCTTCAGAACAAAGGAGACTCTCATGTGGAAAATTGCCGTGGCTTTTGCCATCTTCGCCGCCATTTCGTTGTACATGATCATGCAATTTGGCGATCAGGTGGACATGAGCGGAGAAAAACACGGTGCTGATGCAGTGCACGCACCGGCACCTGCAGAAGCCAAGTGAGTGAGCCGGAAGGTCCGAAGCTCCAATCTGTGAGCGCCTGGCGCTCACCCAGATTCGGTTCTCAGGTGTTTGGTGCCCTGAATCGCAATAAGAGCGCACGCAGTGCGCTCTTATTTTTTGAGAATTGGGAGTGAGCGCACTTGTGATCCATAAGCTGCCAATGCCGGTTCACAGTAAGCGGCCGGCCATCCCACCTTGGCTAGGCATCGGTGTGGGATGCCGCTAGATTGGCTATCGGAGGTTCAGGATGCGCCGGGCACCGCTGAGCACTATCAGCGCAATGACTGCGCCAATCACGAGGTCAGGGTACGAGGAGCCCGTCCAAGCGACCAAAACACCAGCGACTATCACCCCCGCGTTTGCGATCACATCATTCGCAGAAAAAATGTAGCTTGCCGTCATGTGGGCGCCCCGATCCCGCTTCTTGGCGATCAGCACCAGGCAGGTGACGTTGGCGATCAATGCGACCAGCCCGATACTCATCATGAGCATGGACGCCGGCTCACTTCCCACAACTGCCCGCCGAACGACCTCCAAAAGCGCGCCAAGCGCAAGCACGACTTGCAACCAACCAGCGATGTGCGCTGCCTTCATCTTCAAGGCGGCGGCGCGGCCCACCGCATAGAGCGCCAGTCCGTAGACCGCCGCATCGGCGAACATGTCAAGCGAGTCCGCTATGAGACCTGTGGACTGGGCGATCAGGCCAACGATCAACTCAAAGACAAACATCGCACCGTTGATAGCGAGCAGCAGCTTTAAGGTCCGAGCCTCAGAGGCATTCCCCTCTGCGTCTGGGGCCGTAGACTCGTCGCTTTGCACGCTGTCCAACACTTGCGCGCCGAGGTTGAGAGGGATGAGACGGCCCAGCAGCTCTTGCGTACTTCCCCCATGCTGCACGGTGAGTACACGGTCCTTCAGATCGAAGTCCAGTGCCGCAACAGCCGACGCATCGGCCAGCGCCATCCGAATGAGATTCTCCTCCGACGGGCAATCCATCTTCGGCACGGAGAAACGCGTCTTCCACTGCCCGCCTTCGGTGCGCCTCTCGCTTGTCAGCAGAACCGCACCCAAGTTCAGGGGCGTCAGCTTCTGGGCGATCCTGGCGGGCTCGCCCGAGTGCACCACCCGGAGCTGCCGATGGGCCAGATCGAAGGTCATCGGCCCAACCCCGGTCAGACCACCCAGCGCCATGCGAATGAGGTTCTCCTCGGAGGGGCAGTCCATTCCCGGAACTGAAAATGTGCTCTCCACGGAAGCAATGGCGCTTGGGGCCTCGTCGACCGTCTGCGAATTGCAACTGCTCGAGCAGCTACTGCTTTGACATGTACTCATGTCCCGTATTAGAAACCCTCAAGTAGCTGTAGAGTCAAGCGGTAGGTAGGCAAATATGAAAATCGGTGAACTATCGTCATTGGCAGGGTGCTCCGTTCCCGCGGTGCGCTTTTATGAAGCAGAGGGCCTTCTGCAGGCGCCCCTGCGGGCCGCCAACAACTATCGGCAATATGGCCAACAGCATGTCGACAGGTTGGCCTTCATCGTTCGGTGCCGCTCGCTGGACATGTCGCACGACGATATCCGGGCTCTGCTGCAGTTGCAGGACGACCCCGCCATGTCCTGCGACGAGGTCAATGCCTTGCTAGACGATCAAATGCGCTTGGTAGAGCAGCGAATCGCCGAGTTGCAGGCGCTGCGCAAGCAACTGCGTGCCATCCGCAGTACCTGTGCGGGAGGGGTATGCGTTGGCGATTGCGGTGCACTTGAATCGCTGCGCAGCGCCACTGGGGCAAGCTGGCCAACCGTTCGCTGAGCGGAGCCTCAAATAACGACATTCAGCTCGGTGCGAACCAACGATGCGGTAGCAACTCGTGAACCAGGCTAACCCGTTGCGTCGGCAAGCGAGCCAAAACGTCCTTGAGATACGCATAGGGATCATGCCCATTGAGTCGTGCTGACTGGATGAGCGTCATGACGGCTGCTGCCCTCTGACCAGCTCGTAGGCTGCCCGCAAAGAGCCAGTTGTTGCGGCCAATGGCAATCGGCCGAATCTGGTTCTCGATCCAGTTGTTGTCCACGGGCAGCTGTCCGTCATCGACGAACCGGGTCAAAGCCTCCCAGCGCCGCAAGCTGTAGTCCAGCGCTTTGGCGCTTGCCGAGCCTTCCGGCACCTTCTGGCGTTGCAGCACCATCCACTGGTGCAAGGCATCAAGCAGCGGCTTCGTTTGTTGTTGCCGGATGGTTTGGCGCTGATCGGTCGCAATCTCCTTGACCTCACGCTCGATCTCGTAGACCCGCGCGAACTGCTGCAGCGCGACCTCGGCGATCTGGCTTTGGTTCGCCGCGTGCAAATCGAAGAACTTGCGCCGCGCGTGCGCCAGGCAGCCGACCTCGGTCACACCACTTGCGATCAAGGCCTTGTAGCCGCTGAAGTCGTCACAGGTGAGGCTGCCTCTCCAGTCGCCCAGGAAGCGCCGGGCGTGTTCGCCCGAGCGCGATTCGCAGAAGTCGTAGACGACCGCCTTGATGTTCTCGAAGGCGCCCGTGGCATAGGCCCATAGGTACGCCCGGTGCGCCTTGCCGTTGCCCGGCTTGAGCATGGACACCGGCGTCTCGTCGGCATGCAGCACGCGGCGCTGCAGCAGCTCTGTCCTCATGGCGTCAACCAGTGGCTGCAACTGCACGCCACACGAGCCCACCCATTGCGCCAGCGTGGAGCGGGGGATGGCTAGGCCGGCGCGGCCGAAGATCGCTTCCTGGCGGTACAGCGGCAGGTGGTCGGCGTACTTGGCCACCAGCACTTGCGCCAGTAGCCCAGTGGTAGGGATGCCTTTGTCGATGATGTGAGGATCGACAGGCACCTGGTGAATCGTCTCGCACTGGGCACAGGCCCACTTGCCCCGGATGTGGCGCTCCACCGTGAACACGCCGGGCGCGTAGTCCAGCTTCTCGGCCACGTCCTCGCCGATGCGCTTCATCTGGCAACCGCAGGCGCAGGTGGTGGACTCGGGCTCGTGGCGGATCTCGCGCCGCGACAGGTTGGCCGGCAGGGGTGCGCGTTTGGGGACTTGCTTGTCTTGGCGGCCTGCCACTGGCGGCGTGGCCTGCTCGATCTCATCGGCCACCGCCTGCAGGTCCTCATCCAGCGATTCATCGAGCAGGCTCTTCTGCTCGGCGCTGAAGCGCTCCGACTGTGCGGCGAACTTCATGCGCTTGAGCAGTGCGTTCTCGTGCGTGAGCTTGTCGATCTGCGCCTGCTTGAAGACCGCCTCTTGGCCCTGGCGTGCGATCACGCCGTCTCGCTCGGCCAGCTCACCCATCAACGACAGCAGGGCCGCTCGCATCTGCTGCGGCTCCAGGGTGTCAAGGTGGTCTGCGGTGATCACGGGAGAAGATGATGCGGCTAACATCACATTCGCGCATCGGTGCAAGCGCTGATTGCCTGGCCAACGACCGGAGCACTCAAAGTACAGTGATGACTCCAGCCTCGCCGACGTTCTTCCAGGGCAGGCCCAGCACGAGCGCATCGAACTGCGTTCGGCTGAGTGTGGCGGTGGTGGCGGCATCGCGCGGCCAGACGAACTTGCCGCTATTCAGGCGCCGGGCCGCCAGCCAGACACCGATGCCGTCGTGCACCAGCACCTTCATGCGGTTGGCTCGTCGATTGGCGAACAGATAGGCGTGGTGTGGGCGCGCTGCGCCAAAGACAGCCACTACCCGGGCGAGCGCCGTCTCGGTGCCTGCTCGCATGTCCAGCGGCTCGGTGGAGAGCCACAGCGCATCAATGCGGATCATCGGAGCCAGTCGCGCAGCCACGCTGCACATGACGCTGCATCTTCCAGGGGCCAGTTCACGGTGACTACGCTGGCGCTGCGCCGAACATCAACGCGAATCGCACGCGACACGGGCGGCGAGCTGGTCTCGGTTGCTGGGAGCTGTTCAACTGGTGGAGGCAGATTCAGCGCAACGAACTCATTCCGGGGCGCTGGCAACAGGGAGTCTGCTTGCTCGCGCATCCAGCGATGAACGATGTTGGCGTTGATTCCGTGTGCAAGCGCTACGCCGGCCACTGACGCGCCGGAGACCTGGCATTCGGCCACGATCTGGCCTTTAAGTTCCGGGGAGTAGTAGTGCCGCTTGGGGCGCTGGGCGATCGTGTCGTTCGCCATAGTGTGCGTGATGTTCATCGTGCACACGATGCCTCGACACTGGGTCTATCTCAAGATGGGATTGCCGGACGCTTA
>NZ_BBJR01000036.1 GCF_000739875.1 Comamonas aquatica NBRC 14918
CAAACTTCAGTTGGTCAGACAGCGCTAGAGCCACGGCAACGGATAGGTGCTAAAGGCAGACCGGACGGTTCTGGCAACTTCACGGTGAGAAGCCGCGGCTTCCTCGGGCGGGCGGGTGTGCCCGTCCAAGAACGAACGCAGTGTGGCGCAGTCGATCGAACATTCTAGGGTTTGCACCAAAAGGGTTTACCCACACATCGCGTTTCGCGAAGCAAATTCGCAAAATAGAGGGGGTTCATCTTTTTTCACGATGGCAACCCCAAAGCGGCACCTCCCACACCCGAGCGCCCGCCAAGGCTTCGCATTTGCGCGTACGCTTTCAGACCATTGCCCCTCCCCACCTGTTGCTATGAAGCGTTACTGGCTCTTGTTCTCCCAGGCTGTCACCGTCCTGCTGGCCGCCTATTTCATCGTGGCGACCCTGCAGCCCAGCTGGCTGCAGCGCGGCGCCACCTACAGCCGCGCCGGCATCTCCCTGCTGGAGGCGCCCTCCGAACCGCGCACCGAATTCGCCCCCGGCAGCCTGGCCGCCGCGGCCCAGAAGGCCATGCCGGCCGTGGTCAGCATCAACACCAGCAAGGAAGTGCGCCACCCGCGCAGCAACGACCCCTGGTTCCAGTTCTTTTTCGGAGATGTCGGCCCACAGCAGCAGACCGGCCTGGGCAGCGGCGTCATCGTCAGCCCGGCGGGCTACATCCTGACCAACAACCACGTGGTCGAAGGCGCCGACCAGATCGCCGTGACCCTGGCCGATGGTCGCATGGCCAACGCCAGCATCATCGGCACCGACCCCGAGACCGACCTGGCCGTGCTGAAGGTGGAGCTGGACAAGCTGCCCGTCATCGTCCTGGGCAACTCGGACCACGCCGTGGTCGGCGACACGGTGCTGGCCATCGGCAACCCGTTTGGCGTGGGCCAGACCGTGACCAGCGGCATCGTCAGCGCCCTGGGCCGCAAGGAGCTGGGCATCAACACCTTCGAGAACTTCATCCAGACCGATGCGGCCATCAACCCCGGCAACTCCGGCGGCGCGCTGGTGGATGTGAACGGCAACCTGCTGGGCATCAACACCGCCATCTACTCGCGCTCTGGCGGCAGCATGGGCATCGGCTTTGCCATCCCTGTCTCGATCGCCAAGCTGGTGCTGGACGGCCTCGTCAAGGACGGCAAGGTCACGCGCGGCTGGATCGGCGTGGAGCCCAACGAGCTGTCGCCGGAGCTGGCAGAAACCTTTGGCGCCAAGGCCTCGCAGGGCGTGATCATCACCGGCGTGCTGCAGGACGCACCGGCCGCGCGCGCCGGCATGCTGCCCGGGGACGTGATCACCGCCGTTCAGGGCCAGGTCGTACGCAATGTGGCTGAGATGATGACCGCCGTGGCCGCCCTGCCCCCCGGCCAGGTGGCCGATTTTGCCGTGCTGCGCAATGGCAGCGAGACCACGCTGAGCATCACCCCCGGCGTGCGCCCGGCACCGCAACGCGCCCGCCGCTGAGACTGCATGCAAAAAGCAGAGCGCCTGCCGCTTGCCGGCAGGCCATTTCCACCATAAAACTCTTAGAAACCGCCTGAATACGAGCGTCCAGCGCTCCTTTTTCAGACAGCATCCGCCCACAAAAAAGCCCGCCCACCATCCAGGTGCGCGGGCTTTTTGCTTCCCCACCAAGGGTGGGTAAGAAATCAATCCGTGGCGGCTTCGGCCTCTTCGTCATCGGGCTTCTTGGACGACTTGGCGAACCAGCCGGCGGCGACGATGCCGACCTCGTACAGCACGCACATCGGGATGGCCAGCGCCAGCTGCGAGATCACGTCGGGCGGCGTCACCACGGCGGCCACGACGAAGGCCAGCACGATGAAGTAGCCGCGGAAGCTCTTGAGCTTGGCGATGTCCACGATGCCAAAACGCACCAGCAGCATCACCACGATGGGCACCTGGAAGGCCATGCCGAAGGCCAGGTACAGCGACAGGATGGCCTCGACGTACGAGGCGATGTCGGGCGTGGCTGCCACGCTCTCGGGCGTGAAGCCCTGGATGAAACCGAACATCTTGTCCAGCACGAAGAACTGCACGAAGGCGATGCCCAGGTAGGCCAGCAGGCTGCCGAACACGATCAGCGGCAGCGCAAACTTCTTTTCATGGGTATACAGGCCGGGCGCCACGAAGGCCCACAGCTGGTACATGATCCAGGGCAGCACCGACAGGATGCCGACCATCATCAGCACCTTCAGCGGCACGAAGAACGGCGAGAACACGCCCACGGCAATCAGCTTCGCATCGGGCGGCATGTGCGCCTTGATGGGGTGGGCGATGAAATCGATCAGCCCGTTCGGTCCGGGCCAGACCGCCAGCACCGCGACCGCCAGGGCAATCCCGTAAATGCAGTACAGCAGGCGATCCCGCAGCTCCATCAGGTGCTGCACAAAGGGCTGCTCGGTGCCTGCCAGCTCGTCGTCTTTGGTGGATTTGTCAGACATGGTCGGAAAAAGCGCCGGGCTGCGCAGCCCGGCCATTCAGGAAAGAAAGCCGCAGCGCACGGCGGGGGGCCCTGCGCTGCGTCACCACGCCCGCGCTCAGCGCTTGGGCTTGAAACGTGCCACCCGGGCAGCGCCCGACTGCACGTGCGTGCGCACGCCGGCGCGCGCCTTGTACCAGCGCGGCACGGCGCCGCGCTTGAGGCGGAAATTCTTGCCCGGATTCTTGTACACCGGCGCCACGGCACTGCGGCTGTCGTAGCTGCCGTAGTCACTGGTCGACGTGCCGCTGTCGTAGTCCGATGCGAAATCGGTGGCCTCGCGCCAGTCTTTCTCGAAATCGCTGGAGGCCGTGTGCACCGTCTGCTCGACATCGCGCGCCGCTGTCTCCACCGACTCCTTCATCTTCTTGAGCTCGTCGAGCTCCATGGAGCGGTTGACTTCGGCCTTGACATCGGACACATAGCGCTGCGCCTTGCCCAGCAAGGTGCCCACCGTGCGGGCCACGCGCGGCAGCTTCTCGGGCCCGATGACCACCAGGGCTACCGCGCCGATCAGCGCCAACTTCGAGATCCCGATGTCAATCATGCCAACGCCCCTGGTCGGTGCTTGCAGCCATGTTCAAGCATCAGCTCTTTTGCTTGGCGTCGACGTCGATGGTGTTCTTATCGGCCTTGGTCTGGTCTGCCACGGCGGCCTTGTCGGCGGTGGCGTCACCAGCGGTGCCGTCCTTCATGCCGTCCTTGAAGCCCTTGACAGCGCTCCCCAGGTCACCGCCCAGGTTCTTGAGCTTCTTGGTGCCGAACACCAAAACCACGATCAGCAGCACGATCAGCCAGTGCCAGACGGAAAACGTTCCCATGAGATTTCTCCTAACGAATACAAGTCATTTTAGACGGGCGGCTGCAACTTGGCGCCGCAGATGGCCTTAGAACACCCGGGTGCAGGCCGCGCCGTCATCCAGTGTCAGCAATCGATCAGCCGTGCTTCCAGGGGCGGGGGCCACCCATCACGTGCAGGTGCAGGTGGTGCACTTCCTGGCCGCCTTCGGTCCCGGTGTTGACCACGATGCGGAAGCCGCCCTCGGGATACGGGTTGCAGCCCTGCTCCAGCGCCAGCTGGGGCGCCAGGGCCATCATCTTGCCCAGCAGGGCTTCCTCGCTCGGACGGACCTGGGCCATCGAGGGGATGTGCTGCTTGGGCACGATCAGGAAATGCACCGGGGCCGCAGGACGGATGTCGTGGAAGGCGAACAGCGTGTCGTCTTCGTACACCTTGCGGCTGGGGATCTGGCCAGCGGTGATCTTGCAGAAAAGGCAGTTCGGGTCGTGCGCAGTCAGTGCGGGCTCGGTCATCAAAGGCTCAACTCTCAGTTCTCGGTGAAGGTGCAGGGCGTGCGGGGTGCACGGTCAGGGATTGTCCACAATCTGCAGGGTCTCGCGCACGCCCACGTCCTGGCGGTGATCATGCACCCATTGCTGGCCCTGGGCGCGCCCCAGCGCAAACAATTTCAGCAGGAAGCCCATGTCCACGCGCGATTTGCTGGCCGCGCCAAAGTGGCTCAGGGCCGCACCGCCGTCGATGCGGTGCATCAGCACGCTCTTGTAGCGCGTGGCATCCAGGCGGCCCTCGGCCAGCAGGCGGCGCACGAAGTCGATGGCGCGCAGCTCGCTGAGCAGGCCGGCGTTGAACATCACCTCGTTCATGCGCTCCATGATGTCGCCCGCCGTCTCGGGCAGCTCATGGTGCTCGATCGGGTTGATCTGCACCAGCAGCATGTCGCGGCAGTCGGTGCGGTAGATCAGCGGGTACAGGGCCGGGTTGCCCGAAAAGCCGCCGTCCCAGTAGTACTGCCCGTCGATCTCGACCGCCTGGTACAGCTGCGGCAGGCAGGCCGATGCCATGACGGCATCGGCACTGAGGCGCTCGCCACTGAAGATCTCGCCCTTGCCGGTGCGCACATTGGTGGCGCAGACAAACAGCCGCGGCATGCCCGGGTGCGGCAGGGCGGCGCGCAGCTGGGCGAAGTCGACCGTCAGCTCCAGCAGCCGGCGCAAGGGGTTGATGTCCAGCGGGTTGGTCTGATAGGGCGACAGGAACTGCGACATCATGCCCATCAGCGGGTTGCTGGCCACCGGCACCCCCAGGGTGAAGCTGCCCATGGCCCCCACGCCCTCCCACAGCTTGCGCAAGGCGTTGCGCGCGGCGCTGCAGCCGGCCGCATGGCGTGCCGCGTCGTCCTTAGGGTGTTGCAGTGCGGCCGTGGCAAAGCCCTGGGCCACGGCGACGGCGTTCATGGCGCCGGCACTGGTGCCGCTGATGCCGGGAAAGCAAAAGCCGCCGTCCTCCAGCAGCGCGTCCAGCACGCCCCAGGTGAAGGCCCCGTGCGAGCCCCCGCCCTGCAGCGCCAGATTCAGACCTTGTGGGGTGGTGGTGCTCATGGGTGGCGGGGGTCTGGGCCATGGCCGCTCAGCGCGGCAGGGCCTCTTGCTGGTTCATGGCGACCATGCCGCGCACGATGCGGTAGAGGAACCACAGCGAGATCACGCACCAGGCGATCCAGCCGGGCACGAAGAACAGCAGCCACAGCGGGGCGGTGAGTACGTACAGCACGCCGGCCCACAGCACGCTGCGGATGCGCCAGGCGAAATGCGAGGCGTGCCAGGTGCCGCTGGCATCCGGGCGCTTGACCAGATCGATGACCAGCGCGATCAGCAGCACCGCCACGCTGACCTGCGCCCCGGGCACCACCGCCGCAATCGCGACGATCAGGTGCAGCAGGTAGCTGACCCAGCCCCAGGCGTTGAGGCCATCGAGCGTGGCCTTGTCGACCGCGCGGACTTCGACGATGTCATCGTTCACTCGCTGTGTCCTTCCTGCGCTGCCCGTGCCTGGGCCTTGCGCAAAGCCTTTTCCTCCAGCCCGCTGGTGCCTTCACGGCGCTCCAGCTCGGCCACGACGTCGGCGGGCGTCAGCCCATAGTGCGACAGGGCAATCATGGAGTGGAACCACAGATCCGCCACCTCGTACAGCAGCTTGCCCTTGTCGGCGCCATGGTCCACGTCCTTGGCGGCCATGACCACCTCGGTGGCCTCTTCGCCGATCTTCTTCAGAAAGGCGTCGGGGCCCTTGTGCAGCAGGCGCGCAACATAGCTTTTGTCGGGGTCGCCGCCGTTCACAGTTTTACGGCTTTCGATGACGGCCGCAAGACGCGCCAGCGCGCCTTCGACCGATGCAGGGTTGTGTGCAGACATGGTGCTTATTTGTAGATGGAGGCAGGATCTTTCAAGACCGGATCGATGGCCACCCACTGGCCGTCCCGCAGCACGCTGTAGAAGCACGAGTGGCGGCCAGTGTGGCAGGCGATGCCGGGCGTGTGGCCCTGCTGGGTGATCTTGAGCAGGATGACGTCGTTGTCGCAGTCGATGCGCAGCTCGTGCACAGTCTGCACATGGCCGGACTCCTCGCCCTTGGCCCACAGCTTGTTGCGCGAGCGGCTGAAGTACACGGCGCGGCCCAGCTCGGCCGTCTGCTGCAGCGCCTCGCGGTTCATCCAGGCGAACATCACCACGTCGCCCGTGGCCTGTTCCTGTGCAATCACGGGCACCAGGCCCTGGGCGTCCCATTTGACTTGGTCGAGCCAGCTCATAGTCATTCCTGTTTGTATAGCTGCCTGCGCAGGCAGACCGCCACTTTCAACGATTAATCCATGGCCAACGCTGATACAACCAGCGCCAGCCGCTCATTTATTTCAAGAGCTATGCCGCCGCACGCCACCGTGGAGCGTTGCGGACCCGGCCCCCTGCGGCATCCATCGCCGCTGCCGCCCAGCCTCCGGCGTGGCCGCCCCACTCACAGGCGCACGGGAATGCCGCGCTCGCGCATGCGCTGCTTGGCCTGCTGCACCGTGTATTCGCCGTAGTGGAAGATGCTGGCGGCCAGCACCGCATCGGCGCCGCCCTGCTGCACGCCGTCGGCCAGGTGGTCCAGGTTGCCCACGCCGCCCGAGGCGATCACGGGCACGCCCACGGCATCGCTCACCGCGCGAGTCAGCGCCAGGTCGAACCCGCTCTTGGTGCCGTCCTTGTCCATGCTGGTCAGCAAGATCTCACCGGCGCCGCGCTGCGCCATCTCGGTGGCCCAGCGCACCACGTCCAGGCCCACGTTCTTGCGCCCGCCGTGGCTGTACACGTCCCAGCCCGGGCCCATGGGCGTGCCGCCGGGGCCGATGCGCTGCTCGTCCTCGGGCGTGCGGCGCTTGGCGTCGATGGCCACCACGATGCATTGCGCGCCGTACTTGTCGCTGCAGGCGTTGATGGTGTCGGGGTTGGCGATGGCGGCGGAGTTGAAGCTGGTCTTGTCCGCCCCCGCGTTCAGCAGGCGGCGCACGTCTTCCACGCTGCGCACGCCGCCGCCCACGGTCAGCGGGATGAAGACCTGGCTGGCCACGGCCTCGATGATGGGCAGGATCAGGTCGCGCCCGTCGCTGGTGGCGGTGATGTCCAGAAAGGTCAGTTCGTCCGCACCCTGGGCGTTGTAGCGCGCGGCGATTTCGACCGGGTCGCCCGCATCGCGCAGTTCCAGAAAGTTGACCCCCTTGACCACGCGGCCCCCGGTGACGTCCAAGCAAGGAATGATGCGTTTGGCGAGCATGAAAAGACTTTTTCTATCGGTTGAACAGCGAACACCGGCGACCGCCCCTCAGGCGACCACCTGCAAAGTTTGGGCCGCCTGCCAGCGCTGCCCCGGGTGCAGGGCCACGGGCTGGTTGATGGCGGCGGCTTCCACGCACAGCATGCGCATCCAGTCGGCGCCCTGCAGGTCCGCCAGGGTCGCGCACAGGGCGGGGCCGGGATTCCAGACCACGGTCTCGGGCCAGGCCGCATCCTGGTGGATGCGCAGCGTGCCGGCCGCATCGCGCAACTCCAGCGGCTGGGCAGGGCGGGCGTAGACGCGGTCCACCTCGGCGCCCAGCGCCACAGCGCCGGCCTGTACCTGCGGTGCAAAGTGGTGGGCCGCATCCCAGCAGGCCGCGCCGTCCAGCCCGTGCAGGGCGGCGATGTCGGCCCCCTGCACCGCCAGGTAGGTGTGCAGCGCGCCGGTGAAAGCGAAGGCGGTGCTGCCGGTGTTGGTGGCCGACAGCGTGATCTGCAGGGTGTCGGGCGACAGCGTCACCGCCAGCTCAGCCTGCAGGGCATGGGGAAAGTCCGGGTGCAGCGGCGCGGCGGCCGCCCAATGCCAGCGCGCGGTGACGGCATGGCCCTGCACCTCGGCCCCCAGCCAGTCCCAGGTGGTGCGCCGCGCCAGGCCATGCTTGGGCAGCGGGCCGCGCTGGTTGAACTGCGGAAAGCACACGGGCACACCGCCCCGGATGGCGGCCGTGCCATCCAGCACGGCACGCTCGGACAGGAACATGCGCTCCTGCCCCCGGGCGTTCCAGGACAGCACCTGGGCGCCGAAATCAGACACCCGCACGCTGTCGCCATGGGGCAGAGTGATGCGCGTGCAGCGCAGGCCGCGCCAGACTTCGCGCGCGGCGGGGGACGGGTTCATCCGGCGTCTTCTTCGTCGCCGCCGTTGAGCTGGTCGGCCAGCTTCTGGCCCGCGGCAAAGTCCAGGTCACCGGTGTAGATGGCGCGGCCGCAGATCACGCCCTCGATGCCCTCGTCCTCGACGGCGCACAGGGCTTCGATGTCCTGGATGCTGGCCAGACCGCCCGAGGCGATCACGGGGATGCGCACCGACTGGGCCAGCTTGACGGTGGCGTCGATGTTGATGCCCGACAGCATGCCGTCGCGGCCGATGTCGGTGTAGATGATGGATTCCACGCCCCAGTCCTCGAAGCGCTTGGCCGTGGGGATCACGTCCTGGCCGGTCAGCTTGCTCCAGCCGTCAACGGCGACCTTGCCGTCCTTGGCATCCAGGCCGACGATGATGTGGCCGCCAAAGGCGCTGCAGGCGTCCTGCAGGAAGCCGGGGTTCTTCACCGCGGCGGTGCCGATGATGACGTACTCCAGGCCCGCGTCGAGGTACTTCTCGATGGTGTCCAGGTCGCGGATGCCGCCACCCAGCTGCACGGGGATTTCACCGTCCACGGCTTTCAGGATCGCCTTGATGGCCGCCAGATTCTTGGGCTGTCCGGCAAAGGCGCCGTTCAGGTCCACCAGGTGCAGACGGCGGGCGCCGGCTTCCAGCCACTTGCGGGCCATGTCAGCAGGGTCACCGAACGTGGTGGATTGGTCCATGTCACCTTGTTTGAGTCGGACGCATTGGCCGTCTTTGAGGTCGATGGCGGGAATCAGCAGCATGATGGGCTAAGGGCTTTGCCTAAGAGTTGGCCTCAGGGTGAAGTGGCCAGGGTTGAAGAAATCGGTGCTTACGGGTTCCAGTGCAGGAAGTTGCGGTACAGCTGGATGCCGTGGTCCGCGCTCTTCTCGGGGTGGAACTGCGTGGCAAAA
This sequence comes from Comamonas aquatica NBRC 14918, assembly GCF_000739875.1. GTDB lineage: Bacteria > Pseudomonadota > Gammaproteobacteria > Burkholderiales > Burkholderiaceae_C > Comamonas > Comamonas aquatica. The sequence continues at coordinate 8,928 of NZ_BBJR01000036.1, forward strand.
ATCTTATCGCGTGCGATGGCGGATGCAAACCGCCCCCCGTAATCTGTCTCAGCGGCGCAATGCGCGGCGTCAGCGGGTTGCGCATAAAAGCTGTGCACAAAGTAGAAGTAGGCCCCGTCGGGGATGCCGTCCCACATGGCGTGGCGCACGCCGCCAGGGGCTGTGGGCACGACCTGGTTCCAGCCCATCTGCGGCACCTTGTAGCGGCTGCCGTCGGGCTGGGTGCGGCCGGCCAGGTCAAAGCGGCGCACCACCCCGGGGATCAGGCCCAGCGCCGGGGTGTCGCCCTCTTCGCTGTGGTCCAGCAGCATCTGCATGCCCACGCACACGCCAAACAGCGGCTTGGTGGCGGCGGCTTCCAGCACGGCTTCCTGCAGGCCCGAGGCCTGGAGCGCAGCCATGCAGTCGCGCATGGCGCCCTGGCCGGGCAGCACGATGCGGCCGGCAGCGCGCACCTCGGCCGGGTCCTGGGTGACGATGACGCGCACGTCGGTCCCGGCGGCCGCATGCAGCACGGCCTGCGAGACCGAGCGCAGGTTGCCCATTTCGTAATCGACCACGGCCACGGTGTTGTTCATGGAACTCATAGCACTTTGCGCTGGTTGTTGCTGGTTTTCAGCAGGCTTTGGCTTGGAAACCCAGGTTTCACTAGCGCAAGCCGCTCACATTGTTCAGAGACTGCCCTTGGTTGAGGGGATCACGCCGGCCATGCGCTCGTCGCGCTCCAGCGCAAAGCGCAGGGCCCGGGCGAAGGCCTTGAAGATGGTCTCGCACTGGTGGTGGGCGTTGAAGCCCTTGAGGTTGTCGATGTGCAGCGTCACGCCGGCGTGGTTCACGAAGCCCTGGAAGAACTCGTAGACCAGCTGCGTGTCCAGCTCGCCGATGCGGCCGGCGGTGAACTTGCAGTCCAGGTGCAGGCCGGGGCGGCCCGAGAAGTCGATCACCACGCGGCTCAGGGCCTCGTCCAGCGGCACGTAGGCATGGCCGTAGCGGCGGATGCCCTTCTTGTCGCCCACGGCCTTGGCAAAGGCCTGGCCCAGGGTGATGCCAATGTCTTCCACGGTGTGGTGGCCGTCGATGTGCAGGTCGCCCGCGCACTCGATGTCCAGGTCGATCAGGCCGTGGCGCGCGATCTGGTCCAGCATGTGGTCCAGAAAGCCGATACCGGAGTTCAGCCGCGCCTTGCCGCTGCCGTCGAGGTCCACGCGCACCTGCACGCGGGTTTCGGCGGTGTTGCGCTGCACTTCGGCGACGCGGGGGTGGTGGCCCTCAGCGGTGGCGGGGGCGGTGGAGGGCACGAGGGCGTTGCTCATAACGATTCCTTCAGGGCTGCCAGCATCTGGGCATTTTCTTCACGGGTGCCCACGGTCAGGCGCAGGCAGTTGGCCAGCAGCGGGTGCATGGCCGAGACATTTTTCACCAGCACGCCCCGGGCCTTCATGGCGGCCTGCGCGGCGGCGGCATCGCGCACGCGCAGCAGCACCATGTTGGCTTCGGACGGCCAGACCTTGTCCACGCCGTCCAGCGCGGTCAGGGCATCGATCAGCGGCTGGCGCTCGGCACGGATGGCGGCGGCCTGCTCAGCGTACAGCGCGGCGTGTTCCAGTGCAAAGATGGCGGTTTCGCAGTTCAGCACGCTGATGTTGTAGGGCGGGCGCACCTTGTCCAGCTCGTTGACCAGGGCGGCGGGGCCGATCAGGTAGCCCAGGCGCGCGCCGGCCAGGCCGAACTTGGACAGCGTGCGCATCAGCAGCACGTGGGCGTTGCGCGCCGGGTCGGCCTGCATGTTGCGGATCCAGCTGCGGCTGGCAAAGGGCTGGTAGGCCTCGTCCATGACCACTAGGCCGCCGATGGCACCAACGGCGTCGATCACGGCCTGCACCTGGTCTTCGGGCCACAGCGTGGCTGTGGGGTTGTTGGGGTAGGCGATGTAGGTGATGGCGGGCCGGTGCTGCGCAATCGCCGCCTGCATCGCGGGCAGGTCCAGTTCGAAATCCGGCGTCAGGTGCACACCCACGAAGTCCAGGCCCTGCAACTGGGCGCTCAGCGGGTACATCACGAAGCCGGGCATGGGCGCCAGCATGGTGGCGCGGCCGCCCGCGGTGGGCTGGGCCGTGGCCAGCGCCAGCAGGGTGATGATCTCGTCCGAGCCATTGCCCAGCAGCACGGCGCTGCCAGCGGGCGCGCCGGCGTAGTCAGCCAGCATCTGCTTGAGGACGTCCAGGCGCTCGCCAGGGTAGCGGTTGATCTCGAGGGCGCCCAGGCGTGCGCCCAGCGCCTGCTGCAGCGCGGCCGGCAGGCGGAAGGGGTTCTCCATGGTGTCCATCTTCAGCAGGCCCTGGGCGGGCTGCACGTGGTAGGCCGACATGGCGCGCACATCGGCGCGGATGCGTTGCATGGCTCGTTGCTGGGTCTCTGGCACTGTCATCGTCTTACTTTCTTGCGGGAACCTGCGTTGGCCGGCATGGCACGGACTGCCATGGTCTGGGGGCGCTCAGGCTCCTTCCACGGCCGGTGCGGCCTGCTGCAGCGGGTGCACCACGGTCACGCCGCCAAATTCCGCGCCATGCGGCAGGTGCAGGCTCAGCATCTGCGCGCAGCCGCTGTGCTGGGCGCAGGCCACGGCCAGGCAATCGCCGAAGTCGAGCTGGTGGCGGGCCTGCACGGCCCATGCGGTCTCCAGCGTGGCGCTGTCGGTTTTCCAGGGGGTCCAGGTCTGGTAGCGGCGGATGGCCGCGCGCGCATCGCCCTGCGACATGGGCCGGGGGGCGGTGGTCACCTGGTCGTAGAACTCCACCAGGGCCTGGTGGCTGGTGCGGCCGCTGCGGCGGCGCCACAGCAGGTCCAGCCAGTCCAGCGTGGCGGCATACAGCGCGCCGCCGCCCACGTTCTCCGCCGCGATCAGGACCGAGGTATCGACAAACACCGGGTTCATGCGGCATCCCCGAGGGCGGTGGATTTGGCATCTTTTTGGCCTGCAGCGCGCTGGCTGCTTGCGCTGCGCGCTACGGATTTCGCAGGCGCCTGGGCGCCCTGCTGCCAGCTGCGCTCGTCCGTGCGCCAGGCCAGGTAGGCGCGCTCGTAGGCGTCCTCGCGCTGCATCATCTCGGCCATGAAGTCACCCAGCATGCGCGAGACACTGGTGCCGCGCCGTGCTGCCTCGATGCGCGCCCAGTCGAGCACGCTGTCTTCCACGGTGATGGTGACGTTCTTCATGCCGCCCATCGTACACGAAATTCGTGTTGCACGAAATTCGTGTGACAACAGATCCCTGTCAGACCGTGGTCGCACCGCGCAGCAAATGCCGGGCAATCTCGCCCACGCGGCGCAAGGCGTCGAGATGCTGCGCGGTCCAGTCGCCTCCGAGGCCAATCCGCACGCCCTGCGGGAAACGCCCGGCCGCACCGAACAGCCGCCCGGGCGGGATCAGGATCTGCTCGGCCAGGCAGGCTTCGTGCAGCGGCACGGCGCCCACGCCCTGCGGCAGCTCCAGCCACAGCAACAACCCGCCCGGCGGATCGCTGACCCGCGTGCCCGCCGGAAAACACTGGGCAATCACCTGCCGCGCCTGGTCCACGCGCACCGCAATCGCGGCGCGCAACTGGCGCATGGCGGCATGGTGGCCGGCCTGGGTGATCAGGTCGGCCAGCGCCAGCTCCAGCACAGCCGACTGGCCTCCGGCCTGCATTTCCTTGATGTGGCGCACCTGCGCCGTCCAGCGACCGGCTTCCAGCCAGCCCAGGCGCAGGCCCGGCGCCAGCGTCTTGGAAAATGAATGGCACAGCATCACCTGGCCGCTGCTGTCATAGGATTTGAGCGTGCGGCGCATGGCATCGCCCTCGGCCAGATCGGCATAGATGGCATCTTCGATCACCGGCAGCCCATGCTGCGCCGCCAGTTGCACCAGGCGCTTGCGCTCGGCCTGCGGCATGCAACTGCCCAGCGGATTGCTGAGGGTGGGCACCAGCACCAGGGCCTTGACCGGCTGGGTGTCGAGCGCCAGCTGCAGCGCGTCCACCGACAGGCCATGGCGGGGGTGCGTGGGAATCTCCAGGGCCTTGAGCTGCAGCGACTGCAGCACCTCCAGAAACGAAAAATGCGTGGGCGACTCCAGCGCCACCACGTCGCCCGGCTGGGTCACCGCACGCAGGCACAGGGCCACGCTGTCCATGCACCCCCCGGTGATGACGATGCGCTCCGGGTCCAGGCTGCACCCCAGGCCCACCGCATAGCGGGCCAGGGCGCGGCGTGCGTCTTCGTGGCCACTGGCATCCGGGTAGGTGGACAGCAGATGGCGGTGCTGCTGCACGGCGCGCGTGACGGCCCGGCGCACGCGGTCGGTCTGCAGCAAGTCCGGCCCCGGCGTGCCGCTGCTGAAGGACAGCATGCCCTCGGGCTGCTTGCGCCCCAGCACACGCTGCCCCAGCCAGTCTTTGGACAGCGCGCGCGGCCGGCGCAGGGGCTGGACCGTGCTGGGCTCCGGCAGCTGGACCGGGCGCGCGGCCACATAGAAGCCCGAACGCGGGCGGGCCGTGATCAGCTGCGCATCTTCGAGCCAGTGGAAGGCCTGCACCACCGTGGTCTGTGCCACGCCATGCTGGCGGGCCAGCGCCCGCACCGAAGGCAGCTTGTCGCCGCGCGCCAGGGTGCCCTGGCGTATGCACTGGGCCAGGGGTTCGGCAATCTGCAGATACAGAGGAAGGGAGGCAGCGGAATCCATGCCGGCATTCTGTACCACCCCAGGCCACCACCTGCAGTACAGATACCCATGTCGACCATGCAGCACAGAAGGCCCAGGCCCTGCGCCTGTACCGGTCCGCTTCACACCGGACTGCGGCTGTTGCCGCCCGCGGCCTTGCCCGACAGTGGCGGCATGTATGCGATCCACATCCCCTTCCGCGCAACCCGACACACGTCACCCATGGCACCGGCAGGCGCTGGGAATGGCGGAGTGGGCCCCGAACCCTGCACCCCAGCACCGCCCTGGAAGCCCCTGCCTCTGCAGGCAGCCGGTACGGTGCAGGCCTTGCGCATTCCCAAAGGCCGGATGGCGGTGCTGGAATGCCAGCAGGGCCGGCTGTGGCTCACGCAGCAAGACCTGCTGAACGACCGGTTTGCCGAAGCCGGCCAGCGCCTGTACTGCCCGGGCCCCGCCCGGCTGTACCTGGGTGCGCAGGGGCAGGCGCCGGCCCTGGTGCGCTGGGCGCTGCTGCCCCCAGGCAGTGGTACGCCGGCATAAGCGGCTGCGGCGGTCGCAGAGGCTAGTCCCTGGGCGGTCGCTGGGGGCGGCGCGCAGCCGCCAGGCTGCTGAAAGATGCCGTGCGACGGCAGGCAGCCATGGGACACGCGGGCGCAGCGTGCGTGCCTGCCACCACCGAACGGACGAAAAAAAGCCGTGGACGCGCCACGGCTGGTGCAGACCTTGCGGCTCGCGTTTTATTTCAAGCGCATCTCGGCGGCACGGGCGTGGCCCTGCAGGCCCTCGCCATGCGCCAGCACCGAGGCGATCTGGCCCAGCACCTGGGCGCCCTGTTCGCTGACTTCAATCAGGCTGCTGCGCTTCTGGAAGTCGTAGACCCCCAGGGGCGAGCTGAAGCGCGCCGTGCCGCTGGTGGGCAGCACGTGGTTGGGGCCGGCGCAGTAGTCGCCCAGCGATTCGCTGGTGTAGGCCCCCAGGAAGATGGCGCCCGCGTGCTTGAGCGCCGGCTCCCAGCGGTGCGGGTCGTGGCTGGAGACTTCCAGGTGTTCGGGCGCGATGCGGTTGGAGATGGCGCAGGCCTCGTCCATGTCGCGCGTCAGGATCAGCGCGCCACGGTCGTTCAGGCTCTTGGCGATGATGGCCTGGCGGGGCATCTCGGGCAGCAGGCGGTCGATGGCGGCCTGCACCGCGTCGATGTAAGCGGCATCGGGGCACAGCAGGATGGACTGGGCCAACTCGTCATGCTCGGCCTGGCTGAACAGGTCCATGGCCACCCACTCGGGCGGTGTGCTGCCGTCGGCCAGCACCAGAATTTCCGAGGGGCCAGCAATCATGTCGATGCCGACCAGGCCAAACACGCGCTTCTTGGCGCTGGCCACGTAGGCGTTGCCGGGGCCGGTGATCTTGTCCACCTTGGGCACGGTGGCCGTGCCATAGGCCAGGGCCGCCACGGCCTGGGCCCCCCCGATGGTGAAGGCGCGGGTGACGCCGGCCACATAGGCCGCAGCCAGCACCAGCGCGTTCTTCTCGCCCTTGGGCGTGGGCACGACCATGATGATCTCGGGCACACCGGCCACATGGGCCGGGATGGCGTTCATCAGCACGCTGGAGGGGTAGGCGGCCTTGCCGCCGGGCACGTAGATGCCCACGCGGTCCAGCGGCGTGACCTTCTGGCCCAGCAAGGTGCCGTCCTCGTCGCGGTAGCTCCAGCTTTCGCCGTTGGCCTTCTTCTGCGCCTCGTGGTAGCTGCGCACGCGGCGCGCGGCGGACTCCAGCGCCTCGCGCTGCACGGCGGGCAGGCTGTCGAAGGCGGCTTTCAGTTCCGCCTGGTTCAGCTCCAGCGCGGCCATGCCATCGGCGGGCAGGCCGTCGAAGCGCGCGGTGTATTCCAGCACGGCGGCATCGCCGCGTTGCTGCACGTCGGCCAGGATGTCGGCCACGCGCTGCTCGATCGCAGCATCCGTGTCGGCCGACCAATGCAGGCGCTGCGCAAAATCATGCTCGAAATTGGCATCCGCGGTGGACAGACGGAGGGGAGTAGCTGCGATTTCCATAGTGCTTGGACGGTGACAGTGGGGAAAGGGAATCAGGGGTTCTTGGCGGCAACCGCCTGCGCGAACGCATCGAGGATGGGGCGCAGGGTCCGCTGCTTGAGCTTGAGCGAGGCCTGGTTGACCACCAGGCGCGAGCTAATGTCCATGATGGGTTCGACCTCGACCAGGTCGTTGGCCTTGAGCGTGTTGCCGGTGGACACCAGGTCGACGATGGCATCGGCCATGCCGGTCAGCGGCGCCAGCTCCATGGAGCCGTAGAGCTTGATCATGTCCACGTGCACGCCTTTTTCGGCGAAGAAGTCGCGCGCGATCGTGGAGTACTTGGTGGCCACCTTCAGGCGTGCGCCCTGCTTGACGGCATGCTGGTAGTCAAAGCCCTTGCGCACGGCCACGCTGACGCGGCACTTGGCGATCTGCAGGTCCAGCGGCTGGTACAGGCCCTGGCCGCCGTGCTCGATCAGCGAGTCCAGGCCCGACACGCCCAGGTCCGCACCGCCGTACTGCACGTACACCGGCACGTCGGAGGCGCGCACCAGCACCACCCGCACCTCGGGGTTGGTGGTGTCGAAAATCAGCTTGCGCGACTTGTCCACGTCTTCCGTGACCACGATGCCGGCCGCGGCCAGCAGGGGCACGGTTTCTTCGAAGATGCGGCCCTTGGACAGGGCGATGGTGATGCTCATTGCGACACTCTTTCAATATCGGCGCCCAGGCCGCGCAGCTTGGCTTCCATGCAGTCGTAGCCACGGTCCAGGTGGTAGATGCGGTCCACCAGGGTCTCGCCCTTGGCCACCAGGCCGGCGATCACCAGGCTGGCCGAGGCGCGCAGGTCCGTGGCCATCACAGTGGCGCCGCTCAGGGGCACGCCGCCGACCACGGTCGCCAGGCGGCCGTCGGTGGTGATGTGCGCACCCAGGCGCAGCATCTCGTTGACGTGCATGAAGCGGTTTTCAAAAATCGTCTCGGTGACCGTGCTGGTGCCCTCGGCCACCAGGTTCAGCGCCATGAACTGCGCCTGCATGTCGGTCGGGAAACCCGGGTATTCCGTGGTGCGGAAGCTCTGCGCCTTCAGGCGGCCCTGGCTGCGGATGCGGATGCCACCGTCCTCGGCCTGCACCTGCGCACCAGCGTCCACCAGCTTGTCGATGACGGCGCCCAGGTGGTCGGCACGGCCGTGGCGCAGGAACGCCTCACCGCCCGTGGCCGCCACAGCGCACAGGAAGGTGCCGGCCTCGATGCGGTCGGCCACCACTGCGTGTTCACAGCCGTGCAGCGCGTCCACACCGCGGATCACGATGCGGCTGGTGCCGTGGCCGCTGATCTGCGCGCCCATCTTGATCAGCATCTCGGCCAGATCGGTGATCTCGGGTTCCATGGCGGCGTTTTCCAGCACCGTCTCACCCTCTGCCAGCGCCGCGGCCATCAGGAAGTTCTCCGTGCCGGTCACGGTCACCATGTCGGTGGTGATGTGCGCGCCCTTCAGGCGCGTCCAGCCCGCGGGCAGGCTGGCGTGCATGTAACCGTTTTCCACGGTAATGATGGCGCCCATGGCCTGCAGACCCTTGATATGCTGGTCCACGGGGCGCGAGCCGATGGCGCAGCCGCCGGGCAGCGACACCTTGGCACGGCCAAAGCGCGCCAGCAGCGGGCCCAGGGCCAGCACCGAGGCGCGCATGGTCTTGACCAGCTCGTACGGGGCTTCGGGGTTGTTCAGCGCACCGGCATTCAGCTGCACGGTGCCGTGCTCGTCGCGCTCGGCCGTCACGCCCATGTTGCGGATCAGCTTGAGCATGGTGTTCACGTCCTGCAGACGTGGCACGTTGTGCAGGGTGACGGGCTGTGCCGTCAGCAGTGCGGCGCACAGTTCTGGCAGGGCGGCGTTCTTGGCGCCGGAGATGTGCACTTCACCGTGCAAGGCACGGCCACCGCGGATGAGGAGTTTGTCCATGGCGTGGGAGCCTTGAATCAGAGTATGTAAAGAAATCAGGCTCCAGCCCTTGTGGGGCAAGCGCCAACAGCTATGAAATGATGATCACTCAGACGGGGCATTCGCCCATTCTGCCGGGGTGTGGGTCTTCATGGACAGCGCATGCACCTCGTCGGTCTTGATGCGGTCGCCCAGCGTGGCATACACCAGACGCTGGCGCGCCAGCAGGCGCTTGCCCTCGAACTCGGCGGACACGATGGTGGCATACCAGTGGCGGCCATCCCCTTCCACGGTCAGGTGCTCGCAGGCCAGGCCGGCGCGGATGATGGATTGAAGTTGGTCAGCGGTCATACATTTCTCTGGGCCGCAGCGCCTGCGCTGCCGCCAAATACGGTGGCGTGCAGCACCGGGCTGCACGCCGAAGTGGGTTCAATGGCGGATTTTGTAGCCAATGCGCAGCAGGTGCACGGCCAGGGCACTGACCACCAGCCAGGCCACGCCGACGATGGACAGGCTCACCCAGGGCGACACGTCGCTCTGGCCGAAGAAGCCATAGCGGAAACCATCGATCATGTAGAAAAACGGGTTCAGGTGGCTGACCTGCTGCCAGAACGGTGGCAGCGACTGGATGGAATAGAACACCCCGGACAGGAAGGTCATGGGCATGATCAGGAAGTTCTGGAACGCCGCCATCTGGTCGAACTTGTCGGCCCACAGCCCGGCGATCAGGCCCAGCGTGCCCAGCAGCGCCGCACCCAGGAAGGCGAACACAAAGATCCACAGCGGCGCCGCTGCCACCGGCGGGGTGAACCACAGGGTCACCACGTACACGCCCAGGCCCACGACCAGACCGCGCACGATGGAGGCGCCCACAAAGGCCATGAACCAGGCCCAGTGCGACAGCGGTGTCAGCAGGATGAACACCACGCTGCCCATGATCTTGCTCTGCACCAGGCTGGAGGAGCTGTTGGCAAAGGCGTTCTGCAGCACGCTCATCATCACCAGACCGGGCACCAGGAAGGCGGTGTAGCCCACGCCGTCGAAGACCTGGACATGGTCTTCCAGCACATGGCCGAAGATCAGCAGGTACAGCACGGCCGTGAGCACGGGGGCGGCCACGGTCTGGAAGCTCACCTTCCAGAACCGCAGGATTTCCTTGTAGAACAGCGAGGTCCAGCCCTGCATCACGCGGCTCCCTTCATGACCTGCAGGAACACGTCCTCTAGGTCGGCACGGCGGATTTCCATGTCTTCCATGACCACCTGCGCCTGGCGCAGCGTCGCCAGGAAGCGCTCGATGTCATGCGGCCCCTGGGCCGGCAGTTGCACCACGCGCCCGGTGACGCGGGCCACGGGGGCCAGCTCCGCCGGCAGGGCATCGTCGGTCTTGAACTGCAGCACGTTCGCCGAGGCGGTCTTGAGCAGGTTGGACGTGGCATCCAGCGCCACCACCTGACCTTGCTTGAGCATGGCGATGCGGTTGCACAGGGCCTCCGCCTCTTCTAGGTAGTGCGTGGTCAGCAGCACCGTGTGGCCCTGCTTGTTGAGCTGGGCGATGAAGTGCCACAACGTCTGGCGCAACTCCACGTCCACGCCGGCCGTGGGCTCGTCCAGCACGATGATCGGGGGTTTGTGCACCAGGGCTTGGGCCACCAGCACGCGGCGCTTCATGCCGCCGGACAGCTGGCGCATGTTGGCCGTGGCCTTGTCGGCCAGGCCCAGGTTCTCCAGCAGCTCATCGATCCAGGCGTCGTTGTGCTTGACGCCGAAGTAGCCCGACTGCAGGCGCAGCGTCTCGCGCACGTTGAAGAAGGGGTCAAACACCAGCTCCTGCGGCACCACGCCCAGCTGCTTGCGTGCGGCGGCGAAGTCGCCCTGCACGTCGTGCCCCATGACGGTGATGCGCCCGGCGCTGGGCTTGGTCAGCCCGGCCAGGATGCTGATGAGCGTGGTCTTGCCTGCGCCATTCGGGCCCAGCAAGCCAAAGAACTCGCCCTCGGCAATGTCCAGGCTGACATCACGCAGCGCATGGAAATCACCCCGGGAGGTGGCGTAGGTCTTGGAGATGGATTGGATGGAGATGGCTGGCATGAGAGCCTGACATTCTAAGGCCGCATGGCGATCCGACCGCTGCCGCCGGCAGAGGCCTTCAGGCGGCCGCGGCCTCTGCGCTGTCGGGGTCCAGCAGGGGCATGACGCCATAGACCTGCGCCAGCGCCCGCAGGCTGGAGGGCCAACCCTGGACCTGCAGGCGGCTGCCACGGGCCAGCGCCACACGGCGGCAGGCCAGCAGCAGGGCCAGACCCGCCGAGTCGAACGACTGCACCGCCGCCGCGTCCAGCACCACCGGCGTGCCCTGAGGCAGCGCCTGGATTTGCTGGCGCAGCTGCGCCTGGGCCTGCACGGCCACATCGGCATTCAGCACGGAAGGAAGGGCAATCGTAGAGGACATGGCGGATTTACTTGCTGGCCTGGGCGTCGGCGGCCATGGTGCGGCTGGACAGGGCCGTGATCAGGCCGTCAATGCCGCCCTTGTTGAGCTCCTGCGCGAACTGGGTGCGGTAGGTTTCCACCATCCACACGCCCAGCACGTTCAGGTTGTAGATCTTCCAGGCCTTGCCGTCGGTGTTCTCCAGGCGGAAGTCCAGTTGCACGGGCTCACCCTTGCCATGCACCTCGGTGCGCACCAGCACGTCCTTGTCGCCGGGCGCGGCGCGCAGGGGCTTGACCTCGACGCGCTGGTCGCTGACCTGCTTGAGGGCGCCAGCATAGGTGCGGATCAGCATCAGCTTGAACTCCTGCTGCAGGCGGTCACGCTGCGCGGGCGTGGCCTGGCGCCACTGCGGGCCCACGGCGGCCGAGGTCATGCGGCGGAAATTCACGTGCGGCATCACGGTGGTGTCCACCACCTGGGAAATGCGCGCGATGTTGCCCTTGCGCAGCTCTGGGTCGGCCTTGATGGTCTCCAGAAGGTCGGCCGACAGGCGCTTGACCAGCGCGTCCGGCGCTTCCGCTGGGGCTTGTGCCCAGCTGGGAGTGGCCATCCAGAGGGCGGTGGTGGCCGCCAGCAGGGCAGCCAAGGTACGGCGTTGCATCATCCAATCATCCTTTCGCACCAGGGCCCACGGCCCTGGTTTCTTGCACTCAGTCGTCGTAGCTCTCTACGCGACCAGCGTTGTCGTCATTGTGCTGGCGGCTGGCGGGATCCCGCTGTTTCAAATAAAAATCCCGCATCAGGGTGTAGCGATCCAGGGCCGCGGCATCCACGGTGTCGGTGGCATTCAGCAGGTTGGCGCGAGCGTCAACCAGGCGCAGGCCCAGCAGGCTGTTGCGGTGCGACACTGGGTGCATGCGGTCCACCGGGTGTCCCCACCAGTCGGCCGGCAGGGCCACGGTGTCGCGCACGGTCGAGGGGCCCAGGAAGGGCAGCACCAGGTAGGGACCGGGCTTGACGCCCCAGCTGGCCAGGGTCAGGCCGAAGTCCTGCTTGTCACGCTCGACCTGCATCTCGGTGGCGATGTCCAGCAGGCCGCCGATCCCCAGCACGGTGTTGGTGGTGAAACGCACCATGTGGTTGTAGGCCTTCTCGCCATTGCCTTGCAGCGCATGGTTGACCATGGACCACAGGTCGCCCAGGTTGCCGAAGAAGTTGGTCACGCCGGTGCGCACCGGCTGGGGCGTGACCGTCTCATAGGCGGTAGCGGCTGGCTTGAGCACGGCCTTGTCGACCGAGTCGTTGAACGAGGTCATGGCCCGGTTGTAGCCCTCATACGGGTCCTGGGGGTGCGTGGCCTGGGTGCTGGCACAGCCGGCCAGCAGCAGGCCCGTGGCCAGGGCCGCGCTCAGGCCGGTGCGGCGCCACAGCGCGGTGGATGGGTTGGAATTGCTTTTCATCGTGTCACCTTGTGCGGAAAACGTGGACATCAAGGAGCGGGCACCGCGGCAGAGCCGCCCTCTTCCGCCTTGCTGTACAGGAACTGGCCAATCAGGTTCTCCAGCACCACCGCCGACTGGGTCGCGGTGATGCGGTCGCCCTCGGCCAGGTTGGCCTCGTCGGCCCCGGCCTCGATCCCGATGTACTGGTCGCCCAGCAGGCCGCTGGTCAGGATCTTCAAGGAACTGTCCTTGGGGAAGGCATAGCGCTTTTCCAGGGCCATGTGCACCGTGGCCTGGAAGGTCTTGTCATCAAAGGAGATCGCCTCGACACGGCCCACGACCACCCCGGCGCTCTTGACCGCCGCCTTGGGCTTGAGCCCGCCGATGTTGTCGAAACGCGCCGTCACCTTGTAGGTGGGCTCGAAGCTGAGGCTCAGCAGGTTGGCCGACTGCAGCGCCAGGAAGACCAGGGCTGCCGCGCCCAGCAAGACAAAAAGGCCGACCCATACGTCGTTTTTAGAAGCCTGCATAAAAAATGTTTCCTTGTTGAAACCCATCGTTCGAGGCTGCTGCCTCAAATGCTAAACATGGATGCGGTGAGCAGGAAGTCCAATGCCAACACTGCCAGTGATGCGACCACCACCGTGCGGGTGGTGGCACGCGAGACCCCCTCGGGGGTGGGCTTGGCGGTGTAGCCCTGGTACAGCGCCACGAAGGTGACGGCCACACCGAACACGACGCTCTTGATCACGCCATTGCCCAGGTCGTACCACCAGTCCACGCCGGACTGCATCTGCCCCCAGAAGGCGCCACCGTCCAGGCCGATCAGCACCACGCCGACCACCCAGCCGCCGAGGATGCCCACGGCGCTGAACACGGCCGCCAGCAAAGGCATGGCGAGGAAACCGGCCCAGAAGCGCGGTGCCAGGATGCGGCGCACGGGGTCGACCGCCATCATCTCCATGGCCGAGAGCTGCTCGCCGGCCTTCATCAGGCCGATTTCCGCCGTCAGGGCCGTGCCCGCACGGCCGGCGAACAGCAGCGCCGTGACCACCGGCCCCAGCTCGCGCAGCAGGGACAGGGCTACCAGCAGGCCCAGCGCCTCGGCCGAGCCATAGCGCTGCAGCGTGTAATAGCCCTGCAGGCCCAGCACAAAGCCGACGAACAGGCCCGAGACGGCGATGATGGCCAGCGAATAATTGCCCAGGAAATGGATCTGGTCGCCGAGCAGGCGAAAGCGTGCCAGCGTGGCCGGCAGCATGCCCAGCAGGCGCAGGAACAGGCCAGCGGCCTGCCCCAGCGCCGCCAGTTGGCGGCGGGTCCACAGGCCCAGTGCGTGGATGGTGTTCATGCGCGGCCTCCAAAATCCTGCTCCAGGCTGGGCGCCGGATAGTGGAACGGCACCGGTCCCTGCGGCCGGGCATGGATGAATTGCTGCACCAGCGGGTCCGTGCTCTGGCGCACTTCGTCGGGCGTGCCCTGGGCGGCCACGCCGCCCGCGCCGAGGATCACCACATGGTCGGCGACGTGGAAGGTTTCCTCCAGGTCGTGCGACACCAGGATGCTGGTCAGCCCCAGGGTGTCATTGAGCGTGCGGATCAGGCGCGCGGCCGTGCCCAGCGAGATCGGGTCCAGGCCCGCGAACGGTTCGTCGTACATGACCAGGTCCGGGTCCAGGGCAATCGCGCGCGCCAGCGCCACGCGCCGTGCCATGCCGCCCGACACCTGGCTGGGCATCAGGTCGCGCGCGCCGCGCAGCCCGACGGCGTGCAGCTTCATCAGCACGATGTCGCGCACCATGTCCTCGGGCAGGTCGGTGTGCTCGCGCAGCGGGAAGGCGACGTTGTCGAGCACGCTCATGTCGGTGAACAGGGCGCCGAACTGGAACAGCATGCCCATGCGACGGCGCATGGCGTACAGCTGCTGGGCATTCATCTGCCCCACATCCTGGCCGCCCACCAGCACCTGGCCCTGCTGGGCGCGCTGCTGCCCGCCGATCAGGCGCAGCACCGTGGTCTTGCCACCGCCGGAGGCCCCCATCAAGGCCGTGATCTTGCCGCGCGGCACCTGCAACGACAGGTCGCGCAGGATGGTGCGATCACCATAGCCAAAGGTGACATTGCGCAACTCCACAAGGGGGGCGGGACTACTCATGCGATGGAAAACACGGAGGAATTGGAAGAAACGCTATTGTGCAGACAAGCGGCAAGCCCCGCCCGCTGCCACCTCGAACTAACATACACGAATGTATGTCAAGACCATGATGACGCCCCGCCATCCGCAAAATTCATAGCTAGACGCGCAAGCTAGACAAGCACCGCTGGCATTTTTGATCCCAACCTGCGGTCACCCGGACCGCAGCTTTTTTACAACATGTTCTGCAGAAATGCCTGGGTGCGCTCGTGCAGGGGGTTGGCGAAGAAGACCTCGGCGGGGGCCTGCTCCACGATGGCGCCGCCATCCATGAAGATCACGCGGTTGGCCACCTCGCGGGCAAAGCCCATTTCATGGGTCACCACCAGCATGGTCATGTGCTCGTTGGCCAGTTCGCGCATGGTGCGCAGCACCTCGCCGGTCAGTTCGGGGTCCAGGGCCGAGGTCGGCTCGTCGAACAGCATGATGTCCGGGTCCATGGCCAGGGCACGGGCAATCGCCACGCGCTGCTTCTGGCCGCCCGACAGGCGGTTGGGATAGGCATCGCGCTTTTCCAGCAGGCCGACCTTCTTCAGCAAAGCCTCGGCCTTGGGCACGATCTGCTCGCGCTTGAGCTTCTTGACCAGCATCGGCGCTTCGATGATGTTCTCCAGCACCGAGAGGTGGGGGAACAGGTTGAAGGACTGGAACACCATGCCCATCTTGCGGCCGATCTGGCGGATCTGCGCCTCGGGCGCGTAGTGGGCCTTGCCGGCGTCGTCGTTGCGCGCCAGGGTCTCGCCCTCGACCACGATAGTGCCGCGGTCGATGGTCTCCAGGTGGTTCAGGCAGCGCAGGAAGGTGCTCTTGCCCGAGCCCGAGGGGCCGATCACGGCCACCACCTCGCCGCGCAGCAGGTCCAGCGACACCCCGCGCAGCACCTCGACGCCGCCGAAGGCCTTGTGGATGCCCTGGGCGGAGATCATCACATCAGGCGTCGTACTTGGCATAGCGTTTCTCGAGGTACTGGAAGCCCCAGGTCAGGACCAGGGTCATCACAAGGTAGAAGGCAGCGGCCACGATGAACGGCGTGGTCGTGAAGTCGCGCTGGACAATGCCGCGCGCGGCGCGCAGCAGGTCGTTCAGGGCCAGCACGTAGATCAGCGAGGTGTCCTTGACCAGGGTGATGGTCTCGTTGGACAGCGGCGGCAGGATGCGCGGCCACACCTGGGGAATGACAATGCGGCGCATGGTCTGGGCATAGCTCAGGCCCAGCACCTTGGCGCCTTCGTACTGGCCACGGTCGATGGACTGGATGCCGGCACGGAAGATCTCGGCGAAGTAGGCCGCGTAATTCAGGGTGAAGGCGACGATGGCGGCGGGGTAGTCGTCGAACCGGATGCCGATCACAGGCACAAAGGGCAGCGCGAAGTAGATGAACAGCATCTGCAGCATCAGCGGCGTGCCGCGCATCAGCCAGATGTAGCCGCCCACCAGCGCCCGCAGCCCGGCAAAGCGGGACAGGCGCAGCAGCGCCAGCACCAGCCCCAGGGGGATGGAGAGCACCAGCGTGATCGCGAAAAGCTTGAGGGTCACCAGCGCGCCTTGCGACAGTGGCCCCAGAAGGGAAATGACGTAATCCATGGAAAAGGCCTTCAGTGCGACCGCTTGACGGGAGCCGCCGGCGCCCTCAGGCACCCCGCTGCACAGCTGCACAAGCCATGCCTACAAAAAACACCGGCGTGGCCAAGGCGGGCCACGCCGGTGTGTGCGTCAAGCTTGAAGCTTACTTGACAATGTTTTCACCGAACCACTTCTTGGAAATTTCGGCGGCGGCGCCATCGGCCTTCATGTCTTTCAGGGCCTGGTTGACCTTGCCCAGCAGCTCGGCGTCTTCCTTGCGGAAGCCCACGCCGTAGTCTTCGGTGCCGAAGTTGTCTTCCAGCACGGTGTAGGTGTCGGCCTTCTTGGCCACGTGGAAGCGACCCACCACCTCGTCCACCACCACGGCGTCCAGGCGACCGGCTTCCAGGTCCATCAGCGCAGTGATGTTGTCACCGAACTGCTTGAATTCCTTGAAGCTCTTGAAGACTTCTTCTTCCTTCTTCATCGCATCCACGGCGGACGACGATTCCTGCACGCCGATCACCTTGCCAGCCAGACCGGCCTTGTCCTTGATGTCGGAGCCGGCCTTGACGATGATGATCTGGCGGTTGGCCATGTAGGGGTCGGTGAAGGCGATGTGCTGCTTGCGCGACTCCAGGATGGTCAGGCCATTCCACAGCACGTCGATGCGCTTGCCGTTCAGCTCGGCTTCCTTGGCGCTCCAGTCGATGGGCTTGAATTCCACTTCCATGCCCAGACGCTTGGAGGCTTCCTTGGCCATGTCGATGTCAAAACCCACCAGCTCGTTCTTCTCGTCACGGAAACCCATGGGCGGGAAGTTGTCGTCCAGACCCACAACGATCTTGGTCACAGCCGCAGGTGCGGGCGCAGCAGGCGCCTGGGCGGTGGCGGCAGGTTCGGACTTGCCGCAGGCCGCCAGAACAGCTGTCAGGGCCAACGATGCGAGAAGGGTGCGTTTTTTCATGGCTTCAAAGTTGAGTTGGAACAACCGGTGGAAGGCCGCCGCCCACAGACCCGGGGAAACCCCATGTCCTGTATGCCTCGGTGGCCGAATCCGCTATTGTCGCGCAGACAAGCCTGGGTTGCTACCTGCCTGGGCATTAACTCGCATGCAAACCACATGCCTGCGTGCATTTCGACGGACTTGCCATGGCTGACACCGCCCTCCCCGAGCCTCTGCTGCAGGCCTACCACGCCACCCACTACGGGCTCAACGACTGCGACTGGCAGCTGCAACTGGAGCAGCCCCAACCCGCCCTGGCACCGCACTACCAGCGCCATGCCGTGCACTGCGCCGCCTACCTGACCGCCTGCAACCCGTTGGGCGAATTGCTGCCCGACCACCTGAACGCACGCCGCATGGCCCAGCTGCGCCAAGCGCTGCAGCGCGCCGGCTGGTCCTGGCTGGACGGCCATGGCAACGACCCGCAGGGCCACTGGCCCGGCGAGGACAGCGTGCTGGTCTGGGGCATGGGCGAGAGCACGGCCCGCGCCTGGGGCACGCAGTGGAATCAGAACGCCGTGGTCTGCTGCGGCACCGACATGGTGCCGCGCCTGGTGCTGCTGCGCTGATACCCGCTCTCTAATTCCTAGCCGCCCGCGCTAGCCTGCAAAGCGTTTCAACGCAAAAAACCTTTCAACCTCTTGCAAGGCCTGCGCGTTCAACTCTCTTTTTTGCAGCATGCAAAAAGGCGCCCGCAGGCGCCTGAATGTGCATCTCCGCAGAGCGCCCAGGGCGGGCGGTGCGGGGGCCCGCCAGGCAGCCCCGACACCGCGCCCATGCGGCGCCCCCGGCCCGACGGTCAGCGGGGCAGCGTGCTGGCCCCCATCAGGAACTCGTCCACCGCGCGGGCAGCCTGGCGGCCTTCGCGGATGGCCCAGACCACCAGGGACTGGCCTCGGCGGATGTCACCGGCCGCAAACAGCTTGGGCACGCTCGTGGCGTAGCCGCCCAGCAGATCGGTCGAAGCCTTGGCGTTGCCACGCGCATCCTTGTCCACGCCAAAGGCATCCAGCACGGTCTGCACGGGCGAGACAAAGCCCATGGCCAGGAACACCAGGTCGGCCTTGAGGATCTGCTCGGAGCCGGGCACTTCCGTCATCTTGCCGTCCTTCCATTCCAGGCGCACAGTCTTCACGGCGGTCAACTGGCCCTTTTCGCCGATGAACTCCTTGGTGCCAATGGCGAACTCGCGCTCGCAACCTTCCTGGTGGCTGGAGCTGGTGCGCAGCTTCAGCGGCCAGTAGGGCCAGACCAGGGGCTTGTTCTCCTGCTCGGGCGGCATGGGCATCAGCTCCAGCTGGGTCACGCTGAGCGCGCCATGGCGGTTGGAGGTGCCCACGCAGTCAGAGCCGGTGTCGCCACCGCCGATGACCACCACGTGCTTGCCGTCGGCGCGGATCTGGTTCTTCAGCTTGCCGTCGCGCGTCACCTTGTTTTGCTGGGGCAGGAATTCCATGGCGAAGTGCACGCCCTTGAGTTCCCGTCCGGGCACGGGCAGGTCGCGCGACTGCTCGGCACCGCCGGTCAGCAGCACGGCGTCGAACTCGGCCATCAGCGCCTCGGGAGCGATGGTTTCCTTGGACCAGTTGGTGACCTTGCTGCCTTCGCCCAGGCCGTCCTTGCCCGCCACCAGCACGCTGGTGCGGATCTTCAGGCCCTCGGCCACCAGCTGCTCGACGCGGCGGTCGATATTGGCCTTGTCCAGCTTGAAGTCGGGGATGCCGTAGCGCAGCAGACCGCCGACCTGGTCGTTCTTCTCGAACAGGGTCACGTCGTGACCGGCGCGCACCAGTTGCTGCGCCGCCGCCAGGCCCGCAGGGCCGGCGCCGACCACGGCCACCTTCTTGCCGCTCTGGGCTTTGGGCAGCTGGGGCTTGACCCAGCCTTCTTCCCAGGCGCGGTCGATGATGGCGTGCTCGATGGACTTGATGCCGATGGGCGCGTTGTTGATGTTCACCACGCAGGCGGCCTCGCAGGGCGCGGGGCAGATGCGGCCGGTGAACTCGGGGAAGTTGTTGGTGCTGTGCAGCACCTTGATCGCGTTCTCCCAGTCACCGCGGTACACCAGGTCGTTGAAGTCCGGGATGATGTTGTTGATCGGGCAGCCGTTGTTGCAGAACGGCGTGCCGCAGTCCATGCAGCGCGCGCCCTGGATCTTGGCCTGTTCAGGGGTCAAGGCGATGACGAACTCTTTGTAGTTCTTCACGCGCTCGGCCACGGGCAGGTAGCCTTCTTCGATGCGTTCGTATTCCAGAAAACCGGTGGTCTTTCCCATGATGTCTATTCCTTCAATCTGTGTTCGCTGAGCAGTGCCGGTGGCGGGCGGGGCCGCGCCACCGTTTCAGGCTGTGATTACTTCGCGGCTACTGCTTCTTTTTGAGGAGCTGCTGGCGCTTGCGCTGCTTGCTTTTCCTTTTGTTTGCGTTCATAGATCTCGCCGAGTGCACGCTGGTACTCGGTCGGGAACACCTTCACGAACTTGGCACGCGCGGCGCCCCAGTTGTCCAGCAGGTCACGGGCACGCTGCGAACCGGTCCAGCGGCTGTGCGCCTCCACCAGGGCACGCAGCTGCTGGTCGTCGCTCTGGTCGTGGTGCCAGATGCCGCGCGGCACGGTGGACAGGAACTCCTCGTGGGGCAGCACCTTCTCCAGCTTCACGCTGGCGGTGTTGCAACGCTCGGCAAACTTGCCGTCTTCGTCGTACACATAGGCCACGCCGCCGCTCATGCCCGCCGCAAAGTTGCGGCCGGTCTTGCCCAGCACCACCACGGTGCCGCCGGTCATGTATTCGCAGCCGTGGTCGCCCACGCCCTCGACCACCGCCGTGGCGCCCGACAGGCGCACGGCAAAGCGTTCGCCGGCCACGCCGCTGAAGAACGCCTCACCCCGGGTGGCACCGAACATCACGGTGTTGCCGACGATGGTGTTGGCCGTGGACACGCCGCGGAACTCATGGCTGGGGCGCACGATGACGCGCCCGCCCGACAGGCCCTTGCCGGTGTAGTCGTTGGCTTCGCCGGTGATGTTCAGCGTGATGCCCTTGCACAGGAAGGCGCCGAACGACTGGCCGCCCGTGCCTTCGAAGTGGATGCGGATGGTGTCATCCGGCAGGCCCTCGGGGTGCACCTTGGTGACCGCACCCGACAGCATGGCGCCGACGGAGCGGTTCACGTTCTTGGCCACTTCCATGATGCGCACCTTCTCGCCATGCTGGATGGCGGGCTGGCAGCGCTCGATCAGCTTCACGTCGAGCGCCTTGTCCAGCAGGTGGTCCTGCTTGTCCACGTGGTAGCGGGCCACATCGGCCGGCACGACCGGCTGGGCGAACAGGCGGCTGAAGTCCAGGCCCTGGGCCTTCCAGTGCTCCACGCCCTTGCGGGTGTCCAGCAGGTCGGTGCGGCCGATCAGCTCGTCGAACTTGCGGATGCCCAGCTGGGCCATGATCTGGCGCACTTCCTCGGCGATGAAGAAGAAGTAGTTCACGACATGCTCGGGCTTGCCGGTGAACTTCTTGCGCAGCACGGGGTCCTGCGTGGCCACGCCCACGGGGCAGGTGTTCAGGTGGCACTTGCGCATCATGATGCAGCCCTCGACCACCAGCGGTGCGGTGGCGAAGCCGAATTCGTCCGCGCCCAGCAGCGCGCCGATGACCACGTCGCGGCCGGTCTTCATCTGGCCGTCGGCCTGCACGCGGATACGGCCACGCAGGCGGTTCAGCACCAGGGTCTGCTGGGTTTCGGCCAGGCCGATTTCCCAGGGACCGCCGGCATGCTTGATGGACGACAGGGGCGAAGCACCGGTGCCGCCGTCATGGCCGGCGATCACCACGTGGTCGCTCTTGCACTTGGCCACGCCGGCCGCAATCGTGCCCACGCCGACTTCGGACACCAGCTTCACCGAGATGTCGGCGTGCGGGGCCACGTTCTTCAGATCGTGGATCAACTGGGCCAGGTCCTCGATCGAGTAGATGTCGTGGTGGGGCGGGGGCGAAATCAGGCCCACGCCGGGCACCGAGTAGCGCTGCATGCCGATGTAGTCGGTCACCTTGCCGCCGGGCAGCTGGCCGCCTTCACCGGGCTTGGCGCCCTGGGCCATCTTGATCTGGATCTGGTCGGAGGACACCAGGTACTCGGCGGTCACCCCGAAGCGGCCGGACGCCACCTGCTTGATGCGCGAGCGCAGGCTGTCACCGCCCTGCAGCACGATGTCGGACTCCACCTGCTCCTTGCCGATGATGGAGGCCAGGGACTCGCCCTGCTGGATCGGGATGCCCTTGAGCTCGTTGCGGTAGCGCTTGGGGTCTTCGCCGCCTTCACCGGTGTTGCTCTTGCCGCCGATGCGGTTCATGGCCACGGCCAGCGTGGCGTGGGCTTCGGTGGAGATCGAACCCAGCGACATGGCGCCGGTGGCAAAACGCTTGACGATCTCAGCCGCGGGTTCCACCTCATCCACCGAGATGGCGGTGGCAGGATCACTCTTGAACTCGAACAGGCCACGCAGCGTCATGTGCTGCTTGCTCTGGTCGTTGATCAGCTGCGCGTATTCCTTGTAGGTGCTGAAGTTGTTCGAACGGGTCGAGTGCTGCAGCTTGGCGATCGCGTCGGGCGTCCACATGTGGGCTTCGCCACGGGCACGCCAGGCGTATTCGCCGCCGGCGTCCAGCATGGTTTCCAGCACCGGGTCGTCGCTGAAGGCGTTGACGTGGTTGCGGATGGTTTCCTCGGCGATCTCGAACACGCCGATGCCTTCCACGCGGCTGGCGGTGCCGGTGAAGTACTTGTCCACGGTGGCGCTGTTCAGGCCCACGGCCTCAAACAGCTGCGCGCCGCAGTAGGACATGTAGGTGGACACACCCATCTTGGACATGATCTTGGACAGGCCCTTGCCAATCGCCTTGACGTAGTGGTAGATGGCCTTCTTGGCATCCACACCGCCCACGGGCTGCTGGTACATGTCGGCCAGGGTTTCCATGGCCAGGTAGGGGTGCACGGCTTCAGCACCGTAGCCCGCCAGCACGGCGAAGTGGTGGATTTCACGGGCCGTGCCGGTCTCCACCACCAGGCCGGTGGTGGTGCGCAGGCCTTCGCGCACCAGGTGCTGGTGGATGGCCGACAGGGCCAGCAGCGCGGGGATGGCCACTTGCGTGGCGCTGACATTGCGGTCGCTGACGATCAGGATGTTGGCTCCGCCCTTGATCTCGTCCACGGCCTGCGCGCACAGCGAGGCCAGCTTGGCTTCCACGCCTTCACGACCCCAGCTCAGCGGGTAGGTGATGTCGATGGTCGCGCTCTTGAACTTGCCGTGGGTGTGCTGCTCGATCTCGCGCAGCTTGGCCATGCCCTCGAAGTCGAGGATGGGCTGCTGCAGCTCGAGGCGCATCGGTGGGTTGACCTGGTTGATGTCCAGCAGGTTGGGCTTGGGGCCCACGAAAGACACCAGCGACATCACGATGGCTTCGCGGATGGGGTCGATCGGCGGGTTGGTCACCTGCGCGAACATCTGGCGGAAGTAGTTGTACAGCGGCTTGTTCTTGTCGGACAGCACGGCCAGCGGGCTGTCGTTGCCCATGGAGCCCACGCCTTCCTCGCCGTTCTTGGCCATGGGTTCCAGGATGAACTTGATGTCTTCCTGGGTGAAGCCGAAGGCCTGCTGGCGCTCCAGCAGGGGCAGCTCGGCCGCCTTCGCGGGGGCCAAGAAGTCAGCGGGCACTTCCACCTGGTCCAGCTTGATGCGCAGGTTTTCGATCCACTGCTTGTAGGGCTTGGTGTTGACGATGTTGGCCTTGAGCTCATCGTCCTCGATCATGCGGCCCTGCTCCAGGTCGATCAGCAGCATCTTGCCGGGCTGCAGGCGCCACTTGCGCACGATCTTGCTGTCCGGCACGGGCAGCACGCCGGCTTCGGAGGCCAGGATCACCAGGTCGTCTTCGGTCACGACATAGCGCGAGGGGCGCAGGCCGTTGCGGTCCAGCGTGGCGCCGATCTGGCGGCCATCGGTGAACACGATGGAGGCGGGACCGTCCCAGGGCTCCATCATCGCGGCGTGGTACTCATAGAAGGCGCGGCGGCGCTCGTCCATGGCCTCGTGCTGCTCCCAAGGCTCGGGGATCATCATCATCACGGCCTGGCTGATGGGGTAGCCCGCCATGGTCAGCAGTTCCAGGCAGTTGTCGAAGGTGGCGGTGTCGGACTGGCCGGCAAAGCTGATGGGGTAGAGCTTCTTCAGGTCATCGGCCAGCACCGGCGAGGCCATCACGCCTTCGCGCGCCACCATCCAGTTGTAGTTGCCGCGCACGGTGTTGATTTCACCGTTGTGGGCCACATAGCGGTAGGGGTGGGCCAGGGGCCACTCGGGGAAGGTGTTGGTGGAGAAGCGCTGGTGCACCAGGCCGATGGCCGAGACGCAGCGCTGGTCGGCCAGATCCTTGTAGTACACGCCCACCTGGTCGGCCAGCAGCAGGCCCTTGTAGACCACGGTACGGCTGCTCATGCTGGGCACGTAGTATTCCTTGCTGTGCTTCAGGCCCAGGTTCTGGATGGCCGCGCTGGCGGTCTTGCGGATCACGTACAGCTTGCGCTCCAGCGCGTCCTGCACGATCACGTCGTTGCCACGGCCGATGAACACCTGGCGCAGGATGGGTTCCTTTTCGCGCACGGTGGGCGACATGGGCATGTCGCGGTTCACGGGCACATCGCGCCAGCCCAGCAGCACCTGGCCTTCGGCCTTGATGGCGCGCTCCATCTCCTGCTGGCAGGCCAGGCGGGAGGCGTGTTCCTTGGGCAGGAACACCATGCCCACGCCATATTCGCCGGCGGGGGGCAGCTCCACGCCCTGCTTGGCCATCTCTTCGCGGTAGAGCTGGTCGGGAATCTGGATCAGGATGCCTGCGCCATCGCCCATCAGCGGGTCGGCGCCCACAGCGCCACGGTGGTCGATGTTCTCGAGGATCTTCAGCGCGCCCAGCACGATGTCGTGGCGTTTCTCGCCCTTGATGTGGGCGACAAAGCCCAGACCGCAGGCATCGTGTTCATTGCTCTTGGCGTACAAGCCGTGTTCTTGGAGATGTGCAATTTCTGCAGCCGTAGTCATGGCGCTCATCCTCTAATTTCTATCGCAGGGACCGCGAGATTACGTCACCGCATTAACCCATGCAAGAAAATTTAATTAGGGTCAGATACCAATTAATACGCACCAAAAACAAGCAAAACATAAATTAGGGACATATTTAAAACAACAACAAAAACAACAGCATTCAAAAACACGCCGAAACGACGCACGCAAATGGTGCAATAAACCCAGAGCCGCCCTCAACCTATCGGTGCATCGCCGCGCACCGGACGGCCGGCTTTCTGGCGGGTCAGGCGGCGCTCGGTCTGCTGCTGCAGGCCCTGAACGAAGCTGTCCCCGCCCAGCACCCAGCCCTTGAGCGCGGCTTGCAGCACCACCTCCTGCACCTCTTCGCTGGCCCCGCGGTCCAGCAGTTGGGCATAGGCGGCCTCACGCGCAAACGGGGTATCGCCCAGACTCCAGTACGCCCGGTGCAGGCGCAGCATGCCGTCAACCTGCGCCCCGGCGTTGTGGCGCGCACTGCTGAAGGCATAGTCCACCGCGCGCGCAGCCAACCCCTGGGTGACAGCCTGGCTTTCCAGCACCACCATGGCCGGCAGCAGCCAGGCCTGCGGCTCCAGCACCGTGCCGCGGTAGCGCCCCTCCCACAGCGTGCCGCTGCGGCCATGGCGGTTGTTGAAGCCGCGCACATAGCTGCGCCCCACGGCCTGCATGAACTGCGGCAGGCTGTCGGCGGTCTCCGGCGTGGCCAGCAGGTGCAACTGGTTGGGCAGCAGGATGTAGGCATGCAGCTCCACGGCAAAGCGCCGCCCCATCTCGCGCAGCAGGTCCTTCATGCAGGCGTAGTCCTGGGCATCGGCAAAGATGGGCTGCAGGTTGTTGCCACGCTGCAGCACATAGTGCGGCAGGCCGGGCAAGGTCAGGCGGGGGAGTCGTGCCATGGGTGCCAGTCAGAAGTTGCGCCGCATTATCCCGCGCGGCGCACTCAACGCCGTGCCGTGCGCATCAGCAGCGAAATGGTCTGGGCCGCGCGCAGCAGGTGCGGCACGATGCGCGCCTGCATCTCCTGGGCATTGGTGCGGTTGGCCTGGCCCGAGACATTGATCGCCCCAACGCACTGGCCCTGGGCGTTGTGCAGTGGCGCGGCAACGGAGATCAGGCCCTCCTCCAGTTCCTGGTTGATCAACGCCCAGCCCTGCTGGCGCACCACCTCAATGGCCGCCAGCAGGTCGGCGTCCTCGGTCAGGGTGTATCGCGTGAACGGCTCGCGCGGGCAGCTGGCCAGCAGGGCCAGCAGTTGCGGCTGCGGCAGGCCGGCGAGCAGCACGCGCCCCATGGACGTCCAGAACGCGGGCAGGCGCGAACCCACGCCCAGGTTGGTGCTCATGATCTTGTGGGCGTGCACGCGCACCACATAGACCACCTCCAACCCGTCCAGCACACCGGCCGAACAGGACTCCTGCACCGTCTCCGACAGGGTTTCCATGGCCGGCATGGCCAGGTTCCACAGCGGCTGCGAACTCAGGTAGGCAAAGCCCAGGTCCAGGATGCGCGGCGTCAGCTCAAAGTGCTTGCCGTCGGCGCACGCCACATAGCCCAGCGTCTGCAGGGTCAGCAGGATGCGGCGCGCCCCGGCGCGGGTCAGCCCGGTCTGGGCGGCCACCTCGCTCAAGGTCTGCACCGGGCGGTCCGCGCTGAAGGAGCGGATCACCTCCAGCCCGCGGGCGAACGACTGCACATAGGTGTCGCCCGGCTTCTTTTCCGCCTCTTCGTACGCATCCAGGGTTTTCCCTGATGTGGTTTCTACAGCCGACTTGGTGACAATCCCATTCATATAATTCTTTCAGCGAACAAATGTTCTTATTGCGAACATTTTAGCAAAGCCCTCACTTTGCAACCGGTCCCGTAGGGAGACAGAGACACATGATCCACAAAATCACCGACACGATCGCCGAGGCACTGTCGGGCATCCAAGACGGCGCCACCGTACTCATCGGTGGCTTTGGCACTTCCGGCAACCCCGTGGAGCTGATCGATGGCCTGATTGCCCAGGGTGCCCGCGACCTGACGATTGTGAACAACAACGCGGGCAATGGCGACACCGGTCTGGCCGCTTTGCTCAAGAGTGGCCAGGTGCGCAAGATCATCTGCAGTTTCCCCCGCCAGGTCGACAGCTGGGTGTTCGACGAGCTGTACCGCAGCGGCAAGATCGAGCTGGAACTGGTCCCCCAGGGCAACTTGGCCGAGCGCATGCGTGCTGCCGGTGCCGGCATCGGCGCGTTCTTCTGCCCCACGGCCTATGGCACCGAGCTGGCCGCCGGCAAGGAAACCCGCGAGATCAACGGCAAGCACTATGTGCTGGAGTACCCGATCTACGGCGATGTGGCCCTGATCAAGGCCGAACAAGGCGACCGCTGGGGCAACCTGACCTACCGCAAATCGGCGCGCAACTTCGGCCCCGTGATGGCCACTGCGGCCAAGTTCACCGTGGCCACCGTGCACGAGGTGGTGGAACTGGGCGCGCTGGACCCCGAGGCCATCGTCACCCCCGGCATCTACGTGAGCAAGGTGGTGCCGATCGAACGTGTTGCCACGCAAGCTGGCGGCTTTAAGAAATCTGCCTAAAAACAGTTAAAGCGCAGGAGTATCAAGCGTGAGCAGCTATCAAAAACGTACCAAAGACGAACTGGCCCAACGCATCGCCCAGGACATTCCCGACGGCGCCTATGTGAACCTCGGCATCGGCATGCCCACCAAGGTGGCCAACCACATCCCCGCCGACCGCGAGATCGTGCTGCAGTCGGAAAACGGCATCCTCGGCATGGGCCCCGCCCCCGAGGCCGGACAGGAAGACTACGACCTGACCAACGCCGGCAAGCAGCCCGTGACCTTGCTGCCCGGTGGCAGCTATTTCCACCATGCCGACAGCTTCGCCATGATGCGCGGCGGTCACCTGGACATCTGTGTGCTGGGCGCCTTCCAAGTGTCGGCCACGGGCGATCTGGCCAACTGGAGCACGGGGGAGCCCGGCGCCATCCCCGCCGTGGGCGGCGCGATGGACCTGGCTGTGGGTGCCAAGAGCACCTGGGTGATGATGGACCTGATGACCAAGACCGGCGAATGCAAGGTCGTCCAGGCCTGCAGCTACCCGCTGACCGGCCTGGCCTGCGTCAAGCGCATCTACACCGAGCTGTGCACGCTGGAATGCACGCCCCAGGGCCTGCGCCTGATCGACCTGGTGGACGGCCTGAGCCACGCCGAACTCGAAGCCATGGTCGGCCTGCCGATTGCCACTGCCTGATTGCAATTGATACCCAAACAGCCTCCAGCGCCCATCTTGCTTGCGCTGGCAGCTCTTCTTTTAAAAAACTTGGCGCTGGCCGCCAAGCGTGACTCGGAGACACCCCATGAGCACTGCACCCGAAGCCTTCATCTGCGACGCCATCCGCACCCCCTTCGGCCGTTACGGCGGCGCGCTGTCCAGCGTGCGCGCCGACGATCTGGGCGCACTGCCCATCAAGGCCCTGATGGAGCGCAACCCGGGCGTGGACTGGGCCGCCGTGGACGATGTGCTGTACGGCAACGCCAACCAGGCCGGTGAAGACAACCGCAACGTGGCCCGCATGTCAAGCCTGCTGGCCGGCCTGCCCATCGATGTCCCCGGTGCCACCATCAACCGCCTGTGTGGCTCCGGCCTGGACGCCGTGGGCTCCGCCGCGCGCGCCATCAAGTCCGGCGAAGCCCGCCTGATGATTGCCGGTGGTGTGGAATCCATGAGCCGCGCGCCCTTCGTCATGCCCAAGGCCGAAAGCGCCTTCAGCCGCAACAACGCCGTGTACGACACCACCATCGGCTGGCGCTTCGTCAACAAGCTGATGAAGCAGCAGTACGGTGTGGACTCCATGCCCGAGACCGCCGAGAACGTGGCCGACGACTTCAAGATCGAGCGTGAAGCCCAGGATCGCATGGCCCTGGCTTCCCAGCAAAAGGCGGCCGCAGCCATCGCTGCCGGCTACCTGGCCCAGGAAATCGTTCACGTCACCATCCCCCAGAAGAAGGGCGATGCCATCGTGGTCAGCCAGGACGAGCACCCCCGCGCCACCACGCTGGAAGCGCTGGCCAAGCTCAAAGGCGTGGTGCGCCCTGACGGCACCGTGACCGCCGGTAACGCCAGCGGCGTGAACGACGGCGCCTGCGCCCTGCTGCTGGCCAATGCCGAAGCCGCCCAGCAATACCACCTGGTGCCCCGCGCCCGTGTCGTGGGCATGGCCACTGCCGGTGTGGCCCCCCGCATCATGGGCTTTGGCCCTGCCCCCGCCGTGCGCAAGGTCCTGGCCCAGACCGGTCTGAGCCTGGCCGACATGGACGTGATCGAACTGAACGAAGCCTTTGCCGCCCAAGGCCTGGCCGTGCTGCGTGATCTGGGAATTGCCGACAACGACCCGCGCGTCAACCAGTGGGGCGGCGCCATCGCCCTGGGCCACCCCCTGGGTGCCTCCGGTGCACGCCTGGCCACCACCGCCGTCAACCAGCTGCACACCCTGGGCGGCCGTTACGCGCTGTGCACCATGTGCATCGGCGTGGGCCAGGGCATTGCCGTGATCCTCGAAAAGGTCTGACCCCCGCTTGCACACCGCCAGGGCCGGGCACCGCAGTGCCTGGCCTGGGCACCGGGTGACCCCACCCACCCAGCCCGCGCCGAGGGAGCTGGGCCGCCACAGGGACTGCCGCTGGCCTGCCAGCGCGCAACCCCGCCCCTTCCCGGATGGCCGTGCCACGCATGCGCGGCCACCAATCCCCCCTGGACTGACTGCACCGCACCCGCTGCGCGGGCGCACGGGGGGACTTGTTCTGACCAGCATCTGTTCACACAGGAGACGTTGATGTTTGCATCCCGCACTTTCACCCGCCGCACCGGCCTGAAAACCCTGGCCGCCGCCACCCTGGCCGTGGCCGGCATGGGCTCGGCCCTGGCCGCTGACGCCTACCCCGACAAGCCCCTGACCATGATCGTGCCCTTCTCCGCAGGCGGCACCACCGACATCCTGGCGCGCATCGTGGGCCAGGCACTGGGACAGGAACTGGGCCAGACCATCATCATCGAGAACAAGCCCGGCGCCGGCGGCAACATTGGTGCGCAGCAGGCGTCGCGCGCCAAGGCCGACGGCTACACCCTGTTCATGGGCACCGTGGGCACGCACGCCATCAACCAGGCGCTGTACAAGAAGCTGCCTTACGACCCGGTCAAGGACTTCGCGCCGCTGAGCCGCGTGGCCAACGTGCCCAACCTGCTGGTGGCCCACCCCAGCCGCCCCTACAAGACGGTGCAGGAAATGATTGCCTACGCCAAGAAGCATCCCGGTGAAGTGACCTACGGCTCGCCCGGCTCCGGCGCTTCGCCCCACGTGTCCGGCGCGCTGTTCCAGAGCATGACCGGTGCCGAAATGACCCACGTGCCTTACAAGGGCAGCGCCCCCGCCATCTCCGACCTGCTGGGCAACCAGATTGCCGTCATGTTCGACAACATGCCCTCGGCCATCCAGCACGTGCGCTCGGGCAAGCTGCGCCCCATCGCCGTGACCACGGCCAAGCGCTCGCCCGAACTGCCGGACGTGCCCACCATCGCCGAAGCCGGCGTGCCGGGCTACGAAGCCACGTCCTGGTTCGGCCTGTGGGCCGTGGCCGGCACGCCCGCGCCCATCCTGACCAAGCTGCAGACCGCGCTGACCAAGGTGCTGAAGGACCCGGCCGTGGCCAAGAAGATCGCCGACCAGGGTGGTGAAGTGGTCATCGAGACCCCCGCCCAGTTCGACGCCTTCATCAAGTCCGAAGCCGCCAAGTGGGGCAAGGTTGTGAAAGAGTCTGGCGCCGAGGTGTAAGCGCCCGACCGGCTGTCCCGACCGGCTGGACCGGGCAGCTGTGTTCTCCTCCTTTGGCAACGCCGAACGTGTCACACGTTCGGCGTTTTTTTGTGCGCCACCGCCATGGGCGCCCAACCCGTTGGGAACCCAAAGTGGCTATAACCCAGGATTCATGAGCGCAAGGCGCTCTGCTTTTTGCCATGCCACGCCACCGAACCACCAGCGCGAACGCCGCCCGCTACGGCAGGCGGGCCGCGCCAAGGCGCACGCCTCAACCCAGGCCTTGCACGGGCAAGCTGGCACCCTTGATGCGCAGCCACGCCGCGGCCTCGGGCGCCACGGCATCGGTGATGTAGACCCGCACGCCCTGGTCCTGGGCGGTGCTGATCATGGCCTCCAGCAGGTGGCGCACCCCCGGGTTGCTGAGTGACTGCTCCGCAAAATAGCCGCCCAGCTTCACATAGCGCAGCGGCAGGCTGGGCAGGTGCCACAGGGCCTTGGGCGACTGGTCCAGGCGACGCAGCCCCACCCCCACATGGGCCAGCGCGGTTTCGTCGCACAGCTCGGCCACGCGCGCGGGGTTGACCTCCAGCGCGTGCGCATCCAGTTCCAGCACCAACTGCTCCAGCCCCGCCCCCAGGGCCTGGGCCGGCGGGGATTGCAGCAGCTTGCGCACCTGCGGCACCAGGTCGTCCTGCTCCAGCGACGGCACGGACACGCGCACCACCAGGGTCTCGCCCGGGTGCTGGCCCAGCCACTGCAAGCCCAGCGACAGCGCCTGCAGGTCGTAGTCGGCCGACATGCCCAGGCGCACGGCCGCCGGCAGGAAGAAGGCGCCGCCCAGCACGCGCCCGTCGGGCTCGTGCAGCTCCAGGGACGCCTCATGGCGCACATCGGTGCCCACCAGGGAGGTGCTGGTCTGGGGCTGCACCGCGATCTGCAAGGCCTGGGGCGTCTGCAGGGCCATGCTCAGCAGTTGCTGCCAATTGCGCTCGCCGGCCACCATGTGGCCAGGCTGGCGCGTGGCCTCGGCGTACTCGACATCGCCATGGCCTGCGCTTTCGGCCTGCATCAGCCCACGGTCCAGGCGCGACAGCACATCGCCCACCGTGTCCGTGCCGATGAAGGCCGTCAGCGCAAACGCCCAGCGCGTCCACTGCCCCGCCCCCAGCGCCAGGTTCTGCGACTGCAGCAGCTTGCGCAGTTGCTGCACCATGTGCATGCCCTCAGGGCCCAGCCCACCGGGCAGCAGCACCACGAAGTCACTGCCATTCAGGCGTGCCAGCTGGGCCTGCACCTGGGCGTTGTCGGCCAGCAGTTGCTGCACCTGCTGCCAGACGCTCTTGAGCCATTCGTCGACCTCGTGGCGCGCGTAGCTGGTGTTCATGGCCTGCAGGTCGCGCTGGCGCACCATCAGCACATGCCCCTGGGCCTGCGGCCCGCTGAGCAGGAGCTTTTGCAGCTCGTTGACGAAGTACTTGCGGTTGGGCAGCTGGGTGACCGGGTCGCTGTTGGTCTCCAGCTCCAGGTGTTCGATGCGCTGCGTCTGCGCCTGGGCCGCTTGCTGCACGCGCACATGGGTGTGCTGGATGGCATGGGACACGGAGGTCAGCTCCGCCACGCGCGATTCGCCCACGTCGGCCACATCGCTCTGGCTGGTGCCGATGCGCAGCACCTGGGCCTCGATTTCCTCGTGCAGCACCCGCCGGAACCACCGCAGCAGCAGGCCCACGAACAAAGCCCAGGCACCGCCCGCCACAAGAATCAGCCCAGTCATCCGGATGCTGCTGGACCACAGCGCATCCATGGCAAACCGGTTGTCCACCATCACGCTGAGGTTGCCCACCTGCCGCCAGCCGTCGCTGATGGCCCGCTCGGCCTGGGGCTGCGGCAAGGGCAGCATGTGGCGGAACCACGCGGGCGCGCGCCCCT
Source organism: Comamonas aquatica NBRC 14918 (assembly GCF_000739875.1). GTDB lineage: Bacteria > Pseudomonadota > Gammaproteobacteria > Burkholderiales > Burkholderiaceae_C > Comamonas > Comamonas aquatica. The sequence goes on from NZ_BBJR01000036.1 coordinate 41,106, forward strand.
GGCTCTGCAGCGCTGGGCTTTGGCGCTCGAACAGCACACGCCCATCCGGCGCCCGCAGGCCAATAGCCGCAAACTGCCCGGTGTCGAACAAGGCAGCCATCAGCAGCTCTTGCGTGACCGGGTCCTGGTTGCCCGGCTGGGACAGCGACAGCGACAGCGAAGACGCGGCATTCTCGCTTTGCGATTGCAGCTGCTGCGTCAGATAGCTGCGCGCCGCATCAATGCTGAGCGCCAGCGTGCCCAGCAAAATCCCCACAATCGCCACCGACACACTGAGTAAAAGCTGCTTGAGCAACGACATGGCTTAAGGCCTTTCCAAAAAAATGCTGCAGCACCGCAGCGCGCCAGGGGCCACGGTCTGCGGCACCCGGCAAGCAGCGCGGCAAGCAGCGGGCTCAGAGCGCATCAAAGCCCTCCTTGCGCATGCGCTGCTGCAAATCCTGCCAGCGGTTGATGCGCTCTGCCGGCGCAGAACGCTGTCCCTGCACATAAATACCCTGGGCGTTGAAGCTGAACACAGGGGTCAAATCACTGCGCTGGCTGGCCGGCTGCATGCGCACCACCAGGTTATCCAGCACCAAGGGGTCGGCCTGCGGCGTGTCGTAAAAGCCCAGCACCATGTGCGCAATGCTGTGCGTGCTGCCCATGCCCCCCACGCGTGCGCGCACGTAAATCAGCCGCATCTGCTGTGCCGGCACGCCCAGGTGCACCAGCGAGAAAAACTTGCCAATGACAAAGTCCTCGCAATCACCCGCCCCCCGGCCCAGGCTCTCCAAAGGCGTGGCCCAATAATCTGTCTCCTTCCAGACCACCAGGTCTTCAGAGGCCAGAATGCGCTGGTTCCAAAACGCATTCACCGCCTCCAGCTGCTGGGCCACCGGCAAGCCCGCCTGGGCACGCAGCATCTCCAGCCTGGCCTGCAGCCTGCGCACCCCGTCCTCGCCATAACGCGCCGCCATCTGGCGGTGCAGCAAAGCCTCGTCCCAGGCCCGCGCGCCCCGCAGCGCCCAGCCCCCGGCCAAGGCCGCCCCCGCCAACAGCCAAGCCCGCCGTGACAGCCCACCGCCACCGCGTACCTGCTGCTGAGAGGAAAACCCCGGCCAGAACAAATCCATCACTCCCTGTTGAACACCCAGGCGCTGCCTCTGGCCCACGGCCATCTTCCCTACCATCCCCCTGCCAGAAGAACGCCAGGCCGCAGCACCCGCGCAGCCCGCAGGCATTGTGCTGCACAACGCCGCTGCCGCTCCCGCATTCCCCCCTCGTCATTCCCGCTCCTCTCCGTCATTCCCGCGAAGGCGGGAATCCAGCAGCGGCCTTTGCTTACATCACGGCCTCTCTCATTACTAGCGCAGTCACTGGACACCCGCCTATGCGGGTGTGACGGAGAGAAGACGCTGGAGGTGCAGGCATAACGCAGGACAGGGCACGCGTGTGATGCGATATCAAAAAGATCGTGAACACGATCCAAGAAAAAAGGCGCAGGCACTTGCATGCATGCGCCTTGTGGCAAAAGGCCCCGGGAACAAGCCCCGGGGTAGAGCTGGGCTTAGTTGTGACCGTCCATGGTGATCTTGCCTTGCTGGATCAGTTGCTGGATCAGTGCGTTTTGGTCTGCCGAAGTATCGATCGGGGCACCATTCACCAAATCCACGTTCTTGAGCACGATGGACTGGTTGAAGTTGCCGCCATCTGCATCCAACAAACCATGGGTGTGGATCTGGATCACGGTATCACTACCGATCTTTTCCACATGCAGGAACTGGCTCAGATCGGTTTCATCCTCCTCACCCACCAACAACTCATTGAGCACCAGCACATCCTGGCCCATGCCGTTAGTGGCCGTACCGAAGTCCATGATGGTGTCCTCTGCCGCCGGCGTACCCACCGTGCCTTCGTCACCCAGCAGCCAGACAAACTCGTCATCGCCCATGCCGCCGGTCAGCGTATCGTTGCCCTTGCCTCCGTACAGTGCATCGTCGCCCGCACCACCGACGATGATGTCATTGCCATCACTGCCAATCAGCACATCATCTCCCACGGAACCATGCAGTTCCGCAACAGCACCAGGGCCCGTCGTCTTGATGGTGATGTTCAAGAACGCCGAATCCGTGTCGCCGTCCGCCTGGGTCACCTTGTACTCGAACCGCTCCTGATGGTAAGGAACGTCGTCCGTGCCGTTGTCCGGCTTGGTGGGCGTATAGGTGTAGGAACCGTCGCTCTTGATGACCAGCGTGCCGTGCTCACCCATGATCGTCGTGCCCGTCGTCGCGGCGTTCACCCATGCCGTACCGTTCCAGACCGATAGCGTCGAGGCTTCGCCATTGGCGCCCCAGCTGTCGTTGTCCTTGACCAAGCCGTTGAGCGGCGACGTCGTCCAATTGGTGTATTGGTAGCTCGGGATATTGGCCTGGAAGTTGTCGAACGTCACGCTGGCTTTGCTGCTGCTGGTGTTACCCGTGCCATCGTGTACGGTCAGGACAATCCGGTAAGTCGTGTTGGCTTCCAGAGCATTGGTCTTGATGGGGGGATTGGTTTGCGTTCCAGTGATGGAGCCTTGCTGAACCTCCGTCCATGTCATCGTGCCATTGCCGTTGTCAACGCTCTTGTAAAGCTTCCATCCAGCGGAATCGTTGGCGCCACCCAGGTTGCTGACACCCGTGACTTGGAACTGCAAGGTTTCCCCTGCCACGTTTCCAGTCGTGTAGGTCGGCGTAACCAACTGAGCATCGCCGTTGCCAGAACCGTTGGAGTCCGTCAGGGTAAGAGTCCGGTTGCTGGAGCTACCACTCCGTGCAGCGTCCAGTGTGCTGTTGCTGTTCCACGATGTCGACTGCCACTGACCAAGGTTCGCACTCAGTATCCCATCGGTTGCCAGATTGGCCGTGGTGTTTCTATCGACCACGTTACTGAACGTCCACTGGTTAGAGTCGCTGCTGGAGAATTCATTCGCCAATGGCTTCGACGATGCAGCCACCGTCACGGTCGAAGAATCGAGATTCACCGTCGCATTGTCATCGGCCGCGCTCACCTCGCTGCGATCCTGGATCGTCAGCGTCAGGGTCGACGAGGCCGTGGCGCCGCTGGCGTCCTTCACCGTGTAGTTCACCGTCGCGGAGATATCGTCGGCGACGTCGGTGTTGTTTTGGCCTGTGAAGCGGTACTCACCGTTCGCGGAGACCAGCAGCTTGCCGATCTGCATCATGCTGCCAGGCGTGGCCGGGCTGGGCGCATAGATGTCGATCGTCGTCGAGTCGCTGGCCGACATAAACGTGTAGGTCTGGGAAACGCCGCTGCCGTCCACGTAGGAGATGGTCGTCAGCTTCCAGCCGTCGCCGCTCCATGGAGCAGTGCCATGCGCGTCGTTGTCGGTGATGTTGCCAGTAATGGAGTTGCCGCCTGCGCTGCTGATCAAAGTGTTGGTCAGATCCGAGACGCTGGTGTCCACCACCTTCACATTCGGATCGTTCTCACCAACGGTGATCCCACCTCGTGTTTCACCAGGATGCCAGGCAATGGGCTCCAGGTAAGTCTTGTCCGAGCTTCCCAGCCCGCCAAACCCTACCGCGTAGGAGTCATCAAACTCATTGTTAGTAAGGAAATCGATCCATTTTTGCTCGTCGCTGGAGCTTCCGCTGGTGCTCAGAGCGCTGGAAGGCTTGCCGTCCGACATGAAAATCGAAACCAGCTTGTCTCCTCCCTGCGGCGGAGCGGAGAAATTACTACGAACCGTATCCAGCGCCGATTTGTAGCTGGTGGTTCCGCCAGCGTTCAGCTGCTCGATGGCAGCCATGGCATCGGCAAGATTGGTATACCAGCCGCCATCCTGACCCGATGAGTGGAAGGTTGCGCTGCTCGCGAACGAGACGATGAATACGGAATGCACCGCACCGGAATTGAAGAGGTTGGCGACGGCTTCCTTCAGCATCTGCATGCGAGAGGTGTAGGGGCCGCTGCCGTCTGGATCGCTGCCTCCGTCGTTATTGCCAGCGGGGCCCATGCTGCCGGAGCGATCCAGGATCAACACGACATTGCTGCCACTGGCTGTGCCGCTTTCAAAGATCGTGGATGTATCCGCATTCGCCGTCGGACCCGACGTGTTTTCGATATTGATGGTCAGCGCCGCCGTTTTTTCGTCGCCGTCGGCATCGCGCACGGTGTAGGTGAAGACGTCCGGGACATTGGCTGTGATGGCATTGGCGGTAGCTTTATAGGTGTAGCTGCCATCGGCCTTGAGGGTCAGCGTGCCATAGTCGGTCGTGATCGTGAAGTTGCCGTTGCTGTCCGGGCCGGCCGCTACATTGGCGCCTTGCGACACGCCAACCACGCCGCCGCCGGAAGCCCAGCCGTCTGCGCCGGCGGTGTCGCTGTGGAGAACTCCATTCTCGGCGTCGACGGACAGGGTGTCGCCTTCGCGGACATTGTTCATGTCGTCTTCAGCCTTGGGACCATCATCCTTAATCGTGATGTCAATGCTGGCCGATGTGTTCACATCGTTGTCACTGTCAGTCACCCGTACCGCAAAGTTCTCATCCTTTTCGGTGTCTTTGCCCGCCGCCTTGTCGTGCTCGGAAGCTGCAGCAAGCGTGTAGGTCCAGCTCTTGTCTGCATTCACCACCAAGGTGCCATGCTGGCCTGCCACGCTCGTTGTGCTGCCTGCCACAAGGTTGATCGTCACCCAGTTGCCATCCTTGTCCTGGACTTCCAGCGTTTTC
>NZ_BBJR01000035.1 GCF_000739875.1 Comamonas aquatica NBRC 14918
CTGCTGCTCCTTGGATCAGTGTGATTACAAGTTGTTTGAATTGACGTAAACGTAAACTTGGAACATTCTATGCCGCGATGCAGCAAGTCCCGTAAAAAGACGTTGCCAAGCAGGGCGGATAAAAAAGAACGATCGTTCCATTTTATGCACGCAGCTTGTGAAATCCCCAGCGTTTTTTGATCAACCTAGGGTCTTCACCTAGACCCGGTGGTCCACGGCCTCAGGGTCAACCTTGACGTCTTTGGCACCGGGCGCACCGCCCGACCACTCCAGCACCTGCCGTGGTACTGGCAGCTGGATGCCCGCCGCGCGCAAGCCCTGCAGCACCGCCAGGTTGACGTCGGAGCGGATGTTGCCCTGCCCGTTCTGCGGGTCGCTGATGTAGTAGTTCAGGCTGAACTGCAGGCCATGCTCCAGGAAATCCACCAGTTGCACCGAGGGCCCCGGCTGGGCCAACACGCGGGGCTGGCTGGTCGCCGCCGCCAGCAGGACCTGGCGCACCTGCTCCACATCGCTGTCCATGCCGACCACCATCGTGGTTGACAGGCTGAACCGGCGATCGGATTGCGTCAGGTTCTCCACCCGCTGGGTGATCAAGGTTTCATTCGGCACGATGGATTCGCGGCCATTCAAGGCCTGGATGACCGTGAAACGGGTCTTGATGTCGGTGATGCGCCCCTCGAACCCATCGACGCGGACGTTGTCGCCAATCCGCAGGGCCCGTTCGATGAGCACCAGAAAACCGCTGACGTAGTTGGAGGCGATCTTCTGCATGCCGAACCCCAGGCCAACGCCGATCGCGCCCCCCATGACCGACAGCGTGGTCAGGTCCATACCAACCCAGGACAGCGCCAGCAGCAGGCCCACGGTGATCAGCACCCCGCGCGTCACATTCATGCTGACCTTGCGCATGGACAGGTCGCCAACCCAGCGGTTGATCACATGCTGCTCGAACAGGCTGGACACCCACAGGACCACCACCAGCATCAGGCCGGTGGACAGCGCGCCCTCAATCAGACTCAGCAGGCTGATCTGCGACTTGCCCAGCGTCAGCCGGACGGCATCCAGCTCGGCCAGCACCTGCGTCAGCAGGCCCAGGCTGTGCAGCACGGCCAGCCCCCAGACCATCCACGAGAACACCCGCTCGATCAGGCGCATGCCGGTGGATTGGGGGAACGACTTGCTCAACACCCGGGCCACGAAGCGGATCACGGTCAGCGAGCACAGCAGCGAGATGGCGATCCGCAGCCAAAACACCGGCATGTACTGCACCGTGATGGCTTGCGCGATGTAGATCCACAGCAACGCCATCAAGGGGAACATCGCCCCATGCAGCGGGTTGGAGCCAAACCAGACCGAGGCGGCGCGCCCCTTGTGCTTCAGGTGGCGGCCCCAGAAGCGCACGCAGACGTAGGCCAGCAGCAAACCGCCGAGCACGATAAAAAACTCCAGCCAGGCGCTGGAGTTGTTGAAGTCATCAATCAGCTTGTCAACGATGTCCATGGTGCAACCACCCTGCGGCTATGAATGGGCTGATTGTGGCGCAGTCTGCCGGGGTGGCCGGCCTGCGGCCCGCCCAGCATGCCCCGGTCTACTGGCGCCAGCGGGGCACGCGCTTTTGCGCGAAGGCCTGCGCGCCCTCCTGGGCATCGGCATCCATCATGTTGCAGGCCATGACCTCGCCAGCCAGCTGGTAGGCAGCCTGCAGACCCAGCTCACGCTGGCGATACAGCAGTTCCTTGCCCATGCGCACCGCCGTTGCCGGCTTTTGCACGATGGCCTGCACCAGCTTCTCCACCTCGGCATCCAACTCCTCGGGGGCCACCACGCGGTTCACCAGCCCCCGGGACTGGGCCGTCTCGGCGTCCATGAAGTCGCCCGTCAACAGCATTTCCATCGCCTGCTTGAAAGGGATGTTGCGCACCAGGGGCACGCTGGGCGTGGCACAGAACAGCCCGTACTGGATGCCACTGGTGGCAAAGCTGGCCTGCGTGCTGGCCACCGCCAGATCACACTGCGCCACCAGTTGGCAGCCCGCCGCCGTGGCCATGCCCTGCACCCGCGCGATCACGGGCACAGGCAGGCGTGCAATGCTCAGCATCATACGCGAGCATTGCGCGAACAAGTCCTGGTAATAGTCCAGCTGCGGGTGGGCCGCCATGTCCTTGAGGTTATGCCCGGCACAAAAGGCCTTGCCTTGGGCGGCCAGCACCACCACGCGCACGTCGGTGTCGGTGGCCAGCTCCGTCAGGGCCGACTGCAAGGCCTCCAGCATGGGGGCCCCCAGGGCGTTGAAGCGCACCGGATCGTTCAAGGTCAGCGTGACCACGCCGCGCGCATCGCGCGTTTGCACCAGCAGCTCTGCATCCATACCCACCTCCACTCAAACATCAGCCAGCACACGCAGGTGCGCTTCCACACTGCGTGACAGCGGCCCCATCATGTAGCCCCCTTCCAGGCAGGAGACGATGCGCCCCTTGCTGAAGCGGCGGGCAATGTCCTTGATGCGCTCGGTCAACCAGATGTAGTCGTTTTCCGTGAGGCCCAGCTGTCCCATATCGTCGTCGCGGTGGGCATCGAAACCAGCGCTGACGAAGATCATCTCGGGCTTGAAAGCCTCCAGCCGGGGGATCCACAGCATCTCGACCAGCTCGCGGATGTCCATGCCCTTGGTGTAGGCCGCCACCGGGATGTTGAGCATGTTCGCGGCCGGCTCCTTGTCGCCGCTGAACGGGTAGAAGGGGTGCTGAAAGAAACTCACCATCAGCACGCGGTTGTCACCGGCCAGGATGTCTTCCGTGCCGTTGCCGTGGTGCACGTCAAAGTCCACGATCGCCACCCGCTTGAGGTTGCGCCGCTGCAGGGCGTGCAAGGCGGCAATCGCCACATTGTTGAAGAAGCAAAAGCCCATGGCCTTGTCGCGCGTGGCGTGGTGGCCGGGGGGACGGATGGCGCAAAAGGCGTTTTCCAGTTCGCCGTCCAGCACCGCATCGGTGGCCGCCACCGCCGCGCCGGCCGCGTGCAGCGCGGCAGTGAAGGTGTGGGCGTTGATGGACGTGTCGGTGTCCAGCTGGGTGTATTCGGGGCCGCCGGCGGCCTGCTCTTCGACCAGCCTGTCGGTCAGGCCACGCAGGGCCGCCACGTGCATGCGGTCATGGGCCAGTTCGACATCGCTGAGCGCGGCGGCGGGTGCCTCGATCCGTTCGAGACCGTCCAGCACCCCGGTCATCAGCAACCGGTCCTCGATCGCATCCAGGCGCTGCGGACACTCCGGATGCCCTGGCCCCATCTCATGCTGTCGGCATGAGTGATGAGAAAAATAGCCTGTCTTGCCCACTTTTCTTGTCCCCTGTTGTCATTGTTTTCGGATACCTTCTGTGCATGACATCACAAAAAATCCGGTCTCTTTTGGATCAGCTTAACACGGTGATCGTTGGCAAAAAACAGCAGGTCCAGGACTGCGTGGCCTGCCTGCTGGCCGGTGGGCATCTGCTGATCGAAGATGTGCCGGGCGTGGGCAAAACCACCCTGGCCCATGCCCTGGCCCATGCGTTCGGTCTGCAGTTTTCCCGCGTGCAGTTCACCGCCGACCTGATGCCCAGTGACCTGACCGGGGTGTCCGTCTACGACCGGGGCCGCGAAGGCTTTGTGTTCCACCCCGGCCCCGTGTTTGCGCAGGTGCTGCTGGCCGATGAAATCAACCGGGCCAGCCCCAAGACCCAGAGTGCGCTGCTCGAAGCCATGGAGGAAAAACAGGTCTCCATCGAAGGCCGGACCCACCCGCTGCCCACGCCGTTTTTCGTGATTGCCACCCAGAACCCGCAGGAACAGCTGGGCACCAACCCCTTGCCCGAGAGCCAATTGGACCGTTTCTTGATGCGCGTCAGCCTGGGCTATCCCGACCGTGCGTCGGAGCTGCAACTGCTGGCCCACCACGGCCACCGCGCCCATGCCGACCAGTTGCCGCCCCAGCTGACGCCTGAGGAGCTGGCCGCGCTGCAGCAGGCGGTGCTGCAGGTCCATGCGGCCGAGCCCTTGCTGCACTACATCCAGGACCTGGTGGATGCCACGCGCAACGGGCAGTGGTTTGTGCAGGGCCTGTCCCCCCGCGCCGGCATTGCCCTGTTGCGCGCGGCCAAGGCCAATGCCCTGCTGCACGGCCGCGACTACGCATCGCCCGACGATGTGCAGGCCATGTTCGTGCCCACCATGGCACACCGCCTGCACGCCGTGGCGCGTGCCGGCCGGGGCACGGTCGCGCAGGTCCAGGCGCTGTTGCACACGGTCGCCCTGCCCTGATGTCCGAGCCGCAGCGCCCCACCCGCAGCCGCTGGCGACAGCGCTTGCACAACTGGGTCACGCGCGGCCAGGTGCCCGGTGCCGAGCACACCCTGGGGCACCGCAACATCTATGTGCTGCCCTCGGCCGCTGGTTGCATGCTGGCGGCCACGCTGCTGGTGCTGCTGGTCGCGTCGATCAACTTCCAGCTCAACCTGGGCTACCTGCTCACCTTCCTGATCGCCGGCAGTGCCCTGGCCAGCGTCTGGGTGGGCCACCGCAACCTGCAGGGCCTGCAACTGCACCTGGGGCCGCTGCAGCCCGTGTTCCAGGGCGAGCGCGCCACCGTGCCGCTGCACCTGCAGGCCCCAGCCGCCGGTCCGCACCGCCACGGCCTGTCCGTGGCGCTCAACCGCTCGCAAGGCCCGCTGGCCTGGGTGCATGCCGACGTGGCCGCCGGCCACACGCAGGTGGTCGAACTGGGCAGCGTGCCGCACCAGCGCGGCTGGCACCGCGTGCCCCGGGTGGTGCTGGAAAGCCGTTACCCGCTGGGCGTGTTCCGCCTGTGGAGCTATTGGCAGCCCGATGGCCGGGTGCTGGTCTACCCGTGCCCCGAAACACCGGCGCCCCCCATCCAGCACCTGGACCACGCCCACTCCGGCACCAGCTTGCCGCAGTTCGGCGGGATGGTCGAGCCCGACAACGTGCGCCACTACCAGCGCGGCGACAGCCTGCGCAGCATCGTGTGGAAGAAAGCCGCCTCGGCCCTGGCCCTGGGCCACGGTGACCTGGTGGTGCGCAGCGGCACGGCGCCTCAGGCCGACCGCCTGTGGCTGGATGCCCGCGCCACGGGCCTGACCGATCCCGAGGCGCAGATCGCCCGCCTCACCGCCTGGGTGCTGCAGGCCCACGCCCAGCAGGCGCTGTGGGGGCTGCGACTGCCCAGCGGCCAGCAATTGCCCCAGGCCATGGGCGAGCCGCATTTGCACGCCTGCCTGGCGGCATTGGCCGTGGACGGCAAATCCGCCGCGCCGCATTAGAGTTTTGAATCAAATAACCTTCCAGCGCGCATACAACCTACGCAAGCAGCTATCAAAAATGGATTCCACCACCACCCCTCCCCTGCCGCGCGAGACCCGCGACACCTTGCTGGTGCTGGGGGTGGTGGCCCTGGTGCTGCTGCCGCAGGTGGCCTACCTGCCGCCGTGGGCCAGCGCCCTGGCGGCACTGCTGCTGGGCTGGCGCATGTGGCTAGCCCGCAGCGGCCAGCGCCTGCCGGGCACCTGGCTGCTGGCGGCCCTGCTGGCCTTGGCCGTGGGTGCCACGGCGCTGCAGTTCCGCTCCATCGTCGGTCCCGAGGCCGGCGTGGTCCTGGTGATCCTGCTGCTGGTGCTCAAGACCCTGGAGATGCGCGCCCGCCGCGACGCCATGGTGATCTTTTTCCTGGGCTTCTTCACGCTGCTCACCCTGTTCCTGCAGTCCCAGTCGCTGAGCATGGCCCTCGCCATGCTGGTGGCCGTCTGGGGGCTGCTGGTCTGCCTGGTGAATGCGCACATGCCGTCCGGCTACCCCAGCCTGCGGCAGCTGGTGCGCACCGCGGGCCTGCTGATGCTGCTGGGCGCGCCCCTGATGCTGGTGCTGTTCCTGGCCTTCCCGCGCCTGCCGCCGCTGTGGGGCCTGCCCACGCAGGCCAGCAAAGGCACGACCGGCCTGTCCAACGACATGACCGTCGGCCAAGTGGCCGAGCTGGCGCAAAACCACAGCGTGGCCCTGCGCGTGCGCTTTGACAGCCCCGATGGCAAAGCCCCGCCGCAGCGCTTGCTGTACTTCCGGGGGCCGGTGCTGAGCCGCTTTGACGGGCGCAACTGGCAAGCGGACGCCGACGGCGCCCCGTATGCGCTGCCGGCCACGGCCCAGGTCGCCGCCTCTGGGCTGGGGACGGCCATCGACTATGAAATCACCCTGGAGGCCCACCAGCAACGCTGGCTGCTGACCCTGGATGCCACCCTGTCGCCCCCGGATGCCCAGCGCCGGGTGCAGCGCACCGCCGACCTGCAGTGGCTGACGGCACGCCCCCTCACCGAGGTGCTGCGCTACCGCGCCCAGGCCCACCTGCACTACGCCTATGGCCAGCAACTGTCGGACTTCCAGCGCCGCCAGCACCTGCAGCTGCCGCCTGATCTGAACCCCCGCACCACGCAATGGGCGCAGACGCTGCGCCGCGACCACGGCACGGATGACACCGCCATCGTCCAGGCCGCCCTCAATCACCTGGGCAGCGGCCGCTACGTCTACACGCTGGCGCCCGATGTGGTGCCCGGCCCGCACACGGCCGACGCCTTCTGGTTCGAGACGCACAACGGCTTTTGCGAGCACATCGCCTCGGCCTTCACGGTGCTGATGCGCGCCGCCGGCATTCCGGCACGCATCGTCACCGGCTACCAGGGGGGCGAGCGCAACCCGGTGGACGGGTTGTGGACCGTGCGCCAAAGCGACGCCCACGCCTGGACCGAAGTCTGGCTGCCCCACGAGGGCTGGCTGCGCATCGACCCCACCTCGGCCGTGGCGCCCTCGCGCACCGAGCAGCTGCAACGGCTGTCACCGCCCACCTCAGCCTTCGGTGGCGCCATGGACCAGGTCATCAGCCCCGACGTCCTGCGCCGCCTGCGCGCCAACTGGGAAGCCCTCAACCACCGCTGGAACGACTGGGTGCTGAATTACACCCCGCGCGACCAGTCGGCCCTGCTACAGCGCCTGGGCTGGACCGACTGGAGCATCCCGCAACTGGCAGCCGGGCTGAGCAGCCTGCTGGCCCTCGCCACCCTCGGTGCGGCCTGGCAGCGCTGGCGCCGGCGCTGGGTGGCCGACCCCTGGCTGCGCCTGATGCAGCAGGCCCGGCAGCAGTTGCAGCGCCATGGCCTGGAGCATGCGGACACGCGGGGGCTGCAGGCCCTGGCGGCCGCTGCCCAAGCACAATGGGGGGATGAATCCCAGCCACTGCAGCAGTGGCTGCTGCAGATGGAACAATGGCGCTATGCACCGCATGGCCCCCAGACGCCCAGCCTGGCCCAGCTGCGGCGTGCATACCGCGCTTTGATTTGGCCCAGCCCCCGTACTCCATGAAACGTTTGCTTCCCTCCTTGTTCCTGCTCGGCCTAGTCACAGGCTGCGCCACCCACCTGCCTGCAGACGCACAGAACAGCGCACCCCGCGCGCCCAAAAACAACCCTGCCAAGAGCACGGCCGCCAGCGCCCCGTATGCACAACGCGCCGATGCCCAGCGCTGGGCGCGCGAAATGGCCGCGCGCCAGCACCTGGACCTGGCATGGATCCAGGCCCAGCTGGCGCAGGCGCGCTTCCTGCCGCAGGTGCCGCGCCTGATGACGCCGGCCCCCAAGACCAGCACCACCGCGCGCGATTGGGGTGACTACCGCCGCCGCTTCATCGACCCGGTGCGCATCAACGCCGGGGTGCGCTTCTGGGACCAGAATGCCGACACCCTGGCGCGTGCCGAGACGATGTTTGGCGTGCCCGCCGAAATGGTGGTCGGCATCATCGGCGTCGAGACCATTTACGGCCGCAACATGGGCAACCTGCGCGTGCTGGACAGCCTGGCAACCCTGGCCTTCGATTTCCCGCAGGCGCATCCGCGGGCCGCAGAACGCCAGCGCTATTTCCAGGGTGAGCTGGAGCAGTTCCTGGTGATGATGCACAACGTTGGCACCCCCACCACGGAGCCGCGCGGCAGCTACGCCGGGGCCATGGGGCTGGGCCAGTTCATGCCCACCAGCTGGGCCCAGTGGGCCGTCGACTTTGACCGCGATGGACGCATCGATCTGTTCAACAGCGCAGCCGATGCCATCGGCTCGGTGGCCAACTACTTCAAGGCGCATGGCTGGGTCAGCGGGCAGCCGGTCTGGTACACCGCCCTGTTCAACACCGACCGCCTGAACCTGCCAACCCTGCTGGCACCGGACATCCGCCCCAGCTTCACGGCGGCCCAGATGGTCGAGCTGGGCGTGGTGCCCCAGGGCGGGCTGGACCATGACGGCCCACTGGCGCTGATCGAGTTGAAAAACGGCGAAGCCGCGCCCAGCTACCTCGTCGGCACCCAGAACTTCTACACCATCACGCGCTACAACTGGTCCAGCTACTACGCCACCGCCGTGTACGACCTGGGCCAGGAGGTCAAGGCCGCACGCCAGAACCGCGCGCCCGAGGTGGCCCAGCCGGCCACCATCCCCGACCTCGCCCCCGCGACCACCGCCACAGCGCCCTAGAGCGCAGCACAAAGTCCACCTGCGTGGCAAGCAAGGACATTCCCCGCCCGTGCTTGCCCCAGTTGGAAAGATGGCGTCGGCGGCGCAATCTGAACCCCTTTTTGTCACACGGTACACAAGGAGTTTTCGGAATGCGCCACGCTCTCTCTCCCCTGGTTCTGGCTCTGTGCGGCATGGGCCTGTGGTCTGCCGCTGCCCAGGCCCAGACCTTCAAAGAGCCCGACACCGTCAAGATCGGCTTCATCACCGACATGTCCAGCCTGTATGCCGACGTGGAAGGCAAGAACGGGGCGGTCGCCATCCAGATGGCGATTGACGACTTTGGCGGCAAGCTGCTGGGCAAGCCCATCGAACTGCTCACCGCCGACCACCAGAACAAGGCCGACATCGCCGCCAGCAAGGCCCGCGAATGGATCGACCAGCAGGACATCAGCCTGGTGTTTGGCGGCACGAACAGCGCCACCGCCCTGGCCATGGCCAAGGTCGCACAAGAGAAGAAACGCATCTTTGTGGACAACGGCGCCGGCAGCTCTGCACTGACCAATGAACAGTGCAGCCCCTACACCGTGCACTACGCCTTCGACACCGTGGCCCTGGCCAAGGGCACAGGCAAGGCTGTGGTGGAAGCCGGGGGCAAGAGCTGGTTCTTCCTGACGGCCGATTACGCCTTCGGCCATGCGCTGGAAGCCGACACCTCCAAGATCGTCGAGGCCAATGGCGGCAAGGTGGTGGGGGCGGTCCGGACACCGCTGAACGCCAGCGACTTCTCCAGCTTCATGCTGCAGGCCCAGAACAGCAAGGCCCAGATACTGGGCCTGGCGAATGCCGGTGGCGACACCATCAATTCCATCAAGGCGGCGCGCGAATTCGGCGTCACCAAGGGCATGAAGCTGGCCGGCCTGCTGATTTTCTTCAGCGACATCCACAGCCTGGGCGTGAAGAACACCGAAGGCCTGCAGTTCACCACCAGCTGGTACTGGGACATGAACGACGAGTCGCGCAAGTTCGCCGACAAGTTCATGGCCAAGACCAAGCGCCGCCCCAGCGAAATCCAGGCCGCCGACTATTCGGCCACCATGACCTGGCTGCAAGCCGCCCAGCGCGCCGGCACGCTGGAAGCAGACAAGGTCATGGCCGAGTGGAAGAGCAAGCCCATCAAGGACTTCTTTGGCGAAGGCGTGATCCGCCCCGATGGCCGCTACGCCCACGACATGTACCTGATGGAAGTGAAGTCCCCGGCCGAATCCAAAGGCACCTGGGATTACTACAAGCTGATCAAGAAGCTGCCTGCCGACCAGGTCTGGACCACCAAGGCCGAAAGCAAGTGCCAGTACTGGAAGTGAACGGGTGGCCCGGGCCCTGACGGCCCGGCCTGCGTTCAGGGCTGGTGCAGTGGCAGGCGCACCCAGGTCTCCAGCCCAGGCTGCGCCAGCCGCCAGCCGATGCGCCCCTGGTGCAAGCGCACGATGGCCTTGACGCTGGCCAGCCCCAGGCCATGCCCCGGCTGCTGCTGGTGCTGCGGGTCGCGCACAAAATGCTCGGACAGGCGCTCGAGCATCGCGGGCGCCACGCCGACACCATGGTCGCGCAGCCGCAGCTGCACCTCGTGGCCCTGGCGCTGCAGGTGCACTTCCAGGCAGCGCTGCTCGGCGGACAGCCCGTATTTCAGGAAGTTGTCCAGCAGGTTGGACATCGCATTCGCCAGCAGGTGCGAGTCCCCCAACACCCAGCCACCGGGCTCCAGCGCCAGCTGCAGTTCCACCTGCCGGTCACTGAACAGCGGTTCGTAGTACTCCAGCACCTCCTGCAGGACCTGCTGCAGATCCAAGGGCTCGAAGTTGTGCTGCCCCACCCCGGCCTCCACCTCGGCCAGCAGCAGCATCTTGCTGAACAGGCGCTGCAGGTGATCCAGCTCCTCCTGCACCTGGTCCAGCAGCGCCGGGCGCAGGATTTCCGGCGCCAGCTTGGCCGCCTGCACCCGGTGCAACGCGCGGTTCAACGGCGTGCGCAGGTTGTGCGCCACCATGTGCGACACATGGCGGATACCGCGCACCAATTGCTCCAGCTGTTCCAGCATCTGGTTGATGTCCTGCTCCAGCAGGCTGAACTCATCGCTCTTGCGGTTCATGGGAATGCGAAAGTGCAGGTTGCCCTGCCCAGCCTGGCGGATCGCCTGGCGGACTTCCGCGGCACGCCTGTCCATCAGGCGGCGGAACACCATTGCGCCCAGCAGCGAAAGGCCCACCGCCAGCCCCAGCGCCAGCGCCGTGGCCTTCATGTAGCGGTGCTGGATGTCGGTCAGGGCCTGCAGGTCACTGCCGACAATCAAGAAGCGTTGCTGCCCCAGGTCGTCGATCTTGACCCGGCCATTGAAGCTGCGCGCCTCCTGCTCCACGGGCAAATCCTGCAGCGCCGCCACACGCGGCGCATGCACCAGGTCGATGGTGGCATTGCCCGCCCAGACTGCGCCATCCAAGTGCTGGTAAATGAAGATCTCATCCTGGCTGTCGATGCCGTCGCTGACCAGGCGCTGGATCTCCTCCACCAGCCCGGCCTCGCCCTGCTGGGCATAGGCGCTGAGCAGGCGCTTGCTGTTGCGCAGCGCATAGTCATCCAGCCGCTGGCTGACCGTGCCCACGATCTCCACGTAGTACACGGACAGCGTGCCCACCAGGATGCTGACCACCACGGCGCTGAAGCACAGCGCCAGCCGAAAGGAGCTGGATTTCCAGGCCCGGTGCAAGGGCCCCAGCACGGGGTGCGTCGCCGTGGTCATTTACATCGCCACGGGCACGTCGATGCGGTAGCCCATCCCGCGGACCGTGCGGATCAGCGAAGGCCCGCCGCCCACGTCAATCTTCTGCCGCAAGTGGCTGATGTGCACGTCGATGATGTTGGTCTCGGGCTGGAAGTCGTAGGCCCAGACGTTCTCCAGCACCATGGTGCGCGTCACGGTCTGCCCGGCGTTCTTCAGCAGATAGCCCAGCAGCTTGAATTCGCGCGGGTTGAGCGCGATCCGCTCGCCCGCGCGGAACACCGCGTGCGCAATCAGGTCCACCTGCAGGTCCCCCAGCTGCAGCACATGGCTGGCTGGGGGCGTGGACGTTGCCGTGCGGCGCACCAGGGCCTCAATGCGGGCCTCCAGCTCCTCCATGATGAAAGGCTTGGGCAGGTAGTCGTCCGCCCCGGCCTTGAGGCAGCGCACGCGCTCGTCCGTCTGGCCCAGCGCGCTGACCACCATGGTCGGCGTGGTGTTGGCCACGGCCCGCAGGGCCTTGAGCACATCCAGCCCATCCACCCCCATGGGCAGCATGCGATCCAGCAAGATGCAATCCCAGGCGCGTGACAGCGCATGCTGCAGGCCGCTGTTGGCCTCGGTCACATGCACGACCTGGTAGGTGGCTGGACACAGGTTGCTGGAGATGTACTCCGCAATCGCTGCATCGTCTTCAATCAACAAAATATGCTTCATGCGTCAACACCACAACGGTGGGCACAGGACAAAGCCGCCCCAGGGGGCGGCAGGTTCACGAATGGCTCTGGGGCACCACCATGCCCCAGAGCCATTCTGTCGGGAAGCGCAGCGCGCTCAGATGTGAGATGTACGTAGGCTGCGGCGCAGGAACTTGAACAGGGTCCAGCCCAGCATGGCCAGGGTCACGTACAGCAGGGTGGCACTGATGGGCCGGTCAAAGAAGATGGCCGGATCGCCACGCGACAGCAGCAGCGCGCGGCGCAGGTTTTCCTCCACCATCGGCCCCAGGATGTAGCCCAACAGCAGCGGCGCGGCCTCGAAGCGCAGCAGCATGAACAGGTAGCCCAGCACCCCCAGCCCGGCCACCATGTAGATGTCGAAGTGGTTGTTGTTGACGCTGTACACCCCCAGGGCCACGAACACCAGGATGGCGGGATAGAGCCAGGTGAACGGAATGCGCAGCAGCGACACCCAGATGCTGATGGTGGGAATGTTCAGCAGCACCAGCATCAGATTGCCGATGGCAAAGCTGACCACCAGGCCCCAGAACATTTCGGGCTGCTCGTTGATCAGCATCGGCCCGGGCGTGATGCCGTGGATGATCAGCGCCCCCAGCATGATGGCCATCACCGCATCCCCGGGAATTCCCAGCGACAGCGACGGCACGAAGGCGGTCTGCGCCGCAGCGTTGTTGGCGGACTCGGGGGCAGAAATGCCTTGCACGGCGCCCTGGCCAAACTGGCTGGGATCCTTGGCCACACGCTTTTCAATCGCATACGACATGAACGCGGCAATCGACGGGCCCACGCCAGGCAACGCTCCCAAGGCCGAGCCCAGGGCCGAGCCACGCAGCATGGCGGGATAGCTGCGCCTCATCTCCTCGCGCGCGGGGATCATAGAGCGCAGTGTGACCTTCTCCACCTTCTGCGAGTCGTCCTGGCCGTGGATGTTGCGCACCACCTCGGCCACACCGAACAGGCCCATGGCCAGGGCCACCAGGTTGATGCCGTCCATCAGCTCCGGAATATCGAAGGTGAAGCGGGCGGCACCGGAATTCACGTCAGTGCCCACCATGCCCAGCAGCACACCCATGACCACCATCGCCAGCCCCTTGACCGGGGAGCCGGTGCCCATGGACGAGGCCGCCACCAGGCCCAGCACCATCATGGCAAACAGTTCAGCAGGGCCGAACTTCAGGCCCACCTCGGCAATCGCGGGCGAGAACAGCACCAGCAGCACCAGGCCGATCATGGCGCCGACCAGGGACGCGATCGTGGTGATGAACAGGGCAATGCCCGCCTTGCCGTTCTTGGCCATCGGGTAGCCATCCAGGCAGGTGACCGCCGACGCGGGCCCCCCGGGCAAATTCATCAGGATCGAGGCCGTCGATCCGCCGTACTGTGCGCCGTAGTACACGCCGGCCAGCATCACGATCGCCGCGGTGGGCGACATGTGGTAGGTCATGGGCAGCAGCAGCGAGATGGCCGCCAGGGCACCGATGCCGGGCAGGACGCCCACGGCCGTGCCGAGAAACACCCCCAGGAAGCAATACCACAGGATGGTGGGATCGGAAGCCACCTGCAGCCCCATCAACAGATTATTGAATAATTCCATCGTGACAATCAGAATTCAGGAAACATGGAAATCGTCATATTCAGACCGACGATGAAAATCAGGACGGTAATCACGGCGATGATGCCGGAAATCACCAGGCGCATGCCCATGTGCATCGGTTTGGGCAGGCTGGCCACCAATACGGCAATCATGGTGCTGAAAAATACGCCCAGGGTATTCAGCAAAAAGGCAAATACCACCAGTGCCCCCAACGAGGCCGCCAGGCTGTCCCAGTGCACGACGATGCGGTCGCCTGGGCGGAACCAGGCGGGCAACACGATCAACACCCCCAGGGCAAACAGCACCCAGCCCAGGATCACCGGCATATACCCGGGCCCCATGCGCGCGGCGGAACCCATGGCATAGCCGCTTCCAGCGATGGCAAAAAATAATCCGACCGCGGCCACAAACAGGCCGGCCAGAATATCCCGTAAATCTCTAGATAACATCACACCTCCATTGCATCGAGGAGGCGTATCTTCATGGCAGAAATGTCGATTTTTTTACGTAATACCACCTAGCGCAGATTATATTAACTACGCTTCATGCAAAACATTAAGAAATAATCATGCAAATCCAATCCAGGTATTGATTTGCAGTGTTTGATTAATCAGATTTAATATTTCGCCATCATCCAGGCATCGGATGATGCAAAAAATAATCATCAAAGCCCCCAGGCCGTGTGCCTGAATACCACCCGCCACCTCACGGCCACGCCCCTGCGCCAGCGGGGGCATTCCGCGGCCCAGGGGCACTTTATTTTTAATAGCTGTCAGCGCTCACCAGACAAGCGCTGAAAGCCTATTTGGCACTTAACGCGCCGTGGTGTCGCTGGCGATGGGGATGTAGAACTCCCCGCCCGTGCGGTTGAACTCCTCGGCCTTGGCCTGCATGCCGGCGGCAATCCCCTGCTCTTCGGCCACGCCCTGCTGCTTGGCAAAGTCGCGCACCTCCTGGGTGATTTTCATGGAGCAGAACTTGGGCCCGCACATGCTGCAGAAGTGGGCGACCTTGGCGCTGTCCTTGGGCAGGGTTTCGTCGTGGAAGGCGCGCGCCGTGTCGGGGTCCAGGCCCAGGTTGAACTGGTCTTCCCAGCGGAAGTCGAAACGCGCTTGTGACAGGGCATCGTCGCGCGAACGCGCGCCCGGGTGGCCCTTGGCGACGTCGGCGGCGTGGGCCGCGATCTTGTAGGCAATGATGCCCTGCTTGACGTCGTCTCGGTCGGGCAGGCCCAGATGCTCCTTGGGCGTCACGTAGCACAGCATGGCCGTGCCGAACCAGCCGATCATGGCCGCGCCGATGGCCGACGCGATGTGGTCGTAGCCGGGGGCGATGTCGATGGTCAGCGGGCCCAGGGTGTAGAACGGCGCCTCGTGGCAGTGCTTGAGCTGCTCGGTCATGTTGGCCTGGATCATGTGCATGGGCACGTGGCCGGGGCCTTCGATCATGGTCTGCACGTCGTGCTTCCAGGCCACTTGCGTCAGCTCGCCCAGAGTCTTGAGTTCGGCGAATTGGGCTTCGTCGTTGGCGTCCGAGGCGCAGCCTGGGCGCAGGCCGTCACCCAGGCTGAAGGACACGTCGTACTGCTTCATGATGTCGCAGATGTCTTCGAAGTGCTCGTACAGGAAGCTTTCGCGGTGGTGGGCCATGCACCACTTGGCCATGATGGAGCCGCCACGCGAGACGATGCCGGTGCGGCGCTGGGCCGTCAGGTGGATGTAGGCCAGGCGCACGCCGGCGTGGATGGTGAAGTAGTCCACACCCTGCTCGGCCTGCTCGACCAGGGTGTCGCGGAAGATTTCCCAGGTCAGGTCTTCGGCAATGCCGCCCACCTTCTCCAGCGCCTGGTAGATGGGCACGGTGCCGATCGGCACGGGCGAGTTGCGCACGATCCAGTCGCGCGTGGTGTGGATGTTCTTGCCGGTGGACAGGTCCATGACGTTGTCCGCACCCCAGCGGATGGCCCAGACCAGCTTTTCCACCTCTTCCTCGATGCTCGAGGTCACGGCCGAGTTGCCGATGTTGGCGTTGATCTTGACCTTGAAGTTGCGCCCGATGGCCATGGGCTCGA
Source organism: Comamonas aquatica NBRC 14918 (assembly GCF_000739875.1). Classification (GTDB taxonomy): domain Bacteria; phylum Pseudomonadota; class Gammaproteobacteria; order Burkholderiales; family Burkholderiaceae_C; genus Comamonas; species Comamonas aquatica. Next base: position 15,719 of record NZ_BBJR01000035.1, read on the forward strand.
TCTCGGGGTGGTTGATGTTGGCCGGGATGATGGCGCGGCCGCGTGCCACTTCGTCGCGCACGAATTCGGGCGTGATGATCTTGGGGATTGCGGCGCCCAGGCTGTTGCCGGCCAGACGCGCTTCCCGCACGGCGTCCTGCTGGTACTGCGCCATCCATTCGCGGCGGCCATTCTCGCGCAGGGCCACGTATTCCATCTCGGGCGTGATGATGCCGCGCTTGGCGTAGTGCATCTGGGTCACGTTCTGGCCGGATTTGGCGCGGCGCGGCTGGCGTTGCAGCGCGGCCGCCTCGGCGCGCAGCTGGGCCACGCGCGCGTCTTCCTCGCCACGCTTGCCGCCGTCGTCCAGCGCCACGCGCGGGCGGCCGACATAGAACTCGCTGTCACCGCGCGCTTCGATCCAGGCACCGCGCACGCTGGCCAGGCCCTGGCGCACGTCGATGGGGGCGCTGGGGTCGGTGTAGGGGCCCGAGGTGTCATAGACACTGACCTGCTCGCCATTGGTCAGCGCGATGTCGCGCACCGGCACGCGCAGATCGTGGTGGATGGCTCCGCTCAGGTAGCTTTTGGTGGATGCCGGAAATGGCTGGCGCGACTGGGCCAGCAGGTCGGCGAAACGGGCGGCATCGGGGGCATTGCCGGCGGCGGGCGTAAAGATGGCATCGGGGGCGTTCATCGCGGTCTCCAAAAAGCGTGTGAAGTTCATCAAACGCTCCGTGGAGTGCTGGGCCGCTCTGATGGCGTGGGAGATGGCTGGCGCCATCCACCTTCGCCTGCACCTGGCTCCAGCCCTGGCATTGCTCCCACAATGCCTGACCGACGCCACCGGAATCCACCGATTCCGACCAAGGCTGACACGCCCGGTGTTCCATCCCCAAAAGACAAAACCCCAGTGCGCGAGGCGCCTGGGGTTTGCTGTGCCTGGGGATGGTGGGCACCTGCCTGGCCTTGCAAAAGCCCATGTGCCTGTCCATTCCTGGCCCTGCTTCAGGGTCCCGCTCTTCTTCCGCCGGTATGAACCGGATCAAGTTCGTCGGGTTCGCTGGCCACTGTTTTCACAGTGGTTCGCATCTCAGCGCTTTCGCACACCCCGGAGCAGCCGTGAGTATAGGCGCATCTGCGCCGGCGCAGGACACCGGGCAAACGCCTAGGCTTTCAGCATCAAAAACGGCTCCAGCGCTTGCTAGGTATGCGCTGGTAGCTATCAATGCTGAAAATCAGACCACGATGGCACTGGCCGAGCCGACCTGCTTGCGCAGCTCGAACTTCTGGATCTTGCCCGTGCTGGTCTTAGGCAGTTCGCCAAACACCACGGCACGTGGCACTTTGTAGCCGGCCAGGTGCTGCTTGCAGTGGGCCACGATGTCGGCCTCGCTGACCTGGGCGCCCGGCTTGATTTCCAGGAAGGCGCACGGTGTCTCGCCCCACTTGGGGTCGGGCTTGGCCACCACCGCCGCCGCCAGCACGGCGGGGTGGCGGTAGAGCACGTCTTCGACCTCGATCGAGGAGATGTTCTCTCCGCCGGAGATGATGATGTCCTTGCTGCGGTCCTTGATCTGGATGTAGCCGTCGGGGTACTGCACGGCCAGGTCGCCGCTGTGGAACCAGCCGCCGCGGAAGGCATCGTCGGTGGCGCTGGGGTTCTTGAGGTAGCCCTTCATGGCGATGTTGCCGCGGAACATGATCTCGCCCATGGTCTCGCCATCCAGGGGCACGGGCTGCAGGGTCTCGGGGTCCATGACCCGCACTTCGCGCTGCAGGTGGTAGCGCACGCCCTGGCGGGCATTGAGGCGGGCACGCTCGCCAATATCGAGCTGGTCCCAGCGCGCGTGCTTGGCGCAGACGGTGGCGGGACCGTAGGTTTCGGTCAGGCCATAGACGTGGGTCAGGTCGAACCCCATGGCCTCCATGCCTTCGATCATCGAGGCCGGGGGCGCGGCACCGGCCACCATGGCCTTCACCCCGACAGGGATGCCCGCTTTCAGCTCGGCCGGCGCATTCACCAGCAGGGATTGCACGATGGGCGCGCCGCAGTAGTGGGTGACGCCGTGCTCGCGCATGGCGTCAAAGATGGCCTTGGCCTCGACCCGGCGCAGGCAGACATTGACCCCGGCGCGGGCCGCCACGGTCCAGGGGAAGCACCAGCCATTGCAGTGGAACATGGGCAAGGTCCACAGGTACACGCTGTGCTTGGGCATGTCCCACTCCAGCACGTTGCTGATGGCGTTGATGGCCGCACCGCGGTGGTGGTAGACCACACCCTTGGGGTTGCCGGTGGTGCCGCTGGTGTAGTTGAGGGCAATCGCATCCCACTCGTCCTCGGGCAGCTCCCAGGCATAGGCGGCATCGCCCTGGGCCACGAAGTCCTCGTAGCGGACGCTGCCGACCTGCACGGCGGCCTCGCCGTACAGGGCATCGTCCACCTGGATCACCAGGATGGGCTGGGTGCGTTCGCGCAGCTGCAGGGCCTTGGTGATCACCGGCGCGAACTCGGGGTCCACGATCAAGGCCTTGGCTTCGCCGTGGTCCAGCATGAAGGCCAGGGCCTCGGCATCCAGGCGCGTGTTCAAGGTGTTCAGCACCGCCCCGGCCATGGGCACGCCGAAGTGGGCTTCCACCATGGGCGGTGTATTCGGCAGGATCACGGCCACGGTGTCGTTCTTGCCGATCCCGGCCTGGCGCAGGCTGCTGGCCAGCTGGCGGCAGCGCGCATAGGTCTGTGCCCAGGTCTGGCGCAAGTCGCCGTGGATGATGGCCAGGCGCTCGGGATAGACGCTGGCGGTGCGCTCCAGAAAGCTCAGCGGGGTCAGCGCTGCAAAGTTGGCGGCATTGCGATCCAGGTGTTGGTCGAAGGTGCTGGTCATGGCTGTTGTCTCCCTGTGGGTTGTGATTTTTGACGTGGCCGTATGTTGGCATACCGCCGGCCGCACGCATGCTAAGCGTGGACCCCCAGGGTCCGCAAGTCACTTGACAAACCGGCAACGGCCCTAGGTTTGATGCGGCGCAATGTCACAAATTTCAGTATCCAGTGAAATGGGATTGCCATCTGGACTGGGTCTAAGCCAAGTCGTCCATGGGAACACCCTGTGTTCATCCTGAGGTCACACCGCCAGACGGAGCAGATGGCCACGGTCCGCTCGATCCGAGTTGTCCGTGCCTTTGAAAACGACAAGTGCTTTGGAGCCACACATGAAACTCAAACTGCGCCCCCTCGTTGCTGCTGCCATGACCGTTGCAGCCCTGGCATCCGCCGCCACCTGGGCGATGTCCCCCAACAACGAGCCAATCTCTCCCCTGGTCGCCCACAAGGTGACCAACCCCGCGATGGTGGAACTGGGCAAGAAGCTGTGGTTCGATCCACGCCTGTCCAAGTCCGGCTTCATTTCGTGCAACTCCTGCCACAACCTGTCCATGGGCGGCAGCGACAACCTCAAGACCTCGATCGGCCACAACTGGGCCGAAGGCCCCATCAATTCGCCCACGGTGCTGAACTCCAGCCTCAACGTGGCCCAGTTCTGGGATGGCCGTGCCGCCAACCTGAAGGAACAAGCCGGTGGTCCGATTGCCAACCCCATGGAGATGGCATTCACCCACGAGCTGGCGGTGGACATGCTGAACTCCATCCCCGGCTACCTGAGCGAGTTCAAGCAGGTGTTCAAGAAGGACAAGATCGACATCGACCAGGTGACCGATGCGATCGCCGCCTTCGAAGAAACCCTGGTGACCCCCAACTCGCGCTTTGACAAGTGGCTCAAGGGCGACCAGAAGGCGCTGAGCAAGGACGAGCTGGAAGGCTACAAGCTGTTCCGCGACAGTGGCTGTGTGGCCTGCCACAACGGCACGGCCGTGGGCGGCAACTCCTTCCAGCGCATGGGCGTGGTCGAAGCCTACAAGACCAACAACCCCGCCGAAGGCCGCGTGGCGGTCACCGGCACAGATGCCGACCGCTTCAACTTCAAGGTCCCCACCCTGCGCAACGTCGAGCTGACCTACCCCTACTTCCACGACGGTGCGGCGGACACGCTGAGCGAAGCCGTGGACACCATGGGTCGCATTCAGTTGGGCAAGAAGTTCACGCCCCAGGAGAACGCCAAGATCGTGGCCTTCCTGAAGACCCTGACCGGTGATCAGCCCCAGCTGACCATGCCAATCCTGCCGCCCTCCAGCGACAAGACCCCGCGCCCACAGCCCTTCGCTAAAAAGTAAGCACGCCTGGTCCTCGGGACTTTGCGCTGACTTTTGAGCGTGCTTTCATCCGCCAAGGTGCTGCAGCGCCTTGTGCGGATGCCGCTTTTTCAGGTTCTCACCACCCACCGACATGACAGCCCAGCCTCTTTCCACCTCCCTCGCCACCACCCCACACGCACTGGAAGCCCGGCTGCGCAGCGCGGACATCCAGCTAACACGCCAGCGCATGGCGATTGCCCAGGTGCTGCTGCATGCCCCAGTGCACCTGGCGGCCGACGACATCCTGGCCGCAGCACGCAAGCTGCTGCCCAGCCTGTCCCGGGCCACGGTCTACAACACCTTGCCGCTGTTTGTCGAAAAAGGCCTGCTGCGTGCCTTGCGCCTGGATCCCGAGCGCACGGTCTACGACTCCCGCACCGACACGCACTCGCACATCTACCACGAAGACACGGGGACCCTGGAAGACCTGCCGGCCGAAATGCTGCAGTGGCCCAGCATTCCCGACATTCCCCCACACCTGGAGCTGGTCGGTCTGGATCTCATCGTGCGGGTCCGCCAGAAAACCGGGCATCCCCAGCCCCAGTGACGCCATTTTCCCGGGTCAATGACTGACACCCCGGGTGGGGTATTTGCAAAAATACCAATGACGAATCTTGCCATTCAATAATTTCAGAAATCTATTAACCATTTAAAAATCAACCACTTAAAACAAAAATACATCTCTCAAAGAATGCCTTTTATCACCAAAAGAAAACATGTTTTATATAAGACATCTTTTACGAAAAAATGGCCTTTCTGCTGACAGACTGCCATTTCATTCCTACAATCCATCCCATCGCCACACACAGTGCGGCGAGACAAACAAATGAGGAATGCTCTGGGACTCACCAGAGCGGAGGAGGCCAGGCCTGCATCACTGATGCAGGCCTTTTTTCTTGGGCCACGTAAAAAACTCCAACCAGCACACTGGTTGGAGTTTTTCAAGGGTGCTCGACGTCGAGAATCAGCCCGTGTTGCGCAAGCCGGCTGCGATCCCGTTGATGGAGATATGGATGCCGTTTTTCAGGCGCTCATCCACCTGGCCGGCACGCCAGCGCCGCACCAGTTCCACTTGCAGATGGTGCAGCGGGTCGATGTACGGGAAACGGTGGCGAATCGAACGCGCCAGCGCCGGGTTGCTGGCCAAGCGGTCCTTCTCTTCCGTGATGCGCGCCAAGGCATCGGTGGTGCGCAGCCACTCGGCCTCGATGCTGGAGAAGATGCGTTTGCGCAGGCGGGTGTCGGTCACCAGCTCGCTGTAGCGCGATGCCAGGGCCAGATCGCTCTTGGCGATCACCATGTCCATGTTCGACAGCAGCGTGCGGAAAAACGGCCACTGGCGGTACATTTTTTGCAGCAATGCCAGCTGACTGCGTGGATCCGCCCCCTCCAGTTGCACAAAGGCCTCCACCGCAGAACCAAAGCCATACCAGCCTGGCAAGGTCAAGCGGCACTGCCCCCAGCTGAACCCCCAGGGGATGGCACGCAGATCTTCAATCGCCTGCGTGGCTTTGCGCGACGCCGGGCGTGAGCCGATGTTGAGTTCGGCAATCTCACGGATGGGGGTGGAGCCGAAGAAGTAGTCGGCAAACCCCGGGGTCTCGTACACCAGCTTGCGATAGGCCGCCATGCTGGCCTGGGACAGCTGCTCTGCCGCCTGCAGATAGGCCTTGGTGGCCGGCTTGGTGGGCTGCAACAACGTGGCTTCCAGCGTGGCGGCAACCAGGGTTTCCAGGTTGCGCCGGCCGATCTCCGGATTCGCGTACTTGGAGGCGATCACCTCGCCCTGCTCGGTCAGGCGAATCTGGCCGCGCACGGTGCCCGGGGGCTGCGCCAGGATGGCCTGGTAGCTGGGGCCACCGCCGCGACCGACCGTGCCGCCACGGCCATGGAACATGCGCAGCCGCAAGCCATGCTGCTGGCCCAGTTGATCGAACAGCTCCACCAGCGCCAGCTCGGCCTGGTACAGCTCCCAGTTGCTGGTGAAAATGCCGCCATCCTTGTTGCTGTCGCTGTAACCCAGCATGATGTCCTGCACGCCGCCCGAACGCTGCAGCAGCGCGGCCACACCGGGGATGGCGTAGTAGGCCTGCATGATGTCGGCGGCGGCACGCAGATCGCCGATGGTCTCAAACAAGGGCACGACGATCAGATCCAGCCGGGCATCCGACTGGTCCAGGCAGCCCTGCAGCAGGCCCACCTCTTTTTGCAGCAGCAGCACTTCCAGCAGGTCGCTGACCGTTTCGGTGTGGCTGATGATGTAGTGGATGATGGCATCCCGCCCGTAACGGGCACGCATCTCCTTGGCAGCCTCGAAAATCGCCAGTTCGCTGCAGGCCAACTCCGAATACTGACCAGCCACCACACGCAGTGGCCGCGGCTCCTGCAACAAACGCTGCAACAACGCGCACTTGTGGGCCTCATCCAGCTGCGCGTAGTTGGCATCGACCTGGGCCACCGCCAGCAGCTCCGCCACCACCGCCTCGTGCTTGTCCGAGCTTTGGCGCAAATCCACCGTCGACAGGCAGAAACCGAACACCTTCACCGCGCGGATCAAGGGGTTCAGGCGCTGCGCGGCCAGGCTCTCGCCGTGGTGCGCACGCAGGGAATCACCAATCACCAGCAGATCGCTGAGCAGTTCCTCGGCCTGCACATACGGGTTCTGCGGCGCCACGGCATGGCGGGCTGCTTGCCCCCCGGTCAGGTGCTCCAGCGTTGCGGCCAGGCGCGCATAAATGCCGGTCAAGGCACGGCGATAAGGTTCGTCCTGACGGTGGGGATTGCTGTCCGGGGAGGCATTGGCCAGTGCCCGCATCGCCGCCGACACGTCCACCAGGCGTGCCGACATGGACAGCTCGGCCCCCAGGTAGTGCACCTCGGTCAGGTAGTGGCGCAACACCACTTCGCTTTGGCGGCACAGCGCCAGCTTCAGTGTGTCGGCCGTGACATTCGGGTTGCCATCGCGATCCCCGCCAATCCACTGCCCCATGCGCAGAAAGCTGTGGATGGAACGCCCTTCCAGGGCCTCCTCCAGGGCTGCGTAGATCCTGGGCACTTCGCGCAGGAAGGTGGCCTCGTAATAGCTCAGTGCATTTTCGATTTCATCGGCCACCGTAAGCTTGGAATACCGCAGCAAGCGCGTCATCCACAGCTGCGCCACGCGGGCGCGCAGCATGGCTTCATTGGCCGCCAGCTCACGCGGGCTGAGCGCATCCTTGGCGCTGTTGAACAGCTGGGCACGGGCCTGGATGTCATCACGCTCCACCAGCAGGCGGGCGATGTCGTGCTCGGCCTGCAAGATGCTCTGCCGCTGCACCTCTGTGGGGTGGGCCGTCAGCACCGGGGAAACATAGGCCTGGGCCAGGGTCTGCGCAATCTCATCGGGCGTGATGCCAGCCCAGCGCAGCCGAGACAGCGCCACCTCCACGCTCCCTTCTTGCGTATTGCCGGCACGCTCATGCACCGCCCGGCGGCGGATGTGGTGGCGGTCTTCGGCCAAATTCGCGAGATGGGAAAAGTAGGTGAAGGCACGGATCACGCTGACCGTCTGGTCCGTGCTCAGGCCCTTGAGCAGCTTCTTTAGGGCCTTGTCGGCCTCATGGTCGTGATCGCGGCGAAAGGCCACCGACAGCTGGCGCACCTGCTCGATCAGCTCGTAGACCGCCACCCCCTCCTGCTCGCGGATGATGTCCCCCAGAATGCGTCCCAGCAGCCGGATATCCTCAATCAGCGGCAGATCCTTGTCATTCTTGCGTGCACCCTTGGCTTGCAAAGAGACAGCGTTTTGATCTTGGTCGTTCTTTTGCGCAGCAAGCTTTTTCATGAATACTCCCACCGGTTTCTATGGCAACTTGCCATGCTAGCATCCTCCGTTGATCCGAAGGCACACGCCAAACCACTGAAGTCATGACCCTCGCCACCCCCCTCCCCCCGCTTGTCATCGCCACCCGTGAAAGCCGCCTGGCACTGTGGCAGGCCGAGCATGTCAAGGCCTTGCTGCAAGCCCAGGGGCACCAGGTACAACTGTTGGGCATGACCACCAAGGGCGACCAGATCCTGGACCGCACCCTGTCCAAGGTCGGCGGCAAGGGGCTGTTCGTCAAGGAGCTGGAAGTGGCCCTGGAAGAAGGCACCGCCCACATCGCCGTGCACTCGCTCAAGGACGTGCCCATGGACATGCCCGAGGGCTTTGCCCTGGCGTGCGTGATGGAGCGCGAAGACCCCCGTGACGCCTTCGTATCACCCCGTTACGCCGACCTGGACGCCCTGCCCCAGGGCGCTGTCGTCGGCACGTCCAGCCTGCGCCGCCAAGTGCTGCTGCAGGCGCTGCGCCCCGACCTGAAGATCGAACCCTTGCGCGGCAACCTCGACACCCGCCTGCGCAAGCTGGACGAAGGCCAGTACGACGCCATCGTTCTCGCCGCGGCAGGCCTGAAGCGCCTCGGCATGACCGATCGCATCCGCAGCATCTTCGAACCCACCGCCATGCTGCCCGCCGCGGGCCAGGGCGCCCTGGGCATCGAGATTCGCACCGACCGCCAGGACCTGGCGCAGGCGCTGGCACCGCTGGTCCACCTGCCAACCTGGCTGCGCGTGGCTGCCGAGCGTGCCGTCAGCCGCGGCATGGGGGGCAGCTGTTCGGTCCCCCTGGCCGCCCACGCCGTGCTGGACGCGGGCCTGATGCGTCTGGATGCTGCCTGGGGTGACCCCGAAGGCATCCTGCCCCTGGTGCAGGTGCAACAAACCGCACCGGTTTCCACGCTGGAACAGGCCGAGGCCCTGGGTACGGACGTGGCACGCCGCCTGCAGGCGGGCGGTGCCAAGGTCTGCACCAACGCCTAGCACAGCCGGATGCTGCCGCTGCTCGTTGTCACCCGCCCGCAACCGGATGCCACCCTGTGGGCACAGCAGCTGCAGGCGGCCGGCGTACCCAGCCATTGTCTGCCCCTGATGGAAATTGGCCCCAGCCGCAGTCCCGCGGCCCAGGCAGCGTTGGCCTGCGCACTGCAACAGCTGGACACCTACAGCGCCCTGATGTTCGTCAGCGGCAATGCCGTGCGCTATTTCGCCGACCAGCTGCAAACCACGCACCGTGTCTGGCCTGCCCAGGCGCGCATCTGGACCCCCGGCCCCGGCACCACCAAGGCCCTGCTGGCAGTCGGCGTGCCCCTGGCACAGATCGACCAGCCTGCGGCCGATGCCGCGCAGTTTGACTCCGAATCCCTGTGGGCCCAGATCCAGACCCAGGTCCGCACCGGCCAGCGCGTGCTGATCGTGCGTGGTGGCGACGGGCAGGATGCCGCGGGCCGTGGCCGGGTCTGGCTGACCGAGCAGTTGCAGCGCCAGGGGGTGCAGGTGGACTTTGCCCCGGTGTATGAGCGCCACCCCCCCGCCGATGGCGCGGCCTTGCTGCAGGACATCGCCGCGTTGCGCGCGCAGAATGCCCTCTGGTTGTTCAGCAGCTCCGAATGTGTGCAACATTTGCGACGGAGCAACCCCGCATGGTCCTGGCAAGCGCACACCGCCCTGGCCACCCATCCGCGGATTGCCCAGCAAGCACGCGACGCGGGTTTCGGCACCGTGATCGACACACCGCCCACCGTGCAAGGCATTGTGGCCTCGATAAAATCATTGCATGACCTCCCCTGACAGCGCCCCCATTGCCTCGCAGGCCGTACCGTTTGAAAAACCCGGCGTTCCCCACGCCGCCACGCCGGCCTGGGCGTGGCTGTCCCTGGTGGTCGGCGCCACCGGCCTGGGCTGCAGCCTGATGCTCTGGCAGAAAGTCGATGGCATGCAGGAACAGCTGGCCCGGCAGACGGCCGAGGCCACCACCCAGGCCGTCGAGGCCCGCGCCCTGGCGCGCGAGTCGCAGGACCTGGTGCGGGATGCCAGCGCCAAGCTGTCGGTGATGGAAGCCCGTGTGAACGAGGTCAGCCTGCAGCGCGGCCAGTTGGATACGCTGGTGCAAAACCTCACCCGCTCGCGCGACGAAACCCTGGTGGTGGATCTGGAGTCGGCCATCCGCATGGCCCAGCAACAGGCCCAGCTGACAGGCAGCACGGAGCCCCTGGTGGCCGCCCTGCACCACAGCATCAAGCGCCTGGAGCGCTCCACCCAGCCACGCCTGATCACCGTGCAGCAAGCCATGGAACGGGATCTGGAGCGCCTGTCCCGAACCGCAGTCACCGACACCGCCAGCCTGCTGGCCCGCCTGGACGATGTGGTGCGCCTGGTCGATGACCTGCACGTGCAAAACAGCGCCCCCCTGCAGGACACCCAGCGGCAACCCGAACGCAAGGCGCCGCAGCCGCAGGCCGCGCAAGATGCCACCGTCACCCCCGCGCAGTGGGCATGGTGGAGCAACTGGGGCCACAGAATCTGGCAGGGCACGCGCGATGAAGCCCGCGACCTGCTGCGCGTGAGCCGCATCGAACACGCCGATGCCATGCTGATGGCGCCCGAGCAAGCCTTCTTCCTGCGCGAGAACCTCAAGCTCAAGCTGCTGAACGCCCGCCTGGCCGTGCTGGCGCGCCAGTTCGATGCGGCCCGCGCCGACATCGGTGCGGCCCAGGCCTCGCTGAACAAGTACTTCGAGGTCGGATCGCGCCGCACCCACCAGGCCCAATCGGTCCTGGCCCAGCTGCAGACGCATTTGCAAGCCACCCAACAACCGTCGCTGGAAGACACGCTGACCACGCTGTCCACCGCAGCGACCGGGCTGTAAGCGCGCGAAAGGACCCCCACCATGATGCGCGCAGCACTTTGGTTTGTCGGCCTGTTCGCCGTGGCCGTCGCACTGGCTTTGTTCGCTGGCAACAACCAGGGCATGGTCAGCCTGTTCTGGCACCCGTACCGGGTGGACCTGTCGCTCAACATGGTGCTGCTGCTGCTGTTCACCGTGTTCGCCCTGGCCTATGCGGCCTTGCGGGCCTTCTCGGCCCTGGTCATGCTGCCCCACCAGGCCAAGCGCTGGCGCCAGCAACAAAAGGAACGCAACCTCTACCAGGCGCTGGTGGCCAGCTTCTCGCACCTGCAGGCGGGCCGCTATGTGCGAGCGCGCAAGTCGGCGCAGACCCTGCTCAAGCTCAGCGACGAGCTGCGCCACGAGGACGCGCACTTCGCCCAGGACAGCCACCTGCGGGCAATCGCCCACATGCTGGCCGCCGACAGCGCCCATGCCCTGCGCGATGTGGCGGCGCGCGACAGCCATTACGATCAGGCGCTGGACGATGTGCCGCTCAACGGCAGCCTACAGCAGCAGGAAATCCGCGAAGGCGCCCAGATGCGTGCCGCGCGCTGGGCCCTGGATGACCGCGATCCCCAGGAAGCCCTGCAGCGCCTTGAGCAGCTCCCCCCCGGCGCCAGCCGCCGCACCATGGCCTTGCGCATCCAGCTCAAGGCCAGCCGCCTGGCGCATGCCACGCACTCCGCCCTAGAAACCGCCCGCCTGCTGGCCAAGCACGGCGGCCTGTCCCCCGAAGCGGCCGCCAGCATCATCCGCGGCCTGGTGATCGAACAGATCCAGCACACCCATGATGCCGAGCAACTGCAACAGACCTGGCGCAGCCTGCACCCGGCCGACCGCGACGCGCCCGACATCGCCCTGGCCGCCGCTCGCAAGCTGGTGGAACTGCAAGGCGATGCCCAGCAAGCGCGCAGCTGGCTGCTGCCGGTGCTGGAGCAGTTCATCCAGTCGCCCCAGTCCCTGACCAGCACGCAGGCCCTGCGCCTGTTCACCGTCCTGCCCCAGGCGCTGGACGGGCTGGACGCCACCTGGCTGGCCCGGCTGGAAACGGCCCACCGCGCAGCGCCCCAGGAGCCCCGGCTGCAATACCTGGCCGGTATGGCCTGCATGGAGCAGCAGCTGTGGGGCAAGGGCGAGCAATTGCTGCAAGGCGCGGTCCAGCGCCTGGACGACGCCCCGCTGCGCGCACGGGCCTGGACGGCACTGGCCGTTCTGGCCGAACAGCGCGAGGACAGCCAGGCTGCGGCCCACGCCTGGCGCCAGGCAGCCTTGCAAAACCAGCGATAACCATAGCTGCCAGCGCTTGCTGCACCTGCGTCCAACGCCAATTTGGCTGCAAACCATGCCCCGCCTGCCCGCTGGCAGAGCATGGCCGGTAAAATCCCACCCAATCCGTCCTTTCAACTAACAGCTTACAGACGGCATCCACCCGCCGGATGCCGTTTTCATTTGCGAATCCGCCATGAGTGAATCCATTGCCCAGCCGGGCCTGAACAGCCTGTCCAAATCCTTTGAACCTGCCGCGCTGGAAGCCCACTGGGGCCCCGAGTGGGAAAAGCGCGGCTATGGCAACGCAGGCTACCGCGGCACGGGTGCGCCCGGTGCCGAGGCCACCGCGGCAGGCCACAACTTCGCCATCCAGCTGCCCCCCCCCAATGTGACCGGCACGCTGCACATGGGCCACGCGTTCAACCAGACCATCATGGACTCGCTGACGCGCTACCACCGCATGAAGGGCTACAACACGGCCTGGATACCCGGCACCGACCATGCCGGCATCGCCACCCAGATCGTGGTGGAGCGCCAGCTGCAGACCCAGGGCGTGAGCCGTTATGACCTGGGCCGCGACGCCTTCACTCAGAAGATCTGGGAGTGGAAGGAAAAGTCCGGCAACACCATCACTACGCAGATGCGCCGCATGGGCGACACCGTGGACTGGAGCCGCGAATACTTCACCATGGACGACAAGCTGTCCCAGGTGGTGACCGAGACCTTTGTGAAGCTGTACCAGCAAGGCCTGATCTACCGCGGCAAGCGCCTGGTGAACTGGGACCCGGTGCTGCAATCGGCCGTGTCCGACCTGGAAGTGGAAAACCAGGAAAAGGACGGATCGCTCTGGCACATCGCCTACCCGCTGAGCAGCGGTGAAGGCCAACTGGTGGTGGCAACCACCCGCCCCGAAACCATGCTGGGCGACATGGCCGTGATGGTCCACCCCGAAGACGAACGCTACCAGCACCTGATCGGCCAGACCGTGACACTGCCACTGGTGGGTCGCCAGATCCCCATCATTGCCGACGACTACGTAGACCGCGAGTTCGGCACCGGCGTGGTCAAGGTGACACCTGCGCACGACCAGAACGACTACCAGGTGGGCCTGCGCCACAAGCTGCCCATGATCTGCGTGCTGACGCTGACCGCCACCATCAACGACGAGGCGCCCGAAAAATACCGCGGCATGGACCGCTTCGTGGCCCGCAAGGCCATCGTCGCCGACCTGGAAGCCCTGGGCCTGATGGTCGAGATCAAGAAGCACAAGCTGATGGTGCCCATCTGCGACCGGACCGGCCAGGTGATTGAGCCCATGCTGACCGACCAGTGGTTCATCGCCATGAGCAAGGTCAGCGACCAGGACCCCACCGGCAAGTCCATTGCGCAAAAGGCCATCGATGCCGTGGCCTCTGGCGAAGTGCAGTTTGTGCCCGAGAACTGGGTCAACACCTACAACCAGTGGATGAACAACATCCAGGACTGGTGCATCTCGCGCCAGCTGTGGTGGGGCCACCAGATTCCGGCCTGGTACGACGAAGAAGGCAACCTCTACGTCGCCAAGAACGAAGCCGAAGCCCAGGCCCAGGCCCCCGGCAAGACCCTCACGCGCGACCCGGACGTGCTGGACACCTGGTACTCGTCCGCCATGGTGCCGTTCTCCACCATGGGCTGGCCCAACCAGACCGACAAGGCCGATGACGACTACAACCTCTACCTGCCCTCGTCGGTGCTGGTGACGGGCTACGACATCATCTTCTTCTGGGTGGCCCGCATGATCATGATGACCACGCACTTCACCGGTCGCGTGCCGTTCAAGCATGTCTACATCCACGGCCTGGTGCGCGATGCCCAGGGCAAGAAGATGTCCAAGTCCGAAGGCAATGTGCTGGACCCGGTCGACCTGATCGACGGCATTGCCCTGGAGCCCCTGCTGGACAAGCGCACCACCGGCCTGCGCAAGCCCGAAACCGCGCCCCAGGTGCGCAAGAACACGCAAAAGGAATTCCCCGAAGGCATTCCCGCCTACGGTGCCGACGCGCTGCGCTTCACCTTTGCCGCCCTGGCCTCGCTGGGTCGCTCCATCAACTTCGACAGCAAGCGCTGCGAGGGCTACCGCAACTTCTGCAACAAGCTGTGGAACGCCAGCCGCTTTGTGCTGATGAACTGCGAAGGCTACGACTGCGGCTTGCAGGACCACACCGCAGCCGACTGCGCCGGTGGCTACCTGCAGTTCAGCCAGCCAGACCGCTGGATCGTGTCGCAGCTGCAAAAGGTCGAGGCCGAAGTGGCCAAGGGCTTTGCCGAGTACCGCCTGGACAACGTGGCCAACGCCATCTACGACTTTGTCTGGAACGAGTTCTGCGACTGGTACCTGGAAATCGCCAAGGTGCAGATCCAGACCGGCAACGCGGCCCAGCAGCGCGCCACGCGCCGCACGCTGATCCGCACGCTGGAGACCATCCTGCGCCTGGCCCACCCCATCATCCCCTTCGTCACCGAAGAGCTGTGGCAGAAGGTGGCGCCCGTGGCTGGCCGTGCCGGCGACTCCATCGCCGTGGTGGCCTACCCCGAGGCCCAGCCCGAAAAGATCGACGAAGCCGCCATCGCCTACGTGGGCCGCATCAAGCAGATGGTCGACGCCTGCCGCACCCTGCGCGGCGAGATGGGGGTCTCCCCCGCCCAGCGCCTGCCGCTGCTGGCCCAGGGCGACAGCGCCGAGGCCGCCGACTTCCTGCGCGCCAATGCCGACGTGCTGAAGAACCTGGCCAAGCTCAGCGAAGTCAAGGTCTTCGACCACGAAGCCACCTGGCAGGCCGAAGCCCAGTCCGCCCCCGTGTCCGTGGTGGGTGATGCCCGCCTGGCGCTGTTCGTGGAAATCGACGTGGCTGCCGAGAAGGCCCGCCTGTCGAAGGAAGCCCTGCGCCTGGAAGGTGAAATCGCCAAGGCCAACGGCAAACTGAGCAACGAAGCCTTCTGCGCCAAGGCCCCCGCCGCCGTGCTGGAACAGGAAAAGAAGCGCGTGGCGGAATTTGGCGCCACCCTGGCCCGCATTCAGGAGCAACTGGCCCGCCTGGGCTGATATGCTTTCTCGCTGAGCAACCCAAGGCGCAGGTAACTGCGCCTTTTTGCCATCCAGAACTCGAAAAGGAATTTGCATGTCCCACCCCACCCGCGTCCGCAAAGCCGTGTTCCCCGTGGCCGGCCTGGGCACCCGCTTTCTGCCGGCCACCAAGGCTTCGCCCAAGGAGATGCTGCCCGTGGTGGACAAGCCGCTGATCCAGTACGCCGTGGAAGAAGCCTATGAGGCCGGCATCCGCGACATGATCTTTGTCACCGGGCGCAGCAAGCGCGCCATCGAAGACCACTTCGACACCGCCTACGAGCTGGAGAACGAGCTGGAGAACGCCGGCAAGCACGCCATGCTGGACCTGGTGCGCAGCATTGCCCCGGCCGACATGAACTGCCTGTTCGTGCGCCAGCCTCGCAGCCTGGGCCTGGGCCACGCCGTGCTGTGTGCCGAGCCGCTGGTGGGCCAGGAGGCCTTTGCCGTCATCCTGGCCGACGACCTGATGCGCGGCACCCAAGGCGGCCCAGGCGTGATGAAGCAGATGGTGGATGCGTTTGCCAAGCAGGGCCGCTCGCTGCTGGCTGTGCAAGAGGTGCCGCTGGAGCACACCAGGCGCTACGGCATCGTCAAGGGCGAGCCGGCCGGTGGCCCGCTGCTGCGCATCGACGAGATCGTGGAAAAGCCCGCCCCCGAGAAGGCCCCCTCACGCATGGGCGTGGCCGGCCGTTACGTGCTGACGCCGCGCATCTTTGACGAAATCCGCAACCAGCCCCAGGGCGTGGGTGGCGAGATCCAGCTGACCGATGCCATCGAGCGCCTGATGGCGCACGAGACCGTCTACGCCTTCCAGTACGCAGGCAAGCGCTACGACTGCGGCAGCAAGGAAGGTTTCCTGGAAGCCACGGTGGAGCTGGCCCTGCAGCACCCCGACGTGGGCGCGCATTTCCGCGAGTACTTGAAAAATCTGAGCATCTGACGCGCGACCATCCTGCGCTTCCAACACAAAAGGCCTGCAAATGCAGGCCTTTTGTGCGCTAACAGCTATGCAATTTCAAGATCGCATCAGCGGCGGCGCAGGATGTGGATGTACTCACCGCCCACCGTGTCCTGCTGCACCAGCTCGTTGCCGGTCTGCTTGGCAAAGGCCTGGAAGTCGCGCAGCGAACCGTTGTCGGTGGCCACCACCTTGAGCAACTGGCCGCTGACCATCTCCGCCAGCGCCTTCTTGGCCTTCAGGATGGGCAAGGGGCAGTTCAGGCCCCGGGTGTCGATTTCCTTGTGGATGTCCATGGCGTGTGTTCCTGTAACAAGCGGTCATTGTAGGCAGCCGCACCGCGCAGCGCCGCAACTGTGGTTTTGACTCACCATTGCGGGGGCAGCACGAAGCGCTCGTCGTGGCTCCAGTGCTGCAGGGGCCACTTGGCCGGATCCGGCTCCGGCGACTGGTTGGGCCTGAACGCGCCAAACTGCGGCTCCAGCCCCTTGCTGCGCACCCAGTGCGCCAAAGCGTAGCCTGTGCCCGATGGCCAGCAACGCGCCTCCTGCGGCGTTTTCCATTGGTACTCCACCAGTTCCGGCGAAAGCTTGACCTCGCCATCCACGCGCACGTGGTAGGCAATCAGCACCTGGTTCATGCGCAGGAATTCCCACGAGCCCAGGATGCGCAGCGCCTTGACGCGCAGGCTGGTTTCTTCCTGCACCTCGCGGCAGATGCCGGCCTCGGGCGACTCACCCGCCTCCATGAAGCCGGTGATCAGGCCGAACATGCCCTCCTGCCACAGCGCATTGCGCGCCAGCAGCACCTGCCCGTCATCGTTTTCCACCACGGCCGCCAACACCGGCGTCGGGTTGCCCCAGTGCGTCCAGTCGCACGCCGGGCAGCGCAGCCGCTCCTTCAGTCCCCCATCCTCCTGCTGCGCCACCCGCTGCAGGGTGGTGGCACAACTGGGGCAAAAACGCATTTCATGGCTCATCAGGCCCTACCTTCCGTGCACACAGAGCAAAAAAGGCCGCTGGGATGCGGCCTGGGTCCCGGTCCATCGCTCAGGCGGGGAACACACCCGTCGACAGATAGCGATCGCCGCGGTCGCAGACGATGAACACAATGGTGGCATTGCGCTCGCGCTTGGCAATCTCCTGCGCGACCCAGCAGGCCCCGGCGGCCGAGATGCCGGCAAAGATGCCTTCCTCGCGCGCCATGCGGCGGCACATGTCCTCGGCGTCGTCCTGGCTCACGTAGACCAGCTCGTCCACCAGGGAGGCGTCGTAGATCTTGGGCAGGTATTCCTCGGGCCACTTGCGGATGCCGGGAATGCGCGAACCTTCCGAAGGCTGGGCACCAATGATCTTGACGTTGGGGTTCTTTTCCTTGAGGAACTTGGCCACGCCGGTGATGGTGCCGGTCGTGCCCATGGCGCTGACGAAGTGCGTCACCTCGCCAAAGGTCTGCGCCCAGATCTCGGGGCCCGTGGTCTCGTAGTGCGCGCGGGGGTTGTCTTCATTCGCAAACTGGTCCAGCACCACGCCCTTGCCTTGCGCCACCATCTGGTCGGCCAGGTCGCGCGCATATTCCATGCCGCCGCTCTTGGGCGTCAGGATCAGCTCGGCCCCGTAGGCCTTCATGGTCTGGGCGCGTTCGATCGACAAGTCCTCGGGCATGATCAGCACCATGCGGTAGCCCTTGATGGCCGCCGCCATGGCCAGGGCAATGCCGGTGTTGCCCGACGTGGCCTCGATCAGCGTGTCGCCGGGCCGGATCTCGCCGCGCTCCTGCGCGCGCTGGATCATGGACAGCGCGGGGCGGTCCTTCACCGAACCGGCCGGGTTGTTCCCTTCCAGCTTGCCCAACACCACATTTCCACGCTCTGCATTTGCGGCTGCCTCGATGCGCTGCAAGGCCACCAGCGGGGTGGAACCAATGGCAGCTTCGATGGAGAGATATTTGTTTTGCATTCCATAAATGTGCCATAATTCGCGTCTGCGCTGATGACGCCCGGGTGGTGAAATTGGTAGACGCAGGGGACTCAAAATCCCCCGCCGCAAGGCGTGCCGGTTCGATTCCGGCCCCGGGCACCACAACACAGTTTGTATGCCACGTCATCACGCACATCCAGAATTACCGCGAGGTGGAGCAGTCTGGTAGCTCGTTGGGCTCATAACCCAAAGGTCGTTGGTTCAAATCCAGCCCTCGCAACCAACCCCAAAAAAAGGCTTGACGCACTGCGCCAAGCCTTTTTTGTTGCGGCCTCAAGTTGCGCATTTGGCATCTTCCGGTTTGGCACTGGCAGCCCATACCCTACCCACGCCAAACAGCAGGGCCACTTCACCAAATGTGCAGGCGCACAGCCCCACCAAAAACCATCTTCGCGCTGGGCTTACCCGTCGGGGACCTCCTGCCCCTGGCGACCAAACTGGCTGCGACCTTGGACGGACCTGGATGGCCGTGCCACATGCAGGCACTGGGGGTGGCTACTCGACGGCGTCCGTCTGCCACGCCGCAGAGGCATTCAACGCCGCAAGCAAAGCCTGGTCATGGGGGTTGAGTGCAACCTCCACCCGATTGCGCCCAGCTGCCTTGCCACGGTACAAGGCGGCATCGGCTTCGCGCATTGCGCCGTCCAGGGCCTGGGCCCCCACGAAGGCGGGCGACACCCCCACCGTGATCGTGCAGCGCAGCGGCTGCCCAGTGCCCTCGACCGGAATGGCCTGGCGCTCCATCGCCCCGCGCAAGCGCTCCGCCAGATGCACCACGCCCACCGCATCGGCATCCAGGCAGATAGCCGCAAACTCTTCACCCCCGATCCGGCCGGCCAGATCACCGCGACGCACGGTGGCCTGCAGCACCTGCGCCACATGGCACAAGACCGCATCACCCGCCTGGTGGCCATAGGTGTCGTTGATGTGCTTGAAGTGATCGACGTCGATCAGCAACAGGTGCGCAGCCCCTGCATGGCGGGCATTGAAGTGCTGCTTCAGCGCATCGGTCAATCCCCGGCGATTGAGCAGCTGTGTCATCGGGTCCCGCGCCGCCTGGTGGCGCAGCTCATCGGTCAACCGCCGCAGCACCAGCCAGACGATGGACGGCGGCAGCACCGTGGCCAGAAAGGACATGTAGATGTAGAACACCAGCTGGAAATTGGCGTCCATCTGCAGCGCCACCAGTCCGCCCTGCAGCAGCTTGAGGAACTTGATGGCATTGAGCAGGCTAATACCGCTGATCAAGGCCGCAAAAAACACCATCTCCGCGTACAAATCCTTGGCAAAGGTGCGCACCCCATAGACCACGGTACTGGCCATGACCAAGAACAGCAGGGCTGACATGCCAGACAGCATGGCATAGCGCGCCACCGGCCCCAAGCTCCACTGCACCAGCACCTGCAGGCTGGTGTAGGCCACGACCACGGCAAGCAACGGTCGCCACAAGGGTACGGCATGTCCAAAAAAACGCATGGCCCCCAGCCAGAACACCACGGGCGACGCGAGCGTGAACGTATGGTTGACCACGCTCATCACGCTCCAGGCCGGGCCGCCTTCCAGCAGTTGCAGCACGTAGGCCAGTCCCAGCAGCAAGTTGCCCACGGCGAAAAAGTCCATGCCCATCGTCTTGCCGTGCAAGCGCTTGCTGATGAGCAGAAACATCACGGCAAAGCACAACAGGTGTGCGCACAGCATGCCAACGAGAATGGGTGCAACCATGGGGATGGAAAGAATGTAAACAGAGCGGCTGCACGGCAGCACCACGGCTGTGCCGCGCCCCACCACAGGCCGCGCAGCCATGCCGCCCACGACGCACGCAGTCCGCGGGCTTTCGTAACAGAACGTGTGAGTGTAATGACCTACACCTGGATTGCCAGCCCGGCTGGCGCTGCCAAGGGAGATGGCAGTGCCCAGGGCCTGGAACTGGAGCCACGCCCGCGGGGCTGGCCCCCTGAGCACACCGACCTTGCGCTGATACCACCTTTGCACAACCCAAGGCCGCGACCTCTACCGCCCGTGTCACGCGCCGAGGCTTGCAAGCCATACCCACACGCCGCACGGCGTCCCCCACGGACACGCCCTCGCGTGCCCAACAGCGCCACCACGGCCAGCTTAATCACCTGACCCGCCAAGCTCTGGCAGACCAAGAATCGCCGCGCATCCCAGCCCAGACCAAGCACGACGGTGACGACGCCCGTACTGCTGCGTATCCGCCGTGCGCAAGGGAACACGCCTTTCTCAAAACCAGGTTGCGCCACGACCGGCCATGGGTCCGGCTACCGCGGCGCCCCCGCCAATGGGCCACAGCGTCTGTATGGGTGGAGTGCAGCAACCCGGTCCATGGCAGCACCAAACCAACGACAACGGCGACCCACAAGAAGCAGCGAAGCCTGCGCGCCCTGGGCCGCGCGCCTGAATCCATCCCGCCAAAAACCCTGCCCGCAGTAGTTGCAAAAACGGGGCTGCACGGGTCCGCAAGACAGCGTGGGCTGGCTTGATTAATAATTGACGCTTCAATCATTGATCAATCAAGTATTGACACGACAAGTGCACAAACAACCCGACCTCATCGTCGATCCGGGCGACACGGCCACCTTCTTCTACCAAAGTGGCACCTACACCCCGGACCAGAGCATCGGCTTTCTGATGCGCCGCGTGCTCAGTTCCATCCTGCAGGCGGCCGATGCCCAGCTGGCCGAGCAGGGCCTGACCTATGTGCAATGGCTGCCGCTGTACAAGCTGCTGCTGTGTGCCGACACCAACAGCAGCACGCTGGCCAAGGACCTGGGCATGGACCCGGCCTCGGTGACGCGCGCGCTGGACCGCATCGAGGCCAAGGGCCTGCTGCGCCGCGAGCGCTCCACCACCGACCGGCGCGTGGTGCACCTGGTGCTGACCGATGCCGGCCGCCACGTGGCCACCCAGGTGCCCCAGGTGCTGACGCGGGTGCTCAACGGTCACCTGCAGGGCTTCAGCCATGCCGAGTGCACGCTGATGCTGAGCCTGCTGCAGCGCATGCTGGCCAACGGCGATGCCCTGCGCGACGCCTGGCACCCATCCAAGGAGGCCCGCCCCGACCCCAGCCCCTGATCCTGCGTGCGACACCGCGCCGCACGCCGCAGCGTGTTCTGCCCCCATTTCAATAAAAACCACAGGCACTTTTCATGACGTTTTTCACCCTTCCCACACCCGTGGTGCGCCCTGCCCTGGGTGCGGCCACCGCCCTGGCGGCAGCCCTGGTCCTGGCGGGCTGCGCCTCCCAAGGCCCGGCCCACACCCCGTTGACCACCCTGGCTGCCACCGATCTGGGACTGGACGCGCCCGCCGCCGCTGCGGCCGACGCCACTGCGCTGACCACGCCCACCTGGTGGACCGCCCTGGGCGACGCCCAGCTGGACCAGCTGGTCGCCCAGGCCCTGGCGGGCCACCCCAGCCTGGCCGCCAGCCAGGCGCGCCTGGACAAGGCGCTGGCCCTGGCCGCGGCCAGCAGCACCGCCACCGACGTACACGGCACGCTCAGTGCCGATGCCACGCGCCAGCGCTACACCGCCCACGGCATGGTGCCCGCGCCGATTGCCGGCCACACCTACAACAGCGGCAACCTGCAGGCTGGCCTGTCCTGGTCGCCCGACCTCTTCGGCAAGCACGCCGCCGAGCTGCAGGCCGCCCTGGGCCAGGCCCGTGCGGCCCAGGCCGACCGTGCCGCCGCCGCCACGCAGCTGGCCACCCAGGTGGCGCGCAACTATGTGGCCCTGGCCCGCCTGCTGGCCCAGCGCGAGGTGGCCGCGCGCACGCTGGCCCAACGCCAGTCGCTGCTGGAGCTGAGCGCCCAGCGCACCCAGGCCGGCCTGGACAGCCAGGTGGAGCTGACCCAGGCCCAGGCCGCCATGCCCGACGCGCGCACCCAGCTGGAAATGCTGGACGAGCAGATCACCCTGGCGCGCCGCACCATCGCCGTGCTGTGCGCCCAGGCGCCGGACGCCCAGCAGGCGCTGAGACCGCGCCTGTCGGCGCTGCACATGCAGGCCGTGCCCGACGTGCTGGGCGCCGACCTGCTGGGCCGCCGCCCCGACGTGGTCGCGGCCCGCTGGCGCGTGGAAGCGGCCACCCACGGCATCGACGTGGCCAAGGCCGACTTCTACCCGGACGTGAACCTCAGCGCCTTCATCGGTCTGAACGCCCTGGGGCTGGACCAGCTGTTCCAGGCCAGCTCGCGCCAGATCGGCGTTACGCCCGCGCTGCGCCTGCCGATCTTTGACGGCCCGCGCCTGCGTGCCCAGCTGCGCGGCACCCAGGCCGACCTGGACGCCGCCATTGCCCAGTACAACGGCACGGTGCTGGATGCCGTCAAGCAGGCCGGCGATGCCATCACCTCTGTGCAGTCGCTGCAGCGCCAGCACGTGCTGCAGCAAGAGGCCCTGGCCAAGGCCGAACGCGCCTACGACTTTGCCGTGCAGCGCTACCAGGCCGGGCTGGGCAACCAGATCAGCGTGCTGAACACCGAGAGCCAGCTCATCGCCCAGCGCCGCCTGGCCGTGGACCTGCAGGCGCGCGCGCTGGACACGCGCATCGCCCTGGCCGCCGCCCTGGGCGGTGGCTGGAGCGACGACACACCCCAGCTGCAGCCCCGCCCCCACTGAGACCACCGCCCCAGCTTTCTTGAAATTCATAGCTGGTCGCGCTTGCCTTGCTTAGTTTTCTTGCACCAAACGTCTTGAAACCAAATCAACACCAGCGCTGACAGCTCTTTTTTTAAACGGCCGCAAAACCATGTCTTCCACACCCGATAACAAAGCGCCCACCCCCATGACCGACAGCAGCAAGACCCCCAGCACCTCCTCCGCCAACCCCGCCGGCCGCCGCAAGGGCCTGACCCTGGTCGCCACCGCCGTGGCCGTGGCCGCTGTCGCCTGGGGCGGCTGGCACTGGGTGGTGGCCAGCCGCTACCAAACCACGGACAACGCCTACGTCGCCGGCAACGTGGTGCAGATCACGCCCCAGGTGGGCGGCACCGTGCTGAGCATTGGCGCCGACGACACCGACTACGTCCGCGCCGGCCAGGTGCTGGTGCAACTGGACCCCGCCGACTACCTGGTGCAGCTGGCCCAGGCCGAATCGCAACTGGCCCAGACCGCGCGCCAGACCCGCACGCTGTACGCCAACAACGCCCCCCTGGCCGCCCAGGTGGCGCAGCGCGAGGCCGACCTGCAGCGCCTGAAGGCCGATGCCGCCAAGGCGCGCGACGACGTGGAACGCCGCCGCTCCCTGACCGCCACCGGCGCCGTGGGCAAGGAAGAGTTCGAGCACGCCCAAGCCGTGTTCACCGCTGCCAGCAATGCCGTCAGCGCCGCCGACGCCGCCGTGCGTGCCGCCAAGGCCCAGCTGGCCGCGGCCGAGGCCCAGACCCAGGGCAGCACGGCCGAGGACTTCCCCGCCGTCATGGCCGCCGCCGCCAAAGTGCGCGAGGCCTACCTGGCGCTGCAGCGCACGCGCCTGGTGGCGCCCGTGGACGGCTACGTGGCCAAGCGCGGCGTGCAGCTGGGCCAGCGCGTGGCCGCCGGCGCCCCGCTGATGACCGTGGTCGACCTGCACCACCTGTGGGTGGACGCCAACTTCAAGGAAAGCCAGCTGGCCGACCTGCGCATGGGCCAGAAGGTGGCGCTGACCGCCGACGTCTATGGCGACAAGACCACCTACGAAGGCCAGGTCGTGGGCCTGGGCGCCGGCACCGGCGCGGCCTTCTCGCTGCTGCCGGCGCAGAACGCCACCGGCAACTGGATCAAGGTGGTGCAGCGCGTGCCTGTGCGCATCAGCCTGGCGCCCGAAGCCCTGCAGCAGCACCCGCTGCGCGTGGGCCTGTCCATGGACGTGAAGGTCGACATCCGCGACCAGGATGGCCTGGCCCTGGCGAACGCACCACGCACCGCGCCCGTGGCCCAGACCACGGTCTACGACGGCACGCTGGCCCAGGCCGATGCCCGCATCGCGCGCCTGATCGCCGGTGAGCGCCTGCCCGCGCTGAAGACCGTGGCCGATGCCCAGGTCGCCCCCTAAAGCCGCCGGGAACCTGCCATGACTTCCACCGCTTCCGCCCCCAACGGGGCGGCCCGCACCGGTCCACCACCGGTCGTGCCGCTCAAGGGCGCCCAACTGGCCCTGGGCACGCTGGCCCTGTCGCTGGCCACCTTCATGAACGTGCTGGACTCGTCCATCGCCAACGTGGCCATCCCGGCCATCTCGGGCGATGTCGGGGTCAGCCCCAGCCAGGGCACCTGGGTCATCACCAGCTTTGGTGTGGCCAACGCCATCTCCGTGCCGCTGACCGGCTGGCTGACGCAGCGCTTCGGCGCCGTGCGCCTGTTCACCATGAGCGTGCTGCTGTTCGTGCTGACCTCCTGGCTGTGCGGCTTCGCCTCGTCGCTGGAGATGCTGGTGCTGTTCCGCGTGCTGCAAGGCGCCGTGGCCGGCCCCATGATCCCGCTGTCGCAGACCCTGCTGCTGTCCAGCTACCCGCCGTCCAAGGCCGGCACGGCCCTGGCCCTGTGGGGCGTGACCACGCTGGTGGCGCCCGTGGTCGGGCCGCTGCTGGGGGGCTGGATCACGGACAACATCTCCTGGCCCTGGATCTTCTACATCAACGTGCCCGTGGGCCTGCTGTCGGCGCTGATGACCTGGAGCATCTACCGCCACCGCGAGACGCCCACGCGCAAGCTGCCCATCGACACCGTGGGCCTGTCCCTGCTGGTGCTGTGGGTGGGCGCGCTGCAGCTGATGCTGGACAAGGGCAAGGAGCTGGACTGGTTCGCCTCCGGCGAGATCATCGCCTTCACCGTGATCGCCGTGGTGGCCTTTGCCGTCTTCGTGGTCTGGGAGCTGACCGACGCCCACCCGGTGGTGGACCTGCGCCTGTTCAAGCGCCGCAACTTCGCGGCCGGCTCGATGGCGCTGTCCATCGCCTACGGCGTGTTCTTCGGCAACGTGGTGCTGCTGCCGCTGTGGCTGCAGCAGTGGATGGGCTACACCTCCACCGCCGCCGGCCTGGCGCTGGCGCCCGTGGGGCTGCTGGCCATCGTGCTGACGCCACTGGTGGGGCGCAAGGTCGGTGTCTGGGACCCGCGCAAGATGGCGACCGGCGCCTTCATCGTGTTCGCCCTGGTGCTGTGGATGCGCTCGCAGTTCACGGTGGAGACGGACTTCCGCCACATCCTGGTGCCCACGCTGATCCAGGGCGCGGCCATGGCCTTCTTCTTCATCCCGCTGACCACCATCACGCTCAGCGGGCTGACGCCGGACCGCATTCCGGCCGCGGCCGGCCTGTCCAACTTCGTGCGCATCACGGCCGGGGCCATGGGCACGTCGATCGCCACCACGCTGTGGGAAAGCCGCGCCGCCATGCACCACGCGCACCTGACGGAGCTGCTGGTGCAGGGCCAGGGCGCGTTCGCCACCACCGTGCAGCAGCTGCAGGCGGCGGGCATGAGCGCCGAGCAGGCCTATGCCCAGATCAACCGCCTGATCGACCAGCAGGCCTTCACGCGCGCGGCGGACGACATCTTCCTGGCCTCGTCCTTCCTGTTCCTGAGCCTGATCGTGCTGATCTGGTTCACGCAGCGACCCAAGGCCCACGGCGGGGGCGGTGCGGACGCCGCTGCGGGTGCACACTGAGCCGCACCCACCACCGCACAGGGCGACCCGACCGGGTCGCCCTTTTTTTGTTCTAGACCTGGCAAGGGCCACCGTCCCCAAGCCCCCGCACCTGGCGCCCCCACGCACCAACGCAGAGGCCCCAAAGCAACGCACCGCACCCCACGCACGTGCCGCACAGCGCCCCCGCAAGGATGCGTACACGCCCTCATCGCCGCCTGCATGGGGGGCACGGGCCTGGCGTGCCACGGCCAGGCCACGGACTCCGCAGAGAGTACCCCCATCGGCAGCCAGCGCTCTCTGGCATTGCGGGCAGCGCTATGAAAAAAGTTGCATGAGGACACCCAATATTGGGCGCGTTGAATCATGCTCTGGCTGGACCGCAGGCGTCTCCCTGCCTGGGCGTGGACTGGCGGCATGCAGGGCTGCAACGATCCCACGCGCCGCACGGTACCCGGTGCAGATGGCATCGGGATGCGCGCCAACCACGCTGGGGCAGAAGGGATGCCGCTCAGCCCGGCAGACGCCCCGCGGCGGGCGCGAAGACCTGTGCATACAGCGGCCGCAGCGCTTCGGGCGCCCGGGCGATCAGCCGGCGGCCCTGGTCCTGGCAGACGGCATCGCCCCACAGGGTGCGCCGGACTTCGGCAAAAGCCGCCTCGACCGTGCTCTGTGCGGTCATCTGGGCGCGCAGTGCGGCCACTGGCGAGGGGGCATCGCCGCCCTGCTGCTGGCGGACCGCCAGCAAGGCCTGCAGGCTGGCGGCGTTGTCCATCCGCGCCGGATACGTCTTGCGGTGGCGCAGGTGCTGAATGTTGCCGGCACAGGCCATCAGATATGCCAGGCTGGTGGCGTCCAGGCCGTGGGCGTCGACATAGGCCTCGACAAACCGGCCCTGCAGCGATTGGTGCTCACCATCCACGGTGTGCAGGTACTGCAAGACCAGCGGCGCAAACCGCGTGTCGGCCCAGGCCAGCGCGAACACCGCAAAGCTGCCTGGCAAGGCACAGTGCGCGTCCTCCAGGTTCTGGTACCAGTGGTGCTCGCGCATGGCGGTATGTGCATAGGCCGCGATCCGTTCATGCAGTCCCGGGTAGGTGGCGGCCGCCGCAAACAGCTGGTGCACGCCTTTCCTGGGCAGGCCCGGAATGGGCAGATAGACCTTGGTGGGGCCGCGGTACTCGATGGCGTAGGAGCGCGGAAAGTCGGTGGTGGAAAGCAGCTGGACCAGGTAGTCCAGCACCTGCCCGTACGCGGCTTCGCTCGCTGCGCGCTGGGTGATGCGGACCACGGCCAGCGCATCGTTGGCCGTGGCGCTGGCCCCGTCCCCCTTCCACCGGGCCAGGGCCGGGGGCAGCTCGCCCGTGCCCTGTTTCAGCAGCTGCGCCGGCAGCTCGCTGCCCAGTTGCGTCACCCAGTCAAAAATCTCCTCGGCACTGACGCGCGCATAGCTAGGCCCGTACTTGAGGTCCCCCAGCGCAATGTCGCAGGCAAAGCGGTAGACGCTGTCCGGCAGGTCGGCGGCGGGGGCGTCGCTCTTGCGTACCCAGTGCGCCGACCAGTTGTGGCCCTGGTTGACAAAGTACGGGTCGCGCAGCCACGCATGTACCCACCGGTGCAGGGTGTGGTCGATCTCGTTCCAGGCCAACAGGGCCCGCATTTGCTCGACAAAGTCACGCAGGTCTGTGCGCGAAAAATGGGCCAGGGCCTCTTGGCTGAGCCGGTATTCCAGCACCGCGCTGCCCAGCAGCTTCTGCCCTTCCACCATGAAGCAGACGGGATAGTCCCGGTTCAACGGGGGTGGTGTGCCACCGGCGATCTGGGCGACCGCGCGGTCAAACAAGGCCTGCACCGCAGGGTTGCCCGCAATGTCGTGGTAGACCAGCCAGTTCTTGGTGCTCATGGGACGGTTGGGATGGAAGCAAATCGATACAAATATGATAGCTGCCAGCGCAGATTGATCGCGCGTTGCGTGCCCTCCGCAGGGTCCATCGCTGTTTGGGCACCGCCGCCGAACGGGCCCGCGCATGCGGCATGCGCCACCTGGGGATCCGCCGGCCGGCCCTGCCAGGCTGGCAGCAGGCACAGGTCCGCGCCCCAGCCCACCAACAGGGCCCCACCGTGGTACCGCCCCCGGACGCACCGACCGGGCCCCCGATTTACTAAGTAAAAACCCGAACCCTTGTCCACGAAAGCGTTGGACAAGCCTGTGGACAACTGGCTCCTGCGCGCCCCACATCCGCCGCAAGTGCTTGTTTTTACGGCCCTGGACTTAGGCTGCCCAGAAAGCAGGCAGGCGGGCCGCAGCCTGGGGCGGGGCCGCCCACGATCGGCGCAAGCGGCCTAGACTGGCGGCTGGTTCCATCCCCGGGCACTCGGTGGTGCTGTCCCGCAGCACCGGCCGCACCGCCTTTCACTCCCCCGACACCATGCTGTACGCACTTGCTGCACTGTTTGCCTTTCAACTGGCCGGCGAAGCCCTGGTCCACGCCCTTGCCCTGCCCCTGCCCGGCGCCCTGGTCGGCACGCTGCTGCTGCTGACCGCCCTGCTGTGGCTGGGCCGGCTGCCCGTGGCGCTGGAGCAGACAGCCCTGACCCTGCTGCAGAACATGATGCTGCTGTTCATCCCCACCATCGCTGGCGTGGTGCTGCACTTTGACCGCATCGCGCGCGAATGGCAGCCCTTCGTCGTGGCCGGCGTGGCGGGGGCCGCCATCACCTACGTGGTCACGGCTCTGACCTTCCGCTGGATGCTGGCGCGCAGCCCGGCTGCGGCCACCACCCCCGGGGCGCCGACATGAACGCCTGGAACGACATCGTGCAGGGCCTGCAGGGCAGCGCACTGCCCTGGCTGGTGCTGACCATGGGGGTGTACCTGGCGGCCCTGGCGCTGTACAAGCGCAGCGGCTGCCACCCCTTGCTGATCCCGGTGTTCACGGCCGTGGTGGTCATCGTCAGCCTGCTGCTGCTGACGGGCACGCCCTACGCCACCTACCGCGAAGGCGTGCAGTGGCTCAGCCTGCTGGTCGGGCCGGCCACCGTGGCCCTGGCCGTGCCGCTGTATGCACAGCGCCAGCGCATCCGCGCCCTGTGGCTGCCGATCACCGTGGCCCTGGTCGTGGGCTGCGTGGTGGCCCTGGTCTCGGCCATGGGCATTGCCTGGGCCCTGGGCGGCTCGTGGGAGACCGTGGTCTCGCTGGCGCCCAAGTCGGCCACCATCCCGATCGCCCTGCCCATGGCCGAGCGCTTTGGCGGCCTGCCGTCGCTGGCGGCCGTGGCCGTGGCCGTCACCGGCATCAGCGGCACCATGCTGGCCCCCTGGCTGGGCCGGCTGCTGCGCACCCAGGACCCGGCCGTCAACGGCTTTGCCCTGGGGCTGACGGCCCACGCCATCGGCACGGCCCGGGGCCTGCAGGTCAACCCCACGGCCGGCGCCTTTGCCGCGCTGGCCATGGGGCTCAACGGCGTGCTGACGGCCTTGCTGATGCCACTGTGCGTGGCCGTGTTCCAGCGCCTGCCCTGAGCCGCAGAAAAACATAGCTGCCCGCGCTTTCTGGACAAGCGCTGGTGCCATTTTTTGTCATCAGTGCGATGGCACTGGGCGCACAGCGAGGCCCTTGGCAGGACCTGCCCGCGCGCAGCCCCGGGCGCCACCGCCTCACGCAGAGCGTGCACTGCGCCGGTAGGCCCACAGCGCACCCAGGATCAGCGCCATGCCCAGCCATTGCGACCGCTGCGGGCGGGCGCCAAACCACAGCACATCCACCAGCAAGGCCACCACGGGGTAGATAAAGGACAGGCCCGCAATCGCCTGGGCCGGCAAGCGCTGGAACGCCGTGTACATCAGCGTGTACATCCAGGCCGTGTGCACCAGGCCCAGCACCGCCACCGCGCCCCATGCCTGGGGGCTGAAGACGGCCTGCCCACGCAGCGCCCACACCCCGGGCAGCAGGGCCAGGGCGCCGGCCAGCATCTGCAGCATGGCGATCTGCGCCGGGGCGATGCGCGACAGCTGCTGGGTGGTCAGCGTGGC
Organism: Comamonas aquatica NBRC 14918; assembly: GCF_000739875.1. Lineage (GTDB taxonomy): Bacteria > Pseudomonadota > Gammaproteobacteria > Burkholderiales > Burkholderiaceae_C > Comamonas > Comamonas aquatica. The sequence continues at coordinate 45,686 of NZ_BBJR01000035.1, forward strand.
CACGGCATACAGGCTGGCCGCCAGCAGCGCCAGCACCATGCCCGGCCACGCGCCCTGGGTGGCCCCTGTGGCGGCCTGCTCCAGCAGGCCGCTGCTCAGGCCCACGCCCACCAGGGCCAGCACCAGCCACGGCAGGCGCGCCAGCGGCAGGGGGGCACCCTGCAGCACGGCAGCCAGCAGCAACAGCACAAACGGCTGGACGTGATAGACCACGGTGGCAATCGCAATGCCGCTGTAGGCGTAGGCCCGGAACAGGCACAGCCAGTTGGCAATCAGCGCGGCCGCCCCCAGCAGCAGCCACAGGGCTTCGCGCCGGCTGGGCCGGGTCCAGGTGCCGGACCACAGCAGCCATGCGGCCAGGCCCAGCCCGCCCAGCAGGCAGCGCAGCCACACCACCCACAGCACGGGCAGACCGCTTTCCACCACCAGCAGGCCGATGGTGCCGGACAAGGCCATGGCCAGCACCATGCGCCAGGTGCCCCCGGGTGCGCCGCAGGTCGCCAAACAGGAAGGCAGCGCCGCCGGGGGGGCGGGCCGCAGGAAGGAAGTCGTCGGGTTGGTCATGCCTGCATCGTCCACCAAGCGCATCCACGCATCAATACGCTTTGATTCCACTTACTATTGCCCTTGAATCAACAATCACCGTCCCATGCCCATGCGCACCGAACCCGGTCTGGTCCCCGAAATGCTGGTCTTTGCCAAGGTGGTAGAACTGCGCAGCTTTGCCGCGGCCGCGCGCCAGCTGGAGCTGACCACCTCGGCCGTCAGCCGCAGCGTGGGCCGGCTGGAGGCCCACTGGGGCGTGCAACTGCTGCACCGCACCACCCGCTCGCTGTCGCTGACCGAGTTGGGGGCCGAGGTCTATGCCGCCTGCAGCCAGCTGGCGCACGCCGCCAGCGACATCCACGCCATTGCCGGCCACTACCGCGGCGTGCCGCGCGGCACGGTGCGGCTGACGGCACCCACGGTGTTTGGCGAGATCTGGCTCAGCGCCCAGCTGCCCGCACTGCGCCGCCAGTGGCCCGAGCTGGAAGTGGCCGTGAGCCTGAGCGACCAGATCCAGGACCTGGCCCAGCAGGGGCTGGACCTGGCCATCCGCCTGACGCGGCCCGAGCAACTGCCCCAGCACATGGTGGCACGCGCCCTGCGCCAGGTGCGGTACATCGCCGTGGCCTCGCCCGCCTACCTGCAGGGGCTGGCCATGCGGCCGCAACACCCGCAGGACCTGGACCGCGCACATGGCGTGGCCTGCATCACGCTGGGCTATGGGGATTTTCAGCACCGCCTGCAATGGGTGCACCAGGCCGACCCGGGCCAACCCCCGGCCGTGGCCGAGGTGACCGTGCACGCACCGCTGTCCATCGACAGCAGCACCGGCATCATCCACCTGGCGCTGCAGCACCAGGGCATCGGTCTGGTGGCCGACTTTGCGGCCCAGGCCGCGCTGGACAGCGGCGCGCTGGTGCCGGTGCTGCCCGACTGGCGGCTGACCGGCAACTACGCGCCGCGCACCGCCTATGCGCTGTACATGCCCTCGCGCCATGTGCCGCTCAAGGTGCGGGCGCTGATCGACCACCTGGTCGAGGCCGGCCGGCACCGCTGAGCGCCGCGCGCCAGTTCTCCCCAATCGCCACCGATAAGCTTGTGGATAAGTGCGCCCCCTTACCTGGATAAGGCACTTAGCGGCTTGTTCTGATGGAGGTTTTTGCGGGGCGCCTAAATTTTCAGCAGACCTCAACCACGGATTGCACGCCGCCTCAACCTGGGCGGGCCCTCAACCCGGCTGCAGCCGGGCAGCGGCCCTGCGCTGCGGGCTGGGCCCGCCACCGAGGGCTTGCCCCCAACGCGTGGACGGCCTCAGTCTTCCTTGCGGGCCAGGAAATGAAAGCGCATCAGCGTGCGCTCGCGCGCACTGGCGTGGTCCACCACGGGCCACGGATAGTTCTGCCCCAGGCGCAGGCCACAGGCCTGCAGCTCCAGCGGCTTCATGGCCGCCGGAAAGTGCAGGTGCCGGTCTGGCACCCGGTCCAGCTCCGGCAGGTAGCGGCGGATGAACTTGCCGTCCGGGTCGAACTTCTGTGATTGCGTCACCGGGTTGAAGATGCGAAACCAGGGCTGGGCATCACAGCCCGTGGACGCAGCCCACTGCCAGCCCCCGTTGTTGGCGGCCAGGTCGTAGTCGTTCAGGTGCTGGGCAAAAAAGCGCTCGCCCCGGCGCCAGTCGATGCCCAGGTCCTTGGTCAGAAAGCTGGCCACCACCATGCGCAGGCGGTTGTGCATGTAGCCGGTCTGCAGCAGCTGACGCAGGGCCGCATCGACCAGGGGGTAACCGGTGCGGGCCTCACACCAGGCCTGCCACAGTTCCGGAGCCTCGTCCCACTGCACGCGCTCGTACTCGGGGCGGAAGGACTGCGTGACCACCTGGGGGTGGTGCCACAAGATCATGAAGTAGAAGTCGCGCCAGGCCAGCTCGGACAGCCAGGTCTGCGCGCCCTCGCTGCCCTGCGCCGCCTGCTGCACGGCCAGGGCGGCCAACTGGCGGATGGACACGGTGCCAAAGCGCAGGTGCACCGACAGGTAGGACACACCCTTGCGACCCGGGAAGTCCCGTGCTTCGTGGTAGGCCGCCATGCGCGGCACAAAGTCCTGCAGCAGTTGCTGCGCCCCCTGCGCGCCCGTGGGCAGGGGCAGCTGCGCCAGGTTGGTGGCCTCGAACCCCAGATCGGCCAGCGTGGGCAGGCGCTCGCCATCCGGGGGCGCGGCCAGGTGGGCGGCGTAGCGCGCCACAGGGTACGGCGTCAGCTGGAAGGCATCGAGCTTTTGCAGCCAGGCGCGCTTGTACGGCGTGAACACGCTGTAGGGCTGGCCCTGCTGGGTCAGCACCTCGCGCTGCTCCAGCAGCACCTGGTCCTTGTAGTCGCTGAAGGTGATGCCGGCGGCGCGCAGCGCTTCGGCCACGCGCTGGTCACGGGCGATGGCCTCGGGCTCGTAATCACGGTTGGTCAACACCTCCTGCACGCCCAGGCTGCGCGCCAGCTGCACGATGCAGGCCGGCGCCGCGCCGTGGCGCACGATCAGCCCGCCGCCCGGGGCCCCGCTGCGCGCCGCCAGGGCGCGCAGTTCCTGGTCCAGGGACTGGACGCTGGCATGGATGAACGCCACGCGCCGGTCGCTGCGCGTGGGCAGGGCATCGAGGATGACCGTATCAAAAACAAAAGCACAGTACACACGCTGGTAGCGGCGCAGCGCGTGGTACAGCGCAGCATGGTCGTCGCAGCGCAGATCGCGGCGCATCCAGACAAGGGCGGCAGGGGGCATGGTGATTCCGGGCAGGGAGGCAGCGCGCAATTTTGGCATTGCCAGCGCCTGGTCCAAAGAATGCGGCCGATGACCAGCCTTGGTATGCTGGCCCTTTGTGCCCACCCCCGCCCCTGAGCCACCCACGCTGTGACCTCTTTACTGACTGCTCCTCCACCCCTCCACGCCACGGACCTGCTGCAGGCTGCCGTGGAGCAGGCGTTCAACGCCGTGGTCATCACCACGGCCGATCTGCAGGGAGATGGCCCACACATCACCTATTGCAACCCGGCGTTCTGCCAGCTCACGGGCTACAGCGCCGCGGAGTTGCAGGGCCGCTCTCCGCGCCTGCTGCAAGGCCCGCTGACCGATCAGCGGGTGCTGCAGCGATTGCGTGACAGCCTGCACCAGGGCACGTTTTTCCTGGGCTCCACCTTCAACTACCGCAAAGATGGCAGCACCTATCTGGTGGAGTGGAACATCTCACCCGTGCGCGATGCACAAGGGCAGATCCAGGCCTTTGTGTCGGTGCAGCAAGACATCACGGCACGGGTGGAGGCCCAGCAACGCCAGGCCCTGCTGGCGCGGGCCCTGCATGCAACCCGGGACGCCGTGCTGATCGCGGACCATCAGGCGCACATCCTGTTTGTCAACCAGGCTTTTGAGCACCTGACCGGCTATGCCAGCGCGGAAGTGCTGGGCTGCACCCCGCAATTTCTGCAGTCGGGCCAGCATCCCCCCGCGTTCTACACCCAGCTGCGCGAAGCCTTGGCGCGCGGCGACAGCTACCAGGCCACCTTCACCAACCGCCACAAGCGCGGCCACCTGTACCACGCGGCGCAGACCATCACGCCGCTCAAAGACGACACGGGCACGGTCCAGCACTACGTCTGCGTGAGCAAGGATGTGACGGAACTGGTGACCCGAACGCAGGAGCTGCGCCAGCAGGCCCACCACGACGCGTTGACCGGCCTGCTCAATCGCTACGCGGGTGAAAAGCAGTTGCAACGCTGCCAGCAAGCGGCGCAGACCGACGGCGTGGGCTATGCCCTCATCCTGGCAGACATCGATGAGTTCAAGCAGATCAATGACCGCTGGGGCCATGAAGCCGGCGACCAGGTGCTGCTGCGCTGCGCACAGCTGCTCAGCACGGCCGTGCGCTGCGGTGATGCCGTGGTGCGCTGGGGCGGGGAAGAATTCTTGATCGTGCTGCCGGGCTGCCCACTGGATGCGGCGCACAGTCTGGCCGAACACATGCGCACCACCCTGGCCGCCCAAGAGGACGCCACCGTGGGTCAGGTCACCATGTCCCTGGGGGTCGCCGCCTGGCAAGCGCCAGAGGACAGCGCAGAGCTGCTGCGGCGCACGGACCAGGCGCTGTACCACGCCAAGGGCCAGGGCCGCAACCAGGTGGCAGTGGCACGCTGAATGCCTGATTGACCACCCACCGCCACACCGTCACGCACCCGATGCCCTTCAGGTCTGCTGCGCCGCCATCTCGCACAGCCAGGCCGAGAACAGGCCCAGCGCGGGCGCGGGCGTGCCGTTGGGCGTGACCAAGTAATAGCTGCGTTCGCCGCGCAGCGGCTGGGCGCAGGCCACCACCAGCTCGCCGCGCGCCAGCTCGGCCTCGACCAGCATGGGGGGAATCAGCGCCACGCCCAGGCCATGGCTGGCGGCCACGGCCAGCATGGAAAACAGCTCATAGCGCGGGCCGTCCAGGGCCCGCGGTGCGTCCACGCCGACGGACTGGAACCACTGCTGCCAGCCATAGGGGCGCGTGCTTTGCTGCAGCAGCGGCAGGCGTGCCAGCACATCGGGCGCCACGGGTTGCCAGGCCCGCCCCAGGTCGCGCGCGGCGGCCTTTCCCAGCACCGTGGGGCTGCACACGGGCACCACGTCCTCGTCCATCAGCTTGAGCACCTGCACGCCGGGCCAGTTGCCAACCTGCTCGGGCGTGCCCGCGTACAGGGCCGCATCGTGCACGGTGTCGGCAAACAGGAAGGGCCGGGTCTGCACCTCGATGTGCACCGTGATGTCGGGGTGCTGGCGCGCCAGCAGCGGCAGGCGCGGCATCAGCCAGCGCGTGGCGAAGGTGGGCACGGCCGCCAGGTTGACCGTGCCGCCCTGGCCCTGGTGGCTCATCAGGTCCAGCGTGTCGCGCTCCAGCCCCTGCAGCCAGCCGCGCACCTTCTTGGCGTACAGCGCACCCGCCGGGGTCAGGCTGACACCGTGGCGCGTGCGGCGGAACAGCGCCACGCCGACGAATTCCTCCAGCGCAATCACCTGGCGCGAGACCGCGCTCTGGGTCAGCGCCAGCTCCTGCGCGGCGCGGGTATAGCTTTCGTGGCGGGCGGAGGCTTCAAAGCAGGCCAGGGCCTGGGTGGACGGGATGGGACGGCGCATGGTCGGTCAAAACAAGCCAGAGACCGCGCCATGCTGCCGCAAACGCCCCGGATTGCCAAGATAGAAATGCGAAACACTCATACCTGAATGCAAACAAATCGTTTGCCGCACCCAGGTGACGCTTTTACGATGCCGTTCATCGCAGGTCATACATGCACAAACACCATGTGGACCTGGCTTCCCAACAAGGCATTCAAGGAGACACCCCATGTCCGGCAACTTCCAGTGGAACGACCCCTTCCAGCTCGACCAGCAACTGACCGACGACGAGCGCATGATCCGCGACGCGGCATACGAGTACTGCCAGGGCAAGCTGATGCCGCGCGTGCAGGACATGTTCCGCCACGAGAAGACCGACGTGTCCATCTTCCGCGAGATGGGCGAGCTGGGCCTGCTGGGCCCCACCATCCCCACCGAATACGGCGGCGCCGGCCTGAACTATGTGAGCTACGGCCTGGTGGCGCGCGAGATCGAGCGCGTGGACTCGGGCTACCGTTCCATGGCGTCGGTGCAGTCGTCGCTGGTGATGGTGCCGATCAACGAATTCGGCACCGAAGCCCAGAAGCAGAAGTACCTGCCCAAGCTGGCGTCCGGTGAATTCATCGGCTGCTTCGGCCTGACCGAACCCGATCACGGCTCCGACCCCGGCTCCATGGCCACCCGTGCCTACAAGGTCGACGGCGGCTACAAGCTCAAGGGCTCCAAGATGTGGATCACCAACAGCCCCGTGGCCGACGTGTTCGTGGTCTGGGCCAAGGAAGTGTCCGAAGCCGGCAACGTGGGCCAGATCCGTGGCTTCATCCTGGACAAGGGCATGAAGGGCCTGTCCGCCCCCGCCATCCACGGCAAGGTGGGCCTGCGCGCCTCCATCACCGGTGAGATCGTGATGGACGACGTGTTCGTGCCCGAAGAAAACGCCTTCCCCGAAGTGCGCGGCCTCAAGGGCCCCTTCACCTGCCTGAACAGCGCACGCTTTGGCATCGCCTGGGGCGCCATGGGTGCCGCCGAGTTCTGCTGGCACACCGCGCGCCAGTACACGCTGGACCGCAAGCAGTTTGGCCGCCCCCTGGCCGCCAACCAGCTGATCCAGAAGAAGCTGGCCGACATGCAGACCGAAATCACGCTGGGCCTGCAAGCCGCCCTGCGCGTGGGCCGCATGAAGGACGAGCACCAGAACGTGGTCGAGATCACCTCGCTGATCAAGCGCAACAACTGCGGCAAGGCCCTGGACGTGGCCCGCCTGGCGCGCGACATGATGGGCGGCAACGGCATCTCTGACGAGTTCGGCGTGGCCCGCCATCTGGTGAACCTGGAAGTGGTCAACACCTACGAAGGCACGCACGATGTGCACGCGCTGATCCTGGGCCGCGCCCAGACCGGCATCGCCGCTTTCGCCAACTGAAGCTGGCCCTGCACACCGCGCACACCACCGACATGGCCGTGCGCGGCGGCAGCCTCGGTTTTTGTCTCTCAGGGCGACACAATCGCTCTTTTTTCAGGAGCTTCTGGCGCTTGGTATTGCTTCACTTCCCATGCAAAAGCATGTGAAGTGCTTCAATGACAGGCGCTGACAGTTCCTTTTTTTTATTCCAACCGCTTTGGATTGCAGGAGCCCCCTCATGCCAACCACTGCCACGCCCGGCGCGCTGTCGGGCATCAAAGTGCTGGACCTGTCCCGCGTGCTGGCCGGCCCCTGGGCCACGCAGATGCTGGCCGACCTGGGCGCAGACGTGATCAAGGTCGAGCGCCCCGTCGCGGGCGACGACACGCGCCACTGGGGCCCGCCGTTCCTGAAGGACGACGCGGGCCAGGCCACGCGCGAGGCCAGCTACTTCACCGCCTGCAACCGCAACAAGCGCAGCATCACCGTCGACATGGCCCACCCCGAAGGCCAGGCCCTGCTGCGCCAGATGGCGGCCGAGGCCGACGTGGTGGTCGAGAACTTCAAGGTCGGTGGCCTGCAGCAGTACGGGCTGGACTACGACAGCCTCAAGGCCCTGAATCCCCGGCTGATCTACTGCTCCATCACCGGCTTCGGCCAGGACGGCCCCTATGCCGAGCGTGCCGGTTACGACCTGATGGTGCAGGCCATGTGCGGCCTGATGAGCATCACCGGCCATGCCGACGAGGCACCCGGCGGCGGCCCGCTGAAGGTGGGCGTGGCCGTGATCGACGTGTTCACTGGCCTGTACGCCAGCAACGCCATCCTGGCCGCGCTGAATGCCCGCGACAACGCGCGCCACGGCACGGGCCAGGGCCAGTACATCGACATGGCGCTGCTGGACGTGGGCATGGCCGTGCTGGCCAACCAGGCCGCCGGCTTCCTGGCCACCGGCCAGGCCCCGGGCCGCGCCGGCAACATCCACCCCAGCCTGGCGCCCTACCAGGACTTCCCCAGCCGCGACGGCAACGTGCTGCTGGCGATCGGCAACGATGGCCAGTTCGCCCGCTTTTGCGAGGCCTGCGGCCACCCCGACTGGGCCCAGGACGCGCGCTTTGCCACCAACACCGCGCGCGTGCAGCACCGCGCGGAGCTGCTGGAGCGCCTGCTGCCGGTGATGCGCACGCGCACCACGGCCGAATGGATTGCGCTGCTGGAAGACAAGGCCGTGCCCTGCGGCCCGATCAACACCGTGGCCCAGGCCTTTGACGACCCCCAGGTGCGCCACCGCGGCATCGCCCGCACGCTGCCACGCCAGGCCGGCGACGGCATCGCCCAGGTGGCCACCGTGGCCAACCCCATGCGCCTGTCGGCCACCCCCGTCAGCTACCGCCGTGCGCCGCCCAGCCTGGGCCAGCACACGCAGGAGGTGCTGCACGAGTTGGGGCTGAGCGAGGAACGCATCCGCGCCCTGCACGCCGCCCGCGCCATCTGATCCGGCCGGTGGCGCGGCACGCGCTGCGCCACTGCCGGTCTGCCCATTCACCCCCCTTGGGAATGACTTGCCAACGTCAGGGCTTCGCATACTCGTTTGCAGACACTGATAGACCTAGCATTTACCCTCAAACCAGGGTTTTCAACTAGGCGCAAGTCCTAGCCACCACGCACCGTCCTGCCTAGGATTCGCTGTTCTTCCAACAACGACAAGGAGACTGCACATGATGCGTCGTACCCTCCTGGCACTTGCGGCCCTGGCCACCATCGGTGCCGCACACGCCCAATCCAGTTACCCCAACAAGCCCATCAAGCTGCTGGTGCCCTTTGCCGCCGGCGGCACCACCGACCTGATCGCCCGCGTGGTCGCCGACCCCCTGGGCCGCGAACTGGGCCAGCCCGTGATCGTCGAAAACAAGGGCGGTGGCGGCGGCGCCATCGGTGCGGCCGAAACCGCACGCGCCACCCCCGATGGCTACCACCTGGGCCTGGCCACCGTGTCCACCACGGCCACCAACCCCGCGATCAACCCCAAGATCCCCTACAACGTGTTCACCGATTTCACGCCCATCGTGAACATCGCCGCCACGCCCAACATCATTGCGGCCAACCCCAAGTTCGTCGGCCAGGACTACAAGTCCTTCCTCGAAGAGGTCAAGAAGAACCCCGGCAAGCACTCCTTCGGCTCGCCCGGCACCGGCTCCATCGGCCACCTGATGATGGAAATGTTCATGCTGGCCACCGGCACGCAGATGCAGCACGTACCCTACCGCGGCTCCGGCCCGGCTCTGAACGATGCCGTTGCCGGCCAGATCCCGCTGATTTTTGACAACTTCCCCTCGGCCCTGCCCTTCGTCAAGGAAAAGCGCCTGACCGCCCTGGTGGTTGCTGCGCCCAAGCGCCTGGCCGTGCTGCCCGACGTGCCCACCCTGGCCGAAGTCGGTGCCCCCGGCGTGAACCGCATGGCCTACTACGGCGTGGTCGGCCCCAAGGGCACGCCCAAGGAGATCGTGGACAAGGTGAACAAGGCCGTGCACAAAGTGCTGCAGGACCCCGCCATCCGCAAGCGCATCGAGGACACTGGCTCGCTGATCGTGGCCGACACGCCCGAGAAGTTCGCCCAGGAAATCAAGGCCGAATACACCGCCTACAAGGACGTGGTGGACAAGCAGAAGCTGACGCTGGACTGATCCATGCCAACGGCCGCAGACATCCGCTGCGGCAGTGTTAACAACAACGGCTGCCCTCGGCAGCCGTTTTTACTTGTGAGGTGAGTCACGGATAGATGAATAGGTGCTATTGCCATTCTTGGCAGCTATCGACCCATTGCTGTCGTTCCTGCCTCAGCCACTAATGTCTGCCTGTCAGCGTGAATGGTCGTTACCCGATGTCTGATGCGTTCAAACATGAACTGCACTCGTGATTGAGGGAGTCCCTGCCTGAAACTCTGAGGTGTCCACAGCACTCTGTCGGCCCTCGCAGAAAAGTTGGCGGTATGCCGATGGCGATGTATGAAGTTGGCTCGCGAAGTGCTGCCGCAACGACAAGGCCGAGCCCAGACCCACTTCGGTCGCAATCGACTCAATCGACAGCTCTGTGGTTTCCAGCAACTGCTGTGCGCGTGCGATGCGGGCCGCCGCGAGCCACTTCACGAAGGTTGTGCCAGTTGCTTCCCTGAAGCGGCGTGTGAAGGTCCGTCGGCTCATGTGCGCCACTTCGGCCAATACATCTAGCGAAAGCGGCTGCGACAGGTTCTCTCGGGCCCATTCCAGAACGCCTGGCAAACGGCTCTCGCTGGGCAGAACGGGTACCGGCTGCTCTATGTACTGGGCCTGACCGCCTTGGCGGTGCGGAGGTGTCACCAATAGTCTGGCGACCCGATTGGCTACATCCGCACCGTGGCGCTGGCGTATGAGGTTCAGACAGCAGTCAATCGCAGCAACTGTGCCCGCAGACGTGACGACATTTCCATCGTCCACATAGAGCACGTCTGGCAAGAAATTGACTTTGGGAAAACGCTGGACAAAGAGGTCGCGACAGGCCCAGTGCGTGGTAGCACGGCGCTCGTCCAGCAAACCTGCATCACCCAAGACAAAAGCGCCAAGACACAGACCGACCACTTGGGCACCACGGGCATGGGCTTGTTTGAGAGCTTCCGTCAACACGGCCGGCGCTGCCGCTTCTGGATGATTCCAGGCCGGAACGATCACAAGGTCAGCGCTGGTCATGGCCTCAAGCCCGCCAGGCACCTCAATCTCCACGCCTTGATCACAGCGCACTTTGCCCGGCGTCGGCGCGCAGTACCGCACTTCGTGCGGTGGCAGCCCTGTGGGCGCTGGTGTCACTCCAAACACGATGCCTGGTACAGAAAGGTGAAACAGGCTGACGCCTTCGAAAGCAAGAACGGCGACGCGGACAGGTTGCATGGACGCTTCAACGGCAGAGGCTGAGAAATTGGCCCGATTTTATCTAACATTTTCATTTGGGCCAATGGTTCAAAAAGCCAGCCCTTCGGACAATTGGCATCAACGCGCTGAAGACCCTTCATGCCGCGACATTCGCCACTTGAACCAAGGACAACACCATGAATATTTCGAACGTATTGCGAAACGCCGCCGCCCTCGGCGGCATTGCGACCCTCATCGTATGCGGCACAGCCAATGCGGCAACACCCGCCAAGGCCAAACTGTCCGCCGCGACACATGCCGTCAAGGTTCAGCAAATCCGCAACGCGACCATCAAAGTGAACTACGCGGGCACCACCTTCCTCATCGACCCAATGCTGGCCAAGAAAGGGACATACCCTGGTTTTGAGGGGACGTACAACAGCCAGTTGCGAAACCCGTTGGTCGAGCTGCCGATGCCACTGGCCGAGGCGATGAAGGCTGACGCCATCATCGTTACCCACACCCATTTGGATCATTGGGATGACGCGGCCAAGCAAAACCTACCTAAGAACCTCCCGCTCTTCGCACAAAACGAAGCCGATGCCCAAAGCATCCGCAAAGACGGATTCACGAATGTGCGCGTGCTCACCAAGGGCACCGAGTTCAAGGGCACACGCCTCAGCCCCACAGGCGGTCAGCATGGGGATGACAAAACCATGGCGGTCGCTGGTGAACTGCTGGGGCAGGTGATGGGTGTTGTCTTCCAACGGCCAGGCCACAAGACAGTCTACGTCGCTGGCGACACGGTCTGGAACAAACAAGTGGAAAGCGCCATTCAGGACTACCAGCCTGAGGTCATCATCCTCAACACAGGCTACGCCCGCATCCAGGGACTGGATGGCTCCATCATCATGGGCAAGGAAGACCTCTTGCGCGCATCCCAACTAGCGCCTGATGCCAAGGTCATTGGCAGCCACATGGAGGCCGTGAACCACGGAATGCAGACGCGCAAGGAGTTGCGTGACTTCATCGCGGAAAAGGGCATGGACCCCAAGCAGGTTCTCGTGCCTGCAGACGGTGAGTCGTACAGCTTCTAAGTTGCAGTTGGGCTAGATGCCGTCGCGTCTCTTTCTACAGGCTTGATTAGATGGTGGATGGCCTAGGGCACCTGCGTCAGGCCGTAGCCGAACGCAGGCCTCCCACTGTGTGCCTATATCGATAAGCAGACATTCAATAAAAGGGAGGCGAACGGCGGCTTCTGGCCGAAAGCCGCCTCGTCACACACACAATAAAAAAAGGACTGCTCTTCTGAGCAGTCCTTTCTCTTTTGATAGCTGCTAACGCTTACCTCATAAGCGCTGGCAGCCAATTTGGCTTAAAAACCCATCAGTGGCGGATCAGGTGGTCAAAGGCCGACAGCGCGGCCGTGGCACCGGCACCTGCGGCAATGATGATCTGCTTGTACGGCACATTCGTGCAGTCGCCGGCCGCGAACACGCCAGGCACATTGGTGTGGCCCTTGGCATCGATCTCGATCTCGCCAAAGCGCGTCAGGTTGACCGTGCCCTTGAGCCAGTCGGTGTTGGGCAGCAGGCCGATCTGTACGAAGATGCCTTCCAGCGCCAGCTGGTGCACCTGGTCGGTGGTGCGGTCCTTGTAGGTGATGCCGGTGACCTTCTTGCCATCGCCGTTCACCTCGGTGGTCTGGGCGTTCAGGATCACCTTCACGTTGGGCAGCGACGCCAGCTTCTTTTGCAGCACGGCATCGGCCTTCAGCTCGCCGGCAAATTCCAGCACTGTCACGCTCTTGACCAGGCCGGCCAGGTCGATGGCCGCTTCCACACCGGAGTTGCCACCGCCGATCACCGCCACGTCCTTGCCCTTGAACAGGGGGCCGTCGCAGTGCGGGCAGAAGGTCACGCCCTTGGTGCGGTACTGCTCCTCGCCGGGCACGTTCATGTTGCGCCAGCGCGCGCCGGTCGACAGGATCACGGTTTTGGACTTGAGCACCGCACCCGAGGCGGTGTGCACTTCGATCAGGCCACCTTCGGTGGCGGCGGGCACCAGCTTGGCGCCGGTCTGCTGGTTCATCACGTCGACTTCATAGTCACGGATGTGGGCCGCCATGGCCGCGGCCAGCTTGGGGCCGTCGGTCTTGCTGACCGAGATGAAGTTCTCGATGTCCACGGTGTCCAGCACCTGGCCGCCCAGGCGCTCGGCAGCAATCCCGGTGCGGATGCCCTTGCGGGCGGCGTAGATGGCCGCTGCGGCGCCGGCGGGGCCGCCACCGACCACCAGCACGTCGAACGCCTCCTTGGCCGAGATCTTGGCGGCTTCGCGGGCGGCGGCACCGGTGTCCACCTTGGCGACGATTTCCGCCAGCTCCATGCGGCCCTGGCCAAAGCGCTCGCCGTTCACGAACACAGTGGGCACGCCCATAACTTCGCGGTCCTGGATTTCGGCCTGGAACAGGCCACCGTCGATGGCCGTGTGGCTGATGCGAGGGTTCAGGGCCGACATCAGGTTCAGCGCCTGCACCACATCGGGGCAGTTGTGGCAGGACAGCGAGTAATAGGTCTCGAAGTGCAATGGCGTGTCGATGGCCTTGACCTGCTCCAGCAGGTCGGCCGATTCCTTGGAGGGGTGGCCACCGACGTGCAGCAGCGCCAGCACCAGGGAAGTGAATTCATGGCCCAGGGGCACACCGGCAAAGCGGACGCCGCTGTCCACGCCAGGGTTGGTGATCAGGAACGAGGGCTTGCGCACGTCCAGGTCGTTGGCCTCGACCACGGTGATCTTGTCGCTGAGCGCCGCGATGTCGGCCAGCAGGGACTTGACTTCGCCAGCCGCCTTGCTGTCGTCCAAAGTGGCCACCAGTTCGAGCGGCTTTTGCAGGCGTTCCAGGTAGGCCTTGAGTTGGGTCTTGAGGTTGGCGTCGAGCATAATAGTCAAATCCTAATAAAATTCTTTTTTGATAGTCGCTGATTGCTTGGTTGAAAAAAAGCCCGGGCCTCGCCCAGGCTTTTCACGGGCAATCGGATTAGATCTTGCCGACCAGGTCCAGCGAAGGAGCCAGGGTGGCTTCGCCTTCGTTCCACTTGGCAGGGCAGACTTCACCGGGGTGGTTGCGCACGTACTGGGCAGCCTTCACCTTGCGCAGCAGGTCTTCAGCGTTGCGGCCGATGCCTTCCGCGGTGATTTCCACAGCCTGGATCACACCATCGGGGTCCACGATGAAGGTGCCGCGGTCGGCCAAGCCCACGCCGGGACGCATCACTTCGAAGTTGTTGGTCACCACGCCGCTGGGGTCACCGATCATGGTGTACTTGATCTTGCCGATGGTTTCGGAAGCGTCGTGCCAGGCCTTGTGCACGAAGTGGGTGTCGGTGGACACGGAGTAGATTTCCACGCCCAGCTTCTGGAATTGGTCGTAGTGGTCAGCCACGTCGCCCAGTTCGGTGGGGCACACGAAGGTGAAGTCAGCGGGGTAGAAGAAGAACACGGCCCACTTGCCCAGCACGTCCTTTTCGGACACTTCGATGAACTTGCCGTCCTTGAATGCGGAGGCTTGGAAAGGCTTGATAACGGTATTGATAACGGACATGTAGTTTCCTTATGTGATGCGACTGAACACAGGCTGTAGTCTAAGCCCTGGGTAAAATAATTTCAATCAATTGACTTAATTGTTTTGATTGTCTAAAACTATTTATCAACGCAAACGCAACTCAGCATCAACCGCAGCCAATCCGCGCCAGTGGGGACTTGCCGTGCCAAGGCCCGCGAATCCTTGACAATGGTCATCCATGCGTCACCCTCACACAAGGAGCCCCATATGAAAGGCGAACCGCAAGTCATTGCCGCTCTGCAAGCACAACTCAAGAACGAACTCACTGCCATCAACCAGTACTACATGCACTACCGCATGTACAAGCACTGGGGCTTTGAAGCCCTGGCCAAGGTGGAGTACAAGGAATCCATCGGTGAGATGAAGCACGCCGACGTGCTGATGGACCGCATCTTCATGCTGGACGGCCTGCCCAACCTGCAGGACCTGGGCAAGCTGCAGATCGGCGAGGATGTACCCGAAGCGCTGCAGTGCGACCTGAACCTGGAACTGGCGGCCCAGGCCACCATCAAGGATGGCATCAAGACCGCCGAAGCCGCGCACGACTTTGTCTCGCGCGACCTGCTGCTCAAGATCCTCGACGACACCGAGGAACACATCGACTTCCTGGAAACCCAGCTGGACCTGATCGACAAGATCGGCCTGCAGAACTACCTGCAGACCCAGATGGGCGAGGCCGAAGGCCATTGAGCCCACCGTCGCCGCCCTGGTGGGTGGGGTACGCGCCTAAATAGGCGCTAGCCCTTATCCCACCTGCGCCAGCTGCTATGCAATTGAAAACGGAGCCTAAGGGCTCCGTTTTTTTACGCGCTGCCAATATTCACAGCTCCGGCACCAGGAAATCCCGGGTGATGAACTCGCCCAGCATGTTCACGCGGTCCAGGAACTGGGTCAGGTAGGCGTGCAGGCCGGTGTCCAGGATTTCATCGATGCGACCGTACTGCAGGTCGGCCAGCAGGCGCCCCGCCTTGCGCTGGCTTTCCTGCGAGCCCTCGTGGGCCACGGCCTTGAGGTTGTCCACCACCTCGCGCATGCAGGCGTGCAGCGAACGCGGCATGTCGGCACGCAGCACCAGCAGGTCGGCCACGCGCTCGGGCGTGATCACGTCGCGGTAGACCTTGCGGTACACCTCGAACGCCGAGACGCTGCGCAGCAGCGCGCTCCAGTGGTAGAAGTCGAACTGCTGCGCGGTTTTGCGCTCGGATTCCATGCCGTGGTAGTCGCGCTGGATGGCATGGAAGCGCACGTCCAGCAAGCGCGCGGTGTTGTCCGCCCGCTCCAGGAAGGTGCCCAGGCGCAGGAAGTTGAATGCCTCGTCCTGCAGCATGGTGCCCAGCACCACACCGCGCGACAGGTGGGAGCGGTATTTCACCCACTCCGCCAGTTGGCCGGGGTCCTTGCCCAGGGAGCCTTCCTGCAAGTGCTTGCGCATCGCCAGCCAGGTCTGGTTCTGGGTCTCCCAGACCTCGGTGGACAAGGCCCCGCGCACGGCCCGCGCGTTCTCACGCGCGGCATGCAGGCAGGACACGATGGACGCCGGATTGCTTTCGTCGGCCACCATGAAGAACAGCACGTTGTCGCGCGTGATGTCGCGGTAGCGTGCCTGGTAGGCCGGGATGAGTTCGCTGATGGACAACACCCCCTGCCAGGTGCGCGCGGCATCGTCCGGGCGCATGGGCAGCATCGAGGTGTCATAGCTCACGCTCAGCATGCGGGCGGTGTTTTCTGCCCGCTCGGTGTAGCGTGACATCCAGAACAGGTGGTCGGCGGTGCGGCTCAGCATGATTCCTCCCCGGGCAGAAAACCCCGCGCCTGCTGCGCAGGCGAGCGCTGTTGTGTTGCAAGCGCACAGCGCTTGTCTACCCGCTCGGTGTCACGCGACATCCAGAACAGGTGGTCGGCGGTGCGGCTCAGCATGATTCCTCCCCGGGCAGAAAACCCCGCGCCTGCTGCGCAGGCGGGCGCTGTGGTGTGGCAAGCGCACAGCGCTTGTCGGCCCGCTCGGTGTCGCACGACATCCCGAGCCGGTGATCGGCGGTGCGGCTCAGCATGCGTTCTCCCCACGGATTGGGATGGCCAGCGCCAGGCGCCGGGCGGTCCGGCCGGTGCCAGGCAGCACGTGGACCTGCAAGAAGTGGGCATTCATCGGTGTCATACGCCCCCCACCAGCGAGGCTTGTGGGCTCCAGGCGCCGGCGGACTGCGGCAGCCCTGCGGCCAGGCTGGCTGCCAGCGCTTCGCTGCCGTCGCCCAGGACCCAGGTGTCCTTGGTGCCACCGCCCTGGGAAGAGTTCACGACCAGCGATCCCTCCTTGAGCGCCACACGCGTCAGGCCGCCGGCGACCATGCGCACGCCCTCCTGGCTGCTGAGCACGAAGGGGCGCAGGTCGATGTGGCGCGGGGCAATGCCCGTCTCCACCATGGTCGGGCAGCTGGACAGGCTCAGCGTGGGCTGGGCAATGTAGCCCGCCGGATTGGCCAGCAGCGCCTGGCGGAAGCTCGCGATCTCCGCCTGGGTGGCGGCCGGCCCGATCAGCATGCCGTAGCCACCCGCACCGTGGACTTCCTTGACCACCAGCTCGTGCAGGTGGTCCAGCACGTAGCGCAGGTCGTCGGGCTTGCGGCACAGCCAGGTGGGCACGTTGCTGAGGATGGGCTCCTCCCCCAGGTAGAAGCGGATCATGTCCGGCACATACGGGTAGACCGACTTGTCGTCGGCAATCCCGGTGCCCACCGCATTGCAGATGGTGACGTTGCCGGCGCGGTAGGCATCCATCAGGCCCGCACAGCCCAGCGACGAATCGGGGCGGAACACCTGGGGGTCCAGGAAGTCGTCGTCCACGCGGCGATAGATCACGTCCACGCGCTGCAAACCGCGCGTGGTGCGCATGTACACCACCCGGTCGCGCACCACCAGGTCCTGGCCCTCGACCAGCTCCACCCCCATCTGCTGCGCCAGGAAGGCATGCTCGAAGTAGGCGCTGTTGTACATGCCCGGCGTCAGCACCACCACCGTGGCCGAGGCGGCACCGGCCGACCCCGGCGCGCTGGCGCGCAGCGTGTCCAGCAGCAGGTCGGGGTAGTGGGCCACCGGCTCCACGGCATGGGTGCTGAACAGCTCGGGGAACAGCCGCATCATCATCTTGCGGTTTTCCAGCATGTACGACACGCCGGACGGCACGCGCAGGTTGTCCTCCAGCACGTAGTACTCGCCCTCGCCCTGGGCGTTGCGGGCCCGCACGATGTCGATGCCGGCAATGTGGGCGTAGACCCCGCCGGGTACCAGCACGCCCTGCATCTGCGGGCGGAACTGGGCATTGCCATCGATCAGGTCGCGCGGCACGATGCCGGCGTGCAGGATGGCCTGGCCATGGTAGATGTCCTCAATGAAGCGGTTCAGCGCCGTGACCCGCTGCACCAGCCCCTGCTGCATGCGCGCCCACTCGCCGGCGGGGATGATGCGCGGGATCAGGTCGAAGGGAATCAGGCGCTCCGTGCCCGCCCCGCTCTCATCCTTGTCGCCATAGACGGCAAAGGTGATGCCGACGCGGCGAAAGATCATCTCCGCCTCGGCCTGCCGCGCACGCATGGTGGTCTGCGCCTGCCGTGCCAGCCACTGGGCATAGGCCTTGTAATGGGTCCGCACGTCGCTGCCATCGAACGGCAGCATTGCGTACATCTCGTCAAACTTCTGCATCTTTGCACGCCTCCTGCGAATGGATTGCTGTCGTGACAGCAAGAATCAGGCCCAGTCCGGACCCATCTGGTGGAGGAAGCAATTCCTGACATTTCCCGAACCACTCGGGGATCACTCAGTGTAGCCAGCCCCTGCCGCCTCGGGCACGGCATGCTGCCAATACCGGCGCGCCAGCGTGCGCTCGCACTGCACCGCGCCCGGGTCCCAGGAACGCCACCGGGCCGCACCACAGCCCGCGCTGGTCACCGTCCGTGCCCCCTGCGCCTGGTAGCGCTGGACCACCGCGGGATGGGGGTGGCCAAAGCGGTTGCGGTAGCCGCTTTGCGCGATGGCCACCGCAGGCTGCACCGCCTGCACCCAGGCCGCGGTGGACGAGGTCTTGCTGCCATGGTGCGGCATGAGCACGAGATCGGCCCGCAAGGGGCTGCCGGCGTGCAGCAACGCCTGCTCCTGTCGGGCCTCCACATCGCCCGTCAGCAGGGCCGCCGTGCCAGCCACGCTGCGCACCCGCAGCACACAGCTTTGGGCATTGCGCCCGGCGCCCCCCACCGGGGTGTGCGTCGCAGGGGCCATAGGGTGCAGCACCTCCAGTTGCACCCCATCCCAGGTCCAGGACTGCCCCTGGACACAGGGCACACCGCCCGCCCCCAGGCGCTGCGCACGGGGGAAGGCGGCCACCACGGCCTCGGCCCCACCGGCATGGTCGCTGTCGGCATGGCTGACCAGCAGCACATCGGGCGCGATGCCCAAGGCCCGCAGCACCGGCACCACCGTGCGTTCGCCCGCATTCGCCTGCTCGGACCACTGCGGGCCGGCGTCAAACAGCAAGCTGTGGCCCTGGGTGCGCACCAGCGCAGCACTGCCCTGCCCCACATCCAGCGCCAGCACCTCGAAGTGCCCCCAGGCCGGCGCCTGCGGCTGCCACCCCAGCAGGGGCACCAGCAGCGGCAGGCCCAGCATGCGCCAACGCCACCCCCAAGGCATCACCAGCCACAGGCAGCCCAGCCCCCCGGCCAGGGCCGCCCACCAGGGCGGCTGGGCAAAAAACAGCACGGCCCCGCGCCAACCGACCATGGCGTCCAGCAGCCCGACCATGACCGTCACCCCCTGGGCGGCCAGCCACCACAGCGGCGACCAGAACACGCCCAGCATGGACAGGGGTGTGATCACCAGCGTGACCCAGGGGATGGCCCACAGGTTGGCCAGCAAGCCGATGACCGACACCTGGCCAAACAGCAGCAAGGTCAGCGGTGCCAGGGCGATGCCCACGATCCATTGCTCGCGCGCCATGCGCACCAGGGTCGGCGTCCAGCCCCGCGCCGTGTCACCCCCCAGCCTCGGCTGCGCGGCAAACAGCACGCCCACGGCCACAAAGCTGAGCCAGAAGCCCGCCTGCAGCAGGCTCCACGGATCGATCAGCACCACCACGGTCAACACCGTCAGCCAGATGCAGGGCCAGGGCCAGCTGCGGGCCTGGCTGCGCAGCAGCACCACCACCGCCAGCATGCCGATGGTGCGTTGCGCGGGAATGCCCCAGCCGCTGAACAGCGCATAGGCCGTGGCCAGCGCCAAGCCGGCCCAGGCGGCCACCACCGGCGCCGGCCGCCACAGGCACAGCCGGGCCGAACGCCGCCAGCACAGCTGGACCACGGCCATCGCCATCCAGGCGAACATGGTGATGTGTAGCCCGCTGATGCTGACCAGGTGCGCCACCCCGGTGTCGCGGAACAGCTGCCAGTCGGCGCGGCCGATGCTCGATTGCGCCCCGGTCACCAGGGCCTGGACCACACCCATGGAGGCCTGCAGGCGTGCCGAGGCCCCTTCCGGAGTCTGCATGCGCTGGTGGATCTGCCCCCGCCAGCGCGCCACCGGAGCCTGCCAGGTCTGGCCCAGCCATTGCGGCGGCGCATCGCGTGCGCCACGGCGCACATAACCTGTGGCCTGGATGCCCTGGCTCCACCACCACAACTCCCAATCCATGCCGTGGGGGTTGCGCTCCCCATGCGGGGCCTTGAGGCGCACGGTCCAGGCCCAGCGCTGGCCGGCCTGCAAGCCCTGCGGTGGCAGCTCACCGTACCAAGTCAGCGCCACCAGCGGCGGCAGTGGCACAGGCTGCGGGGGCACCTCGGCCGACTCGGCCTGCTCCACCGCAAAGCGCAGGCGCATCCCGCGCTCGACCGCCTGCGGCATGTCGGTGATGACCCCGGTCACGCGCACATCGCGCCCCTCCCACGCGGGCGGCATGGCCGTGGCAGCAAAGCTGGCAGCGCGCCAACCCGTCATCCCCCAGGCCAGTGCCGCGCCCCACAGCAGCCAGCCCCAGCGCCATACCGGCCGGCGCCACAGCAGCGGGCCCAGCAGCACGGCCGCGGTCAGCCACCCGGCATAGACGGGCCATGGCAGCAAGACCGCCTGCTGCAACTGGGTGGCCGTGCCCGCGACCACGCCCAGCATCCACCACATGCCGGGAGGATGTTGCTGCGAGGGGGACGGCGGTCTTGGCATACTGCGCAGCATGCGGGGCAAACGCCACTCCGGCAAAGCCGGCTGCACAGTTCGCCCGCCATTCAACAACCCTCTCCAGAAAGACCGTCATGAGTGTTTACGACCGCCTGCAAGCCCTGAACATTGCCCTGCCCCCCGTGGCCATTCCCGCCGCCGCCTATGTGCCATTTGTGCAGACGGGCAATCTGGTGTTCCTGAGCGGCCACATCGCCAAGAAGGAAGGCCAGGTCTGGGCCGGCCAGCTGGGTGCGGCGATCAGCACCGCCGAGGGCAAGCAAGCGGCCCGCGCCGTCGCCATCGACCTGCTGGGTACGCTGCAGGCGGCCTGCGGCGGCGACCTGAACCGCGTACAGCGCATCGTCAAGGTGATGAGCCTGGTGAACTCGACCGCTGGCTTCACCGAGCAGCACCTGGTGACCAATGGCTGCTCCGAGCTGCTGGCCGAGGTCTTCGGGGACAAGGGCTCGCACGCCCGCAGCGCGTTCGGCGTGGCGCAAATCCCCATGGGCGCCTGCGTGGAAATCGAGCTGATCGCAGAAATCGCTTGATGTATGAGAGCTGCCTGCGCTTGCCATGCCTTGTTTTACGATGGAAAACATACGGAAAAACAAGCAGGACAATCGTTGTCAGCTCATTTTTTTAGGGCATGTGATTCTGATCTGAAGGCTGCCTGACCCAGACCCCGCGGCAGAACGGATGCTGCGCAGCGCTGCCACGCAGCAGGTGGCACACAGGCCGCGCGCGATCCGCCACAAAGCATCAAGAGCCCCGGCCCGTGATGTCCCCAGCCTGGGCCCTGGCGGCCGCACAACACCGCGCGGGCCACCCTGCAGCGCGCGGTGTCAGGCCGACAGGGCGCTGGCGGCCCAGCGGGCATCCTGCGCCACAGCAATGCGCTGACCGGCCACAGCGGCCAATTGCGCGGCCGTGACCAGGTGGGCGTCCAACTCGTGCAACGGCAGGAGCACAAAGGCGCGCTCGTACATGCGCGGGTGCGGCACCGTCAGTGCCGGCGTGGCCAGCTGGCGCGGCCCCCACAACAGCACATCCAGGTCCAGGGTGCGCGGCGCATTGCGGTAGGGGCGCTCGCGCCCGGCGGCCAGCTCTAGCGCCTGCAAGGCCTGCAGCAAGGCTTCGGGCGCCAGGTGGGTCTCCAGGGCCGCCACGGCGTTCAGATAGTCCGGCCCCGAGGCATCCACCGGGGCGCTGCTGTAGAGCGAAGACACGGCGCACAGCCGGGTCTGCGGCAGGGCCGCCATGCGGTGCAGGGCCTGCAGCAAGGCCTCGCCGCGGTCCCCCAAGTTGGCCCCCAGGCCGATGTAGACCCGTTCGGCCGCCATCACTCGGCGCTGCCGCCGGAGGGCGCCATGTCGGCACCACCGGCAGGCTTGCGGCGGCGGCGACGGCGCTTCTTGGCGGGCGCATCGCCTTCGCTGACGATGGTGTCCAGGGGCGAGGCCTCCTGCACGTCCTCCGCCTTGCGGGGCGCGCGGCGTGCGGCGGGTTGTGCCGCCTTTTGCTTCTGGCGCTGCTCCTCGCGCACCTGGGCCACCAGGTCCTCGCGGCGCGCATCGTCGGCGGCCTGGAACTCCTGCCACCACTCGGCCAGGTCTTCCTCGATCTCGCCCACATCGGCGCGCAGACGCAGGAAGTCGAAGCCGGCGCGGAAGCGCGCCTGCAGCACCATGCCGAACGGGGTCGAGCCGGTGCGCTTGTCGAAGCGCGGCTGCATGACCCAGATCTCGCGCATGTCGGCGGCCAGCTTGCCGCGGCCCGACACGTCGCCGATGCGCTGGTCGAACACCTCGTCGATCGCCTCGTTCAGCGCCGGGAAGGCGTGGTAGCCCTTCTTCAGGCGGCGCTCCCAGCCCTGCTTGACGTCCTGCCACAGCACGCATGCCAGCATGAAGCTGGGTGCCACGGGCTTGCCTTCGCCGACGCGGCGGTCGGTGTCGGCCAGGGCCGCCTGCACGAACGGGTGCCCGGCACGCTCCACCACCACATCCAGCAGGGGGTAAATGCCGTGCTCCAGGCCCAGCTTCTTGAGCTGCTCGATCGACGCCAGCGCGTGGCCGGTCTGCAGCAGCTTGAGCATTTCGTCGAACAGACGGCTTTGCGGCACTTCGCGCAGCAGCGGCTCGCATTCGAGCAGCGGCTTGGCGGTCTTGGGCTCCAGCTTGAAGCCCAGGGGGCTGAGCTTGGCGGCAAAGCGCACGGCGCGGATGATGCGCACCGGGTCTTCGCGGTAGCGCGTGGCAGGGTCGCCGATCATGCGCAGCACTTTCTTTTGCGCGTCCTGGATGCCCTTGTGGAAGTCCACCACGACCTGGGTCTCGGGGTCGTAGTACATGGCATTGACGGTGAAGTCACGGCGCGTGGCATCCTGGTCCTGCGGGCCCCAGACGTTGTCGCGCAGCACGCGACCGCTGGCGTCCACGGCGTGCTTCATGCTGGCCAGGGCCAGCTTGCTGGTGCGCTCGTTGCCGCTGACCTGCTCGGCCTGGCTGTTGTCCATGAAGGCACGGAAGGTCGAGACCTCGATCACCTCGTGCTCACGCCCACGGCCGTACACCACGTGCACGATGCGAAAGCGCTTGCCGATGATGAAGGCGCGGCGGAACAGGTGCTTGACCTGCTCGGGCGTGGCATCGGTGGCCACGTCGAAGTCCTTGGGGCGCAGCCCCAGCAGCAGGTCGCGCACCGCGCCGCCGACGATGTAGGCCTCGTGGCCCGCATCCTTGAGGGTGCGCACCACATCCACCGCCCGCTGGTCCACCAGTTGCGGATCGATGCCGTGCACGCTGGCGGGCACCTCTTCACGCTTGCCGAAGCGCGACTTGCGCGCACGGGCGGCGGGCTCTTTGCCCAGCAATTTGTCGATGATGGTCTTGATCATGGGTTTTCAGTAAACAGGTCCAGCACGCGCCAGCCGCGCTCCTGCGCAATCGCTCGCAGACGGGGCTCGGGGTTGGTGGCCACGGGGTGGTTCACACGCTCCAGCAGGGGCAGGTCGTTCATGGAATCGCTGTAGAACGTCGATTCCACGCCCTCCCAAGACAGGCCGCGCGCCGCCAGCCAGGCATCCATGCGCACCACCTTGCCTTCGCGCATGTTCGGCACGCCCTGCACGCCGCCCGTGAACCAGCCCGTCTCGTCGCGCTCCAGCTCGGTCGAGAGCAGCTCCTGCACACCGAAGGCGGCGGCGATGGGGCGCGTGACGAACTCGTTGGTCGCCGAGGTGATGACCACCAGGTCGCCAGCCTGCTGGTGCGCGCGCACCAGGGCCTGCGCCTGGGGCAGGATGGCCGGGGTGATGACCTCCTGCATGAAGCGCTGGTGCGCCGCCTGCGCGGCGGCGGCACCGCGTTGCACGATGGCCTCGGTGGCAAAGCGCACATAGTCCGGCACATTCAGCGTGCCCGCCTGGTAGTGCGCAAAGAACTCGTCGTTGCGGCGCCCGAACTCGGTGCGGTCGCACCAGCCGATGGCAATCGCAAACTCGCCCCAGCCATGGTCGGAGTCCATGGGGATCAGCGTGTGGTCCAGATCAAACAAGGCCAGTCGCGGGCGCTGGGACGGGGTTGCAGGGTTCATAGATTCATTCAAAGGGAGCGAAGACATACAGCCATGGCATGCGGCACCAGCGTGCCGCTGGGCTATTCGGTCTCCAGCATGGTTTTGAGCAAGGGGATGGTGATCGCACGCTTGTTGCGCAGTGCAAACTCATCCAGCATGTCCAATAGCTGCATCAGGCTGGCCAGGTCGCGCGAAAAGCGCTTGAGCATGTAGTCCACCACATCGGCGCTCAGGGTTACGCCCCGGGCGGCCGCCTCGGTTTTCAACACCTCGCGGCGCTCTTCCTCGTTGGGCACCTGCAGCTGGAACACATGGCCCCAGCCCAGGCGGCTGCGCAGATCGTCGCGCACCTCCATGCCTGCCGGCGGCGCATCGCCAGCCGACAAAATCCAGCGGGGCGAACCGCTGGGCGGGTTGATGGCATTCACAAACCAGTTGAAGGCACGGGCCTGCTGCATGGGCGTGAACAGGTGCACATCGTCCATCAGCACGGCCGACCAGCGTTCGTCAAACTCCGGCGGAAAACCGGTGCTGGCATCCATCCAGCCCACCTGGGCCCCCTGCTCCAGCAGCATTTCGCGCACTGCCTTGAGCAGGTGCGTCTTGCCGGAGCCGGAATCGCCCCACAGGTAGGTGGGCACCGGTGCGCGCGGCGCAGGGCCGAAGCCATCGCTGATCCAGGCCTGGAGGTGATCGACCACCGGCGCATTGCGACCGGCGTAAAAGCGCGCCAGAGAAGGCCCCGTGGGCAAGCCGATGTCCAGCGCCAGTTGCTTCATAGAGGGCATGCCGTCGACACGTCCCGCTTGCTGCACAGCAAGCGCATGGGCACAAACTCAGCCATCGGGAGCAGGAACGTAGGCATAGGGGGAGGAAAGGAGCAGGAAACGCCCTGCATGCGCAAGACCACGGCCGCATGCCAGCCGGTCCCGGCATCGCGTTTACATATTTTAATCAGCTTCCGCCCCGCTGACAGGCGTAGGCCCCGCGCACGCCTGGACCGCACTGTGCCACAGGCCGGCGCAGCAAGCTCTCACATCCCCAGATGTCCCGCATCCCTGGGGCGGCATGCGGACATTCCGGAGGGACTGCACTTAAAATCATGGGCGTTCCTGCCCCCACATCGGGCACCACACCCTGCACAGATCCTTCTCATGAGCTCCTCTGCCTCCCCATCCACCCCCATTTCCTACAAAGACGCCGGCGTTGACATCGACGCAGGCGACGCACTGGTCGAGCGCATCAAGCCGCTGGCCAAGAAGACCATGCGCGAAGGCGTGATGGCCGGCATTGGCGGCTTTGGTGCTTTGTTCGAAGTGCCCAAGCGCTACCAGGAGCCCGTGCTGGTGTCCGGCACCGACGGCGTGGGCACCAAGCTGCGCCTGGCTTTCGAGTGGAACATGCACGACACCGTGGGCATCGACCTGGTGGCCATGAGCGTCAACGACGTGCTGGTGCAAGGCGCGGAACCCCTGTTCTTCCTGGACTACTTTGCCTGCGGCAAGCTGGACGTGGACACGGCCGCGGCCGTGGTGGGCGGCATTGCCAAGGGCTGCGAGCTGTCCGGCTGCGCCCTGATCGGCGGTGAAACCGCGGAAATGCCAGGCATGTACCCCGATGGCGAGTACGACCTGGCCGGCTTTGCCGTTGGCGCCGTGGAAAAGTCCAAGATCCTGACCGGCCAGAACGTCAAGCCCGGCGACGTGGTCCTGGGCCTGGCCTCGGCCGGCGTGCACTCCAACGGCTTCTCGCTGGTGCGCAAGTGCATCGAGCGCGCCGAAAGCCAGGACACCGTGCCCGCCACCCTGGACGGCAAGCCCTTCAAGGCTGCCATCATGGAACCCACCCGCCTGTACGTGAAGAATGTGCTGGCGGCGCTGGCCCAGCACCCCATCAAGGCCCTGGCCCACATCACCGGCGGCGGCCTGCTGGAGAACATCCCCCGCGTGCTGCCCGAAGGCACGGGCGCCGACCTGCAGGCCGGCAGCTGGCCCCAGACCGAGCTGTTCGCCTGGCTGCAAAAGACCGCCGGCATCGACGATGTGGAAATGAACCGCACCTTCAACAACGGCATCGGCATGGTGGTGGTGGTGGCCCCCGAGGCGGCCGAGGCCACCGCAGCAACTTTGCGTGAACTGGGTGAAACGGTCTACACGATCGGTAACATTACGGCACGCACAGAAGGCGCACCCGTCCAAGTCAAGTAGTCTTTCATCCAGAGCGATCATCCATGGGGAACCAGCACCAACTTCCGACCGTTTGTCAGTCCCCCGTAACGCCGTCCCGCGGTGTGATGATCGCCAGTTACCTGCTCATGGCCTGCACGCTGCTGCTGGTCATGTGGCAAAAGCTTCTGCCCGGGCTGCTGTGCGCATGCCTGGGCTTTTTGTTGACGCGTGCCCTGTCCACCCTGCTGGCGCGCATCGACCGGCGCCCGCCCGGGCCGATCCCGGACCGCTGGGCCCAGGCGACGGCTGCCACCCTGGTGATCCTGGGGCCGCTGCTGTGGATTGCGATTGCCCTGACGCATTCGCGCGGCTACCTGACCGACATTCCGCACCAGTACAAGGAGCTGCTGGACTACCTGGCCAACACCGTGCTGGAGCTGCGCCAGAAGCTGCCCAATGACCTGGGCGCCCTGCTGCCCCAGGGCTCGGCCGAGATCCAGCAGACGATCGCCACCTACCTGGCCACCAAGGCCGGCGCCCTGGCCTCGGCCGGCAAGGCCTGGCTGGGCGGCCTGCTGCACGCCTACGTGGGCCTGCTGATCGGTGCGCTGGCGGCCGTGCGCCCGCGCCTGGTACCCCGGGCACCGCTGACGCAGGCGCTGCAGCGCCGCGTCATGCTGCTGGGCGAGGCCTTCCGCCAGATCGTGGCCGCGCAGTTCTGGATTGCGCTGTTCAACACCACGCTGACCGCCCTGTTCCTGCTGCTGGTCCTGCCCACCTTTGACATCGCGCTGCCGTATACGCCGGCGCTGATCCTGCTGACCTTTGTGGCGGGCCTGATCCCCATCGTCGGCAACCTGTTTTGCAACGTGGTGCTGACGGTGGTGGGCCTGTCCGTCTCGCCCGTGGCCGCCGCCGTCTGCCTGGGCTTTCTGATCCTGATCCACAAGGCCGAATACGTGATCAACGCCAAGGTGGTTGGCCAGCGCACCCACATGGCCGTGTGGGAGCTGCTGTCGGTGATGTTCATTGCCGAATCGGTCTTCGGCCCGGCCGGTCTGGTGGCAGCCCCGCTGTTCTACGCCTACCTGAAGAAGGAACTGGAAGCCGCACGGCTGGTCTGAAATAAAGAGCAGCCTGCGCTGATTGACAACGGCTTTCCCATCGATTTCGCATCGAAACATAGAAAAACAGAGCGCTGGACGCTCTGTTTTTTATTCCTTCGGCGCCAGGCGTGAAACCACACTCGCCCGACAGGCGCTCAGGGCTCGGCGCGCAACAGCTCGATGCGCGCCTCGATCAGCGGCAGATCCTGCGGCGCCGGGGCATGGCGCACATAGGTCTGCAGGTCCTGCAAGGCCGCGTCCCGCTGCCCCAGTTGCGCCAGCACCAGCCCCCGGTCCCGGTAGTGGCTGTATTCCTGCGGGCGCAGCACGATCAGCCGGTGCAGCACTGCCAGCAGTTGCGGAGCATCCTCGGCCTGGGCATGGATGGTCTGCAGGTTGCGCAGCATGCGCTCCAGAATTTCACGGCCGCTGGCTGGCACCAGGAACAGGTGCAGCGGCGCCATCTCGTCCTGCGCCAGCCCCCAGCCTTCGCGAAAAGGCTCCAGCCGCTCCTGCAGGGCGTCCTGGGTCAGGCCACGGCCCGTCAACGGATCCTGGATGATCAGGCCCTCGTCCACGTGCACCTTGATCAGGAAATGCCCGGGGAAGGAAATGCCCTGCGCCTTCAGGCCGATGGCGGTGGCCAGCTCCAGCCACAGCACGGCCAGGGAGATCGGGATGCCCTTGCGCGTGGCCAGCACGCGGTGCACAAAGCTGTTGGCCGGGTCGGCAAAATCGTTGGCGTTCACGCCAAAGCCCAGCTTGTCGTAGAAGAACTCGTTCAGCACCACGGTGCGCTGCAGCGCACTGGCGCCCTGCGGCAACGCGGACCGCAGGCGGGCAGCCAGGCTGTCGACCTGGAACAGCACATCCTGCAGGTCCAGCGCCGGCTCGGCATCGAGCGCCAGACTGGCCGCGGCTTCCAGCAGCGGCAAATCCAGGTCCTCACGCACCAGACAGCGAAAATGCTCCAGGGCACTGGGGGCTTCAAAGTTCAGCGACATGGGCCGCACTCTAGCGCGATTTGCAAAGCCTCACCCACGGCAGTTGCACCGCCCGCCTCAGCGGCGCAGCAGAGTGCGCACGCGCAAGCCGGTCGCCAGCAGCACCCCGAAGTACACCACGCCCGCACCGCCCAGCATCAGCGCCATCAGGCCCGCGCGCTGCCACTCGTGCGCGCCCAGCGCCTGCCAGTTCCAATGCCCTTGGCCCCACAGCAAAAAGGCCCCCAGCAAGGCGGATGCCGCCAGCACCTGCAGCCCATACTTGACCCAGCCCGGGCCCGGCTGGTAGGCGCCACGGCGCAGCAGCCCAATCAGCAGCCACAGTGCATTCACCAGCGCTGCCAAACCGATCGACAGCGCCAGGCCTGCATGGGCCAGCCATGGCACCAGCACCACATTCAAAATCTGCGTCAGCACCAACACCGCCATGGCGATCTTGACCGGCGTGCGCATGTCCTGGCTGGCAAAGTAGCCCGGTGCCAACACCTTGATGGCCACCAGCCCCAGCAGGCCGGCACCGTATCCGATCAGCGCCACGGCAATCTGCGACACATCGCTGCCCTGCAGCGCGCCGCGGTGGAACAGCGTGGCCACCAGCGGTTCGGCAAAGGTCAGCAGGGCCACGGCCGATGGCACCGCCAGCAGCACCACCAGGCGCAGGCCCCAATCCAGCATGCCGGAGTAGCGCTGCGCATCACCCGCTGCCTTGGCCGAGGCCAGCTGCGGCGTCAGCACCACGCCCAGCGCCACCCCCAGCAGCGCTGTGGGAAATTCCATCAAACGGTCGGCATAGAACAGCCAGGTCACACTGCCCGGGGTGAGGTAGGACGCGATCTGCGTATTGATCATCAGGCTGACCTGGGCCACACCCACCCCCAGCAGGGCCGGTGCCATCAGCGCCAGGATGCGGCGCACCCCACCATCGCGCCAGGCTGCACGCACGGCCACCGGCGACAGACCGATGCGTGGCAGCAAGCCCAGTTTTTTCAGCACGGGCAGCTGCACCGCCAGCTGCAGCACACCGCCCAGCATCACCCCCGCCGCCATGGCATAAATGGGCTCCAGGCCGTGGCGCCCCATCCAGGGGGCCAGCAGCACCGCCGCCGCGATCATGCAGACATTGAGCAGCACCGGCGTGGCCGCCGGCACGGCAAACTGCTTCCAGGTGTTGAGCACACCGGCGCACAGCGCCACCAGCGACATGAAGCCGATGTACGGGAACATCCAGCGCGTCATCAGCACCGCGGCCTCGTGCGCGTGGCTACCATCCAGCCCGCTGGCGAGCAGCCACACCAGCACCGGGGCCCCGGCCACACCGACCACGCAGGTCAGCAGCAGCACCCAGAACAGCACCGTCGCCACATTCGCCACCAGGGCGCGCGTGCGCTCCTCCCCATCCTGGGTCTTGGTGGTTGCCAGCACCGGAATGAAAGCCTGGCTGAATGCCCCCTCGGCAAACAGGCGGCGAAACAGGTTGGGAATGCGGAAGGCAACGTTGAAGGCATCGGTCAGCGCATTGGCGCCGAACATGGAGGCCATGATGAGGTCACGGACCAGACCCGTGACCCGCGAGGCCAGAGTCAGCAACGAAACAGTGGAGGCGGCTTTGAATAACGACACCCGCCCAGTGTAGCCACGCCCACCCGCGACAAAGTGTGGCAGGGCACACAAACTTGCAACAGCCGCGCGGCGCTGGCCTGCAGCCCGCCACACCGCTTTCAACCCAACTTGGTGCGCAAGTGCACCAAGTTGAAATCCGGTGCACCATTTCCGGTCAACACAGCCATCCTGCACAAGCGCCCAAGCATTGCTATAATCGCGGGCTTCGCTGGCATCATCCCCAGACAACACAAGGAATACATCATGGCAACCAAAGCCAAAAAGAACCCCCGCCTGGCCTCCGGCCGCAAGCGCGCACGCCAGAACGTCAAGCTGAACGCAGCCAACACTTCGCTGCGTTCGAAGTACCGCACCGTGGTGAAGAATGTCGAGAAGGCCGTGCTGGCCGGCGACAAGGTGAAGGCCACCGAACTGTTTGCAAAGATGCAAGCTGTGGTCGACTCGATCGCCGACAAGGGCATCTTCCACAAGAACAAGGCCGCTCGCGACAAGAGCCGTCTGTCCGCCAAGGTCAAGGCCCTGGCCACTGCCGCCTAATTAACCTTAGGCATCGCCCGGAAGGCACAGCCTTCCGCCGTTTGCTTCGGGTGCGCTGCCAGCGAAACAAAAGAACCGCCTCAGGGCGGTTTTTTTGTTTCCGCGTCCGATGCATGCCCCGGAGCCGCACCGCGCACGCCATGCACAACGCCGAAACGACCTATCACATAGGTACTAATACCAATTGATTAGCATCAAATTTTGATCATTCCTTGATAATCCGAGGCTGAAAAGTCTTGTGTCTTCTATAGGACCTATAGCAGCACGCCTTCTCTCCCATCGCAAAAGCCTGCCCCCCCCCTGTGCGCAGGCTTTTTTAGTCGCTCAGCCTCTAAAAATCATGAAAAGATCCATCCAAATAGGACTGGGGTTCGTCTCGACCCTGGTCCTGGCCGCACTGTTGTTTTTATCCTGGCCGCTGTTCCCCCGCTCCGTGCCCAAGCCCGAGAACGAGCAACCCGTCGATGTGGTGATGGTGGGTGCCGGCGCCATGAGCGCCACGCTGGCCACCTACCTGCAGGAGCTGCAACCCAACTGGAAAATCGAGGTCTTCGAGCGCCTGGACGGCGTGGCCCTGGAAAGCTCGAACGGCTGGAACAACGCCGGCACCGGCCACTCGGGTTTTGCCGAACTGAACTACACCCCCCAGTTGCCCGACGGCAGCGTGGAGACCAAGCGTGCCGTGGGCATTGCCGAACAGTTTGAGGTGACGCGCCAGTTCTGGGCCCACCAGGTCGGCCGCGGCCACCTGCAGTCGCCCGAGACCTTCGTGAACCCCACAGCCCACATGAGCTTTGTTTGGGGTGACGACAACATCGAATTCCTGAAGAAGCGCCAGCAAGCCATGGTGCAGCATCCCCTGTTCTATGGCATGGAGTATTCCGAGGACCACGCCAAGATCAAGCAGTGGGCCCCGCTGATGATCGAAGGCCGCGACCCGGCCCAGAAGATCGCCGCCACCTACATGCCCTTGGGCACCGACGTGAACCACGGCGCCTGGACCCAGCAGTTGATGGCCTCGCTGCAGAAGACGGACAACTTCCAGCTGCACCTGCAAAGCGAAGTGACCGCCCTGCGCCAGAACGCCGACAAGACTTGGAACGTGACCGTGGCCGACCTGGCCAACAATCGCCAGGAAAAGACCGTCAAGGCCAAGTTCGTGTTCGTGGGCGCCGGTGGCGCCGCGCTCAAGCTGCTGCAGGCCTCGGGCATCCCTGAGTCCAAGAACTACGCCGGCTTCCCCGTGGGCGGCCAGTTCCTGGCCATCGAGAACCCCGAGCTGACCACCCGCCACGACGTCAAGGCCTATGGCATTGCCTCCACCGGTTCGCCCCCGATGTCCGTGCCCCACCTGGACGCCCGCCAGCTCGACGGCAAGCCCGTGGTGCTGTTTGGCCCCTTCGCCCTGGCCACGACCAAATTCCTCAAGAACGGCTCCTGGTGGGACCTGTTCTCCTCGGTCAACCACGACAACCTGATGGGCATGCTGCGCGTGGGCATCCACAACCTGGACCTGGTGCAGTACCTGCTGCAACAGGCAGAGCTGACTGACGAAGACCGCCAGCAGGTGCTGCAGCAGTACTTCCCGCACGCCAAGCGCGAGGACTGGAAGCTGATCACCGCCGGCCAGCGCGTGCAGATCATCAAGCGTGACCCCGAAAAGGGCGCCGTGCTGCAGTTCGGCACCGAGATCGTAGGCTCCGAAGACGGCAGCATCGCCGCCCTGCTGGGTGCTTCGCCCGGTGCCTCGACCGCCCCCCACATCATGCTGAACCTGCTCAAGAAGTCCTTCCCCGAGCAGATGGCCAGCGCCGAGTGGAAGGCCCACATCCAGCAGATCGTGCCCTCGTACGGTCGCAAGATCAACGAAGACGCTGCCTACACCAACGAGATCCGCCGCATGACCAGCTCGGCGCTGAAGCTGCCCTACCTAGACGTGCCACTGACCGTGGGCCAGAAGGCCGAGGCACCAGTGGCTGCCCCTGCCGCTCCGGCTGCGGCCCAGCACCCCACGCAGCTGAACAAGGAAATGCAGGCACTCTGATTGCCTCCACCCCACACACCGGCCCTGCCGGTGCCACCCCGCCGACCGCTGTCGCGCGGGGTTTTTTCTTGGGGTGACGGACGCCACCGGCTTCCCGCTTTGTCATGTCCCGCCTGCTGACCCACGGCCCGATCGGCCGCGCCCTGCTGCGTTTTGCCCTGCCCCTGTGGGGCGGCTACGTGCTGCAGTCGCTCAACACCTCGGTCAACGCCTTCTGGATAGGTCGCCACCTGGGCGAGGCCGCGTTGTCGGCGGCGGTGCACGCCAACAACCTGCTGTTCGTGCTGATCGCCCTGGTCTTCGGCATCAGCCAGGCCACCAACCTGCTGGTCGCCCAGGCCGTGGGCGCGGGCGACTGGGCGCTGGCGCGGCGCACCACGGGCACCAGCGCCAGCCTGTTTCTGAGTGCGGCCCTGCTGATGGCCACCCTGGGTTGGCCGCTGGCTGCCCCGCTGCTGCGCGCCATGGGCGCCGAGCCCGCCACCACCGCCCTGGCCGTGGACTACCTGCGGGTGCTCTTTCTGGCGCTGCCCCCCATGCTGCTGCTGATCTTTGTCGCCGCCGTGCTGCGCGGCACGGGGGACAGCCGCACGCCCTTCATCGCCCTGCTGGCCGTGGCCCTGGGCGATGCTGCGCTCAATCCTCTGTTCATCTTCGGCGCTGGCCCGCTGCCCGCCTGGGGCATGGCCGGCTCGGCCCTGGCCACCCTGGTGGCCAACAGCCTGGGTCTGGCGGGGCTGCTGGCCTGGCTGCGCTGGCGGCGCGTGCCGCTGTGGCATGGCTGGCGCAAGGGTCACCGCCTGCGGCCTGATCCCGCGCTGGTGCACTGCCTGGTCGCCAAGGGCCTGCCCATGGGCCTGCAGATGCTGCTGGTGGCGCTGTCCCTGGTGCTGATGCTGGGCCTGGTCAACGCCCACGGCGCCCAGGCTTCGGCCGCGTACAGCGCGGCCCTGCAACTGTGGGCCTATGTGCAGATGCCAGCGATTGCCGTGGCCTCGGCCTGCACCACCATCGCCGCACAGAACGTGGGCGCCGGGCACTGGCCGCGCGTGGCGCGCACGGCGCATGCCGGGATTGCCTGCCACCTGCTGCTGACCGGGGCCTGCGTGGCCCTGGTCCTGGTCTTTGACCGCCCGGTGCTGGCCCTGTTCCTGCCCGATGGCAGCGCCGCCCTGGAGCCGGCGCGCCACCTCAACCGCATCGTGCTGGGCTCGTTCGTGCTGCTGGGCATCAGCGGCGTGCTGGCCGGCGTGGTGCGTGCCACGGGCGCGGTGCTGGTGCCGCTGGCCATCCTGGCCGTGGCCCTGTGGGGCGTGCGCCTGCCCCTGGCCTGGGGGCTGCAACCACTGTGGGGGCTTGAGGCGCTGTGGTGGAGCTTCCCGCTCAGCGCCCTGGCGTCCCTGCTGCTGTCCCTGGCCTACTACCTCTGGGGCCACTGGCGCCAGACCCGCCTGCTGGGCAGCGCACCGCCAACGCATTGAGGCCGCAGAAACAAAAAAAGCTTCCCTTCGGAAGCCTTCATATGCACGGCGCCAACGCCCCCACCACGATCAGCCCTTGCGACCAGGCGCCTCGTCGGGGATCAGACAGGCCTCGACCACCTGCAGGTGGTTGTCCCGGGCGAAATTCAGCACGAAATCCCAGGCCATGGGCTCATGGGCCTGCAGGTCGCGGTGGACGACGATGCACTTGACGCCATTCATGGTGGTGGGGGTGCACCATGGCGAATAGCCCAGGTGGCTGCCGCGATGGGCGCCACCGGGACGAAACTGGCTCATCACCCCCGCCAAACGCTCGGCCCAGTCACTGGGGCGAAAGGTTTTTCCCTCCAAGGTCAGGCCTTGGATGAACAATTCTTTGGAGCTTGGGGAAACCATCAAGATACATCTGCGTAAGAAAAGGTGCGCCACGGGATCACCGCCTGAACACCGACGGTGCGATTCTAACTCTTATACAAGACATGGGCGTGACGCACGGAATTGCCAACCCTGCAGTTTTCCAAATATGGAAACAGTCCACGCGGTACTACTTGCAGGGCCCTAGAATCGACGTTTGTCTTTTGCGAAAGCTCGCAAAAGTTGTGCCACGACTGCCATGTCAGGAGATGTATTCATGACCGCTCACATTGAGGCTGCCTCGCCCCACGTTATGCCCACCTACGGCCGCGTACCGATCGCGCTGGAGCGAGGCCGAGGCTGCCGCGTGTGGGATGTGAACGGCAAGGAATACCTGGACGCACTGGGCGGCATCGCCGTCAACACCCTGGGCCACAACCACCCCAAGCTGGTGCCGGCCCTGCAGGACCAGATCGCCAAGCTGATCCACACCAGCAACTACTACCACGTGCCCGGCCAGGAAACCCTGGCCAAGCTGCTGACCGACCGCGCGGGCATGACCAATGTGTTCTTCTGCAGCACCGGCCTGGAAGCCAACGAGGCCGCCATCAAGATCGCCCGCAAGTACGGCGTGGACCAGGGCATTGCTAAACCCGAGATCGTGGTCTATGACCACGCCTTCCACGGCCGCTCCATCGCCACCATGTCGGCCACGGCCAACCCCAAGGTGCGCAATGGCTTTGGTGCGCTGCTGGAGGGCTTCACCCGCGTGGCCCCCAACGACTACCAGGCGCTGGTGGAAGCCACCGAAGGCAATCCCAACATCGTCGCCGTGATGATGGAGCCCATCCAGGGCGAAGGTGGCCTGCACCCCATGCGCGCCGAGTACCTGAAGCAGGTGCGCGCGCTGTGCGATGCCAAGGGCTGGCTGCTGATCATGGACGAGGTGCAGGCCGGCATGGGCCGCACCGGCAAGTGGTTTGCCCACCAGTGGGCCGGCATCGTGCCAGACGTGATGACCCTGGCCAAGGGCCTGGGCTCGGGCGTGCCCATCGGCGCCGTGGTGGCGCACAACAAGGCGGCCGAAGTGCTCAAGGCGGGCAACCACGGCTCCACCTTCGGCGGCAACCCGCTGGCCATGCGCGCCGGTGTGGAAACCATCCGCATCATGGAAGAGGACGGCCTGCTGGCACACGCCACCGAAGTGGGGAACTACCTGAAGGCCCAGCTGCACGCCGCCCTGAGCAGCCTGGAAGGCTTTGTCGAAGTGCGCGGCCAGGGCCTGATGATTGGCGTGGAGCTGACCAAGCCCTGCGGCCAGCTGATTGGCGAAGCGGCCGAAGCCGGCCTGCTGATCAGCGTGACCTCGGACACCGTGATCCGCATCGTGCCGCCGCTGATCCTGAGCCAGGCCGAAGCCGACGAGATCGTCACCAAGCTCAAGCCCCTGGTCCAAGCCCTGCTGGCCGCCTGAACCCAAGGAATCCCGCATGAAGCATTACCTGCAATTCAGTGACTTCACCGCCGACGAGTACGCCTACCTGCTGGCGCGCGCGGCGCTGATCAAGAAGAAGTTCAAGAACTACGAAAAGCACCACACGCTCAGCGACCGCACGCTGGCCATGATCTTCGAGAAGGCCAGCACGCGCACGCGCGTCAGCTTCGAGGCCGGCATGTACCAACTGGGCGGCTCCGTGGTCCACCTGACCACGGGCGACAGCCAGTTGGGCCGTGCCGAGCCCATCGAGGACAGCGCGCGCGTCATCAGCCGCATGACCGACCTGGTGATGATCCGCACTTTCGGCCAGGACAAGATCGAGCGCTTCGCGGCCCACTCGCGCGTGCCCGTGATCAACGGCCTGACCAACGAATTCCACCCCTGCCAGATCCTGGCCGACATCTTCACCTTCATCGAGCACCGCGGCCCCATCCAGGGCAAGGTGGTGGCCTGGGTGGGCGATGGCAACAACATGGCCAACACCTGGCTGCAGGCGGCCGACCTGCTGGGCTTCACCGTCCATGTCAGCACGCCCGGTGGCTACGAGGTGGACGAGCAGCTGGCCTTCAACGGCAAGCCCGTCAACCCCGGCTGCTACAAGGTGTTCAAGGATCCGCTTGCCGCCTGCCAGGGCGCCGACCTGGTCACCACCGACGTGTGGACCAGCATGGGCTACGAGGCCGAGAACGAGGAGCGCCGCAAAGCCTTTGCCGACTGGTGCGTGGATGCCGAAATGATGGCCGCCGCCCAGCCGCAAGCCCTGTTCATGCACTGCCTGCCCGCCCACCGCGGCGAAGAGGTGGAAGCCGACGTCATCGACGGCCCGCAGTCCGTGGTCTGGGATGAGGCCGAAAACCGCATGCACGTGCAAAAGGCGCTCATGGAGTACCTGCTGCTGGGCCAGCAGCCCGGCTGACGCCCCACGCCCATGGCCCACCCGGTGAGTGAAGCGATGCATGCTCTGAACAGGTTCTGCACGCCACTCACCAAAACAGGAGCTGCTTGCGCGCGCCTGCAAAAGCTTTCACACATCTTTCGTGTGAAAAGCCAAGCAGGATCAGCGCTGGCAGCTCTTTTTTTATTCAAGCCCCGCAGCACCGTGATGCGGCTGCGGGCGCAACAACCCTTCTCTTGCTCCGTCAGCGGCAGCCGCAGCCTGGATCTGCGCCGCATGTCCCGCCGCCGCAGTGCCCTGCACGCCATCGCCTGCAGCCACCTGCTGAAGACGCCGCGCTACCTCCTCGGTCACACCTAGGGCCTCGTTGCCCATTTCGCCCACTGCACGCCTTGCGCCTGCCGTGGGCGGGCCTGTGTCTTGCTTGCTGCCACACCGCCCGCCTGCGCAGGGGCACCCCGTGCCGTGCGCCCTTGCCCATTGCCTGCCTATCGAAGAACACCCCGAGCCCCCGCTTCCCCACCATGTCCGAAGCCATCCACCCTTGCCTGAAGTGCGGCGTCTGCTGCCAGAACTACCGCGTCGAGTTTTCCATCTACGAGCTGCAATCCATGGGCGGCACCGTGCCCGACCACCTGGCCCACGAAGTGAACGGCAACCGCGCCCGCATGAACGGCACGGAACGCCACCCCGTGCGCTGCGTGGCCCTGGGGGACCTGGGCAATGACTGCATCGGCTGCACGATCTACGAACAGCGCTCGCGCCCGTGCCGGGACTTTCCGTTCGCCTCGTATGGCT
Source organism: Comamonas aquatica NBRC 14918 (assembly GCF_000739875.1). GTDB lineage: Bacteria > Pseudomonadota > Gammaproteobacteria > Burkholderiales > Burkholderiaceae_C > Comamonas > Comamonas aquatica. The sequence goes on from NZ_BBJR01000035.1 coordinate 83,558, forward strand.
GCCACGACACCCGCGCCAAGTTCGACCTGCCGCCCCTGACCGAAGACGAGATCACACGCTGGCAGGAAGCGGGCTGAGCCACCTTCGCCCCGACTGCACCGCGCAGAAACAAGCAAGGCCTGGGGCGCTGACAGCACCCCAGGCCTTCGGTGGGCTGGGTACGTCACCACCGGCTACTGGCCGGCGCCTGCCTCAGGGCTTTTTCACCGCCGGAGCACAACGCTCCCCCTCGCAGCCGCTGCAGCCCCCGCAGCCCGCCGACTTGCTGGCCACCGGGGCCAGGGCCGGCACCCAGCGCCCGGCGTGCTGGCGCCAGCGCCGCGGCAGGTAACGCCACAGCAGGGACACCGCGGCCAGCGCCACGACCACGCCCACGATCCATTCTTGCCACATACCCGCGTTCCTTTCGTTCAACCCCAACCCAGCGCCACGGCGATGCGGTAGGTCACAAAACTGGCCAGATAGGCCAGACCGAACAGATAGCCCGCCATGATCAGAGGGTAGCGCCAGCCGTTGGTCTCGCGCTTGACCATGGCCAGCGTGGAAATGCAGTGCGGCGCAAACACGAACCACACCAGCACCGACAGGGCCGTGGCCAGCGACCAACTGTGCGCAATCAGCGTGCCCAGCTGTTCGGCCACATCATCGCCGGTGGCCGACAGCGCATAGACCGTGCCCAGGGCGCTGACCGCGACTTCGCGCGCCGCCATGGCCGGCACCAGGGCGATCGCAATCTGCCAGTTGAAGCCGATGGGCGCCAGCACCATTTGCAGCCAATGGCCGATCTGGCCGGCGTAGCTGTAGCGGATCGCCCCTTCGGTGATGCCCTCGGGCGCCCCGGGGTAGCTGGCCAGGAACCACAGCACGATGCTGACCGTCAGAATGATGCCGCCCACGCGGCGCAGGAAGATCATGGCGCGCTCGTACAGGCCGATGACCAGGCTGCGCACGCTGGGCCAGCGGTAGGCCGGCAGCTCCATCAGCAGCGGGGTGCGGGCAAGGTTGCTGCGCCCCAACTTGGCCACCCAGGCCACGGCCATGGCGCTGAGGATGCCGCCGATGTACAGCGCAAACAGCACCAGCCCCTGCAGGTTGAACACGCCGGCCACTGTCTGGTCCGGGATGAAGGCCGCAATCAGCAGCGCATACACCGGCAGGCGCGCCGAGCAGGTCATCAGCGGCGCGATCATGATGGTCAGCAGGCGGTCGCGCCAGCTGGGGATGGAGCGCGTGGCCATGATGCCCGGCACCGCACACGCAAAGCTGGACAGCAAGGGGATGAAGGAGCGCCCGGACAGCCCCACCGTGCCCATGATGCGGTCCAGCAGGAACGCCGCGCGCGGCAGGTAGCCCGAGTCCTCGAGCACCAGGATGAAGAAGAACAGAATCAGGATCTGCGGCAGGAACACCAGCACCGAGCCCGTGCCGGCAATCACGCCATCCACCAGCAGGCTGCGCAGCACCCCTTCCGGCATGGCACCCGACAGCCACTCGCCCGCAAAGGCCACGCTGCCTTCGATGCCGTCCATCAGGGGCTCGGCCCAGCTGAACACGGCCTGGAAGATCAGGAACAGGGTCACCAGCAGCAGCAGCGTGCCCCACAGCGGGTGCAGCACCACGGCATCGATGCGGTCATCGCGCTGGGTTGGCTGCGCCGGCTCCTGCACCGTTGCCTGCATGATCTGGGCCACCTGCTGGTGCAGGGCCAGCAACTGCTCGCGCGTGTTGCGCCCCACCTCGATGGGAAAGCGGGGGTCCGCCACCGGCGGCTGCAGGCGGTGCGCGGCCTCGCTGTCCAGCCAGGCCAGCAAGTCCCTGGCCCCGGCCTGGTGCACGCCCACGCTCTCGACCACCGGCACACCCAGCAGGGCGCTGAGCTGGGCCGTGTCGATCTGCAGCCCCTGGCGCCGCGCCATGTCGCTCATGTTCAGCACCAGCAGCATGGGCAGCCCCAGCGCGCGGGCTTCCAGCACCAGGCGCAGGTTCAGCCGCAGGTGAGTGGCATCGGTCACACAGACCAGCAACTCGGGCGGGGCCTCGCGGGCATGTTCGCCGGTGACGATGTCGCGGGTGATGCGCTCGTCCTCGCTGTGGGCATCCAGGCTGTAGGTGCCCGGCAGGTCCAGCAGGCGCACGCGACGCTTGCCGGGCGTGGTCAGCCAGCCCTCCTTGCGCTCCACGGTCACGCCGGCGTAGTTCGCCACTTTCTGGCGCGCGCCTGTCAGCAGGTTGAACAAGGCGGTCTTGCCGCAGTTGGGGTTGCCCAGCAGCGCTGCGCGCAGGGGGGCCGCGTCGCTGGGCGTGGCGGCACGCCCCAGGTGCACCGTCGATTCACGCGCGTTCATGCGTTGGCCTCCGGCTGTACCAGCACCATCGACGCCTCATGGCGACGCAGGGCAAATGTGGCCTGCCCGATGCGCACTGCCAAGGGATCGGCCCCGGGGAAGCCGGCGGACACCACGCGCACCGACTCTCCAGGCAGAAAGCCGATTTCCATCAGGCGCAGCAGCAGGCCTTGCTCGTGCTCGGTGGTGGCCGGGGCCCAGTCCACCACACGGGCAGGCACCCGCAAGGCCAGAGAATCCAGACTGACCAGGGCGGCAGAACCACCCGGGCGCGCAGACGCAGCCACCGGTGCCGGTGCTGCCGAAGAAGAAGTGTGCATACGAGTTTTAATTGATTTTGATTCTTATTGTCTTTCTGACACCCCCGCCGTCCAAGTCCGCGGCATGAACCAGACTTCCGCCAAGGGACTTTACCCCGATTGCCCCGGCGCCCTGTAGGGCACCGCATTTCCCGGAGACAATGCGCAGCTCCCGGCCTTCTGACGCGCCCATGACCCACCCCTGCCTGTCCTGCGGCGCTTGCTGCGCCTCGTTCCGTGTCGATTTTTCGGTCTACGAATCCGAAGAGAACGGCGGGCGCGTGCCGCGCGGCCTGATCGATGCGGTCACCGACTTCACCTGCCGCATGCGCGGCACCGACCATGCCCGGCCGCGTTGCGCCGCGCTGACGGGCAAGGTCGGGGAGCAGGCTGCCTGCGGCATCTACGAGTGGCGCCCCTCGCCCTGCCGAGAATTCGCCGCCGGCTCTGATGCCTGCAACCGTGTGCGCCTGCGCCATGGCCTGCCGGCGCTGGAGCGCGGATTACTGTAAGACTATGTAATCTCCTGGCCTGCAGCACCTCAGGCAGGCCACGCGCAGACAAGGGACACGCGGCAGGCGCACACTGCCCACATCGCCCACTCCCCAGCGGAGGCTGCCATGTTCACCTTGTGGATGCTGATTGCCAGTGGACTCATCGTCGGTGGCTTGCTGGTGGCGGTGCTGTGCATGGAACAGACCCTGAGCGACAACGCGGGCGACCTGTAACACCCCGCTCGGCGCAATTGCGTTCAATACACGGCCGCCACACCCCGGCACAGTGCCGGGCTGTGAACCTGCCATCCACCTTCCCCCTGTTGCCCACGCTGCTGGCCATGGCCAGCTTTGCCCTGGTGGGCGCCGTCACCCCCGGACCGGTCAACGTGCTGGCATTGCGCCACGGCAGCCAGGGCCTGCGCCTGGCAGCGCTGCTGTATGTGCTGGGCGCCAGCCTCAGCTATGCGCTGATCGTCGCGGGCATGGGGCTGTTTGCCAGCCAGCTGACGCAGGCGCTGCCACGCTGGGCCGACGCCGCACAAGCCCTGTGCGCCGCCTACCTGCTGTGGCTGGCCTGGAAGCTGGCGCGGGCACCGGCCGACCACCCCGGCCCCGCCACGGGGCACCATGCCCTCGCGCTGTGGCCGTCCTTTGTCCAGGGGGTCGCGATCCAGACCCTCAACCCCAAGGCCTGGCTGTTTGCCCTGTCGGCCGTCGGCGTGTTCGCCCTGCCCGCATCGGCGTCCGGGCCCGGCGCCCTGCTGGCCCTGTGCGCCATCTCCCTGCTCGCCTGCCTCGTGGGCGTGGGCTGCTGGGCGGTGCTGGGCCGCGTGCTCACGCAGTGGCTGCGCACGCCGCAGCGCCAGCAATGGCTGCACCGCGCGCTGGCGGCGCTGCTGGTGGTGGTCAGCGTGCTGGGCATGCTGGCATGATGGCGCCCATGACCGCGCCCGTGCACCAGTTCCACCGCCACCCGGCCCTGCCCTGGGCCGAACTGCGCACCAGCCGCCAGTCGTCCCACTGCTACCGGCTGCACATGCATGCCGAGTATTCGTTCGGCCTGGTGGACGCCGGCACGGCCCAGTTCCAGCACCCGCAGGGGCCACAGGCCCTGGTCCCGGGGGATGTGGTGCTGATCGAGCCCGGCATCTGGCACGCCTGCAACCCGGCGCAGCCCACGCGCTGGTCCTACCGCATGCTGTATGTGCAGGCCGGGTGGCTGCACGACCAACTGGGTGTGGACGGCCTGCAGTTTGTGCAACGTCACCTGCGCAGCGCCACCAGCACCGCCACCATGCAGCGGCTGTGCCAGGCCCTGGTCGCAGGCGACGCTGCGGGCTGGACCGCGCAGCTGCTGCAATGGCTGCACGCCAACCAGCTGTGCCATGCCCGCCCCGGCCCGGCGCCGGCGATGGGGGAACCGGCGGTGCAACAGGCCCTGCAGTGCCTGCACCAGCACCCGGACGCGGCCCCCAGCGTGCAGGACCTGGCCGCCGCCGGTGGCATGAGCCCCTCGCGTTTCATCCGCCACTTCAAGGCCGCCACCGGGGTGACGCCCGGCGCCTACCGCTTGAACCTGCGCCTGAACGGCGCGCGCCACCTGCTGGCCCAGGGCGTGGCGCTGGCCGACGCCGCCCACGCCATGGGCTTTGCCGACCAGGCCCACCTGCAGCGCAGCTTCAAAGCCCACCACGCGCTGACGCCGGGGCGCTACGCCTACCCCCAGGCGCATTGACGCACCCCCAGTGCCGACTGCGGAAATCCGCGAGCAGCACCATCGCCAGGCGCGATAACGCCGATACTTGCAGGCTTTGCTTGAACACAGGACGGAGCTGGCGCATGGCCGATTTCCACGACATCCAACGCCGCGAAACCGGCTTGCAACAACACCTGACCAGCGCGCAGATGGTGATGATCGCCATTGGTGGCGCCGTGGGCACCGGTCTGTTCATGGGCAGCGCCTTCGCCATCGGCTTTGCCGGCCCGGCCGTGCTGGTCAGCTATGCCATCGGCGCCTTCATCGCCCTGCTGCTGATCGGCTGCCTGGGTGAGATGACCGTGGCCCACCCCACCTCGGGCTCGTTCGGCGCCTATGCCGAGTACTACCTGGGTCCGCTGGCCGGCTTTGTGGTGCGCTATGCCTACTGGGCCGCGCTGGTGCTGGCCGTGGGCATGGAGGTCACCGCCGTCGGCATCTACATGGCCTACTGGTTCCCGCAGGTGCCGCAGTGGATCTGGGTGGGCGTATTCTCGGCCCTGCTGATCGGCATCAACCTGCGCAGCGTGAAGGTCTATGGCGCGGCCGAGTACCTGTTCTCGGCCATCAAGGTCGCGGCCATCGTGGCCTTTGTGCTGATCGGCAGCTACGTGGTCTTCGGGGCGCGGATTCCCGGCATCGGGCTGGAGAACTACCAGCTGGGCGGGGGCTTCTGGGCCAAGGGCCTGTGGGGCATGTGGCTGGGCGTGATCGTGGCCATGTTCAGCTACCTGGGCGTGGAAGCGATTGCCGTGGCCGCCGGCGAGGCGCAACACCCCCAGCAGGCCGTGCAGCGCGCCATGAAGACCACCGTGCTGCGCCTGGTGCTGTTCTACCTGCTGACCCTGGCGCTGATGCTGGCCATCGTGCCCTGGACCGAAGCCGCCACCCAGACCAGCCCGTTTGTGCGCGTGATGGAGATCATCGACATCCCCTACGCCGCCGGGGTACTGAACTTCGTGGTGCTGGTGGCGGCCCTGTCGGCCATGAACAGCCAGCTCTACACCACCTCGCGCATGATGTTCAGCCTGGCGCGCGCCGGCCATGCGCCCGCCCGCTTCGGCCAGACCAATGCCAGCGGCGTGCCCGTGGCCGCCATCCTGGTGTCCAGCCTGGGCGCCGCCGTGGCCATGGTGATCAACGCCTTCTGGCCCGAGCAATCCTTCATGTGGATGATGTCGATCGCCATGTTCGGCGCCATGTTTGCGTGGTTCATGGTGTTCGTCACCCACCTGGCCTTCCGCCGCCGCCGCGACCGCGAAGGCGCCGACCGCGTGCCGTTCCGCATGTGGGGCTTCCCCTGGCTGACGCTGCTGGGTGCCACCCTGATGGGCGCCGTGCTGCTGACCACTTTGTTCACGCCCGCCTTCCGCCTGACCCTGGTCTTCGGCCTGCCCTGGCTGCTGGTGCTGACCCTGGTCTACTGGCGCCTGCACCGCCGCTGAAGCCGGCGGGCGGCCCCGTCCGCTGCGCGGCGCTGAGCACAGTCACACGGCAGCCCGGACGGCCGCGCCGCTGCGACAGCCCAGGGCCGTACTGCACTGCGCTAGGCCTGGGCCCGCAACCACGCCAGCAGATCGGCCTGCAGGCTGCCGGGCTGGATGGGCTGCGGCGCCAGCAGGCAGTAGCGCGATCCGTCCTCGACAAAGCCCAGCGGCGCCGCCAGCACCCCGCTGTCCAGGTCGTCGCGCACCATGTGCCAGGGGCCGATGGCCACCCCCAGCCCCGCCACGGCCGCCTGCAGGCTGAAGTAGAAGTGCTCGAAGGTCTGCCCCGCCCCCTCGGGCAGGGGCTGGCCGGCCGCCGCGGCCCACTGCGCCCAGGCCCCGGGCCGCGTGCGCGTATGCAGGCAGGGGACACCGGGTGGGCACCCCGCCTGTGCCGGTGCCACGCCAAACCAGGCCGCCACCTTGTCCGGGCGGCAGACCGGCCCGACCTGCTCCGCAAACAGGGGCGCGGCATGGCAGCCGGGCGGCCAGGGGAAATCGTTGCGGCGGATGGCCAGATCCATGCCGCTGCCAAAGGCAAACGGCCCGCCCCCGGCAACCAGGTGCACCTCCACCCCCGGGTGCCGGGCCTGGAAGTCCGGCCAGCGTGGAATCAGCCAGCGCATCAGCAGGGTCGGCTCGCACGACAGCACCCAGCGCCGCTGCTGGCGGGCGCTGGCGCGCAGTTCCGCCACCGCCTGGCGCATCAGATCCAGCCCCTGGCCCACGGCCCGCGCCAGCGTGCGCCCCGCGTCGGTGAGGTAGACGCGCCGGCTGCGGCGCTCGAACAGGGCCACGCCCAGCTCCTCCTCCAGCAGGCGCACGGCACGGCTGACGGCGCCATGCGTCAGGTGCAACTCGTCGGCGGCGCGGCTGAAGTGCTCCAGGCGTGCCGCCGCCTCGAAGCAGCGCAGCGCCAGCAGCGAGGGCAGGCGGGCGCTGTTGATTGGTGATTCCAATTCACCATCTTTGTCAGAAATCATCGTTATGCCATCCCGTTTCAGCCTTTTAGCATGGAGGCCATTCGCATTGATTCACAGGATAGAGCATGACCGAATGGATAGCTGTCATCACCATCACCTTGCTGGCCGTCATCAGCCCCGGCCCGGATTTCGCCATGGTCACGCGCAACAGCCTGCTGCTGTCGCGCCGCGCCGGGGTGGGAACGGCGCTGGGCATCGCCCTGGGCGTGCTGGTCCACGTCACCTACACCCTGGTCGGCGTGGGGCTGCTGATCCAGCAGTCCATGGTGCTGTTCCAGGTGCTCAAGCTGGTCGGCGCCGCCTACCTGATCTACCTGGGCATGAAGATGCTGCGCACCCGCGCCAGCACCCCGCAGACCGACCACGCCGCCGCGGCACTGTCGGATGCCGCCGCGCTGCGCACGGGCTTTCTGACGAATGTGCTGAACCCCAAGACCACCGTGTTCATCGTCAGCCTGTTCATGCAGGTGGTGCAGCCGGACACGCCGCTGGCGGTGCAGATCGGCTATGGCGCCTTCATTGCGCTGGCCCATGCGGCGTGGTTCAGCCTGGTGGCACTGTGTTTTTCGGCCGGCGCAGTGCGGGCGCGGCTGCTGGCCGTGCGCCACTGGATCGACCGGGCCTTTGGCGGACTGCTGGTCAGCCTAGGCCTGCTGCTGGCCATAGCCCGCGGGTCGCGCTGAGCCGTCACGGCCTGCGCTGGGCCTGCACCGGCCACCCCGGCATGTCGGCCTCCCCGTGACCCCACGACCCTCAAAGGGCAAGTGCCTGCAGGCCGCGCCAGACGCCCCCACGGCCCAGCTGTGGTGCAATAACCCCCTAGCCGCCCGCACCATGCCCACCACCAACGCCCCGTCCGTCTGGGACATTTCCGCCCCCGTGCACCGCGCCAGCCCCGTCTATCCGGGGGATGCGCCCTATCAGCAACGCTGGAGCGCCAGCATGGCCGAGGGCAGCGTGGTCAACCTCAGCACCCTCAGCCTGTCGCCCCACGTGGGCACGCACGCCGATGCACCGCTGCATTACGACGCACAGGGCGCTGCCGCCGGCGCGCTGGACCTGGCGCCCTACCTGGGGCCCTGCCGCGTGGTGCATGCCATCGGCTGCGGGCCGCAGGTGCAATGGCAGCACCTGGCCCACGCCATCACGCCCGACCTGCCGCCGCGCCTGCTGGTGCGCACCTACCGGCAGGCACCGCAGGGCTGGGACCCCCAGCTCAGCGGCATCGCCCCCGAGGTGCTGGCGCGCCTGGCGGACCTGGGGCTGCGCCTGATCGGCATCGACACCGCCAGCATCGACCCGGCCAACAGCCACGCGCTGCACAGCCACCAGGTGGCACGCACGCGCCAGCTGCGCGTGCTGGAAAACCTGGTGCTGGACGCCGTGCCCGAGGGCGACTACGAACTCATCGCCCTGCCCCTGAAGCTGATGGAGGCCGAGGCCTCACCCGTGCGCGCCGTGCTGCGAAATTTGGGCACACAATCGGGCTAAAGTGCTGACTGGACCAGCACAGACAGCTATCAAAAACCATGCAACAACGCATTGCCATCCTGGACTTTGAAACCACGGGCATGAGCCCCGCCCACGGCGCGCGCGCGGCCGAGGTCGGCATCGTGCTGGTGGAGGGCGGGCGCATCGTCGACCGTTTCCAGAGCCTGATGGATGCCGGGCAGAGCATGCCGTGGAACATCACCCAGCTCACCGGCATCAGCAGCGCCATGCTGCGCGCAGCGCCGCCGGCCGACCACGTCATGCGCGAGGCCGCCGCCTTTGTGGGCAGCACGCCCCTGGTGGCGCACAACGCGGCCTTCGACCGCAAGTTCTGGGTGGATGAGCTGCAGCGCGCCGGCTGCGATGCCACGCAGCCCTTTGCCTGCACCGTGCTGCTGTCGCGCCGCCTCTACCCCGAGGCGCCCAGCCACTCGCTGGGCCGCATCGTGCGCCACCTGCAGCTGCCGCCGGCCGACAAGGCCCACCGCGCGCTGGCCGATGCCGAGATGACGGCCCACCTGCTGCTGCGCATGCAAAGCGATTTGCAGCGGCGCTGGCACATTCCCGATCCGCACCACGGCCTGTTGTGCAGCCTGCAAAGCTGCCAGCGCGCCCACGTGGCGGCCCTGCTGCAGCGCAGCGCGCAGCAGCAAACCCAGCCGATGCTGCCGGGGCTGGACATCACGGCGGCGGGCTGAGCCTTCATGTTCTGTAGCGGGTAGCGCAGCCGCTTCAAGGCTTTTAAGGTGTTTTCTGGCTGAAACGCCCTGCCATCCAGCGCCGGCCGCTCCTTGTTTCAAGCCGCTTCCTGCGCCAGCAATTGCTGCTTGCGCGCCAGACCCCAGCGGTAGCCGCCCAGGCCGCCATCGCTGCGCAGCACGCGGTGGCAGGGCACCAGCACCGCCACCGGGTTGACCGCGCAGGCACTGGCCACGGCGCGCACGGCCCGTGGTTGGCCCAACGCCTGGGCCAGCTGGGTGTAGGTGCAGGTCTGCCCACCGGGAATGCGCTGCAGCGCTGCCCAGACCCGGCGCTGAAAGTCCGTGCCGCCCACCACGTCCAGCGGCAGGCTGTGCGCCTGCGCCGGGTGGGCCAGCGCCACCAGCACCTCATCGCTCCAGTGGTGCAACGGCGTTCCGCCCGTCGCCAGCTGCGCCTGCGGATAGCGCTGCGCCAGCTCCTGCACCAGACTGGCCTTGTCATCGCCCAGCAGCACGGCCGCAATCCCCTGGCCGGTGGCCGCCACCAGCACCTGCCCCTGCGGACAGCTGCGCACCGTGTAGTGCAAAACCAGGGGGGCGGGCGGTGTGGAGGGCGTCGGGCGGGTGGGCATGCCGTGCACTGTATGCGAGCCGACCCCGTGCGCCAAGGGCAAGCCCCTAACCACAGGAGACAGCGCGTGCGCCGGCTTGCCGCTACGCTTGCGCCCAGGAGAGATGTAGCCCGTGACCACCCCACCCACCACCGCCCAGACGCACACGCACCGCCAGCTCTGGGTCATGCTGCTGGCCTTGCTCAGCGGTTTTGCGCTCAGCCAGGCGTTTCGCACCATCACCGCCATCCTGGCGCAGGGGCTGCAGCAGGATTTCGGCATCAGCGCCAGCTCCCTGGGCGCTTTCGCCGGGCTGTTCGGCCTGTCGTTCGGTGTGGCCCAGTTGCTGATGGGCATCGGCATGGACCTGTACGGCCTGCGCCGCACCGTACTCACCGCCTTCCCGCTGGCCGCGCTGGGGGCGGGCGTGTCGGCCGCCGCACCCAGCTACGGCTGGCTGATGCTGGGCCAGCTGCTGATCGGCGTGGGCTGCTCGCCCGCCTTCCTGGCCTGCACCATCTTCATCGCCCGCCACTTTCCGGCCGACCGGTTTGCCTTCTTCTCGGGCCTGTCCATGGGTGTGGGCGGCCTGGGCCTGCTGTTCACCGGAACCCCGCTGGCATGGGTGGTGGAGCTGGGCGGCTGGCGCAGCGGCTTTTGGCTGCTGTGCGGGCTGTGCGTGGCGTCCTGGCTGCTGATCTTCGCCATGGTGCACGAGCCGCGTTTGCCGCAGGCGCCCAGCACGAACAAGGAATCCTGGGGCCAGGCCTTTGTGCGCCTGGCCGAGCTGCTGACCCTGCCCCACACCTGGGGCATGCTGGTGCTGGGCATGTCCTGCTACGCGGCCTTTCTGTCGCTGCGCGGCCTGTGGCTAGGGCCCCTGCTGATGGACCGCCACAGTTTCAGCCTGGTCAGCAGCGGCCACGTGGCGTTCGGCGTGTCGCTGATTTCGCTGTTCACGCCCGCCATGTTCGGCCGCCTGGACCCGGGCACGCTGCGCCGCCGCACCTGGCTGGGCTGGCTGTCGCTGCTGATGGCCGCGCTGTTCGTGACCCTGGCGCTGTGGCACCACCCACTGGCCAATGTGCTGACCCTGGTCGCCATGGCCCTGCTGTCCGGCTACAGCCTGCTGCAGTACGCGGACGTGCGCGCCTCCTACCCCAACCACATGACCGGGCGGGCGCTGTCGCTGTTCACCATGTCCATGTTCCTGGGCGTGGCGCTGATGCAGTGGTTCACCGGCGTGGTGGCCGCCTGGGCCACGCGCCAGGGCTGGGAGGCCTACACCGCCGTGGCCCTGACAATTGCCCTGTGGCTGGCCTGTGCCTCCACCGCCTACCGCCTGCTGCCGGCCTCGCCGCTGCTCAAGGCCACGGCTGCCTGAGTCCGGAGTTATGAGCAACCCACCTGGGGTGGAGGCCTGGGACTGACACCTGCATGGTCTGCCCAGGACTGACGCTCTACCAGGACACGTAAGGCCTCACACGCCAGCCACAGGCCCACCCGCACCTTCCCCCGTTTTACAAGCTGCTGGCGCTGGATCCATCCCCGCGGTACAGCCAGGGCACATCCATCAGGCGGGCACCCAGCAGGCGCATGGACAAATCACGCCCCCAGCGCACCGGTCCGGTGGCGTGGAAGATGTTGCCATTGCGGATGGAGCGCGCCTGCACGCGGGCGTTGCGCTCCCAACGGTTCAGGGCATAACGGCGCAGCCGCAGCGCCACGTCCAGGTCGTCCATGGCCAGGGCGCGTTGCAGCTCGGCCGCATCCTCGATGGCCATGCCCGCGCCCTGGGCCAAGTAGGGGCGCATCGGGTGGGCGGCATCGCCAATCAACCCGACCAGGCCCTTGGCCATGCCTTCGGGCCCCTGCAAGGGTGTGCGGTCCGACAGCGGCCACAGGCGCCACGCCTTTCCGGCCGCAGGCACGCTGCGCACCAGGTCCTGCAGGCTGCTGGCGCAGCCCTGCAGCGCCTGCTCCAGGGCCTGGGCATTGGCGGCGTGGTCCCAGTGCTCCATGTCCTCGGGGGCTGCGCCCTCGATGATGACCACGATATTCATCATCTCCCCGCGGCGCACGGGGTAGTGCACGGCATGCATGTGCGGTCCCAGCCACACGGTCACTTCATTGCTGCGCCAGCCGGCGGGCACATCGGCCATGGGCAGCAGCGCACGGTACGCCAGATGGCCCGACACCCGGGGCCGGCTGGCATCGCCCAACAGCGGGCCACGCAGCTTGCTCCACACCCCGTCGGCCAGCATCAGGGCATCCCCCTCGATCTCTTTGTTCAGCGAGGTGCGAATGGTGGTCACGCGCTCGGTGCCCAGCACCTCCACCACTTCCTGGCCAGGATTGATGAACACATCCGCGCGCTCACTGGCGGCATACCACAGCAGACTGTGCAGGTCGGCGCGGTGGATGGTGACATAGGCCGCACCGTAGCGGTCCACCATGCTCTGCCCCAGCGGCGCACCCGCCAGCACCTTGCCGCTGCGGCCGCAGCGGGCCACCAGTTGCTGGGGCACGGACGCCACGGCGTGCAGGGCCTTCTGTAGCCCCCAAGCCTGCAAGCGGCGCACCACGTTGGGCCCCAGCTGCACGCCGGCCCCCACCTCGGAGAATTCCTGCGCCCGCTCAAACAAGCGTGCGTCCCAACCCGCGTGCGATGCGCCCAGAGCGGCGGCCATCCCTGCGATGCCGCCACCAGCAATCAATACTTGTTTTCTCATGCGCTAAATTGTGGCGCCGAAACCGTGCGCAGCGCGCGAGCCGGCGCGGCAATCTCTGACGTCCAGCAAATCGGTCCCACAATTCATGCGGAACGCAGCGCAGGCACCACACCCAGGATTTAGTGGCGTCCGCAAGGCACGGGTTTGAAAATACCCCAACCGCATTAAATAAAAAATCTATGAGATATTTAAAATCAATAAAGCCCGCTGATGCGGGCTTGAATCAAATTTCAAACTTGCTGCGGTCCTGATCTTGAATCCATTTTGGAGGCTTGCCACGGCCAGTCCAGGTTTCCCCGGTTTCAGGATGGCGATATTTGGGTGGCACCTTACTGCCAGCACCACCGCTGCGTGCAGCGCGCGCAGGCGGGAAAACATCTTCGGCCGTCAACCCATATTCATCCACCAGCGACCGCACTTTGGCCACAGCGTCCATCAGCTCGCGCTTGCGGGCATCCTGGATTTGTTTTTCCAGTTCGTCACGTTGCTTCAACAGGTCTTGGTAAGAGGTCATTTGCATGCATCCTTTCGTTGATGAAAATGATTATAGATACCCGGAAAATGATTGAATGCATTTCTGCAGCATGCAACAGCGACTGAAGCGCATTCACAACTACGTATTTACCACATTCACGATTGGATTCACGGCCTGGTCACCCTGGTGAGTCTCTAGCGCCATAAGATCGATGCCATCTGTCACTGAATGGCCGATGGCATTCAATATTTTCCGGATTGAAAAGTGTCTACTTACTTGATTGGAGATATCCAGGGCTGCGACAGCGCCTTGGTGCGCCTGCTGCAACACATCGATTTCTCCCCGAGCCGCGACACCCTGTACCTGCTGGGTGACCTGATCAACCGGGGCCCGGCTTCCGCCGACGTTCTGCGCCGCTGCATGGAATATGGCGATGCGGTGAAACCCCTGCTGGGCAATCACGACCTGCATTTGCTGGCCAGTGCCCATGGGGTGCGCAAACCCGGGCGGCGCGATACTTTGCAAACCATTCTGGATGCCCCCGACCGCCAGGATTTACTGGCGTGGGTGGCACAACAACCTTTGGCCCGGTGCCTGGAAAATCCCCAGGGGCAGCAGCTTTTAATGGTCCACGCCGGGGTTTTACCGCAATGGAGCCTGAAAGACGTGATGGCCCTGGCGCAGGAAGTCCACGATCATATTCGCAGCGAGGGATTGCCGGAGTTTCTGCAGCACATGTATGGCAATACGCCGAATCAATGGCATGCCACGCTGACAGGCCATGACCGGCTGCGCGTGATTGTGAATGCCTTGACCCGCATCCGGTTTTGCACGCCCGGTGGTGCCATGGATTTTGAAAGCGCGGAATCGGCCGAAGCGGCACCGGTCGGCCTGGTGCCCTGGTTTGAATGCCCGGACCGCCAGACACGCGATGTCATGGTCGCATTCGGCCATTGGTCGACCCTGGGATTGATCAACCGCCCCAACCTGATGGCACTGGATACCGGCTGCGTCTGGGGCGGCTGTCTCAGCGCCATGGAAATCGGCCATGATTTCACCGAGCGCCAATTGCACCAGGTGCACTGCGATCAAGCGCAGCAACCTGGGTGAGCCACGGGCAAACGTTCACCCACAAAAAAGCCACGCTAAAAAGCGTGGCTTTTTCATCCTGCTGCCAACGGCAGCGTCAGTAGCTGCCCGCAGGCTTGAACAGGGCGGCCACCTTGCGCTTGGTCTTCAGGCCAGGGGGCACCGCCTTGGGGCCGGTGCTGCCGGCGGCATCCCAGGATGGCGTGTGGGCGTCGCTGGCCTCGTAGGGCTTGTCAAAGAAAGGATCGGCCGGCGCACTGCGCACAGGGCGGGCACCGCGCATCGGGCGTGTGCTGGGCATGGAGGCGCTTCGCTGCACCTCTTCGCGGCCAGCCACATCCCGGCGTGGATCGCGCTCGCGGTAGCGGCGCGCATCGGGCAATTCAATCGCTTCGACGTTGATCTTCTTCTTGATCAGCTTCTCGATGTCGGCCACCAACCGGGTGTCCGAACTGCTGACCATGGTCACGGCCAGGCCAGAAGCCCCGGCACGGCCCGTGCGGCCAATCCGGTGCACGTAATCCTCGGCGTTGAACGGCACGTCGTAATTGAACACGGCCGGCACATCCTTGATGTCCAGGCCACGTGCCGCCACATCGGTACAGACCAGCAGATCGACTTCCCCCTGCTTGAAAGCTTCCAGGGCCTTCAGACGCTCGTCCTGGCTCTTGTCACCGTGCAGGGCCGCAGCGCGATAGCCATCGCGCTCCAGGGCGCGCGTCAGGCGCGCACAGCCCAGCTTGCTGTTGGAGAAAATGAACGCTTGGCGAATTCCGCGGTCCTTGAGGACGGTGCAAATCGCACGGCGCTTGTCGTCGTCATTGGCGCTGTAAAAACGCTGCTCCACCGTGGACGCTGTCTCGTTGGGGCGCGCCACCTCAATGGTCACGGGATCTTGCAGGTAGCTGCTGGCCAGGCGCTTGATCTCTGGCGAGAAGGTCGCGCTGAACAGCAGGGTGGTACGCGCCTTGGGCAGGTGGCTCAGGATGCGCTGCAGATCGGGCAGAAAACCGATGTCCAGCATGCGGTCGGCTTCATCCAGCACCACGTACTCGACCTGGTTGAGCACCACGTTTTTGGCTTCGATATGGTCCAGCAGACGCCCCGGCGTAGCCACCAGCACCTCGACGCCTTTTTTCAGCTCCAGGGTCTGGGGCTTCATGTCCATGCCACCAAACACCACGGTGCTGCGCAGCTTGGTGTGCTTGGCATACAGCGCGATCTGCTGCGCCACCTGGTCGGCCAGTTCGCGCGTAGGCAACAGCACCAGGGCACGCACGGGATGGCGCGCTGGCGAGGCCGAGCTGTTCTCGTGCCGCATCAAGCGCTGCAGCAGCGGCAGCGAAAAGGCAGCGGTCTTGCCGGTGCCGGTTTGCGCTGCTCCCATCACATCCTTGCCGGTCAAAACCACCGGAATTGCCTGGGCCTGGATGGGGGTCATGGACTCGTAGCCCATTTCGGCCACGGCGCGTGCCAGAGGCTCCGCCAAGAGTAAAGAGGAAAAAGAGCTTGTCATTGAGCCTGCTATTGTCGCACCGAGTACAGAAACCACCTTGTGAGGTCATTAAATCCAGCGTGATCTCGCGGATTCCGTCAGTTTTCAACCTCAAGGATCACAGGATTGGAGCCGTGGCGCCCGGTGCACGCAGGCCGGCTCCAAGGCGGTAGCTCACAGCTGGATGGGCCGTCCCATCCCACACTGGCGCGGCAGCCGCCGAACGTGAGCACTACAGGCTGGCGGCCGAGAAGGTATCACAAGCCTGCACGGAGCCCGACTGCAAACCGGTGCGGAACCAGCGCTGGCGTTGCGCACTGGTGCCATGGGTGAAGCTGTCAGGCACCACCTGCCCGGTCTGCGCACGTTGCAGCGCATCATCACCGATCTTGGCCGCCGCGTTCATGGCCTCCTCGATGTCGCCCTGCTCCAGAATCTGGCGCTGCTGATCAGCATGGTGGGCCCAGACCCCGGCCAGGCAATCGGCCTGCAGCTCCAGCTTCACCGACAGGCGGTTGTAGGCCACCTGGCTGACACGGCCACGCATCTGCTCCACCTGGCCGCTGATGCCCAGCAAATGCTGCACATGGTGGCCCACCTCGTGGGCAATCACATAGGCCTGGGCAAAATCGCCCGGCGCGCCCAATTGGTTCTTGAGCTGGTCGTAAAAAGACAGGTCGATGTAGACCTTCTGGTCACCAGGGCAGTAAAAAGGCCCCATGGCCGCCTGCCCGGTGCCGCAAGCGGTGGGCACGGCACCGCGGAACAGCACCAGCCGCGGCTCACGGTAGGCACCGCCGCCTTGCTGAAAAATCGGGCCCCAAACGTCTTCCGTGTCGGCCAGCACCGTGGACACGAACTGGGCCATGGTGTCATGGGCCGGTGGAGCCTGGGCTGGCGCCGGTGCCTGCACCACGCTGCCCCCGCCACTCAGCACGCCCAGCAAGGTCAGAGGATTGATGCCCAGCACCCAGCCGCCGATCAAGGCCACCACGATGGTGCCGATGCCAATGCTGCGCCCTCCCAGCATCGGTGCACCGTCGCCGCGGCGATCTTCCACATTGTCGGACTGGCGATTGCCTTCCCATTTCATCGGTTGCTCCTCTCATCGTCTGCGGGCCATCCCGTGCGCAGCATACCCGGCATGGCTTCCCGGTGGGGCAGGCCCGTGCGGGCCGGCGCACTCTCTGTCAATCCGAAACTTTGCCACGGCCGCCATGCCATCTGGGCCACGGCCAGCATGGTCTGCAGCGGCCTGTGGACCCGGCTCGCAGGCTATGCCAGGAAAGCGCAGCGCGGTCGGCCAGGCTGTGATTCCCCCTATGGCATGTAGGCGGTTCCCGCCAGACTGCCTCCGGGTAATCCCGCTTTCGCGCACAGTTCGCCGCTGTTTGCATTTATTTTCTGGAGCGGGACCGGTATAACCGAGCCATCCTTACTCTCCCGCTTGTTCCGCCACAGACAATGGTCGAGCCCCCCCCACCGATCCGCAGCCTGCGCACCCAGATCGCCTTGGTCTTCGGCAGTTTCTCTGCGGCCCTGGCCATGGTCGTGTGCTTCATCGCGGGCGAGGTTCTCAAGACACGGCTACAGAACCAGGCGGGCACCGCACTGGGCATCGTGGCCCACAACGCGGGCAACCTGCTGCAGCAGGATTTGCAGCAGCAAATCCGCAGGGCCCAGGTGCTGGCCAGCTCTCCCGAGCTGTGGGAAGAGGGGCTGGACTCACCCTCCGTGGCGCAGCTGCTGCAACGCATGCAGCATTTGAACCCCTACAACGTGTGGATTGGTGTCACCGACATCCATGGCCAGGTGCAGAACGCCACGGGCGGCCTGCTGCAGGGCAGCAATGTCAGCGAACGCCCCTGGTTTCAGGAAGCCTTGCGGGGCCCCTACATCAGTGACGTGCATCCGGCCAAGCTGCTACAGAACCTGCTGCCGCGCAGTGCAACCGGGGAGCCCCTGCGTCTTGTAGATTTCGTCACCCCGATCTACCAATCCGACAGCGGCAAACGCCTGGGGGTGCTCGGCATCCATGCCAACTGGGACTGGGTGCAGGGCGCGATGGACCGCTTGCTGCAGGGTCCTGCCAAATACAGCCAGCAGTCCATCTTCATCTTTGACCGTGCGGGCACGCTCATCTACGCCCCCGGCGGGGCAATCGCCCCCTACCTGGCGCTGGGGCAGGCCTACCCGAAAGCACTGGTCGGCACAGCCCCGCAGCCCCAGTTGGTCACCTGGAAAGACCGTCCCCAACCCTATCTGACGGCGGCCTTGCGCCTGCAGCCCCCCAGTGATGAGAACGACCTGGGCTGGTGGATCGTGGCACGCCAGCCGATGGAAACCGCGTACGCCGATGCCAACCGCGTGCTGTGGATGGCACTGGGCCTGGGCCTGGTCGCAGGATTGTTCGCTGCCTGGATTGCCTGGCGCCTGGCCCGCCATGTCAGCAACGACCTGAAACAGCTGGCCCAGGCCGCCACCCACGTGCAGACGACCCACGACATCGACAGCCTTCCCCTGCTGCACAGCAACCGCGAAGTGTTCCAGCTGTCCCAGGCCCTGTCCGAGATGACGCACAAGCTGCTGCGGGCCAACGAGGAAATGCAGGAGCAGGTGCGCATCCGCACCCTGGAGCTGCAGCAGGCGAATGCCGAGCTGGAATGCCAGGCCAGCACCGACCCGCTGACGGGCCTGCTCAACCGCCGGGGCTTCGAGACCCAGGCCCAGGTGGCGCTGGCACTGGCCATCCGCAGCGGCCGCCCGCTGAGCGTGCTGACCCTGGACATCGACTTCTTCAAGCACATCAACGACCAGTTCGGCCACGATGCCGGCGACCTGGTGCTGACCAGCCTGGCCCACCTGCTGCGCAAACGCCTGCGCCAGGCGGACATCGTGGCGCGCTTCGGGGGCGAGGAGTTTGTGGTGCTGTTGCCCGACACCGATGGCGAGGATGCGCTGCGCACGGGCCACAGCCTGCTGCAGACCATCGAGGAAACACCCATTCCGCAGGTCGGGCACATCACCGCCAGCGCCGGGGTCAGCAGCCTGCAGGCGGGCGACGCGGACGGTCTGACCGACATGCTGCGCCGCGCCGACGATGCCCTGTACCAGGCCAAGCGTACTGGCCGCAACCGCGCCTGCCGCCAGGACTAGCGCAGGCGCAAAAAAGCCGACCAGAGGTCGGCTGGGCGGGGGCAGGCCGTGTGCGGCCGGCTCAGGTGCGCGGCAGGGTCACGCCGTGCTGGCCCTGGTACTTGCCGTTGCGGTCCTTGTAGCTCATCTCGCACTGCTCGTCGCCCTGGAAGAACAGCACCTGGGCGCAGCCTTCACCGGCGTAGATCTTGGCCGGCAGCGGCGTGGTGTTGGAGAACTCCAGCGTCACATAGCCTTCCCACTCGGGCTCGAAGGGTGTCACGTTGACGATGATGCCGCAGCGCGCGTAGGTGCTCTTGCCCAGGCACACGGTCAGCACGTCGCGGGGGATGCGGAAATACTCCACCGTGCGGGCCAGCGCAAAGCTGTTGGGCGGGATGATGCAGTAGTCGCCTTCCATATCGACAAAGCTCTTCTCGTCGAAGTTCTTGGGGTCCACCACGGTGCTGTGGATGTTGGTGAAGACCTTGAATTCACGGGCGCAGCGGATGTCGTAACCGTAGCTGGACGTGCCGTAGCTGATGACCTTCTTGCCGTCGACCTGGCGCACCTGGCCGGGCTCGAAAGGCTCGATCATGCCGTGCTGCTCCGCCATCTGGCGGATCCATTTGTCGCTCTTGATACTCATTGGGAAAATCCTGTTCGCTTGTTTTTTGATAGCGCCATGCGGCTATACAACCAGCGCAAGGGCCCTATTTTGCTTGAGAAACAATGGTTTGCTCAATCAGCCGGTCATCCCCGAGCACGATCATGGCAAAAAGCAGTTCGTCCAGCGAAGCCGCCTGCTGCGTCTTGCGCGCCAGCAAGGGCGTGCAGGCCGGATTGAGGACCACGAAGTCGGCCTCGCAACCGGGCTGCAGGTTGCCGATCACCCCCTCCAGCCCCAGGGCGCGCGCCGCGCCGGCGGTGTGCTGCCACCACAGCTGGCCGGGCTTGAGGCTCAGGCCCTGCTTGCTGTGCTGCTCGCGCCCCACCACATAGGCGGCCTGCATGGTGCGGAAGGGCGAAAAGCTCATGCCCCCGCCCACGTCACTGGCCAGGCCGTACCTGAAACCGGCGGCATCGGCCTGCAAGTAGTCGAAGTAGCCGCTGGACAGGAATAGGTTGCTGGTGGGGCTGATGGCGGCGGCCGTGCCGGTATCGCGCAGCAGGGCGCGGTCGGCGGCATCCAGCCAGATGCAGTGGGCGTAAACGGCGCGCTCGCGCATCAGGCCGAAGCCGTGGTAGACGTCCAGGTAGCTGCGCGCCTGCGGGTACAGCTCGCGCACCCAGCGGATTTCGTCCAGGTTTTCGGAGGCGTGCGAATGCACCCACACGTCCGGGTATTGGGCGGCCAGCGCGCCCGCGCCGCGCAACTGGGCCTCGCTGCTGGTGGGCGCAAAGCGCGGCGTGATGGCGTAGCCCAGGCGGTCGACGCCGTGCCAGCGCTGGATCAGGGTGTCGGTGTCGATCAGGCCCTGCTCGGTGTCGTCGCGCACGCCATCGGGGCTGTGGCGGTCCTGCAGCACCTTGCCGGCGATCATGCGCATGCCGCGCTGCTGCGCGGCCGTCAGGATGGCATCCACCGACGCGGGGTGCGAGGTGGCAAAGGTCAGCGCCGTGGTCACGCCGTTGCGCAGCAGCTCATCGATAAAGAACTCGGCCACGCCGTCGGCATAGGCCCGGTCGTGGAAGCGCGCCTCGTGCGGGAAGGTGTAGTGCTCCAGCCAGGGCAGCAGGCCGTCGGCCGGCGCACCGATCACATCGGTCTGCGGGTAGTGGATGTGCATGTCCACAAAGCCCGGGGCCAGCAGCTTGCCGGGCAGGTGGACCACCTGCGCACCCGGCAGCCCCACGAACTGCGCCTGCAGCGCCTGCCAGCTGCCGGCCGCCAGCACCCGCTGCTGCCCATGCGCATCCGGTGCCACGGCCAGCAGGCCGTCGCTGTCGTACAGGGGGCTGCCGTCATCGGCAAAGCGGAGCAAGGCACTGCGGTAGATCTGGGTGGGCATGGGCACGGAGCGGGGCAACAAACGGGTTCAGGGGCGGTCAGCGCGGGGCTTCCCAGGAATTCATGCATGAAACATGCCAAACCCTATATGGAAAGCGCGCCAGATGCTCCTTATTTTCAAGCAAACCTGGGGCCCGCGGCATAGGGATTTGCCACCCACTGCCGCAGCACGCCCCAGTATGGCAGGCCCGCCGCGTTCAGCGCACGCTGCCCTGCACGCCGTCCACCAGCCAGTCCATCTGGCGCAGCTGGGTGTCGGTCAGCTGCACGCCCTTGGGAATGCGGACCTGGCCCTGGTTGTCCTTCACGTCGGCCTGGAGTGCGGCAAACGGCTGCAGCTTGCCCTGGGCCATCTGCTGCTGGCGTGCCAGCACCTCGTCGCGCACGGCAGCGGGCAGCTTGGGGCCAAAGGCCTCGACGCGCACCATGCCCTCCTTCACACCGCCCCAGGTGTCGGCGCTTTTCCAGCGGCCCTCCAGCGCGGCCTTGGCGCGCTGGGTGTAGTAGCCGCCCCACTGATGGGTTACGGCCAGCAACTGGGCGTCCGGCCCGTCCTTGCGCATGTCGGAGTGGAAGGCGATCGCCATCTTGCCGCGCTCCTGCGCAGCGGCCATCACGGCCGTGGTCGCCACCTGGAAGGACAGCACATCGGCGCCCTGGTCCATCAGCGTCATGGCGGCGTCGCGCTCACGCGGTGGGTCGAACCAGGCGTTCAGCCACACCACCTTGACCTGGGCCTTGGGGTTGACGCTGCGCATGCCCAGCGTGAAGGCGTTGATGCCCTGCAGCACTTCGGGGATGGGGAAGCCCGCCACAAAGCCGGCCACGCCGGTCTTGCTCATGCGGCCGGCAGCGATGCCGGACAAATAGCGCCCTTCGTAGTTGCGCGCGTTGCCGGTGGCCACGTTGTCCGCCAGCTTGTAGCCGGTCACGTTCTCGAACTTGACCTGGGGGAATTCCTTGGCGACCCGCAGCGTCGGGTCCATGTAACCAAAGCTGGTGGTGAAGATCAGCTGGTGGCCGTTGGCCGCCAGGTCGCGGATCACGCGCTCGGCATCCGGACCTTCGGGCACGTTCGCCACGGCGGTGGACTGCACCTGCGCGCCCAGGGCCTTTTGCATTTCCAGGCGGCCGTTTTCGTGCTGGCGCGTCCAGCCGGCGTCCAGCACGGGCGTGACGTAGACAAAGGCGGCCTTCAGGGGCGCGGTGCTGGGAGTGGCAGGGGTGGCGGCGGTTTGCGCCAGGGACGGGGCGATAACGCAGGCGGCCACGAGCGTGGCTGCGAGGTTTTTGTACATGGTGTTCCTCTACATGGCTCCAGCAACGATGAATTCACGCACCACTGGAGCAACGCGGTACGCGAAGGGAGCGGATTCTAGCGCCGATTGCCCGCCCCTGCATGCCGGGGGCTAACCACACTGGCGGCACCCTGGGTGGTCTGGCTACGATGGCGGCAAGAACCCTTTTCCCTATTTTCAGGAACCCCTTGCCATGCCCATGTTTGTGGACACCTCCCCCCCCGGCCAGTGCATCTTCTGCAAGATCGTGGCCGGCGACATCCCGGCCGCCAAGGTCTACGAGGACGCGCTGACCGTGGCCTTCATGGACATCGGCCAGGTCAACCCAGGCCATGTGCTGGTGGCCAGCAAGCGCCATGCGGTGACGGTGCTGGACCTGACCCCCGAGGAAGCCGCCGCCGTGATGCAGACCGCGCAGCGCGTGGCGGCTGCGGCCCAGACCGCGTTTGCGCCCGATGGCATCACCCTGTTCCAGGCCAATGGCGCCGCCGGCGGGCAGACGGTGTTCCACTTTCACCTGCATGTGCTGCCGCGCCATGCAGGCGACGGCGTGGCCCTGGCCTGGCCGCGCAAGGAACCGGGGGCCCAGGTGCTGCAGACCTATGCCGCGCAGTTGCAGGCGGCCCTGCAGGCCACTGCATAAGCCATAGCAGGCTGCGCAGATGAATCAAGGGGTTGAGGTTCTTATGAACCTCAACCCCTTGTTCTTCAAGCGCTGTGCGCTATGTTTTCAGCATGGCCTGCGCACCGCGCTTCCTGCGCCGCCACGGCAGACCAACCCCGATGCCGCGTCGCCTCAGGACGCCTGGGCCAGCTGTGCCACGCAGTCGTCCAGCTGCTGCACCCAGGCAGCCTGCTGGGCCGGGCTGGCAAACGTCGCCTCCAGGCTGTTGCGGGCCAGCTGGTAGGCCTGCACCGCGCCCATGCCGGTGGCGGCAAACAGCTGCAGGTAGTTGTCGTTCACATAGCCACCAAAGTAGGCTGGATCGTCCGAGTTGACGGTCACGTTCAGCCCCGCCGCCAGCAGGCGTGGCAGGTTGTGGTCGCGCAGGTCGGGGAAGACGCACAGCTTCTGGTTGGACAGCGGACACACCGTCAGCGGCATGCGCGTGGCGGCCAGGTGGCGCATCAGTTCCGGGTCCTGCTCGGACTGCACGCCGTGGTCGATGCGCTCCACCTGCAGGGCGTTGAGCGCGCCCCAGACGTAGGCGGGTGGCCCCTCCTCGCCCGCGTGGGCGACCAGGTGCAGGCCCAGTGCCTTGCAGCGGGCAAACACGCGCTCAAACTTTTCGGGCGGATTGCCACGCTCCGAGCTGTCCAGGCCGATGCCGATGAAGTGCTCGCGGTACGGCAGGGCGGCCTCCAGCGTCTCGAAGGCGGCTTCCTCGCTCAGGTGGCGCAGGAAGCTCAGGATCAGCACCGCGCTAATGCCCCAGCGCGCCTCGGCGTCCTTGCAGGCGCTCGACAGGCCGTGGATCACGGTGGCCATGGGCACGCCGCGCTCGGTGTGGGTCTGGGGGTCGAAGAAGATCTCGGTGCGCACCACGTGGTCGGCGGCAGCGCGCGCCAGGTAGGCCATGGCCATGTCGTAGAAATCGACCTCCTGCAGCAGCACGCTGGCACCGGCGTAGTAGATGTCCAGAAAGCTCTGCAGATCGGTGAAGGCATAGGCCGCGCGCAGCGCTTCCACGCTGGCGTAAGGCAATGTCACACCGTTGCGCTGGGCCAGGGCAAAGATCAGCTCGGGCTCCAGCGAGCCTTCGATGTGCATGTGCAGCTCGGCCTTGGGCATGGTGCACAGCAGCGCGGGCACGTGGGCCGCAGCCATGTGCTGGACGGCGTCGGGAATGGCATAGCTCATGGTCAGCAAACTCCAAAGGTCACGCCGCTGGCCTTGAGGTAGCGGCGGTAGGCGGACGACATGCGGTCGGCCGCCGAATGCAACTCCGCGCGCGGGTCCAGGGGCAGCGCCTTGGGCTGCTGCGACTCCAGCACCGGCTGGTCCTGCGTGAAGATGGTGTGCTGGAAGGCCTGAAGCTGTTCATCGCTGGATTCGAAGTCTGCCACGGCCAGGCGGAACCACACACGGCTGGTGGTGGGGCTCACCGGGCAGATGAAGAGGCCGATCGCCTCGCGCCAGCCGTCCTTGCTGCTGCCGGCTTCGGGAATCTTGGTCAGCAGCGCGGTAAAGGGCGCGGTGACTTCGTAGGTGTAGTGCACCTCGGCCGGCTTGGTGGAGTGCAGGTTGGACATCGGCTGCACGGCCTTGCAGTTGGTGGCCTTCACGCCGCAGGCAGTGTTCTCGACCTGGTACGGCGCCATCTCGGTCGCATCGCGGCTGCCCAGCCAGCCCTCGTGCACGAAGCCGAAGTGCGACATGTCCAGGAAGTTCTCGATGATGCGCGGCGCGCTGGCCTGCACGTCGTAGGGCCCGCAGTTCACCTTGCGCAGGCGCGCGTCGCCCTCGGCCTCGAACACCGGCAGCGGCACCTCGGCCGCCTCCAGTTGCACCCAGATCAGGCCATGGGCTTCCTGCACGCCAAAGGATTTCACGCAGTGCTGTGGGGGCGGGGTGAAGGCCGGCACGGCCGGCACCTTGACGCACTGGCCGCTGCTGGCAAACTGCCAGCCGTGGTAGGGGCACTCCAGCTGGCCGCCCTGGACACGGCCCAGCGACAAGCGCGCACCACGGTGCGGGCAGCGGTCCACAAACGCCTGGGCTGCGCCTTGGGCATCGCGCCACAGCACCAGGTCTTCATCCAACAGGCGCACGGGCACAGGGGCATCGGTCACGGCATGGGCCAGGGCCACGGGGTGCCATTGGTTTTTTTCCATCATCGGGGTCACATTCATCGTCATGGGCGGCATCTTTCCAAAGAAAAAGGCTGCCCGTAGGCAGCCTCTGCAATATCCGAGCCTGGTTCAGGCCCGAATGCCAGTCCTTACTGACCAGGCACCTTGCCTTCCACACCCTTGACGTAGAAGTTGATGCCAGACAGGAAAGCGTCGTCGGCTGCAGCGCCCGTGGCCAGGATTTCCTTGCCGTCATTGCCGGCGATCGGGCCCTTCCAGATCTGGAAGGTGCCCGCCTTCAGGCCGGCCTTGACTTCGTCCACCTTGACCTTGAGTTCGGCAGGCACGTCGGAGGCCACGGAGACCAGGTCGATCGCGCCTTCCTTCACGCCCCACCAGCTGCTGCCCGTGGTCCAGCTGCCGTTGATGGCTTCATTGGCGGCCTTGATGTAGTACGGCGACCAGTCGATGATGGCCGAGCCCAGGTGGGCCTTGGGGCCGTAGGCGGTCATGTCCGAATCCCAGCCGAAGGCGCGCTTGCCCTTTTCCTCGGCCGTCTTCAGCACGGCGGGCGAATCGGTGTTCTGGAACAGGATGTCGGCACCGCCATTGATCAGGCTGGTGGCGGCTTCGGTTTCCTTGGGTGGGCTGAACCATTCGTTGACCCAGACCACCTTGGTGGTGATCTTGGGGTTGACCGACTGCGCGCCCAGGGTGAAGGAGTTGATGTTGCGGATCACTTCAGGGATCGGCACCGATGCCACCACGCCCAGGGTGTTGGACTTGGTCATGCCACCGGCGATCACTCCGGCCATGTAGGCGCCTTCGTAGGTGCGGCTGTCGTAGGTGCGCACGTTCTCGGCGGTCTTGTAGCCGGTGGCGTGTTCGAACTTGACGTCCTTGAAGTCGGGGGCGATCTTCTGCAGCGAATCCATGTAGCCGAAGGTGGTGCCGAAGATCAGCTTGTTGCCCTGGCTGGCCAGGTCGCGCAGCACGCGCTCGGCGTCGGGGCCTTCGGGCACGCTCTCCACATAGCTGGTCTGAACCTTGTCACCCAACGCGTCCTGCATCTTCTTGCGGGCCGTGTCGTGCGCGAAGCTCCAGCCGCCATCCCCCACGGGACCCACGTAGGCGAAAGCGATCTTCAAGGGCTCGGCCTTAGCAGGCGCTTCGGCCGCAGGGGCTGCCGCAGGTGCGGGAGCGGCTTCTTCTTTCTTGCCGCACGCCGCCAGGGCTGTCACGGTCAGCGCCGACACGGCGGTCAGTTTGAACAGGGAACGTTTGTTCAGGTCAGTCATGAATCGTCCTTATGTAGGGGAGTAGCAAACCACTGCAGCAGCGTCTGCAGCGCACGGCAGCTTGCCCGCAGGCATGCCTCCGTTTGCTGAGGGCGTGATGGTTGCACAAAACCAGTGCACTTTTTCAAAAGCCCATCACATCCTAATGCCGGTGTGTCGAAATCCATCCAGCGATCCGGCACGCAGACGGCAAGCGTTGCATTCAGAGCGCACCGCAAGATGCATGCCACCGCCTGTCGCCCACAAAAAAGCCTCCGACAAACGGAGGCCTGGGTATCTGCTGCACGGCGCAGATCGCCGTGCAGCGGGCAGCTTTACTTGCCGGTACCGGGCACGGTACCTTCCACGCCATGGACGTAGAACTTGATGCTGGTGATGAAGGGCATGTCGGCCACTTGGCCATCGGCCAGCAGTTCCTTGCCGGTGTTGTCCTTCAACGGGCCCTTCCAGATCTGGAACGTGCCGTCCTTCAGACCCTGGCGCACTTCAGCCACCTTGTCCTTGATGTTCTGGGGCACGTCGTCCGAGATCTTGACCAGATCCATCGCGCCTTCCTTCACGCCCCACCAGAAGTTCTGGCCGTTCTCCACCTTGCCGTCCAGCGCGTCCTGCACCACCTTGGTGTAGTAAGGCGCCCAGTTGATCACGGCCGAGCCCAGGTGGGCCTTGGGCGCATAGGCGCTCATGTCGCCGTCCTTGCCGAAAGCGTAGACACCGCGCTCTTCCGCCGTCTTCAGCACGGCGGGCGAGTTGGTGTTCTGGTACATCACGTCCACGCCGCCGTTGATCAGGCTGGTGGCCGCTTCGGCTTCCTGGGGTGGGCTGAACCAGGAGTTCACCCACACCACCTTGGCCTTGATCGAGGGATCGACGCTTTGCGCACCCAGCACAAAGGAGTTGATGTTGCGCACCACTTCAGGAATTGGCACCGACGCGACCACACCGATGGTCTTGGTCTTGGTCATGCCACCGGCCACGATGCCGGCCATGTAGGCGCCTTCGAAGGTCTTGGCATCGTAGGTGGCGCTGTTGGCCGCCTGCTTGTAGCCCGTGGCGTGCTGGAAGTTCACGCCGGGCAGCTCGGGGGCCAGCTTCTGCACAAATTCCTGGTAGCCGAAGCTGGTGGCGAACACCAGCTTGGTGCCCTGGGCGGCCATGTCGCGCATCACACGCTCGGCGTCCGGACCTTCGGCCACGCTTTCCACGAAGCTGGTGACGATCTTGTCGCCAAACTTCTCCTGGATGGCCTTGCGGCCCAGATCGTGCTGGAATGTCCAGCCACCGTCGCCAATCGGGCTCACATACACGAAACCAACCTTCAGGGGCTCGGCGTTGGCCGGCGCTGGGGCGGCCGGTGCGGCGGCAGGAGCTGGTGCAGCTTCTTCCTTCTTGCCACAGGCGGCCAGGGTGGCCACGGAGACAGCAGACAGTGCCACCATCTTCAGCACAGTGCGTTTGTGCAGTTTGGACATGGAGTGTTTCCTCGACGTTGATGTAGAAAGCGGGCTGAAACAGCCCGCTGCGCGCTTTGCGTGTCCACTGCCCAGGGCAGCAGACACCAGCGTCGTTGATGTAAGGCCCTGTTTAAGAGCCGGGGTAAAAAGGCTTGCCTAACGAAGCTGGCATGTTCGCACGAATCCATGCCGGATTGCGTGAAATCAGGACCAGCACCACGATGGTGGCGATG
This sequence comes from Comamonas aquatica NBRC 14918, assembly GCF_000739875.1. Classification (GTDB taxonomy): domain Bacteria; phylum Pseudomonadota; class Gammaproteobacteria; order Burkholderiales; family Burkholderiaceae_C; genus Comamonas; species Comamonas aquatica. Next base: position 111,741 of record NZ_BBJR01000035.1, read on the forward strand.
TACGGCAGCATGCTCAGCAGCTGGCTGGCAATGTGCACGCCGGTGGCCTGCAGGTGGAACTGCAGCATGGTCACGCCGCCAAACAGGTAGGCGCCCAGCAAAATGCGACCAGGCCTCCACGTGGCAAACGTGGTCAGCGCCAGCGCAATCCAACCGCGGCCGGCCACCATGCCTTCGACCCACAGCGGGGTGTAGACGGTCGACACATAGGCCCCCGCCAGACCGCACAGCGCGCCGCCCGCCATCACCGCACCCAGGCGGATCATGCGCACGTTATAGCCCAGGGCGTGGGCCGACTCGGGCGACTCGCCGACCGAGCGCAGCACCAGGCCGGCACGCGTGCGGTACAGGAAATAGACCAGCAGCGCTGCGATCACGATGGCGCCGTACACCAGGGGGTGGTGGCGGAACAGCGCGGGCCCCACCACGGGCAGGTCGGCCAGGTAGGGGATGGCGAACTTGGGGGTCTCGGGCATCTTGGCCTGCACATAGTTCAGGCCTGCAAATGCAGAGAAGCCGCCCCCAAATAGGCTCAGGGCCAGCCCAGTGGCCGACTGGTTGGTGTTCAGCCAGATCACCAACACGCCAAAGATGGCCGCCAGCAGGGCACCGGCCCCCATGCCGGCCAGAAAGCCGACCAGCGTACTGCCGGTGTGCACCACGGCGGCAAAGCCCGCCAGTGCCGCGCACAGCATCATGCCTTCGGCGCCCAGGTTGATCACCCCGGCCTTTTCGTTGATCAGCAGGCCCAGGGCCGCCAGCGCCAGCACGGTGCCCGCGCTGAGGGTGGAAGCAAACAGCAATGCGTAGGCATCCATCACTGGGCTCCCTTCACTGCGCCCGACTTGGCACCGACCCAGCGCACGCGGTACGCGATCAGGGTGTCGCAGGCCAGCAGGGCAAACAGCAGCAGCCCCTGGAAGACACCCGTCAGAGATTTGGGCAAGCCCAGGCGCGACTGCGCCAGCTCACCGCCGATGTAGAACATGCTCATCAAAATGGCAGAGAAAATCATGCCCACGGGGTGCAAACGCCCCACGAAGGCAACAATGATGGCCGCAAAACCGTAGCCGGCCGGCACATAGGGCGTGAGCTGGCCGATCGGGCCCGCCACCTCCAGCGCACCCGCCAGACCGGCCGCGCCCCCGGAGATCAGCAGCGCCGTCCACAGCGCGCGACGCGAGGAAAAGCCGGCATAGCGTGCCGCGGCCGGGGCCATGCCCCCCACCTGCTGGGCAAAGCCGGCCTTGGTGCGGAACAGGAACACCCACAGGCCCGCAGCCCCCGCCAGCGCCAGCAGCGTGCCGATGTGTACGCGGGTGCCCTCAATCAGCTTGGGAATCTGGGTGACACGCTCGAAGGCCTTGGACTGCGGGAAGTTGTAGCCCATGGGGTCCTTCCAGGGACCATAGACCAGATAGCCCAGCACCAGGGTCCCGACGTACACCAGCATCAGGCTGACCAGGATCTCGTTGGCGTTGAAGCGGTCACGCAACAAGGCCACGATGCCTGCCCACACCATGCCGCCCAGCACACCGGCCAGCAAAATCGCCGGTACGATCCAAGGGCCCGTGGTCTTGTCGGCCAGCAGCGCCACGCCGCCTGCCGTGACCGCACCGATCACGAACTGGCCTTCAGCGCCGATGTTCCAGATGTTGGAGCGGAAGCACACGGCCAAGCCCAGCGCGATCAGCAGCAGGGGGGTGGCCTTCATCACCAGCTCACCCAGGGCGTAGCTGGTCTTGATGGGCTCCCAGAAAAAGGCCTGCAGGCCCTTGACCGGGTCCTTGCCCAGGGCCGCAAACAGGCACACGCCGATCGCCACCGTGATCAGCAAGGCCAGGATCGGCGCGCCATAGGTCCAGAACCTGGACACCTGGGGACGGGGTTCGAGCTTAAACATGCTGGGCCCCTCCGTTGCGCGACTGCGCCTCCACCTGCGCCAGGTGCTGCTGCACGTCGGCATTCCACAAACCACTCATCCACTCTCCCACCAACTGCAAGGTGGCCTCCGCACGGTCCAGCGACGGGCTGAGCTGCCCCTTGGCCACCACGTGCAGGCGATCGCTGATTTCAAACAATTCGTCCAACTCCTCGCTGAGCACCAGCACGGCGCAGCCCGCATCGCGCAGGGCCAGGATTTCACCGCGGATTTGTGCCGCCGCGCCCACATCCACGCCCCAGGTCGGCTGCGAGACGATGAGCAGCTTGGGCTTGGCGTCGATCTCGCGACCGACGATGAACTTCTGCAGGTTGCCGCCCGACAGCGACTTGGCCAGGGCATTCGGGCCGCCGGCCTTGACGCTGAAGCGGCGGATGATGTCGGCCGCATGCGCTTCCAGCTTGGCAATGCTCAGCCAGCCGCCCTGCCCCACCGCGTCATCGCGCGTCAGCAGCATGTTGTGCGCCAGCCCCATGGCCGGCACGGCGCCGCGCCCCAGGCGTTCTTCGGGCACGAAGTGCAGGCCCAGCGCACGGCGCTGGCGTGGGTTCATGCGCCCCGCCGCCTGGCCAGCTACCTGGACCATGCCAGCCTCTGCGCGCGTGTCCTCACCGGACAGGGCGTACAGCAGTTCCTGCTGGCCGTTGCCCGAGACCCCGGCAATGCCGACCACCTCGCCGGCACGCACCTCGAAATGCATGTCGACCAGGTCGACCCCGAACTGGTCCTGCTTGGCCAGGCTCAGTCCCTGGACACGCAGCACGGCGGCGCCGGCCTGCACCGCGCGGTGCTGCAGGGCGGCGGGTTCGGCACCGATCATCAGGCGCGACAGCGAGGCATTGCTTTCCTCCTGCGGATTGCAGTAGCCCGTGACCTTGCCGCCACGCAGCACGGTGCAGGCCGTGCACAGCTCGCGGATCTCGTGCAGCTTGTGGCTGATGTAGAGGATGGAGCAGCCTTCGGATGCCAGTTTTTTCAGCACCACAAACAGCTTTTCCACCGCCTGGGGCGTGAGCACCGAGGTGGGCTCGTCCAGGATCAGCACGCGCGGATCGGTCAGCAGGGCACGGATGATTTCCACGCGCTGCATCTCGCCCACCGACAGGGTGTGCACGGGCCGCGAAGGGTCGATGTCCATGCCGTACTCCGCGCCCTTGGACTGGATGCGGCGCGTCACCTCGGCCAGGGACATCGACTTGTCCAGGCCCAGCCACACGTTCTCGGCCACGGTCAGCGTGTCGAACAGGCTGAAGTGCTGGAACACCATGGCGATGCCCAGCTGGCGCGCTTCCTGCGGATTGCGGATGTACACCGGCTGGCCGTCGAACAGCACCTGGCCTTCATCGGGCTTGACGGTGCCGTAGATGATCTTCATCAGCGTGGACTTGCCAGCGCCGTTTTCACCCAGCACCGCGTGCACTTCGCCGGGCTGCACCGTCAGCGATACACCATCGTTGGCCACCACGGCCGGATATCGTTTGGTGATGCCCACCAGCTGCAGTCGCGGTGGCGCGTCACCGGGCGTGGGGAGGGATTGAGGGGATGTCATGCGCGAGATTGTCTCAGTTCAAAAAAATCCTAATAACAAATACTGCGTAACCGCAGATTTGGCGTTGGCTGATAGCTATTCATCTCATAGCAAAAGAGCGGTATTCTTCACGGCCTCACGCAGCCAGGTGCCGGCACTCGAGTGGTGCGTGCGGTCGTGCCACAGCTGGTAGTAGCGCATCTGCGGCAAGGGCACTGGCACCGGCAGGATGGCCAGCGGCAGCTGCGCGGCATAGCGCTCGCAGAACTGGCGCCCGGTGGTCAGCACAAGCAAGCTCGATGCCACCATCTGCGGCATCAGGCCGAAATGGGCGCAGCGCACCGCGATGTTGCGGTGCAGCCCCTGGGCGTTGAGGGCTTCGTCGATCACGCCCTTGGCCCCGGGGTGGGTCGGCATCGGGGCGATGTGTTCGGCGTCCAGCCACTCCTCGGCCGTCCAGCCGCGGCGCACGGCCGGGTGCGACTGGCTGACCAGGCACACGGGTTCATCGGAGAACAGCTGGGCCATGCGCAGCTCGGTCGGTGGCTGGGGCCAGTTGCCGATCACCACATCCACCTCGCCCTGGGCCAGCTGGCCGCTGTAGTCCACGCCCTGGCTCAGCGCCTGGAGTTCCACGGCGCACAGCGGCGCCTGCTTTTTCAGGAGGGCCACCAGCTTGGGCAGGAACTGCGGGTCCAGGTAGTCGCTGGCGGCGATGCGAAAGGTGCGCGCCGAGCTGCGCGGATCGAAGGCCCGCGCATCCGTGAACAGGTGCTCCGCCGACTGCAGGATGGCGGCCGCAGGCTCCAGCATGCGCAGCGCGGCATCGGTGGGCTGCATGCCGCCGCCCGAACGCACCAGGATGGGATCGCCCGACAGGTCCCGCAGGCGCTTGAGCGCCGTGGACACCGCCGGCTGGTGCATGCCCAGACGCACTGCCGCCCGCGATACGCTGCGTTCGGCAATCACCGTATGCAGCACGCGGATCAGGTGCAGGTCAATCTTTTCAAAGGGCGTGGTTTCTCGCATGAAAGAACGATGGGCCGCGAAAGCGACCCAGTATGCCAAGGCGGTGGCGCCCAGGGGGCAGGGATTATTCGGTGGTGTTCAATGCTGCTGCACGGCCTCGCCGGTCAGGGCTGCTTCGTCCAGCTTGGCCTGCCAGTACGCCAGCCGGGCGTTGTGGCGGGCCATGATGGCTGCGTCGATGGCCACCTTGTGGGTGTCGGAGTAATCCTCCATCTCATCCACCAGCTGGAGCATGGTGCGTTCCATCTGCGACATCTGCTCCATCAGCTCCTCCTCGGCGGTCTTCTCGGTCCGCAGGGGATTGGCCAGGGCGGCGATCAGCTTGCTGTTCTTCGGGGTGTCGGCGGTGCGCAGCACCCGGCAGGCTTCATCGTAGGCGGCGCGCACGGTCGTGAACTCTTCCATGCGTTCGTTGAAGCCTTCGTTGAGCACGGCCTTCAGGTGCGCCTCGGCCTGCAGATAGACCTCGTGGCAGCGCTGCACCTCGGCCTCGCGCTGCAGGCGCTCGGCACGGGTGCGCGGGCCTTCCAGGCGGAACAGCACAGCAAACGCCAGCACGGCCGCGGCGCCATACCACAGCAGCCAGTCGGTGGGCACCTGAAAGCCCCCCCAAGCCAATGCCGCCGTGCCTGCCCATGCCCCCAGATAGATCGCCTGGCTCTCCCAGCGCACCTCGCGGGGCACAGGAATGGGGGCCAGTTTGACCAAGGAGTGGAACTGCGTCGGCTCTTTGGGCTCGGGGACCTTGAGCTTGGCGACCCGCTCGGCAACTTCGTCGATGTGAAATTCTGTGGGGGCAGGTTCAGGTTGTGCAGGTGCAGACCAGAACTTGAGGGAACTTTTGGCGCGTCGCAAGAAGTCAGAAAAATTCATGTTGCGGCAAAAGGTCCAGAAAATTGGTGGTGCAGTTTAGCAATTGCAGGGGTGTACAGGCCGCCCAAAGCTCGTTGCACGGAAATTGCTTGGAACTTTTGTATACACATCGGGCCCGCGGTGTGCACCGGCCCTGGCCGGGCGCACTATGGCTGCAATCGCATGGACTACATACGGAAGTCTATATGTCGCGGCAAGACCCGGATGGCTTAATGAACAAAAACACCGTCAAATTGCAAGACTATGTCTCCACGTCCTCTCCATTTCCTGCGTCGCGGCCAGCCCGTCACGCTGCATGACATCCCGCCGGACCGCACCTTGCTGGAGGTGCTGCGCGAAGACCTGCACTGCACCGGCACCAAGGAAGGCTGCAGTGAAGGCGACTGCGGTGCCTGCACCGTGGTGCTGGGCGAGCGCACGCTGGACGCCGACGGCCAGCCCCGGCTGCACTACAAGGCCATCAACAGCTGCATCCGCCTGGCGCATTCGGTCGACGGCATGGCCCTGTGGACCGTGGAGGACCTGGCCCAGGACCCGGACATTCAGCTGCCGGCCGGCCAGCAGCTGCACCCCGTGCAGCAGGCCCTGGCCCAGTGCCACGGCACGCAATGCGGCTTTTGCACCCCGGGCTTTGTGATGAGCCTGTTCGGCATGTACCAGAACCACGCCCGCGGCGCGGCGCTGGACCGCCAGGGCGCGCAGGAGGCCCTGTCCGGCAACCTGTGCCGCTGCACCGGCTACCGCCCGATCCTGGAGGCCGCCCGCGACATGGCACAACTGCCCCCGGCCACGGTCGACGCACCGGCCGTTCTGCAAAAACTGGAGCTGCTGGCGCGCAAGGATGCTGCGATTGAGGCAGAAAACAGCTACCAACGCCCAAGCAGCCTGCGCGAGCTGCTACAACTTCGTGCAGACCACCCCGACGCCCAGGTCGTCGCCGGCTGCACCGACGTCGGCCTCTGGGTCACCAAGCAGCACCGCCGCTTCAGCCGGGTGCTGGACGTGACCGCCGCCACCGAGCTGCGGGCCATCACCCAGACCGAGGGCTGGCTGCGCATCGGCGCCGCCGCCACGCTGGAAGAGGCCTTCGCCGCCCTGCAGGCGCAGTGGCCCCAGCTACACCGCTTTGCCGCGCGCTTTGCCGGCCTGCCCGTGCGCAACAGCGGCACGCTGGGCGGCAACGTGGCCAACGGCTCGCCCATCGGCGACTCCATGCCGCTGCTGATCGCGCTGGGCGCCCAGGTGGTGCTGGCCAGCGTGCGCGGGGGCCGCAGCCTGCCCCTGGAAGCCCTGTACACCGGCTATCGCCAGAACGTCATGGCCCCGGACGAGCTGCTGGTGCGCATCGACGTGCCGCTGCCGCCAGCCGGCAGCGCAACCCGCCACCTGCGCGCCTACAAGGTCAGCAAGCGCCAGGACGATGACATCTCCGCAGTCTGCCTGGTGCTGCAGGTGACCGTTGAGCACGGCACGGTGACCAGCGCCCGCATCGGCGCCGGCGGCGTGGCGGCCGTGCCCGCGCGCGCCGTGCAGACCGAGGCCGCCCTGACCGGCCAGCCCTGGACCGCCGCCACCGTGCAGACCGCCGCGTCCGTGCTGCAGGCGGAGTTCAGCCCCATCTCCGACATGCGGGCCAGCGGCAGCTACCGCAAGCACCTGCTGGGCAGCCTGCTGCAGCGCTTCTGGCTGGAAAGCCAGGGCCAGGCCGGTGCCTCTTTGGAAGACATTCGCGTGGAGGTGAGCGCATGAACGCCCCGGACACCCTGTTGAACACGGCCGCGCAGGGCGCGGTCGGCCAGTCCCACCTGCACGAAAGCGCACGCGCCCAGGTGCTGGGCCAGGCGCCCTACCTGGACGACATGCCCGAGGTGCGCGGCACACTGTATGCCGCGCCCATCCTGTCCCGGGTGGCCCACGGCACGCTGCACGGCGTGGACACGCGCGCGGCCCTGGCCATGCCCGGTGTGCGCGGCGTGGTGCTGGCAGCCGACATTCCCGGCGACCCCATCCTGGCCGCCTTCGGCCATGACGAACCCATTTTTGCCCTGGACCAGGTGCTGTACGTCGGCCAGGTGATCGGCCTGGTCGTGGCCGACAGCGTGATGGCCGCGCGCCGCGCGGCGCGCCAGGTCCAGCCGGACATCAGCCCCCTGCCCGCCATCCTGACGGTGCAGCAGGCGCTAGAGGCCGAACACTATGTGCTGCCGCCCGTCCATGTGACGCGCGGCGACGCCGATGCCGGCCTGGCGCGTGCGTCCCACCGCCTGCAGGGAACGCTGGAAGTGGGCGGTCAGGAGCACTTCTACCTGGAAGGCCAGATCGCCTACGTGCTGCCCATGGAACAGAACCAGTGGTGGGTCTACTCCAGCACCCAGCACCCGGGCGAGGTGCAGGAATGGGTGGCCCACGCCCTGGGCATCGGCAACCACGCCGTCACCGTGCAGTGCCGCCGCATGGGCGGGGGCTTTGGCGGCAAGGAAACCCAGGCCGGGCACCTGGCCGTGTGGTCGGCCCTGGCGGCGCGCAAGTTCGGCTGCCCGATCAAGCTGCGCCTGGACCGTGACGACGACTTCATGATCACCGGCAAGCGCCACCCGTTTGCCTACAACTGGGACGTGGGCTTTGACGATACGGGCCTGATCACCGGCCTGAAGCTGCAGATGGCCGCCAACTGCGGTTTCAGCGCCGACCTGTCCGGCCCCGTGGCGGACCGCGCCATCTTCCACGCCGACAACGCCTATTTCCTGTCGGACGTGCGCATCAGCTCCTACCGCTGCAAGCTGCACACCCAGAGCCACACGGCCTTCCGCGGCTTTGGCGGACCGCAGGGCGTGATCGTCATCGAAACCATCCTGGGCGACATCGCCCGCACCCTGGGCCTGGACCCGCTGGCCGTGCGCCAGCGCAACTACTACGACGCCGACGCCAGCTCACCGCGCGCCGTCACCCACTACCAGATGACGGTGGAGGACAACATCCTGCACCCGATGACCAAAAAACTGGAGCAGGATGCGCTCTACCAGCAAAGGCTGGAGGCCATTTCGGCCTGGAATGCCCAGAACCCGGTGCTGCAGCGCGGCCTCGCCATCACGCCGGTCAAGTTCGGCATCAGCTTCACGGCCACGCTGTTCAACCAGGCCGGGGCGCTGGTGCATGTCTACACCGATGGCAGCGTGCAAGTGAACCACGGTGGCACCGAGATGGGCCAGGGCCTGAACACCAAGGTGGCCCAGGTGGTGGCCGACGAACTGGGCGTGCTCCTGTCGGCGGTGCAGGTCACCGCCAGCGACACCAGCAAGGTGCCCAACGCCAGCGCCACCGCGGCCAGCAGCGGCACCGACCTGAACGGCCGTGCCGCCCAGTATGCGGCACGCAAGGTGCGCGGCAACCTGGCGGCCTTCGTCGCCGGGCTGGACGGCTGCGGGGCCGGCGCCGTCAGCTTTGCGGGCGGCCAAATCCACACCCCAAAGGGCACGCGCGACTTCCGGGCCGTGGTCAAGGAGGCCTATGCCAACCGCATCCAGCTGTGGAGCGATGGCTTCTACCGCACGCCCAAGATCCACTACGACAAGACCACGCTGACCGGACGCCCCTTCTATTACTTCGCCTATGGCCTGGCCTGCGCCGAGGTGGCCATCGACACGCTGACCGGCGAATCCAAGGTGCTGGCCATCGACGTGCTGTACGACGCCGGCCGCAGCATCAACCCGGCCATCGACATCGGCCAGGTCGAAGGCGGCTTCGTGCAGGGCATGGGCTGGCTGACCACGGAACAGCTGGTCTGGAACGACCAGGGCGTACTGACCACGCACGCCCCCAGCACCTACAAGATCCCGGCCACCGGCGACATTCCGGAACACTTCCAAGTCCAGCTCTACCAGGAGCCGAACCGCGAGGACAACGTCGGCGGCAGCAAGGCCGTGGGCGAGCCACCGTTCATGCTGGCCATCAGCGTCTACGAAGCCCTGCGCCACGCCATCGCCAGCGCGCGCGAGCGCCAGGGCAAGCGGGGCGTGGTCCAGTTGCAGGCCCCGGCCACGGCCGAGCATGTGCTGCAGGCCCTGCAGCGCTGAACCTTGTGCACCCACCCCGGCCCGTATGCGCCAGGGGCGCGGCCCTCAGGCTGCGGGCCGGCTGACGGCCTGCAGCGTGCTGACCTGCCCCACGGCCACCTGGCAGCGACCGCGGCGCTTGGCCTCGTAGCAGGCCATGTCGGCCCCGCGCACCGCCTCCTGCGGGGCATGGCGCAAGGCATCCACGGCCACCACCCCGACGCTGACGCTGATCCAGTGGCGCTCGCCACCCCAGCTGGGCTGCCAGCGCCACACGGCATCGCACAGGGCCTGGGCCACGCCCTGGGCATGGGCCAGGCTCAGCCCCGGCAGTAGCACGGCAAACTCATCCCCGCCCAGCCGCGCGACATCGCCCAGCGGCTGGACGTGGCTGTGCAGCAGACGGCCGATGTGGCGCAGCATCTTGTTGCCCATGTCGCGCGAGGTGACCTCGTTCATCATGCCCAGGTGGTCCACATCGATAAACAGCAGACAGCCCTGGGTGGGCACGCGTGCCACCGCGCTGTCGGCCAGGGCTTTGGGCGGCTGCAGGCTGTCCGTCACCCAGGACTGCAGGCTCCACATGAAGGCCTCGCGGTTCGGCAGGCCGGTGAGCCCGTCGCGCCAGGCATGGGCCTCGACCGGCCAGGAGGGCACGCTGCGCCCCTGGCGCCAGGGCAGGCGCAGGCGCCAGACCGTGCTGTCCGGGGCGCGATCGGGGGTCCAGGCCAGCACCTCCACCCACACCCAGTCACCGTCCTTCTTGCGCAATTGCACCAGCCCCTCGAAGCCGCCCAGGTCGACCAGCGCATGGCGCACCGCCGCCAGCGCCTGCGGGTTCTCAAACAGCTGGTCCAGCGCCAGCACCGCACCTTCCGAGGGGAAATAGCCCAGGATCACGCCCACCTGCGGCGTCGCCACCTGGACCCGCCCGTCCTGCTCCAGCAGCATGGCCACCGGCACGTTGTCCAGCATGGCCAGCGTGCCGGCCACGGGCGGGGTGTCAGCCTCGGCCACCGCGCCGCCGGGTTCGCCGTGGCGGTGGACCGCCAGCCCCTCGGCCGTGCCAGGGGCCACCGCAGCGCCCGCATGGCGCGGCCAGGGGGCCAGCCAGCCCCACAGCGCCCAGACGGCCAGGGCCGTCAGGACGACCAGCCCCAGGCCCAGCATCAGCCAGGTCTGCACGGGCAGGCCCTGATTGCCCAGCATGTCGCCCGACATGTCCCGCAGGATCACGGCCTGCCACTGCGGCAGGGGCAGGCCCACCCGCGTCACCAGCCGCGCCCCCCAGGCCACGGTCTGCGCACTGGCTGCCGAAGGCTTGGACAGCGACTGCCATTCCGCCCAATGGGTCTCCCACAGTTCGCGCGCATGCTTCCAGCGCTGCGTGACATCGGAATGCGCCAGCACCACTCCATCCGGATCCAGCAGCACATACTGCAGACCGGGCACAGCGCCCAGCGGTTCGGGGATCAGGGTGGCCAGGGGCAGTTTGGAGACTGCCGCCAGGGCACCGGCGACCGCACCATCGGCCCGGCGCATGGGCACGGTCAGCAGGACACGCAGGTGGCTGGCATCTTCCGGCGTCTGGATCTGCACCACATTGGGCTTGCCCTCGGCAATCGTGCGGCGCAGCGCCTCCACCCCGTTGGTGTCGATCTCGACCACCGCGCCGCCCAGACCATGGTGGGTGATGGAGCCGCTGGGCAGGGCCACGTGCAGGCTGTCGAACAGCCGCAGCGTGGAACCCTCCTGCTGCATCAGCGCATCCAGCACGGCCGGCTTGTCCAGCAGGCTGGTGTGCATGCCCTGGGCGATCGACACCAGCAGGCGCTGCTGAGCTTCCATGCGTGCCGTCAGCATGCGCGCCCACAGGTCGGCCTCGGTGTTCTGCTGGGCCATCAGGCGCTCCTGGGTGCGGGCATCGACCACCTGCACCAGGCACCAGGCGCCAAACGCCGCCACCGTGAGCACCAGGGCCGCCAGCACCAGCACCAGCAGACGCAGTCCGCGCCAGTCGGTCACTGCGTCAGCCAGGGGGGCAGGAGCGGGTTTGCTGGAATTGATCACGCCCCACTATAGGCAGGACTGGGCGGGGCGTTGTTCCGGTGGAACCCTTGAAGTCCGTGCCCTACAAACGCCAAGGAGGCCTTGCGGCCTCCTGGTTGCGTCCCCCTGCTGCGCTGGCGCGCGGGCTCAGATGCCGGCCACGCTTTGCAGTGCGCTGGGCTGGGGCAGGTTCAGCACATTGCCCGTGCCGGCGATCAGGCCATGTTCGCGCAGGTGGCGCAGCACGCGCGAAAAGGTTTCGGGCGCAATCCCCAGCTGCGCGGCAATCGTGCGTTTGCGCTGGTTCAGCGTGACGCACATGGTGCCGTTGTCCGCATGCTGGGCATGGCGCAGCAGCCACTGGGCGCAGCGGGCCTCGGCATCCTGTGCCAGGCGGCTGACGGCGGTTTCCGTCTGCTGGCAGTACCCCTGGGCCATGTCGCGCACCAGGGTGGCCACCGTGTCCGGCAGGGACTGCAGGCTGTGCTGGAAGGCGCCCAGCGAAATGCGGCGCAGACGCACCCGCGAATCGGTCACCATGTCCACACCACAGCTGCTACCCGTCAAGGCAAAAGCGGCATCCAGCCACGCCGGACCTTCCACCACGCCGAGCTGGTGGCGCATCTGCCCGTCTTCGAGCACGCCCAGCACCACGCAGCCGCTGTCCAAGTACAGGACCGAGTCGGGACGTGAGCCACATTGGCGCAGCAGCTGGCCGGCGGGAACCACCTCTGCCTGGGCCAATGGATCGAAGGATGGAATGTGGAACATGGTCACGGACTGTGCCGCAGCGCTGTCCGGACGGTGTTGAGCCACATCAATAATGAATGCCACGCCAGACAGGCCCCGACCGGCGTGCCGGCCAGCGGTTGCAGCGCCCGCAAAAAAGGCCCGCAACCACGGCTGCGGGCCTGAAAGGATGAGGCTCGGCCGGCGTGCGACCTCAGGGGGTGGGCACGGGCGCTCCGGACTCGAACCACTGCTTGAAGCTGTCGCGCTCCTCGGCGCTCAGGGCGCCGGGATTGCCGAAGGGCATCTTGCGCAGCTGCACCACCTGGGCATAGATCTGCTGGGCATGGCTCTTCACATCGGCGGGGGTGTCGAACTTGACGTTCTTTTGCGCGATCGTGGCGGAGCTGTGGCAGACCACGCAGTGCTGCTGCATGATGGCGTGCATTTTTTCATAGCTGCCTGCGCTTGCCGTGCTTGGGCTGGAGGCCGATTCAGCCACAGGTTTGGCGGTCTCCCCCTGCACCACGGACTGGCCCACGGGGGCGATCACGGCCGGGTTGGCGGCCACCGCCGCGGGCGGGGCCGGGCGCAGCCAGGCGATGACGCCCAGCAGCACCACCACACCCACGGCGGCGTACTTCCAGGGATGGGGGTTGCGGCCCAGCTTGTGGCCATGGCGCATGACGAAGAACTGGCGGATGGCAGCGCCGGCAAACATCATCAGGATCAGGACCAGCCAGTTCTGCGGGTGGCTGTGCAGCCAGCCATAGTGGTTGGACAGCATGGCAAACAGCACCGGCAGGGTGAAATAGGTGTTGTGCACGCTGCGCTGCTTGCCGCGCTTGCCGTGGATGGGGTCAACGGGTTCACCGGCCTTGATGGAAGCCACCATCTTCTTTTGGCCGGGGATGATCCAGAAGAACACGTTGGCGCTCATGGATGTGGCCAGCATGGCACCGATCAGCAGGAAGGCGGCCTGGCCGGGGAAGATGTGGCAGGCCAGGTAGGCGGCCACGCAGACCAGCACCAGCACCAGCGCGCCGACGGTGGCATCGCCGCCGTCCTTTTGCCCGAAGACGCGGCAGATGCCGTCGTACAGGAACCAGAACACCACCAGGAAGGCCAGGGCCGCGACGATGGCCATCTGGCTGGACATCAGCGGGTTGGCGGGATCGACCAGGTAGATCTTGGCATTCCACAGGTAGGACACCGTCAGCAGCGCAAAGCCGGACAGCCAGGTGGTGTAGCTTTCCCAATAGAACCAGTGCAGGTGGTCAGGCAGCTTGGGCGGGGAGACGTTGAACTTGACCGGGTGGTAGAAGCCGCCGCCGTGCACGGCCCAGAGTTCGCCGCTGACGCCCTGCTTTTTCAGGTCCTCATCGACCGGCGGGGTCAGGCTGCTGTCGAGGAACACGAAGTAGAACGACGAGCCCACCCAGGCGATGGCGGTAATGACATGCAGCCACCGCAACAGCAGGTTGGCCCAGTCGAGGATATAGCTTTCCATAGCACTCAACTCCGGCAGCACAAGGGCTGCCCTGGAAGATCAACCTGCTCACCACTGCGGGCGCTCTGAGCAGAAGAATGGGCCGCGCACCTGGGTTGTAACAACATCGTGGGCACCGCTGCGACCTGTCTTTCGTCAAAGTGTATGCAATTTTTGTCGCCAAAAATTGCAAATTCAGCCTGCCCCCGGGCAACTACCAAGGACCCAGCACGGCCCCGTCAGGCGGCTGCAAGCTGCTGGGCCCGCAGCTGCAATAACTGTGCCGCCACGGCGATGGCGATCACCTCGGGCTCCTTGCCTGGAATGCCGGGCAGGCCGATCGGGCAGGTGATGTGGGCGATCTCGGCCGCGCTGAAGCCCCGCTGCGCCAGCCGACGCTGGAACACGGCCCACTTGGTGGCGCTGCCAATCAGGCCCACGAAGGGCAGGTCGCCCCGCTCGCGCTGGCGCCGCAGGCAGGCGGCGACGATGTCCAGGTCCTCGGTGTGACTGAAGCTCATCACCAGCACCAGCGCATGCGCGGGCAGGTCGCGCACGGCCGCGTGCACGGGCTCGGAGTGCTCGCAGCGCACCTGCGGCAACGGCGATGCCGGGAACATGCCGTCCCGGCTGTCCACCCAGTGCACGGCAAACGGCAGCGGCTGCAGCACCCGCACCAGGGCGTGGCCCACATGGCCGGCGCCAAACAGCGCCACCGGCTGGTGCGGCACCTGCAGGCGGTCCAGCACGGCGCCATCGGCGGCGCCCACGGCCGTCAGGCGCAGATCGACCGCGCCGCCACAGCACTGGCCCAGCGAAGGCCCCAGCGCCAAGCGCAGGCTGCGCACCGGCCCGGGCAAGCCCTGGGCCAACCATGCGCGCGCCAGGCGCGTGGCCTCCCATTCCAGGTGGCCCCCGCCGATGGTGCCGATCAGCCCTTCGGCCTGCACCGCCATCCACGCACCCGGGCCGCGCGGGGCCGAGCCTTGCGTGGCCACCACTTCGACCAGGCACACCGGGGCCTGGCGCACGGCGGCCCGCAGGCGTTCCAAAGCATTCACGAGATCCACCTTGTTTGTTTCATGCACGTCACAGTCGCAAGCACAAGTCTTGCCACTTCGTCCCATCCCCGGGATGGCGATAAGCTTGCACCATGACTGACAAGCACCTACCCGGTTCCGAGCATCCTAAACGCCACTGGCTGTGGGGCGGCATGGCCGCCGCCATGACCGCCATCCTGGCAGCCTGCGGCGTGGCGCCCTCGTCACCGCCACCCGCCACCGGCAGCGCGGGTGCCGGCACCAGCCGCAGCTCCAGCGCCACCTCGGCCCGCGCCTACCGGCAGGACGCGGCCCGCCACCTGTATGCCCAGAATGCCCCGCGCATCTACAAGGGCCAGTTGCCGCCGATGCTGTATGCCGTGGGCGTGCTGGAGGTGAACCTGGACCGCAAGGGCAATGTGCGCAGCCTGAACTGGATGCGTGCCCCGCGCCATGCCCCCGAAGTCATCCGGGAAATCGAACGCACGGTGCGTGCCGCCGCCCCTTACCCGGCGCCCGAGCGCGTGCAGGACCGCCTGGTGTGGACCGACACCTGGCTGTGGGACCGCACTGGCATGTTCCAGCTGGACACCCTGACCGAAGGCCAGCGCGACGGAGGCTAGGCCCGATCCATCCAGCGCAGATCGACGGATGCGCTCTGAAAAGCCTTCGCAGCGCCCCGGCCTACAGCCACCCACGTCGCCGGCGACACCACAGCGGCGGCCCTGCGACCTATGCTGGCCACATGATGACCACCCCGCCCCTTGCGCCGCAGCCACGCTCACGCCGCCACTGGCTGCTGGGAGGCCTGGGCTGCGTCGCCGCCGCTGCGCTGACTGCCTGCGGCATCCCCATGCCCTTGCCAGGCGCACGCACCGAGCAGCGCGCCTCCACGGCCTACGAGCAAAAGGCCGCACGCCACCTGTACCAACGCTATGCCGCGCGCATTTACCGCGGACAGCTGCCCGCGATGCTGTACGCCGTGGCCGTGCTGGAAATCCATGTGAGCGGCAATGGCCAGATCCGTCGCCTCAGCTGGATGCGCCTGCCCAGCCATGCACCAGAAGTGGTCAGGGAGATTGAGCGCATGGTGCGCGCTGCCGCACCATTTCCGCCCACCGGGGCTGGCAATCTCATCTACACCGACACGTGGCTGTGGGACCGCTCCGGGCGCTTTCAGCTGGACACGCTGACCGAGGGACAGCTTCCGGGCGGCTAACCAGCGCCAGCCATCAAAAAAAGAGCGCCCAGCGCTCTTTTTTTGATGGTGCCAGCCGCCCGCTCAGGAGCCGCGGTAGGTGGAGTAGCTCCAGGGACTGACCAGCAGCGGCACGTGGTAGTGCTGGTCGGCGTGCGCCACGCCGAAATCCAGGTGCACCACATTCAGGAAATTGGGCTCGGGAAGTTGCACACCTTTTGCTTTGAAGTAGCCTGCCACATCAAAGGACAAGCGGTAGGTCCCCACTTTGAGGCTGTGGTTGTCAAAAAGTGGAGCATCGGTGCGACCGTCGTGGTTCAGGGTCAGGCTTTTCAGCAGCGTGACCTTGTCGCCCTCGAGCGCAAACAGCTGTACCTGCATGCCGGCCGCGGGGCCGCCGTGCATGGTGTCCAGAACGTGGGTACTCAAGCCCATGGGGGTAACTCCTCAATGTGACGCAGCCGCCGTGCAGCCGCTTGTTTACCAAAAGTGTATACAATTTTTGCTCAAACGCATCTATGATGATCCCTATGGAAACATCCTCCACCAGCGCCATCGCCGACGCCCTGACGCGGGCCATCGTCGAGCACAAACTGCTGCCCGGCACCAAGCTGGCCGAGCAAAAGCTCGCCGACCATTTCGGGGTGTCGCGCACCCTGGTCAGGCAAGCTTTGTTCCAGCTGTCGCAAAACCGGCTGGTCACCCTGGCGCCGGCCCGCGGTGCGTTCGTGGCCACCCCCTCGGTCGAGGAAGCCCAGCAGGTGTTTGCCGTGCGCCGCATGCTGGAAACCGAGATGACGCGCGCCTTTGTGCGCCAGGTCAAGCCCGCGCAGATCAAGGCGCTCAAGGCCCACATCACGGCCGAGAAGAAGGCCATGGACCGCAACGACGTGGGTCAGCGTACCGAGCTGCTGGGCGACTTTCACGTGGTCATGGCCGAGCAGATGGGCAACCACGTGCTGGCGCAGATTCTGGGCGAGCTGCTGTCGCGCTGCGCCCTGATCACGCTGATGTACCAGAGTGCCAGCGCCGCCGAACACTCGCACGAAGAGCACGAAGCCATCGTCACGGCCCTGGCCGCCAAGGACGAGGCCCTGGCCGTGCGCCTGATGCAGGAACACCTGCAGCACGTGGAAGAAGGCCTGACCTTCGACCGCGACATGCCCTCCAGCGACCTGTCCATGGCGCTGTCCGGCATCACCGCCTGACCCCTGTCCTTGTCTCCCTGTTTTTTTGTGCCTGCCCGTATGACCTACAACGCCACCGCCCCCTACCCCCGCGACCTGATCGGCTACGGCCGCCAGTTGCCCCAGCCGCAATGGCCCGGCCAGGCCCGCGTGGCCGTGCAGTTCGTGCTGAACTACGAGGAAGGCGGCGAGAACCATGTGCTGCACGGCGATCCGGCCAGCGAGCAGTTCCTGTCCGAAATGTTCAACCCGGCTGCCTACCCGGCGCGCCACATGAGCATGGACGGCATCTACGAGTACGGCAGCCGCGCCGGCGTGTGGCGCATCCTGCGCGAGTTTGAAAAGCGTGGACTGCCGCTGACCGTGTTCGGCGTGGCCACGGCCCTGCAAAAGCACCGCGAGCTGGCCCAGGCCTTTGCCGATCTGGGCCACGAGGTGGCCTGCCACGGCCTGAAGTGGATCCACTACCAGAACGTGCCCGAGGAGATCGAGCGCGCCCACATGGCGCAGTGCATGGAGATTTTCGAAGACCTCTACGGCCACGAGGGCGACCACGGCCTGGGCTGGTACACCGGCCGCGACAGCCCCAACAGCCATCGCCTGGTGGCCGACGATGGCCGCTTCGCCTACGACAGCGACTACTACGGCGACGACCTGCCGTTCTGGATGCGCCTGGAAAAGACCGATGGCAGCCACCACCACCAGCTCATCGTGCCCTACACGCTGGACGTGAACGACATGCGCTTTGCCCTGCCCCAGGGCTATTCGCACGCCGACCCGTTCTTCCAGTACATGAAAGACACCTTCGACACGCTGTACGCCGAGGGCGACCCCGCCGGCGAGAACGCGCCCAAGATGATGAGCATCGGCATGCACTGTCGCCTGCTGGGCCGCCCCGGCCGCATCACCGCACTGCAGCGCTTTCTGGACCACATCCAGCGCCACAGCCACGTCTGGGTGTGCCGCCGCATCGACCTGGCGCGCCACTGGGCCCAGCGCTTCCCCGCGCCCGCGCTGTGAACGCAGCTTGATTGCCAAATTGGCATCCAGCCCTTATCCATTCTGCGTCAGCAGCTCTATTTTTTGACAGGAAGCACCATGGCCCTGACCCTGGAACAACTCAACACCGCCGACACCGCCAGCGCCGTGCAACTGCTGGACGGCCTGTACGAGCATTCGCCCTGGATTGCCGAAGCCGCGCTGGCACAGCGCCCGTTCAAGTCGCTGGCCCACCTCAAGCACGCCATGGTCCAGGTGCTGGCCCAGGCCTCGCCCGAGGCGCAACTGGGCCTGATCCGCGCCCACCCGGAGCTGGCCGGCAAGGCCATGGTGGCCCAGTCGCTGACCGCTGAATCCACCAACGAACAGAACACCGCCGGCCTGACGGCCTGCACGCCCGAGGAATTCGCGCGCATCCAGCAGCTCAACGCCGACTACAACGCGCGCTTCGGCTTCCCCTTCATCCTGGCCGTGCGCGGCCCGCGTGGCACCGGTCTGACCAAGGCCGAAATCATCGACACCTTTGCGCGCCGCAGCTTCAACCACCCGAACTACGAGCGGGCCGAAGCCCTGCGCAACATCCATCGGATTGCAGAGATTCGCCTCAACGACAAGTTCGGCTACACCCCCACGCTGGGCAACGATGTCTGGGACTGGCAGGAAAAGCTGGCCCAGCACAGCGAACCGGGCTATGCCGAGAAGGGCCAGCTCACCGTCACCTACCTGACCGACGCCCACCGCGCCTGCGCCCAGCGCATCAGCCACTGGATGCGCGACTGCGGCTTTGACGAGGTCGAGATCGACGCCGTGGGCAACGTGGTAGGCCGCTACCACCCGGCCCAGGCTGGCGCCAAGTACCTGCTGACCGGCAGCCACTACGACACCGTGCGCAACGGCGGCAAGTACGACGGCCGCCTGGGCATCTTCGTGCCCATGGCCTGCGTGCGCGAACTGCACCGTGCCGGCAAGCGCCTGCCCTTCGGTATTGAGGTGGTGGGCTTTGCCGAGGAGGAAGGCCAGCGCTACAAGGCCACCTTCCTGGGCTCGGGCGCGCTGATCGGCGACTTCAAGCCCGAGTGGCTGGAACAAAAGGATGCCGACGGCATCACCATGCGCGAGGCCATGCAGCACGCCGGCCTGTGCATCGACGACATCCCCAAGATCCGGCGCGATGCCGCGCAGTACCTGGGCTTCATCGAAGTGCACATCGAGCAGGGCCCGGTGCTCAACGAACTGGACCTGCCCCTGGGCGTGGTCACCTCCATCAACGGCGGCGTGCGCTATGTGTGCGAGATGTATGGCACTGCCAGCCATGCCGGCACCACCCCCATGGACCGCCGCCACGACGCCGCCCTGGGCGTGGCCGAGCTGGGCCTGTACCTGGAGCAGCGCGCGCGGCAGGACGGCGACAGCGTGGCCACCATCGGCATGCTGCAGGTGCCCAATGGCTCGATCAACGTGATTCCTGGCCGCTGCCTGTTCAGCATGGACCTGCGGGCCCCCACCGACGCCCAGCGCGACGCCATGGTCCAGGATGTGCTGGCCAAACTGGAAGAGATCGCCCGACGCCGCGGCCTGCAGTACAAGACCGAGCTGGCGATGCAGGCCGCGGCCGCCCCCAGCGCCCCCGACTGGCAACTGCGCTGGGAGAAGGCCGTGGCCGCACTGGGCGTGCCCGTGTTCCGCATGCCCAGCGGCGCCGGCCACGACGCCATGAAACTGCACGAAATCATGCCCCAGGCCATGCTGTTCACGCGCGGCCTGAATGGCGGCATCAGCCACAACCCGCGCGAATCCACCACCAGCGACGACATGCAGCTGGCCGTGGAAGCCTTCAGCCACGTGCTGCAGCAACTGGCCGCGCAATAACACCCACCGACACGAGACACCCCATGAAGCAAGACCGCCAAGCCACGTACGCCGCACTGGACGCCTGGATCGACCAGCACTTTGACGAGCAGGTGCAGTTCCTGCAATCCCTGGTGCAGGTGCCCACGGACACGCCGCCCGGCAACAATGCCCCGCATGCCGAACGCACGGCCGACCTGATCCAGGCCTTCGGCTTTGAGGCCGAAAAGCACGTGGTGCCGGCACAGGCCGTCAAGGACTACGGCATGGAGTCCATCACCAACCTGATCGTGCGCCGCCCCTATGGTGCGGGCGGCAAGACGATTGCCCTGAACGCCCACGGCGACGTGGTGCCCCCCGGTGAAGGCTGGACCAAGGACCCGTATGGCGCCCAGATCGAAGACGGCAAGATGTATGGCCGTGCCACGGCGGTGAGCAAGAGCGATTTCTCCACCTTCACCTTCGCCGTGCGTGCGCTGGAGGCCGTGGCCAAGCCCGCCCGGGGCGCGGTGGAGCTGCACTTCACCTACGACGAGGAGTTTGGCGGCCTGCTTGGCCCCGGCTGGCTGCTGGAGCAAGGCCTGACCCGGCCCGATCTGATGGTGGCCGCGGGTTTCAGCTACGAAGTGGTGACCGCGCACAACGGCTGCCTGCAGATGGAAGTGACCGTGCACGGCAAGATGGCCCACGCCGCCGTGCCCCACACGGGGGTGGACGCGCTGCAGGGCGCCGTGGCCATCATGAACGCGCTGTATGCCGAGAACACCCGCTACCAGCAGGTGACTTCACAGGTCCCCGGCATCAAGCACCCCTACCTGAACATCGGCCGCATCGAAGGCGGCACCAACACCAATGTGATCCCCGGCAAGGTGGTGCTCAAGCTGGACCGCCGCATGATCCCCGAGGAGCACCCGGCCGAGGTGGAAGCCAGCATCCGCGCAGTGATCGCCCGCGCCACCGCCGACTTCAACACCCAGCGGGGCTACACCGGTGAGGACGCCGTGCGTGCGGACATCAAGCGCCTGCTGCTGGCCAACGCCATGACCCCGCTGGCGGGCAACCAGCCCTTGGTGGAGGCCATCCAGACCCACGGCGAAGCCGTGTTCGGCACCAAGCCGCCCGCCGTGGGCACGCCGCTGTACACCGACGTGCGCCTGTACGTGGAGCGCGGCATCCCCGGCGTGATCTATGGCGCCGGCCCCCGCAGCGTGCTGGAAAGCCACGCCAAGCGGGCCGACGAACGCCTGGAGCTGGAAGACCTGCGCCGCGCCACCAAGGTGGTGGCACGCAGCCTGGTCGACCTGCTGGCCTGACCCCCGGCGCTCCACGCCCCGCCCCTCCAGCCCGGTTGCGACCGGGCTTTTTCATGCCTGTGCCCAGCGGGCGCGCATCTTGCTTGTTTCCAGGGAAGAGCCCCAGCATGGGGCATGCCCGCTTTCACATGTCGAAAAGCCCTTTTGTGTTTCAAAACACAAACCGGACACGGCGCACGGGCATGCACCAGCAAGGGGCAAACCCCTAGGAAATCAGGCCTCCACCCGGGATTTCTAGAGGTCCTAATCCATCCTGTTTTGTATACACTTTTTGTATGGATGACTGCATGCAAGCCATGCAGCACAACCACACCACCCTACAAGGACTCCAAGGAAGACCCCATGCAGACCACTGTGCATCCTGTCGATGAAAAGCTCCCTCTAGGCCGTGTGACGGCGCTGGGCCTGCAGCATGTGCTGGTGATGTACGCCGGCGCAGTCGCCGTGCCGCTCATCGTCGGCCGGGCGCTGAACCTGCCACCCGAACAGGTGGCCATGCTGATCTCGGCCGACCTCTTCGTCTGCGGCCTGGTGACGCTGATCCAGGCCATGGGCTGCACGCAGTGGTTCGGCATCAAGCTGCCGGTGATGATGGGCGTGACCTTTGCCGCCGTCGGCCCCATGGTGTCCATGGCGCAGAGCACCGGTGGCCATGCCGGGGCCGGCCTGATCTTCGGCTCGGTGATCGGCGCCGGCGTGGTCTCCATCCTGATCGCACCGGTGGTCAGCCGCCTGCTGCGTTTCTTTCCGCCCGTGGTCACCGGCACCATCATCACCGTGATCGGCATCAGCCTGATGCGCGTGGGCATCAACTGGATCTTCGGCAACCCCGTGGGGCCCACCGCCCCGTCCGTGCCCAACCCCGAACACCTGAAATGGCTGACCGAGGCCCAGGCCATGGCTGGCGCACCAGGCACCTCGCTGCCGCCGGTGCCCAAGGGCTTTGCCGTGGTGCCCACCATCCCCAACCCCAAGTACGCCGACCTGACCGGGGTCGGGATCTCGGCCGTCGTGCTGCTGACCATCCTGTTTGTGGCCCGCTTCGGCAAAGGCTTTCTGGCCAACATCTCGGTGCTGCTGGGGATTGTGGTGGGTGGCGTGATCACCGCCGCCATGGGTCTGATGGACTTCCACAAGGTGGCGAATGCCCAGTGGTTCAACCTGGTGCTACCCTTCGAGATCGCTGCCCCGGTGTTCGATCCGGTGCTGATCCTGACCATGACCCTGGTGATGGTGGTGGTGATGATCGAGTCCACCGGCATGTTCCTGGCCCTGTCCGACATGACCGGCAAGCCCATCAACCAGGATGAGCTGACGCGCGGCCTGCGCACGGACGGCCTGGGCACGCTGATCGGCGGCATCTTCAACACCTTCCCCTACACCAGCTTCTCGCAGAACGTGGGCCTGGTCGCGGTCACCGGGGTCAAGAGCCGCTGGGTCTGCGTGGCAGGCGGGGCCATCCTGATCCTGCTGGGCCTGCTGCCCAAGATGGCCATGCTGATCGAGTCCCTGCCCACCGTGGTGCTGGGCGGTGCCGGCTTGGTGATGTTTGGCATGGTCGCCGCCACCGGCATCCGCATCCTGTCGACGGTGGACTTCATCCGCAACCGCAACAACGCCATGATCGTGGCGGTCTCGATCGGCGTCGGCATGATTCCGCTGGTGGCGCCCAATTTCCGCCAGTGGATGCCCCATGCCATCCACCCACTGATCGAATCCGGTATCCTTCTGGCCTCGATCGCCGCCGTGCTCCTGAATGTGTTTTTCAACGGAGCGCGTGGCGATACCCAAGCTGTTATCAATGCCGCACGCCAGGCCGACGCGCACTGACCCAGTCTGCCTTCGCCCGTAGCCCGGACATCCCCGGGCCCCACGACGCCCCCTGCCCACGCCGCAGGGGGTTTGCGCCTTGAGCTACGCTTATTGCAGCGCACAAACCGTTCATCTATTGGAAAGACCCGACCTAGGGTAAGCTCTAGGTCAGCAAGCCCTCAGGCTTGATCTGCCAGATTCACGAGATATTTTTGTATGACGCAAACCCTGTCCACCGCTGAACAAGCCCTGCGCGATGCTGCGCGTGAGTACCACGCAAGCCCCAACAAGGGCAAGATTTCGGTGACCCCCACCAAGCCACTGTCCAACCAGCGCGACCTGTCGCTGGCCTACTCGCCCGGCGTGGCCTACCCCTGCCTGGACATCCAGGCCGATCCCTCCAAGGCTTTTGACTACACCGCCCGCGGCAACCTGGTCGGCGTGATCACCAACGGCACGGCCGTGCTGGGCCTGGGCGACATCGGCCCCCTGGCTGGCAAGCCCGTGATGGAAGGCAAAGGCTGCCTGTTCAAGAAGTTCGCCGGTGTGGATGTGTTCGACATCGAACTGGCCGAACGCGATCCCGACAAGCTGATCGAGATCATTGCCTCGCTGGAACCCACGCTGGGCGGCATCAACCTCGAAGACATCAAGGCGCCCGAGTGCTTCTACATCGAGCAGGAGCTCTCCAAGCGCATGAACATTCCCGTGTTCCATGACGACCAGCACGGCACCGCCATCATCTCCAGCGCCGCGCTGCTCAACGGCCTGGAACTGGTGAACAAGCAGATCGACCAGGTCAAGGTCGCCGTCTCCGGCGCCGGCGCCGCGGCGATTGCCTGCGTGAACGTGATGGTGGGCCTGGGCGTGAAGCGCGAGAACGTCTTCATGTGCGACTCCAAGGGCGTGATCTACGAAGGCCGCCCCGGTGGCCTGGACGCCTCCAAGGCCCAGTACGCCCAGAAGACCGACGCCCGCACCCTGGCCGATGCGGTCAACGGTGCCGACGTGTTCCTGGGCTGCTCGGCCCCTGGCGTGCTGACCGCCGAGATGGTCAAGACCATGGCCGACAAGCCCATCATCCTGGCACTGGCCAACCCTGAGCCGGAAATCCGCCCCGAGCTGGCCAAGGCGGTGCGCCCCGACTGCATCATCGCCACCGGCCGTTCGGACTATCCGAACCAGGTGAACAACGTGCTGTGCTTCCCCTACATCTTCCGTGGCGCGCTGGACTGCGGCGCCACCAAGATCACGGAAAGCATGAAGCTGGCCTGCGTGCGCGAAATCGCCGCCCTGGCCAAGCAGGACGTGAGCGACGAAGTGGCCGCCGCCTACCAGGGCAAGGAGCTGAAGTTCGGCCCCGACTACCTGATCCCCACGCCCTTCGACACGCGCCTGATCCTGCGCATTGCCCCCGCCGTGGCCCAGGCCGCCGCCGAATCCGGCGTGGCCACCCGCCCCATCGAGGACATTGCCGCCTACCGCGAAAGCCTGACCCGCTTCGTCTACCAGACCAGCATGTTCATGCGCCCCGTGTTTGCCGCCGCCAAGGCCAAGCTGCAGCGCGTGGCCTATGCCGAAGGTGAAGACGAGCGCGTGCTGCGCGCCGTGCAAGTGGCCGTGGAAGAAGGCCTGGCCAAGCCCATCCTGATCGGCCGCCCCGCCGTGATCGAGGCGCGCATTGCCAAGGCCGGTCTGCGCCTGCAGCCCGGTGTGGACGTGGAAATCTGCAACCCTGAGGACGATCCCCGCTTCCGCCAGTACTGGGAGGCCTACCACCAGCTGATGGGCCGTGACGGCGTGACGCCCGAGACCGCCAAGTCGGCCGTGCGTCGCTCCAACACCCTGATCGCCGCGCTGATGGTCAAGCTGGGCGATGCCGACGCCATGCTGTCGGGCCTGGTCGGCCGTTTCGACCGCCACCTGGACCACATCGAGACCGTGCTGGGCCACAAGGCCGGCGCCGACCGCCTGGCCACCGTGAACGCCGTGATGCTGGAAGACCGCACCCTGTTCATCGCGGACACCTACATCAACGAAGACCCCACGGCCGAAGAGCTGGCCCAGATCGCCAAGATGGCGGCCGACGAAGTGGCCCGCTTTGGCATTCCTCCCAAGGTGGCCTTCCTGTCGCACTCCAACTACGGCTCCTCCAGCCGCAAGTCGGCGCTGAAGATGCGCGCGGCGCGCAACCTGTTTGCCGCCGCCAACCCCGGCATCGAATGCGACGGTGAAATGCACGGCGACGCCGCGCTGGACGCCAAGGTGCGCGAGCGCACGCTGCTGGACAGCAGCCTGTCCGGTGAAGCCAATGTGCTGATCTGCCCCAACCTGGACGCCGCGAACATCCTGTTCAACGTGCTCAAGACCACCTCCGGCCACGGCACCACCATCGGCCCCGTGCTGATGGGCGCTGCCGCCTCAGCCCACGTGCTGACGCCTTCGTCCACCGTGCGCCGCGTGGTCAACATGACCGCCCTGGCCGCCGCCCAGGCGATTGCCCGCAAGGCCTGATCGCCCCGCTCCCGGCACCAGCCCTTGGCCCTGTGGCCAAGGGCTTTTTTCATGGCTGCTTCACTTTTGAAAGCAGCTTGCGCTTGTGCTGCAATTGATTGATTGCTTAATCATTGCAAAATCCTTTTCCAATGAGCGCAAAATGCTCTTTTTATTGAAGCACAATCCATTCGCTCCGCCCCATGCGGCCCGCCCGCGCTGAACCGAAGTGCGCCACTGTGCCATCCCCGCCACCCTGATAAAGCACGTGCCCCTTGGGGTACAGTAACTGCAACTTCTGCCCGCAGGCGGCCCTGACCGCCCTGATACACACCCCACCGCATGTCAGTGTCCTTTGAGCCCGTCAAGGCCGGTACGTCGCTTGCCGATCAAGTGGCCCAATCCCTCGAATCCAGCATTCGGCAGGGCCAGCTGCGCCCGGGCGACCGCCTGCCCACCGAAGTGGCCATGGTCGCGCAGTTTGGCGTCAGCCGCACCGTGGTGCGCGAGGCGATCTCGCGCCTGAAATCCAGCGGCCTGGTGGAATCCAAGCAAGGCAGCGGCGTCTACGTGCAGGCGGCCCGCATCGAGCCCCTGGACCTGGACAAGACCCAGGCCGCCTCGCAGGAGGCAGTGATCCAGATCGTCGAGGTGCGCCGGGCCCTGGAGGCCGAGGTGGCCGAACTGGCCGCAGCGCGCCGCAACCCCGAGGACCTCCGCCGCATCCACGCGGCCGTGCAGGCCCTGGCCGATGCGGTGCAGCAGGGCCGCGACGGGGTCAGCGAGGACGTAGCCTTCCACCGCGCCATCGCCCAGGCGGCGCGCAACCCCTTTCTGCTCAACACCCTGGACTACCTGTCCCAGATCCTGGCTGGCGCCACGCGCGTGACCCGGGCCAATGAAGCGCGGCGCACCGATTTCTCCACCGCCGTGACGCAGGAGCATGCTGGCATCGTGCAAGCCATCGAGGCCGGCGACCCCGCCGCGGCCCGCGCCGCCGCCACCGCGCACATGAACAACGCCATTTCCCGCATCCGCCAGGCCGATCCCGCCTTCTGGGCGCAGGATGGCCGCCGCCTGGCCCAGGTGCTGCTGCCGGACGCGCGGTAAAACGGCGCGCCGGCGCAACACCCCACACGCGGTCGTCAGGCATACGCAGTTTCCCGGGGGTCCTTGGCGCAAAAAATTTGTATGATGACAATATAAGCAGGCAAAGCAGCGGTGCTGCGCGCCTCCCTGATTACAAACTTCGAGACACATTTCCATGTCCACCCTTGCCCTCCTGAGCATTGCCGGGGGCAGCATCGCGCTGCTGCTCGTCCTGATCATCCGCCTGCAAGTCCACGCCTTCGTAGCGCTGATGCTGGTCAGCCTGCTGGTGGCCCTGGCCACCAACATCCCCGTGGCCGAAATCATTCCCACCCTGATCGCCGGCATGGGCGGCACCCTGGGCTCAGTGGCCATCCTGGTGGCGCTGGGCGCCATGCTGGGCCGCATGATCGAGGTGTCTGGCGGCGCCAACACCCTGGCACAGCGCTTCACCCAGATCCTGGGCCCGCGCCGCGTGCCGGCCGCCCTGACGGCCGCAGCCCTGGTGCTGTCCATCCCCGTGTTCTTCGACGTGGGCTTCATCATCCTGATCCCCATCATTTACGGCTTCTGCAAGGCCGCGGGCGTCAACCCCGTCAAGTACGGCCTGCCCGTGGCCGGCATCATGCTGGCCACCCACGTGGTGGTGCCTCCGCACCCTGGCATCGTCGGTGGCGCGGCCGTGCTGTCGGCCGATGTGGGCTGGATCACGCTGATCGGCCTGGCCACCTGCATTCCCCTGGCCTTCCTGGCCCAGTACGTGGGCGGCAAGCTCAACCGCCGCGACTACGCGATGCAGCCCGATGCCGAAGCCCAGTTCCGCCAGTTCGGCACCGACGCCTCGACCACCACCACCTCCAGCAAGCTGCCCAGCGTGGCCGCCGTGATGACGCTGATCCTCGCTCCCCTGGCGCTGATCATGCTGGGCACCACCGGTGCCACCCTGCTGCCCAAGGGCGACAGCCTGCGCAACCTGATGTCGTTCACCGGCGCCCCAGTGTTCGCCCTGATGGTCGCCATCGGCCTGGCCTTTGTGCTGCTGGTGCGCCCCCTGGGCTGGACCCGCACCCGCACCAATGAGGTGATGGAATCGGCCCTGCCTGCGGCGGCGACCGTGATCCTGGTGACCGGCGCCGGCGGCGTGTTTGCCAAGGTGCTGACCGTCAGCGGCATCGGCACTGCCCTGTCCCAGGCGCTGGCCGGCACCGGCCTGCCCCTGATCCTGCTGGGCTTTGTGATCTCCCTGGCGCTGCGCGCCGCCCAAGGCTCGGCCACCGTGGCCATCCTGACCACCTGCGGCCTGCTGGCCGAAAGCATCAACGGCGGTGGCTACAGCGCCCTGCAGGTCGCCATCCTCACGGTGGCCATCGGCTTCGGCGGTCTGGGCCTGTCGCACGTGAACGATTCGGGCTTCTGGATCGTCACCCGCTACCTGGGCCTGAGCGTGGCCGACGGGCTGCGCAGCTGGACGGTGCTGACCACCATCCTGGGGCTGGCCGGCTTCCTGCTGACCTGGTTGATCTGGGTCCTGGCGTCCTGATCCAGCTCTTGTCTTCTTCCACGCCGGGCCTGCCCGGCGTTTGCGTTTGCTTCCGCAACATCCTCTTTCGATTGGAACTTCTCAAATGACTCAGAAAAAAGTCGGCGTCATCGGCCTGGGCGCCATGGGCCTGGGCATTGCCAAAACCCTGCGCAACAACGGCTACAGCGTGCATGTCTGTGACGTGCGCCCCGGCGCGGCCGATGACTTCGCCAAGGATGGCGGCGTGGCCTGTGCCTCGCCGGTCGATCTGGCCGCCCAGGTGGATGTCGTGGTGTCCGTGGTGGTCAACGCCGCCCAGACCGAATCCGTGCTGTTCGGCGAGCACGGCGCCGCTGCCGCCATGCGCGCTGGCAGCACCTTCATCATGTGCTCCACGGTCGACCCCAACTGGTCCATCGCCCTGGAAGCGCGCCTGGCCCAAAGCGGCATCCTGTACGTGGACGGCCCCATCTCCGGCGGCGCTGCCAAGGCCGCTTCGGGCCAGATGACCATGATGACCTCGGCCACGCCCGCCGCCTACGCGGCCGCCGGCGACGTGCTGGACGCCATGGCCGGCAAGGTCTACCGCCTGGGTGACAAGGCCGGCGCGGGCAGCAAGGTCAAGATCATCAACCAGCTGCTGGCCGGCGTGCACATTGCTGCGGCCGCCGAAGCCATGGCCCTGGGCCTGCGTGAAGGCGTGGACGCCGCCGCCATCTACGACGTGATCACCCACAGCGCGGGCAACAGCTGGATGTTCGAGAACCGCATGGCCCATGTGCTGGCGGGCGACTACACACCGTTGTCGGCCGTGGACATCTTCGTCAAAGACCTGGGCCTAGTGCTGGACACCGCCCGCGCCACCAAATTCCCGCTGCCGCTGGCCGCCACCGCGCACCAGATGTTCATGCAGGCCTCCACCGCCGGCTTTGCCAAGGAAGACGACAGCGCCGTGATCAAGATCTTCCCCGGCATCACCCTGCCCCAGGCCGCCAACGACGAAGGCCAGCCATGAGCAGCCCCGCCCGCCTGAAGATCGGCTGCATTGCCGACGATTTCACCGGCGCCACCGACCTGGCCAACAACCTGGTGCGTGCCGGCATGCGCGTGGTGCAGACCATCGGCGTGCCCCAGGCCCCGCTGGACACCGAGGCCGACGCCGTGGTCGTGGCCCTGAAGTCGCGCACCATCCCGGCCAATGAAGCCATTGCCCAGTCGCTGGACGCCCTGCGCTGGCTGCAGGCCCAGGGTGCGCAGCAGCTCTATTTCAAGTACTGCTCCACCTTCGACAGCACGCCCGCCGGCAACATCGGCCCCGTGACCGAGGCACTGATGGGCGCCCTGGGCTGCGACTTCACCATCGCCACCCCGGCCTTCCCGGACAACAAGCGCACGGTGTTCAAGGGCTACCTGTTCGCGGGCGATGTGCTGCTCAACGAAAGCGGCATGCAGAACCACCCGCTGACCCCCATGACCGACCCCAACCTGGTGCGCGTGCTGCAGGCACAGTGCCAGCGCAAGGTGGGCCTGATCGACCACAACGTGGTCGCCCAGGGGGAAGCCGCCATCCGCGCCCGCATCGCGACGCTGAAGGCCGAAGGCGTGCGCATCGCCATCGTGGATGCGGTGTCCAACGCCGACCTGCTGCGCATGGGCCCCGCCCTGTCCGACATGGCCCTGGTCACTGCCGGCTCGGGCGTGGCGATTGCGCTGCCCGCCAACTTCGGCCTGCAGCCCACCGACCAGGCAGCAGCCCTGCCCGCCGCCAGCGGCCTGCAGGCGGTGGTCTCGGGCAGCTGCTCGGTGGCCACCAACCAGCAGGTGCTGCACTTCATCCAGTCCGGCCGTCCGGCCCTGGCCATCGACCCGCTGCGCATCGCTGCCGGCCAGGACGTGCGCGCCGAAGCCCTGGCCTGGGCCCAGGACAAGATCGCCCACGGCCCGGTGCTGATCTACTCCACCGCCGAGCCCGCGGCCGTCAAGTCCATCCAGGGACAACTGGGCGTGGAGCAGGCCGGCGCCATGGTCGAAGAGACCATTGCCGGCATTGCCCGCGGTCTGGTGGAACTGGGCGTGCGCCAGCTGGTCGTGGCCGGCGGTGAGACCTCGGGCGCCTGCGTGCAGGCGCTGGAGATCGAGCAGATGCGCATCGGCGGCCAGATCGACCCCGGCGTGCCATGGTGCCACGCGGCCTCGCCCGCCGCCCCCCAGGGCTTGCATATCACGCTCAAGTCGGGCAACTTCGGAACCCCGGACTTCTTCACCAAGGCCTTCACGGCCCTGGCCTGACCCCGAAAGCCCCCATGCCCACCGACTTTCTGACCGAAGCCCACGCCCGCGCGGAAATCTGCCGCGTGGGGCGCTCGCTGTTCGAGCGCGGCTATGTGCACGCCACGGCCGGCAACATCAGCGTGCGCCTGGCCGATGGCTACCTGATCACGCCCACCGATGCCTGCCTGGGCGCGCTGCAACCCGAACGCCTGGCCAAGCTGGACCTGCAGGGCCAGCAGCTCAGCGGCGACCGGGCCAGCAAGACCATCGTGCTGCACCGCCGCATCTACGAGGCCAGCGCCACCACGGCCGCACCCGCCGGCTGCGTGATCCACACGCACAGCACGCACCTGGTGGCCTGCTCGCTGCAGGCCGGTGCGGCCACGCCGCAGGCCGAGCTGCTGCCCGCCCTGACCCCCTACTTCGTGATGAAGGTCGGGCGCGTGCCGCACATTCCCTACCACCGCCCCGGGGCCCCCGAGGCGGCGCAGGCCGTGGTCGAGGCGATCGCGCGCTATGCCACGGCCGGCAGTCCCATCCGCGCCGTGATGCTGGCACGCCTGGGCCCCAACGTCTGGCACGACAGCCCGGCCGCCGCCATGGCCACGCTGGAAGAGCTGGAAGAAACCGCCCAGCTCTGGCAGCTGTGCCGCCACCAGCCCCTCGCCCCGCTGAGCGAGGCGCAGATCGACGAGCTGCGCCAGACCTTTGGCGCGTCGTGGTGACCCCATCCATTCCTGGTCTGCAGGCCCTGGTGCCCGCAGGCTGAACCCCGAGAGCAACCATGCCCCGTTTTGCTGCCAACCTGTCCATGCTCTACAACGACGTGGACTTCCTCGACCGCTTTGCCGCCGCCGCCCGCGATGGCTTCCAGGCCGTGGAATACCTCTTCCCCTACGCCTACACGCCCGAGCAACTGGCCGCCCTGCTGCGCCAGCACGGCCTGCAGCAGGTGCTGTTCAACGCCCCGCCCGGTGACTGGGACGCGGGCGAGCGCGGCATCGCCTGCCTGCCCGGCCGCGAGGCCGAGTTCCGCGAGGGCATCGCCCGCGCCATCACCTATGCCCAGGCCCTGCAGTGCCCGCGCATCCACGTGATGGCCGGCCTGGTGCCCCAGGATGTCGACCCCGCCACCGTGCGCGCCACCTACGTGGCGAATGTGCGCTACGCCGCCGAGCAGGCCGCCGCCCATGGCATCCATATCCTGCTGGAGCCCATCAACGGCCGCGACATGCCAGGCTTCTTCCTCAGCCGCCAGGACCAGGCCCACGCGCTGGTGGCCGAGATCGGTGCCGCCAACGTCAAGGTTCAGATGGACCTGTACCACTGCCAGATCGTCGAAGGCGACCTGGCCATGAAGATCCGCCAGTACCTGCCCACCGGCAACGTCGGCCACTTCCAGATCGCCGGCGTGCCCGAGCGCCACGAGCCCGATGTGGGCGAGCTCAATTACCCCTACCTGTTCCAGCTGCTGGACACGCTGGGCTACGACGGCTGGATCGGTTGCGAATACAAGCCCGCCCGGGGCACGGCACCGCACGCCACCCGCGACGGCCTGGGCTGGCTGCAGCCCTGGCTGGCCTGAGGCGATCAAGGCGGGGAACCAGCCCCCTGCCGCCACGCCAGGCCGGCACAGTACCGGCCCCGGCGGTGGTCGTTGGCGCGGCTCCACCGCAGCGCCTGCCCATGCACAAAGCCCCGGACCGGACGGTCCGGGGCTTTGTGCATCAACGCTTCAGTATGTGTAGCGGTTTGCGCTCGCCTGGCCATGGTTTCCGATAGAAATCACATGCAATCCCCGCACAGCCAACGCCCGCCGCTCACATTTCATCGATGGCCGTGCTGGCACTGCCGCCCTGCAGCGCGGCCTTGCCTTCGTGGGCCTCGATGGCAAAGCGCTCGCGGCAGGTGACGTAGAAGCTGGCACCAAAGCGGCCCACGGGAAAGTAGTCCTGCAGCTTCACGCGCCACGTCGCCGTGTCCACCAGGCCGTCACGCACCGCCAGCCACTGCACGCGGCCGATGAAGACGTAGCGGCTGTCGGTTTCCATCAACTCGTGCAGCACGCACTCAAAGGCCACAGGCGCCTCGGCAATGCGCGGCACCTGCACGGTCTGCGACGCCGTGGTGTGCAGGCCGGTGTAGGCCAGCTCGCTCTCGGTCACGGGCAGGCGATCCCCACAGCGGTGCATGGCGGCTGCAATCGGTTCATCGGCCAGGTGCACCACGAACTCTTTGGTGCGCAGAATGTGCGCCGCCGTGTCCTTGAGCTGGCCGTCCTGCAGCTTGTTCACGCTGAGCATGACCACCGGCGGGTCCTCGCCCACCATGTTGAACATGCTGAACGGCGCGGCATTCACCGTGCCGTCCTCGGCCAGCGTGGTCACCAGGGCAATCGGGCGCGGCACGATCAGGCTGGCCATGAGCTTGTAGCGCTCGTACGTACCCAGGGTGGAGAAATCGATTTCGGTCATGGAGCTTTCCGTTTCTGTCGCCATGCGGCGACCTGTGCCCGGGATCGCCGCAACTTGCATGCCAATTGTGTATGCAATCCGGGCATTGATCTTGCTCAACCCGTGCTCCTTCCACCCTCTGATTGTGTTGAACCATGCGCAAACGCCAATTCCTGCAGACCGCTGCCGCCGCCTTGCTGGCCACCTCGGCCCTGACCAGCGCCCACGCACAGGCCACGCCCTTGAAGTTCCAGCTCGACTGGCGTTTCGAAGGCCCGGCCGCCCTGTTCGTGCACCCGGAGCAAAAGGGCTACTTCAAGGAAGTCGGCCTGGATGTGAACGTGGAAGCCGCCAGCGGCGCCGGCGCCATCCAGCGCGTGGCCTCGGGCACGCACGACCTGGGCTTTGCCGACCTGGCCGCGCTGATGGAATTCCACGCCAACAACCCGGACGCGCCCATCAAACCCGTGGCCATCATGGTGATCTACAACACCACGCCGGCCTCGGTCATGGCGCTGAAGAAATCCGGCATCACCAAGGCCGCCGATCTGACCGGCAAGAAGCTGGGCGCGCCCATCTTTGATGCCGGCCGCCGCACCTTCCCCCTGTTTGCGCAGGCCAACGGCGTGGGCGAGGTGCAGTGGACCACCATGGACCCGCCGCTGCGCGAAACCATGCTGGTGCGCGGTGATCTGGATGCCGTGACCGGCTACACCTTCACCAGCCTGCTGAACCTGGAGGCGCGCGGCGTCAAGCGCGAGGACGTGGTGGTCCTGCCCTATGCCACGCACGGCGTGCAGCTGTACGGCAACGTCATCATCGCCAGCCCCAAGCTGATTGCCGAAAAGCCCGAGGCCGTGCGCGCCTTCCTCAAGGCCTTCGCCAAGGGGGCCAAGGAAGGCATCGCCCACCCCGAGGCGGCCATCGCCTCCATGAAGGCCAAGGACGGCCTGGTCAACGTGCCCCAGGAAGTCAAGCGCCTGAAGCTGACCATCGAAACCGCCATCGACAGCGAAGGCGCGCGCAAGGAAGGCTTTGGCCAGCTCAACCCCGCACGCCTGCAGCTGATGGCCGAACAGGTCGCCAAGGCCTACGCCACCAAGCGCCCCATCCCCGTCCAGGCCGTGTGGAACGGCAGCTTCCTGCCCAGCGCGGCAGAATTGGACGTGCTGCCCAAACGCTGAGCGGCTCGCCCGGCAGCCATCGTGTGTGACAGGGCCTGCGGCAACGCAGGCCTTTTTGCATGCCTTCAAAATCAGAGCATGCCACGCTCGCCAACGCTGGGTTTTCAGCACGAATCCGCACCAAACCTTTTCACTGCCTGCGCCACACGCTCCTTTTTTCAATAGCACGCCACCATGACCACCCCAGCCACCCTTGTCCGCATCGAAACCCGCGACCTGCGCCAGGCCACGCCCGGTCGGCCCAGCCGCCCCATCCACGGCGACACCACCTACTTGACGCTGGAGAGCTTCAGCGCGCAGCACGGCCAGCTCAGCAGCGGCGTCTGGGAGGCCACGGCCGGCGCCTTCCGCTCCCATTGCGCGGGCTACGTCGAGTTCTGCCACATCGTCGAAGGCAGCTGCCGCGTGGTCGATCCGGACGGCACCCCACACAGCTTCGCGGCCGGGGACAGCTTCGTGCTGCCCGAAGGTTTTGCTGGCCACTGGGAGGTGGACGAGCGCGTGAAAAAGGTGTTCTTCATCGCCCGAACCACCGGTTGATACCGCCCCGTGACCCAGCGACCGGATCCCCGCGGTGGAAAAAATCCTTATAAATCATGCTGCAGCGCAACATTTTTTACATTACAAAACACAAAACCGTCGTCTGAAAAATCCAAGGATTTCTACGTAATATCCACATCCGATATTTGCAATTAGCCACAAGACGGGCCTGTCTTCTACAAGACTGCGGGTTAGCATGTACGGGTTAAATCTGATTCACAAACGTGCAAATGCACTGTTTTGGGTCACCCCCGTGATCACGATGGGGCGCCAACCTCACGCGCCCGGCTTACAAGGAGTGGATATGTTCAGAAGAACCGTTTTGGCTGCGACCGCCGCAATGACCGTTGTCGCAGGGCTGCCTGCCGTGGCCCACGCCAAAGACGCATGGCCCGTCAAGACCATCACCCTGGTGCAGCCCTACGCACCCGGCGGCACCAGCGACATGCTGGCCCGCATCGTGGCCCTGGAACTGGAAAAGCGCATCCAAGCCAGCGTCATCGTGGAAAGCAAGCCCGGTGCCAACGGCAACATCGCTACGGCCTACGTCAGCCGCGCCAAGCCCGATGGCGGCACCTTCCTGGTCGGCTCCAGCAGCCCCGTGGTGATCTCGCCCTCGCTGTACAAGAGCGTGCCCTACAACCCCCGCACCGACCTGACGCCCATCACCCCGATCGCCAAGGCGCCTTTCCTGCTGGTCACCGGTGCCACCTCCGGCATCAACAGCGTGGACGAGCTGGTCGCCCAGATCAAGCAGGACAAGCTGAACTTCGGCTCCGCCGGTGCCGGCTCGCCCCAGCACATGATCGCGGAAATGTTCCACATGCAGATCAAGGCCAAGTCGCCCCACATCCCCTACAAGGGCTCGGCACCGCTGATCATTGCGCTGATGGCCAACGAAGTGCAGTACGGCATCGACAACCCCGTGCCCCTCAAGCCCCAGATCGACGGTGGCAAGCTCAAGGCCCTGGCCATCACCAGCAAGCACGCCTCGCCCAAGTTCCCCGGCGTCAAGAGCCTGCACGAGCTGGGCTACACCAACTTTGACGTGGAACCCTGGTACGGCATGATCGGCTCCAAGAACCTGCCCAAGGAACTGGCCGAACGCATGAACGGCTATGTGCGTGACATCCTGGCCCAGGACAGCGTGAAGAAGAAGATCTCCGACCTGGGCGCCGAAGCCTATGGCCTGAGCACCGCGGAGTTCACCGCCCTGGTCGACGCCGACATCAAGAAGTGGGGCGACGCCGTCAAGGCCTCCGGCGCGACCGCCGACTAAGCCCTCACCGGCCCCCTGCCAACGCCTTCCTTGCGAAGGCGTTTTTTTATGCGCGCTCGCATTAAAGTAGCTGCTGGCGCATGCAGCCATTGAGGCGTGCAGATGAAACCTCTGCAACGCCAGTAGCAACAGGCGTGCAACGCTCTCCAATCAGGAGCATCCACATCCTGCCAACACCCCGACAGACGCTCGACCATGACGCGCCACATCACCGTGGCAGGCACCAATCCATGTGTAAAATAGCCACCATACGGAGGTTTGGGTGAGTGGTTTAAACCAGCAGTCTTGAAAACTGCCGAAGGAGTGATCCTTCCGTGAGTTCGAATCTCACAGCCTCCGCCACCTTCATAATGAAATCAGCAACTTACAATAGTTTTTGATTTCTGTACCACATAAGGTACCACTTAAAACAAAGGCTGCACCCTCACAGGTGCAGCCTTTTTTCTTTAGAACGTACTCAAAGTCTTCGAAGCAGGAAGCCATGTGCTATTGCACAAATCGAAGTCAAGACCAGTCTCCCAACATCAAAGCACGCCGATACCACGACTACCGACCGAAGGCGGCCCAAGCGCACAAGCATAAGCTGCACCAATACAGCAACCCAGCGCGTACTCATACCCACGCCTGCTGCAAGCTTGTGCTTTATGACGGCAGTAGCTTCGCCACTAGGTTGCATTTGAGTGCTTGACCATCTCGAACCCCTACTGTTTTCCCCCAGCTCGTTCGACCTCTATCGCAGCACCAACTATGTTGGTATATGGCCATGCTTCGATGTGCGGCAAGACTATTTACGCACAGAGTTCACACCTGCACCATTGCAGCACCTTGATACACATACCACCAGCTTGCTGCAACGCCAAACATGTAGCCTGTCACCTGGCGCAAGCAGCAGATGCTTTTTTCAGCAACCAATCATCCGGGATCCGACATCCAAGAAGCACTTCACTCTGGGAACATCATTTTTTTTCTTTCCTCAAAGAACGACTCCAACTTCAACTCCTTGCGGTGACTTATTATCAGGTTTATCACATCAGACCTACTTATTCCGGCGTTG
>NZ_BBJR01000034.1 GCF_000739875.1 Comamonas aquatica NBRC 14918
ATCATGCATTTCTGAAATTTTTTCAGAAATTCCGTCAGCAGCACTTGCTGGCGAAGACTTGCATTGTACATCGATTTGAGCTGTCTGCGCAAACCGCTGCAAAATTTTTTTCAGAACTTGGCGGCAAACCACCACCCTTGAAGCAAGGAGGCGAACTATAGCACTGCTTGGCCCTGGTTTTGGAAAAGATTTTTTCAACCCTGACCATCCAGATGGTCAGGGTTGCGGCAGCGCTGGGCGCTGCCGCCTTGGATAATGCGCACACCATGGCATTGATTACCTTATTGGACGCCCAGCTTGCGTTTGGGCACGTGGCCTTGCTGGATCACGCCAGCCTAGCGCTGGAAACGAACGAGCGCATCGGGCTGATTGGCCGCAACGGTGCGGGCAAGTCTTCCCTGTTGAAAATATTGGGCGGCCTGGCGCATGCCGACGATGGCACGCTGCAGGTGCAGAACGGCGTGCGCATTGCGTATGTGCCGCAGGAGCCCGACCTGAATCCCGAGCACACGGTGTTCCAGTCCGCCGCAGAAGAGCTGGCGGCGATTGCGCAGTTGCGCGACCAGTATCTGTCGGGGGCCGACGGTGTGGACCTGGATGCGCTGCAGTCCCAGATTGAGGCGCAGGATGCCTGGAACTGGGAACAACGCGTGGAGGAGACCTTGCAGCGCCTGCACCTGGATGGCCAGGCGCTGGTCGGCAGCCTGTCGGGCGGCACCCGCAAGCGCGTGGCACTGGCCCAGGCGCTGGTGCTGAAGCCGGACGTGCTGCTGCTGGACGAGCCGACCAACCACCTGGATCTGGATTCGATCGAGTGGCTGGAGGATTTGCTGATCGACTTCAAGGGCAGCGTGGTCACCATCACCCACGACCGGGCGTTCCTGGACCGGATTGCCACCCGCATTGTGGAGCTGGACCGCGGTCACCTGCAGTCCTACCCCGGCAACTTTGCCCAGTACCTGCTGCAAAAGGAAGAACAGCTGCAGCAGGAAGCGGTGATCAACGCCAAGGCCGACAAGCTGCTGGCCCAGGAAGAGGTGTGGATCCGCAAGGGGGTGGAAGCCCGGCGCACCCGCAGCCAGAGCCGCATCGAACGCCTGAAGGGGCTGCGTGCCAACCGCGAGGCCCGGCGCGAGGCGCTGGGCAGCGTGAAGATGGACATTGCCAGCGGCAAGGACAGCAGCTACCAGGGCAAGATCGTGGCGGAGCTGGAAGGTGTGTCCAAGTCCTTTGGCGCCAGGACGATTGTCAAGAACTTCACCGGCACGGTGCTGCGTGGCGACAAGGTGGGGCTGATCGGCCCGAACGGCGCCGGCAAGACCACCTTGCTGAAGATGATCCTGGGTGAGCTGGAGGCCGACAGCGGCACCATCCGCCGCGGGGCCAACCTGCAGGTCGCCTACTTCGACCAGATGCGCCACCAGATCGATCTGGATGCCACGTTGGAGGACTTCATCAGCCCAGGCAGCGAATGGATCGAAATCGGCGGCAACAAGAAGCATGTGAAAAGTTATTTGCAGGATTTCCTGTTCTCGCCCGCGCGGGCGCACTCCCCCGTGCGATCGCTGTCCGGTGGCGAGCGCAACCGCTTGCTGCTGGCCCGCCTGTTTGCGCGGCCTGCGAATGTGCTGGTGCTGGACGAGCCGACCAACGACCTGGACATCGACACACTGGAATTGCTGGAAGAACTTTTGCAGCAGTACGACGGCACGGTGTTCCTGGTCAGCCATGACCGGACCTTCCTGGACAACGTGGTCACCAGCACCATCGCCGCCGAAGGTGACGGTCTGTGGCGCGAGTACGAAGGGGGCGTACAGGACTGGCTGCTGCAATCCAAGCGCAGCCGCGAGCTGGCCGAGCAAGCAGCCAAGCAGAGCGCCACCAAGGCGCCAGCCCCCGCCAAGGAGGACGCTGCCAAGGACAAGGCGGTACTGTCGGGCGCCAAGCGCAAGCTGAGCTACAAGGAGCAGCGCGAGCTGGAGCAGCTGCCCGACCTGATTGCATCGCTGGAAGACGAGCAGGCCCGCATCCGGCAGGAGCTGGACGACCCCAGCATCTATGCCAACGACAACGTCCGCGCCATGCAGTTGCATGCCCGCGATGGCGAGATTGAGGAAGCGCTGATGCAGGCGCTGGAACGCTGGGAATTGCTGTCCAGCTGATTGCTCCCTTCAAAAAAGGAGCTGTCTGCGCAAAAAAACAAAGGACTTCAGATAGAAAACCATCTGAAGTCCTTGTCGGAAAGGCGCTGGCAGCTCCTTTTTTTTTATGGAAGTCCTTAAATGCGGTGGCGCACGTCCGGCGAGGCACGCAGCTTGCCCAGCAGCGCGTGGGCGATCTGCGTCAGCGGCAGCACCTCATCGGCCGCTCCATGGGCGATGGCTTCGCGCGGCATGCCGAAGACGATGCAGCTGGCCTCGTCCTGCACGTAGTTGTAGCTGCCCGCGTCCTTCATCTCGCGCATGGCCACGGCGCCATCGGCGCCCATGCCGGTCAGCATGACGCCAAAGGCATTGCGCCCGGCAAACTGCGCCACGGACTTGAACAGCACCTCCACCGAGGGCTTGTGGCGGTTGACCGGCGGGGCCTGCTCATCCACCACGGCCACGTAGTTGGCGCCGCTGCGGCTGATGGCGAACTGCTTGCCACCGGGGGCGATGTAGGCGTGGCCGGGCAGGATGCACTCGCCGTGCGTGGCTTCCTTCACCGTGATCTGGCACAGGCTGTTCAGGCGCGCGGCAAAGCTGGTGGTGAAGCCGGGGGGCATGTGCTGCGTGATGACGATGGCCGGCGCATCGGCCGGCATCTGGGTCAGCACTTCCTTGATGGCCTCGGTGCCGCCGGTGGACGCCCCGATGGCGATCAGCTTTTCCGTGGACACCCGGCCCAGCAAGGTGGCACTGCTGACCGGCGGCTTGGCCGCGGCCGGCGCCCCTGCGGCATCGGTGCCGGCCGGTGCGGCCGCCGCCGCGGCCGGCTTGACCATGCGGTGCACGTGGGCCGTGGCGGCAATGCGGATCTTCTCGACGATCTCGTTGGACAACTGGGTCAGGCCGTTGGCCACGCCCACGCGCGGCTTGGAGACAAAGTCGACCGCGCCCAGCTCCAGCGCACGCATGGTGACTTCGGCGCCGCGCTCGGTCAGCGTGGAGATCATCAGCACTGGCATGGGGCGCAGGCGCATGATGCGGCCCAGGAAGTCGATGCCGTCCATCTTGGGCATTTCGATGTCCAGGGTGATCACATCGGGGTTCTTTTCACGGATCATCTCGCGCGCCACCAGGGGGTCGTTGGCCGTTCCGATGCACTCCATGTCGTGCTGACGATTGATGATTTCGGCCAGCAGACTGCGCACCAGCGCCGAGTCGTCGACCACAATCACCCGAATCTTCCGGTTCATTCTTCTTCAACCTCTCTCAAAACAGGTCCACGCTACCACCGGCATTGGTCTTGGCCAGCTGCGCCGCGCTGCCGCGTGCACGCTCTTGCTCCACCAGGGCTTCGGGGTGGGCATGGGCCAGTCGCTTGACCATGGCTTTGCCGGTCATGGGGAAATAGACCACTTTGCGCGGATAAATGTCCAGCACATCTTCCGACACGATGGGAATGCGCTCGGTATGCAGGTATTGGGTCACGAAATCGGTGTTGCGTTCCCCGACATTCATGGTGGTGAAGTTGGCCATCACCTGGCCGCCCCCAAAAATCTTGGCCTGCATGCTCTCACGCCGGGCACCCAGCTTGATCATTTCATTGATCAGCACTTCCATCGCGTACGAGCCATAACGGCCACTGACATCGTTGCTGTCGCCCTCGGGCAGCATGAAATGGTTCATGCCACCGATGTTCAGGTTGCGGTCCCACAGGCAGGCCGCAATGCAGGCCCCCAGCACCGTGCAGATCACCATGTTCTCGCCGGTCACGAAATACTCGCCGGGCAACACCTTGACCGCGTTGTATTGGAAATGGTGATCGTAATAAAAAAACGAGGCCTCCCCCGGCTTGCGCGGGCGCTGGCGCAAACGCTCCAGTGCCGCCTGCGGCGCCGTGGCCGGTACCCCCGCACTGCGTGTGGCAACCGGGGCTGCGTGGTTCCATCCATGCGGTGTTGTGTTCATAAGCGCACCCTCGTGATCATGGAACGGCAAAACATATGGCAGGCCTGCATTCAGATCCGCTCGTACACCGTCTTGCCACGCAGCACGAACAGGTCACGGGAATCGGTGAAGTTTTCCGCATGCCCCACAAACAGCATGCCACCGGGCTTCATCACGCGGTGGATGCGCTCCAGCACCTTGCGCTGGGTGGGTGCATCGAAGTAGATCATGACATTGCGGCAGAACACGATGTCGAACGGCTCCTTGAAGGGCCAATCGTCGCGGATCAGATTGACCTGCAGGAAGTCGATCATGCGGCGCAGCTCGGGCTTGACGCGCACCATGCCGGCATTGCTGGCCTTGCCGCGCATGAAAAAGCGCTGCAGGCGCTCCTGGCTCAGGTTCTTGACGTTCTCCATCCGGTAGATGCCGTTGGAGGCCGTGGCCAGCACCTTGGAGTCGATGTCGCTGGCCGTGAGCTTGAAGTTGGCGTTCGCGCCCAGCGTTTCCTGGGCCGTGAGCACGATCGAGTACGGCTCCTCGCCGGTCGAGGCGGCATTGCACCAGACGCGCCAGGGCGTGCCGGCCGGCTTGCTCTTGAGGTGCTGCGCCAGGATGTCGAAGTGGTGCTGCTCACGGAAGAAAGCCGTCAGATTGGTGGTCAGCGCATTCACGAACTCCTGCCACTCGCGCGCATCGCCCTGCTTTTCCAGCCACGACAGGTAGTCGTCAAAGCTTTCATGGCCGGTTTCCCGCAGGCGCCGCGACAGGCGGCTGTAGACCATGGCGTGCTTGCCATCGTGCAGGCTGATGCCGGCATGCTTGTAGATCAGCGCTTGCACCCGGCTGAAATCCGCCGAAGTCCATGCGAACTCCCGCCCTTGGGCGGCTGGGCCGGAGCCCGAAACAGAAGCGGAGGAGGAATCTTGACGCATGAGAAAAGAGAGAGAAGCCCAGGCTCACACCATGGCCACAGTGCCACCAAAAATGAACAGCCCACCAGAGAGGCGGGCTGGACAGGCGAATCTGCGCACGCGGCTTACTCCGCGGGCGCCACCAACCCCATGTCGACGTTGGACATCAGTTTCTCGATGTCCAGCAGGATCAGCATGCGCTCGCCCACCGAGCCCAGGCCCAGGATGCAGCCGTTGTCGATGGCGCTTTCGATGTCCGGTGCGGGACGGATGGCTTCCGGCGCCAGCTCCATCACGTCACTGACAGAGTCCACCACGATGCCGACCACGCGGTTGCGCAGGTTCAGGATGATGACCACGGTGAAGCTGTTGTACTCGACCTCGGAGCAATTGAACTTCAGGCGCATGTCCACGATGGGCACGATGGTGCCGCGCAGGTTCACGACGCCCTTGATGAACTCCGGAGCGTTCGCAATGCGCGTGGGCTGCTCGTAGCCACGGATTTCCTGCACCTTCAGGATGTCGATGCCGTACTCTTCCGCCCCCAGGCGGAAGGTCAGGTATTCGCGGGCACCGGATGCCTTGCTTTCCGCGTTCTTTCCCATGATGTTCATTGCTTTCTCCTCAAGCGGTGGGCGTCAGCATGACGCCCCTGCGCAAAAAATTGGTTGCTCGGACCGGCGCAGGCTCCATGCACGCGCCGGCCATGCCTTCACTTCAACGGGTACGGCGCACCAGACTGCTGGTGTCCAAAATCAGGGCCACCGTGCCATCGCCCAGGATGGTGGCGCCCGACACATTCGGCACCTTGCGGTAGTTGCTCTCCAGGTTCTTCACCACCACCTGGTGCTGGCCCAGCAGCTCATCCACCAGCAGCGCCACGCGCGAACCGTCGGACTCGACCACCACCATGATGTCGCTGCGCTTGCTCTCCGGTGTGCGCGGCACGCCGAACACCCGCTCCAGCTCGATCACC
This sequence comes from Comamonas aquatica NBRC 14918, assembly GCF_000739875.1. Taxonomy (GTDB): domain Bacteria; phylum Pseudomonadota; class Gammaproteobacteria; order Burkholderiales; family Burkholderiaceae_C; genus Comamonas; species Comamonas aquatica. The sequence continues at coordinate 5,985 of NZ_BBJR01000034.1, forward strand.
GGCATGTACTCGTCGCGCACCTTCACCAGCTGCGAGCCCTGGGCCACGGTGCTGACGTCGGCTGCGTTCACCTGGAACGACTCGACCACCGAGGACAGCGGCAGGATGTAGACCTCTTCGCCCACCCCCACGGACATGCCGTCCATGATGGCCAGGGTCAGTGGCAAGCGGATGGACACCCGCATGCCCACGCCCTGCACGGAGTCGATTTCCACTGAGCCGTTGAGCGCGGCGATGTTCTTGCGCACCACGTCCATGCCCACGCCACGGCCCGACACGTCGGTCACCACGTCGGCGGTGGAGAAGCCGGGCGCGAAGATCAGCATCCACACCTCGTTGTCCGACATGCTGTCCGAGACGTCCATGCCACGCTCGCGGGCCTTCTTGAGGATCTTCTCGCGGCTCATGCCCTTGCCGTCGTCACGCACCTCGATGACGATGGAGCCGCCCTGGTGCGACGCTGCCAGGGTCAGGGTCCCCACTTCGGACTTGCCGGCGGCAATCCGGTCTTCCGGCATTTCGATGCCGTGGTCCAGACTGTTGCGCACCAAGTGGGTCAAGGGGTCGGTGATCTTTTCCACCAGGCCCTTGTCCAGCTCGGTCGCCTCGCCCTGGGTGACCAGGTTGATCTTCTTGCCCAGCTTGTTGGCCAGATCGCGCAGCATGCGCGGGAAGCGGCTGAACACGGTGGACATCGGGATCATGCGGATCGACATCACCGCTTCCTGCAGGTCCCGGGTGTTGCGGTCCAGATCGGCCAGTCCTGCCAGCAACTGCTGGTTGGCCGACGGATCCAGCGCGCGGCTGTTCTGCGCCAGCATCGCCTGGATGATCACCAGCTCACCGGCCAGGTTGATCAGCTGGTCCACCTTCTTCACTTCCACGCGGATGCTGGTGGACTCCATCTGCGCCATGTTCGGGCGCGTGGTGGTCTTGGCCGCTGCGGCCACCGGCTTGAGGGCGGGCGCACCGGGCGCGCCTTCAAAGATGCCGTAGGCCTCGGTGTCCGGCAAGGCAGCGGGCTGGTGCACCACCGCCACAGTCTCTGCCACGTCTGTAGTTTCAACTGCGGCGGCGGCGGAGGCAGCCACCAGCGCGGATGCGCCCTGTTCGGTGATCTGCACCTGTTCCTTGGCCACATGGAAGGCCATCAGGTCCAGCAGGTCGTCATCGGTGGAATGGGTCTGCACCGCGAACAGCCGTGTCTGGGCTTCGTCGCAAGGCAGGTCCTCGATGCTGCCCAGGCCGGGGATGTCGCGGAACAGCTCCTTGATGGATTCGACGGACTCCAGCACCTCGACCGGGCCGATCTTGATGCGCAGGTGGCGCACGCCGCCCGGCACGGCAGCCGCCACTGGGGCGGGTGCTGCGACGGGGGCCGGAGCGGGTGCAGGGGCCGGCGCCACGGGTGCGACCACCGGGGCAGGCGCCGCCACCACGGCCGCGGCGCCATCGCCGGCAGCCAGCCGCGTGATGCGCTGCACCAGATCGGCGGTGGACATGGCCTCGCCCTCGCCGCCCGCCTGGTGGCGCGCCAGCAGGCTGCGCGAGGCATCCGCCGATTCCAGCAGCACATCCACCATTTCCGGCACCGGGGTGATTTCATGGCGGCGCAAACGGTCCAGCAGCGACTCCATCTTGTGCGTCAGCTCGGCCACGTCGGTGAAACCGAAGGTCGCCGATCCCCCCTTGATCGAGTGGGCACAACGGAAAATGCCGTTGAGCTCTTCGTCATTGGCTGCATCCAAGTCCAGATTCAGCAGCATCTGCTCCATCTGGTCGAGGTTCTCCCCCGCCTCTTCGAAGAAGATTTGGTAGAACTGGGTCAGATCGAAATCCGTCTCTGATCCGCCGTTGTGTGTATCCGCCATTTGGGTTCCTATCTTTTTCTCAGCTTCCGCACGAACTCGTCTTTAGCGAATCACCTTCTGTATCACTTCGATCAAGCGGTTGGGGTCGAATGGCTTGACCAGCCAGCCGGTCGCACCGGCGGCCTTGCCTGCTTGCTTCATCTGGTCGCTGGACTCCGTGGTCAGGATCAGGATGGGCGTGTTCTTGAACCGTGGATGCTCGCGCAGGCGCTTGGTCAGGCCGATGCCGTCCAGGCGCGGCATGTTCTGGTCCGCCAGGATCAGGTCCACATGCTGCGCTTCCGCCTTCTCCAGGGCGTCCATGCCGTCCACCGCCTCCACCACCTTGTAGCCAGCCCCTGTCAATGTGAAGGAGACCATTTTTCGCATGGATGGTGAATCATCAACGGCTAGGATCGAGTGCATGTAAGGCTCCAACGGAGTTTTAAGATGTGAATGGATCAGACTTGGGGGATGGGTCAAAACAGCTCTATTGAACCAGCATCCATCTCGCTTTGGGTCACAGGATTGGGCCGCTCAGGTTGCATCGCCATCACGGGGGCCTCCAACTCCTCATCCTCGCGCCCCATGGTCTCGGCAGCAATGCGGAAAGCGCAGCCCTGCAGCACCTGGGTGGTGTGCACGATCAGCTGGGACGCCATATCGTGAAACTGCAGCTCGGTGACGGCATTGCGCAGCGCCGCGCGCGCGGCCACCACAGTGGGGGAGTCGTCTGCCGCATTGTCCGACAGCAGGACGTTGGCCTCGCCAAATCGCGCAAGCAAATTGGACGTGGCATGATTGAGCAACCCTTCCAGGCGATGCAGGTCACGCATGACGACCAGCAGCGAATCCTGTAATTCGGCAGCAACCATGACAGGCACCTGCACAGCAGGTTCTGCAGACGGTGTTTGCGGTGGTTGCATCGTTTCTCCAAGATGGGTGAACCTCTAGCATGCTGGCCCAACATGCGTTTGCCTGTGGCACGAAGGATTCAACCCCCCGAAAGTTTGTTCCAAGATGTATCCAATGATAGCGCCCATCGGGGAACCTGATCCAACGGATAAGCCCCTGCTTTTCCTCCACCTCGAGGATTCAGCAGCGGATCAGCGGTTGGCACAGATCACCTTGCAACGCGCAGGATTGGCCTGCCATATGGTGTGTGTCGACACATTGGCGGATTTCTTGACCCAGTTGCAAGCACAAACTTACGATTTGGTGCTGGCCGACTATTACCTGCCCGGCTTCACGGCCATGGATGCCTGGGCCGCCGCGCGCCATCTGCCGCAGTGCCCGCCGTTTGTCCTGCTGTCCGGCGCGATCGGCGAAACCGCTGCTGTCGAAGCGATACGCCAGGGGATTGCCGACTACCTGCTCAAGGACAACATGGCGCGCCTGCCGCACGTGCTGTCGCGCGCCCTGGAGGTGCACGAGGCGCGCCGCGCCAAGGCACAGGCGCGGCGGGAGCTGGAACGTTCCGAGCGCCAGCTGGCCGAACTGACCGAGCACCTGCAGCAATCGATCGAGCAGGAGCGCGCGGCCATCGCCCGGGAGATCCATGACGACATCGGTGGTTCTTTGACTTCCGTCAAATTTGACCTGGCCTGGATTGACCGAAATGCGACAGAGCCCCAGGTGCGCAACCACGCCCAGGCGGCGCTGGAGATGCTGCAGCACGCCCTGGGCGCCAGCCAGCGCATCATGATGAACCTGCGCCCCCCGGTGCTGGACCAGGGGCTGGTGGCCGCCGTGCAATGGCTGGCCGAGAACTTCGAGCGCCGCACCGGCGTGCCCACGCGCGTGGATGCGCCGGCGTCCATCGAGGTGACACCGGAGATCCAGGTCGTGGCCTACCGCACCGCGCAAGAGGCACTGACCAACGTCGGCAAATACGCCCAGGCCAGCGCCGTGCACCTGGAGCTGTCGAATGCCGAGGGGTTTCTGACCCTGGAAGTGCGCGACAACGGCTGCGGGATGGCGGCCGGGCAGCGCGACAAACCCAAGGCCTTTGGCCTGCGCGGACTGGCCGAGCGCGCGCGCACGGTGGGCGGGTGGCTGGATGTGAGCAGCCAGGTCGGCCGTGGCACCAGCATCATCGTCTCCATCCCGCTCCCGTAAGATGGGCCCACTTTCATGACAACCGCAGAGGGACAACAGTGATTCAGGTGGTGATTTGCGACGATCACGCGGTCTTGCGCCGCGGCATCCGCGACACGCTGGCCGAAGCCACGGACATTCGGGTCATCGGCGAAGCCGCCGGCTACACCGAGTTGCGCGACACCTTGCGCCAGGCGGCCTGCCAGGTGTTACTGCTGGACATCAACATGCCGGGGCGCAACGGGCTGGAAGTGCTGGCCAGCGTGCGCGAGAGCTACCCCGAGATCAAGGTGTTGATGGTGTCCATGTACCCGGAGGACCAGTATGCGCTGCGCTGCCTGAAGGCTGGCGCCCACGGCTATGCCAACAAGGCCGGCGATCCGCTGGAGCTGGTGCGCGCCGTGCGCACCGTGCACCAGGGGCGCAAGTACCTGACCCCGGAGGTGGCGCAGATGCTGGCGGACAGCCTGGCCCAGCCCACGCCCGAGGTGCCGCACGAGGCCCTGTCCGAGCGCGAGATGCAGACCCTGCAGAAGATTGCCAGCGGCAAGCGGCTGACGGACATTGCCGAGGAGCTGATGCTCAGCCCCAAGACGGTCAGCGTCTACCGCGCCCGGGTGCTGGAAAAGCTGCAGCTGAGCAACAACGCCGAGCTGACGGTCTATGCCATCCGCAACAGCCTTGTATAAAAATATAGCTTGAAGCGCTCAAATTTAAAGGACTTCAGATAGTAAATACCTTGAATCCCTTTAAATTCGAACGCTAACCGCTCTTCTTTTTAACTAAAGAAAACCGCCCCCGAACACCGACAGGGCGCGCTCGATGAGCAGCAGGAAGGGCTGCTCCATCATCGGCAAGGTGGCCGTGATGCCCAGCATGCCCACGGTCAGGGTGATCGGGAAGCCGATGGCAAACACGTTCATCTGCGGGGCGATGCGCGCGATCACGCCCATGGTCAGGTTGACGAACAGCAGCAGCGCCATCATCGGCAGGGCGATCCACAGCGCGCTTTCGAACACGGCGCTGCCCAGCTCATGCAGGCGCATCTGCGCCACGGCCTGCAAGAACGAGCCGTCGACGGGGAACACGTCGAAGCTCTTGATCACCGCCACCAGCACGAACAGGTGGCCGTTCACCACGATGAAGAACAGGGTGAAGATCTGCACCAGAAAGCGCGAGACCGCGCTGAGCTGTGCATTGCTGGCCGGGTCGAAGAAGGAGGCAAAGCTCAGGCCCATCTGCAGGCCGATGGCCTCGCCGGCCACTTCCATGGCGGCGATCACCAGGCGCGCGGCCAGGCCGATGGCCAGGCCAATGCCCACCTGCTGGATCACGCAGGTCAGCGCCTGGGGCGAATTGACCGCCACCATGGGCTGATCGAGCACCGCCTGGGCGCACACGGCCACCAGGAAAGCCAGGCCCACCTTGACGCGCACCGGGATGGCCTTCTGCGAAAACACGGGCGCGGCCGTGAACATGGCCAGCGTGCGCAGAAACGGCCAGATGACGGGCGACAGCCACGCCATCAGCTGCTCTTCAGAAATTCCAATCACCGCCGTGCCCCGGTCACGCCTCAGCCCAGCGCACTGGGAATGTTCTCGATGGTGCGGCGGATGAAGTCCACCACCGTGCTCAGCATCCACGGCCCGGCAATGGCAAACACCAGCACCGCCGCCACCAGCTTGGGGACGAAGGACAAGGTGTTTTCATTGATCTGCGTGACCGCCTGGAAAATGCTGACCACCAGGCCCACGGCCAGCACGGTCAGCAGCACGGGCAAGGACACCATCAGCAGCAGCGTGAGCGCCTCGCGCCCGAACGTCAGCACCATTTGGGGGGTCATGGCACAAGCCTTTCAGGTCTAAATGGCAAAGCTGGAAGCCAGCGAGCCGATCAGCAGGTTCCAGCCATCGGCCAGCACGAACAGCATGATCTTGAACGGCAGCGCCACCAGCACCGGCGACAGCATCATCATGCCCAGCGACATCAGGATGGACGACACCACCATGTCGATGATCAGAAACGGGATGAAGATCATGAAGCCGATCTGGAACGCGGTCTTGAGTTCACTGATCACAAACGCCGGCACCACCACTCGGAACGGCGCCTGTTCGATCTGGGTGCCAGGCTCCAGCTTGGCCAGCCGCGCAAACAGGGCGTAATCGGTCTGGCGGGTCTGGCGCACCATGAACTCCCGCATCGGGACTTCGGCCTTTTGCACCGCTTCCTCGAACTGCATCTTGTTGGTGCTGTACGGCAGGTAGGCCTCCTGGTAGACACGGTCCAGGGTCGGGCCCATGACAAACAGCGTCAGGAACAGCGACAGGCCGATGATCACCTGGTTGGGCGGCGCCGATTGCGTGCCCAGCGCCTGGCGCAGCAGGCTCAGCACGATCACGATGCGGGTGAAGCCCGTCATCATCAGCAGGATGGCCGGCAGGAAGGACAGTGCCGTGAAGAACAGCAGGGTCTGGATCGGCACAGAAAAGCTGTTGCCGCCACTGCCGCTGCCCACCAGGAGGGGCAGGCTGGGGGCCGCTGCTGACTGCGCCCATACGGTGGCCGGCATCCAGCAAAAAGCCGCCAAAGCGGCGGCCAAAGCACCCCAGGACGCCCGGGGAACGGGAAAGCTGAATCGCATGCGCTCTCTCATGGTTGCGGGGTTGGCTCGTCTTTGTGCAGCTGTGCCATGGTGACGGCAAAGTCCGGCGGCGCGGCCACCGGCTGGGCACCGGCCGGCTGACCGAGCACGTGCAGGCAATGGATGTTGTGGGCCGTCACGCCCAGGACCAGGCAGGTCTTCGTGCTGCCCTGCCCGACTTCCACCGTGACCACCCGCTGGTTGGGGCCCACCGCCACCGAAGCCAGCACCTGTGCGCTGACGCCCGAGGCGGCGTGCCGGCCCTGCTGGCGTTGTTGCCAGCGCTTGAGCAGCCAGGGCAAGGCCGCCAGGGCGCCGATCATCAACAGCAGCGCCAGCAGCGAGGAGGTCAGGCTGGCGTTATCCACGGCTGACGCGGCGCAGACGCTCGGACGGGGTGACCACGTCGGTCAGGCGGATACCGAACTTGTCGTTCACAACCACCACCTCGCCCTGGGCGATCAGGTAGCCGTTGACCAGCACGTCCATGGGTTCGCCAGCCAGTGCGTCCAGTTCCACCACCGAGCCCTGGGCCAGTTGCAGGATGTACTTGATCGGCACCTTGGTGCGGCCCAGCTCCACGGACAGCTGGACGGGGATGTCCAGCACCATGTTAATGTCGTTGACCGGCACTTCCGTGCCCGTGTGCCCGCCGTTGTAGGCCGGCGTGCCCGACAGCGGGCCGCCTTGCTCGGCGTCCAGCGCCGCGTGGGCATCGTCGGTCTGCTTTTGCTCTTCCAGGGCCTCGGCCCAATCCGAGAAGGGATCATCCCCCGGGACGCTGCCGTTGTTGTTCTGGTCAGTTGCCATTCTTCTCTCCGGTCCAGTTCGATTCCCCACTGCGCAAACATTGCTCAATGCGGATTGCATATTTGTTGTTGTGCGTCCCGTATTGGCACTCAAAGATCGGCACGCCGCCGATTGAGGCACGGATACGCGGCTGGCGATCCAGCTCGATGAAATCGCCCGGCTTCATGGCCAGCAGTTGCTCCACCGTGGCATCGGCCCGGGCCAACTCGGCCACCAGGGTCACGTCCGCCGACTGGATTTCGCGCGTCAGCACCTTGACCCAGCGGCGGTCCACTTCCATGGAGTCGCCCTGGGTGGACGAGTACAGGATGTCGCGGATGGGTTCCATGGTTGCATACGGCATGCAGATATGGATGGAACCCGAGACGTCGCCGATTTCCAGCTGGAAGGCGGTCGACACCACGATTTCGCTGGGGGTGGCGATGTTGGCAAACTGCGGCTGCATTTCCGAGCGCTGGTAGGCCAGCTCCAGCGGATAGATGCCATGCCAGGCCTTTTTGTACTCTTCGCTGATCACATCGACCAGGCGATTGATGACGCGCTGCTCGGTGGCCGAAAAGTCGCGGCCCTCGATGCGGGTCTGCAGGCGCCCGGCGCCGCCGTACAGCGTGTCGATGATGCCGAACACCAGCGAAGGCTCGCACACGATCAGGCCGTTGCCGCGCAGCGGCCGGATGGCCACAATGTTGAAATTGGTCGGCACCGCCAGGCGGCGCAGGAAGGCACTGTAGCGCTGCACGCTGACCGTGCCCACCGAGACTTCGGGGCTGCGGCGGATGAAGTTGAACAGGCCGATGCGGAAATTGCGGGCAAAGCGCTCGTTGACGATCTCCATGGTGGGCATGCGCCCACGCACGATGCGCTCCTGGCTGGAAATGTCGTAGTTGCGGACCGAGCCTTCATCCACCTCCTCGGAGTCGGATTTCTGGCGCTCGCCCGTTACCCCCTCCAGCAGGGCATCAACTTCTTCCTGCGAGAGAAAAGAATCACTCATGCCAAACTTCCTTGCGCTTACTGGATGATGAAGCTGGAGAACAGCACACGGCGCACCGGGCTGCTGCGGCGGGCGGCGGGCCGTGCCTCGTCCTCATCGCCCTGGGCCTGTGCGGCTTGGGGACGTGCCGCGTTCATCCCCAGTGGGCGGGTGACCTCGCGCAGAATGTCAGAGGCCAGCTTTTCCTTGCCTTCGCGTTGCAGCAGTTCATCCGCTGTCCGCTGGGACACCAGCATCAGGATGCCGTTGCGGATGCTGGGCATGTACTGCTTGACCGTGGTGGCGGTGGCCTCGTCCTGCAGCTCCAGCGTGATGCCGACCTGGGCAAAACGGTCACCACCGGGGTCGGCCAGGTTCACCACCATGTTCTCCAGGGGTAGGAACGTGGGCACCACGGTCGCGGCGCTCTTGGCGGGCGCCTCTTCACCATAGGGGTCGCTGTGCTGTGAGCGGTTCATGACAAAGAGTGCCACTGCTGCGACGGCCACGACAAGCAAGGCGACGATGGCGCCGATGATGATCAGTTTCTTGCTCTTGGCGGGTGCCGGAGCGGCGGCAGGATTGGTTGCGGCCACGTTGTGGTTCCTTGGTGGAGATAGTGAATTCGCTCACCCTTGCCAGGGACAGTCCCCGGGAACGGTGCACGCGCAATCTGCGCGCAACGGGTTAATTATTTTGGAGAAACCGGAAATTATAGCCAGAATAAAAGGCTCAAACAGCCGCCAAACAAATCGGCCACCCGCCGCAGCGGGCGTACGCCGCCCTCAGGCATAGACGTCCAGGCCCTGGCTGCGCGGGCGCTGCGCGCCGCTGCCCCCGGCGTCGGGCACTGCCACCTGGGCATGGCGTGCGGCCCCTTGCGGCGCCCACGCATTGCCGCGCTCCTGTGCGCCTGCGCCAGCCTGCTGCCCGTCCGCGGTCTGGGCCTGCACGGACACCCCCGCCAAGGCCACACCCTGCTGCTCCAGCATCTCGCGCAACTGCGCCAGGCTGTTGTCCAGCACCGCCCGGGTGTGCTGCTGGTCGGCCTGGAAAGTCACATGGGCTTCGTTGCCGCGCACGGAGACCTGCACCCGCACGTTCTGCCCATCATGGTCCAGGACCACCTCGGCGCGCTGTTGCTTGCCCTGCAGCCAAAAGCGCATGTCTTCCACCGGCACGTCGGCCTGGGCCTCCCACTGCGCATCCTGGGCCTGTTGGGTCTCGCGCACCGCGCTCTCGGTCAAACGGGTGCCGCTGCCCTGCGCCGCGGACATGCCCACCACCGCATCCTGCCCCGACTTGCTGCCCTCGGCACGCTCCGTAGCCTTGGGTTGCAGGCCTGCGCCCGCGACCGCCCACTGCTCCACCTGACCAATCACGCGTTGCAGCGTTGGCGAGGGGACGGCCTGCGGGTCTTCCAGTTTCCAGGCCCCCAGCAGATTAACGCGCCCTTCGGAGGCTGGCGTATCTGGCTGCACCAGATCGGCCACGGCCTGCAATCCGTCCTCGACCAGACCTGCGGCTTCCGTGGCCACCTTGACCACCGCAGCCGCCGCACTACCGTCCGCCACCCAGGGCAGGGCCGACTGCACGCCGGCCGCGACGGTCGCCACGGCCTGGCCTGCCGCCACATGCGGCTGGGCCCCCCAACCTGCAGGACTGGCACGGCCCGCCGCCTGCTGCGCCAGCACAAAGCTGCCGTTTTGCAGCGCCGCATCGGCACGGTCATCCAGCAGCGCCGTCTGGCCCACCAGGCTGCCCAGGTCCAAGCCGATGGACAAGCCGTCGCGCAGCACGGCGCTGTCGGCCTGCACGAGCTCGGCGCTCGGCAACTGCCAGGCCTCCAGCACGTCCTGCGCCGCCGCCCGGGCTTCGAGCGCGGCGGGAGGCTGCAGGCCTAGCAACAGCTGGGCAAACGCGGGCGCCCCTTCACGCCCGTCTTCCACCTTGCTCTTGTCCTGCTTGTCGCTGGCCGCGGCCTTCGCCTTGGCCGGCGTGTTCGCTGCTTGAATATCCATGCTCAGACCTCTTGAAACTGCAAGCCGAACGTGCGGCCGATGAACTGCAGAGCCGCACGCTCATCGGTCTGCTTTTGCTCGCGGCGCATCTGCGCCAGCGCGATATCGCGGCGGCGGGTCTCCACCACCTTGTTCAGGCTGCTCAGGCGCAGCTCCGTCGCCATCAAGGCCTTCTGCGCCGCTTCCAGGCGGATCGCCTGGTCTGCCATCACCTTGGTTTGCAGGTTGATGGCATGCTGCAGCCGGTCCATGAACTGGCCGTGGTGAAACATCACCTCGGGCTTCATCGCCGCCCCTTCGGTCGCCCCCCAACGCTGCTGCATTTCCAGGGCATAGTGCTCCAGCTGCTCCATCTGGGACCTGGCGGCATCGTGGGCATGCTGACGCTCACGCAAGGCCTGGCGCGCCTCGTCGCGCTTGCGCGTGGCCATTTCGATCGCGATCATCAGTGCATTGAGTGACGACATTCCCAGCATCCTCTAGTTATCTCAAGCCGGCTGTTGCAGGACAGCAGCCATTTGCGCCAGGCTCTCGTCCATGGAAGCAGACTCGAACATGGTCTGCTGCAGGAACGTGGCCATCGCCGGTTGCAGGCGAATGGCCTCGTCGACCTGGGGATCGGAGCCGTTGACATAAGCTCCTACTTGTATCAAATCCTTGCTTTTTTGATAGCGCGAATAGACGGCCCTAAAACGTCTAGCTAACTCGAAGTGCTCCCGGCTGACGACGTTGTGCATCACCCGCGAGGCCGACTGCTCAATATCGATGGCCGGGTAGTGCCCCTGCTCCGCCAAAGCACGCGACAGCACGTAGTGGCCATCCAGGATGGCGCGCGAAGCGTCCGCAATCGGGTCCTGCTGGTCATCCCCTTCGGACAACACGGTGTAGAAGGCCGTGATCGAACCCACGCCATTCAAGCCGTTGCCACTGCGCTCGACCAGGGCCGGCAGCTTGGCAAAGCAGGAAGGCGGATAGCCCTTGGTGGCGGGCGGCTCGCCAATCGCCAGCGCAATCTCCCGCTGGGCCTGGGCGTAGCGGGTCAGCGAATCCATGAGCAGCAGCACATGCTTGCCCTTGTCGCGGAAATGCTCGGCAATCGCCGTGGCGTAAGTGGCCCCCTGCATGCGCAGCAGCGGCGGCGCATCGGCCGGTGCCGCCACCACCACCGCGCGGCTGCGGTCTTGGGCACCCAGGATGTCCTCAACGAATTCTTTGACCTCGCGGCCGCGCTCACCAATCAGGCCCACGACGATCACGTCGGCCTGGGTGAAGCGCGCCATCATGCCCAGCAGCACCGACTTGCCCACGCCCGAGCCGGCAAAAAGGCCCAGGCGCTGTCCACGCCCCACGGTCAGCAGGCTGTTGATGGCCCGCACGCCCGTATCCAGGCTTTCGCGCACCGGGGCGCGCTCCATGGCATTGATGGGCTCGCGGTCCAACGGCTCGGACACGACGTTCACCAGCGCGCCGCCGTGGTCCAGCGCCACACCCTGCGAGTCGACCACGCGTCCCAGCAGGCCATCGCCCATGGGCAGGCGCAGCACGCCCGTTGCCAGGGACGGCGCCTCGGTATCCCCCAGGCGCAGGGGCGGCACAAACGGCTCGGCCGGCGTGACGGTCGCCCCGCACGACAAGCCCTGGATGTCGCCGGCCGGCATCAGGAACGCCCGATCGCCGGCAAAGCCCACGACCTCGGCCAGCACCGGCTCCTGACCGGGCATCTGCAGGTGGCATTGCGAGCCCACGGGCACGCGCAGACCACTGGCCTCGAGCACCAGGCCGGTCAGCCGCGTCAAGGTGCCGTGGCTGTGCAAGGGCAGCGGCTGGTTCACGCGCTCGCGCCCCACCCGCAGCATGTCCTGCAACTGCGCCACCGCGGCGCCGATGTGCGAATGGTCAATTGCCATGACCGGCTCCACCGTCGTACCAGGTCGACACCAGGCCCAGCGCCGCCACGGCACGCTGCCAGCGGCGCTCCAGGCTGCCATCGATCTGTGCACCCTGGCTTTCCACCAGGCAACCGCCCTTGGCCACGGTCGGGTCGGACAGCCATTCCACCTTGGGATTGGGCAAGGCGGCGCGCAGGTGGGCCTGCAGCTGCTGGAAATCCTCGGGATTCAGGCGCACCACGGCCGGTTTGGTGTCGGCCCCCAGCATGTCCAGGGCTTCGGCCACCACGGGCTGCAGGGCCTGGGGGTTGCAGCGCAATTCCTGGCGCACCACCTGGCGCGCGATGTCCACGGCCAGCTGCAGCAAGTCGGGTGCCATTTGCTGCTGCAGACCCTGCACCCCGGTCTGTGCCGCATGCAGCACCTCGTTCAGGCGCTGTGCCGTTTCACGGCCCAGGTTGTTCTGGTAGTCGGCCATGCGGGCCTGCCATTCCTGGGCCGCCTGCTGCTGGCCTTGCTCCAGGCCCTGGGCATAGGCCTCCTGGCGGGCCTGTTCCAGTTGCTGCTGCAGCTCTTCCTCGGAAATCCCAGGCACCGGCAGGGGCACATCGTCGAGCTCCAGCTCGGGCACGGGCGCGGCCTCCAGCTCCTCGGGCTGCGGCTCCGCCACGGGCTCTTCGGCCAAGGGCAGCAAGGCGGGGTCCGAGGTCATCTCGGGCATGGCCGCAAAGCCTTTGTTGAAGGTGCCATTGCGGACACCACCAAAGTGCCAGTGCCGCACCTGCTGCTCGTCAATCTCTTCGCTGGGAATAAAGCGTGTCATGTCAACCTACTGGAACTTCGAAGGACTGGCCTTAGACAAAGCTGTCTTCTGGGCCACCGCCCAGCGTGATCTGGTTCTCGTCCGCCAAGCGACGCACCACCTTGAGGATTTCCTTTTGCTGCGCCTCCACCTCGGACAAGCGCATGGGGCCGCGAGCTTCCAGGTCTTCGCGCAGGGCAGCGGCCGCACGCATGGACATGTTGGCCAGGATCTTGTCGCGCACTTCCATGGAGCCGCCCTTGAGCGAGATGATCAGCGTCTCGGACGCCACCTCGCGCAGCACCAGCTGCAGCGAGCGGTCGTCCAGCTTGACCAGGTCGTCGAACACGAACATCTTGTCCATGATCTTCTGCGCCAGGTCCGCGTCGTAGTTGCGGATGGTGTCCAGCACCGCCACATCGGCATTGCCACCCAGCAGGTTGATCATCTCGGCCGCCGCCTTGACACCACCCAGCGAGGTCTTGCGGATCTTGTCGCCACCGGCCAGCACCTTGTAGAGCACTTCGTTCAGGTCCTTCAGCGCCGAAGGCTGGATGCCTTCCAGCGTGGCCACGCGCAGCATCACTTCGCTGCGCATGCGCTCGGGCAGCTGCATCAGCACCGCGGCAGCCTGGTCGAACTCCAGGTGCACCAGGATGGCCGCCACGATCTGCGGGTGTTCGTTGCGCAGCAGTTCCGCCACCGAGATCGGGTCCATCCACTTCAGGCTTTCAATGCCCGAGACATCCCCGCCCTGCAAGATGCGGTCCAGCAGCAGCGCGGCCTTGTCATCGCCCAGCGCACGGCGCAGCACCGACTTGACGTAGTCGCTGGCGTCCTCGACCAGCAGGCTCTGGGCAGCACAGTCGTCGGTGAAGCGCGCGATCACGAAATCCACTTTTTCCTTGGACACCCCGCGCATGCGGGCAATCGTCTCACCCAGCTTCTGCACTTCCTTGGGCGACAGGTGCTTGAAAACCTCGGCCGCCTCTTCCTCGCCCAGGGACATCAGCAAAATGGCGGCGTCGTTCAGACCTCGATCATCCATAGCAAACTCTTTGTGTTCTGTAGATAGTTAGGTGCCAGTGGTCAGGATCAGTGGCTGCCATCGCTGCCATTGACCCAGGTCTTGACGATGTTGGCCACGGCAATCGGGTTCTGCTTGGCCAGGGCACGCGCCTGCTCCAGGCGCAGCTCCTCGGGGGTGGGCTCGCCCGGCTTGGGCGGCGCGGCCAGCGCTGGGCGCTCCAGCTCTTCGGCCTCCAGCAGATCCAGCTGCTGGGCCAGCTCCTTCTTCTTGCGGGCCTTGAGGATCGGACGCACCACGCCGAACATCAGGATCAGGGCCGCCAGCACCAGGCCCACCGGCCAGGCGATGGAGCGCACCAGATCGATCGTTTCGGGCTGCTGCCAGATCGGCAGGTCCGAAGCCAGGCGCAGCTCCTGCTGGAAGGGCGCGTTCATCAGGTTGACCGAATCCCCGCGCTCCGCGTTGAAACCGATGGTCTCGCGCACCAGGGCCAGCATCTGGGCCTGCTGCGCCTCGGACATGGCCTGGGGCGTCACGGCCGCGCCAGCCTCGGCCGCTGTGCCGGGCAGGTAGTTCACCACCACCGCGGCCGTCATGCGCTTGATGGAGCCCGTGCTGTTGCGGGTCACGCGCACGGTCTTGTCCACTTCATAGTTGGTGACCGATTCGCGCTTGCTGCCGGGAATGGCCATGATGTTGGTCTGCTGGCCGTTGGCCGCCTGCAGCGTGGGGGCCGCGCCGTTGATGGGCGCTGCCGCGTTCTGCGGGGGCTGGTTGCTCGTGGCACCGGGCACGCCGGTCGGGGGCACGGGCTCTTTCTCGCCAGTGCTTTCCAGCACCTGCTGGCTGCGCACCGCGCTGGCGGCCTGACCCTGGTTGGGGGCATGCAGTTCCGAGGTCGATTCGGTGCGCGAGAAGTCCAGCTCGGCCGTCACCTGCGCCTTCACATTGCCTTTGCCGACCACCGGCTCCAGGATGTCCAGAATGCGCTGGGTGTACTGCTTTTCCAGCTGTTGCTGGTACATCAGCTGCTGGACGTTGACGGGGCTATCTTCGGGGTTGCCCGTCTGCGACAGCAGCTTGCCCGAGTCGTCCAGCACGCTGACCGCGCTGGGCAGCATTTCCGGCACGCTGGAAGAAATCAGGTGCACGATGCCCGCGATCTGCGTGCGGTCCAGCATGCGACCGGGGTACAGGGTCAGCAGCACGGAGGCCGAAGGCTTTTGCTGCTCACGGAAAAAACCATTCTGGTTGGGCAGGGCCAGGTGCACGCGGGCATTCTGCACGGCCGACAGGCCCATGATGGAGCGGGTCAGCTCACCCTCCAGGCCGCGCTGGTAGTTCACGCGCTCCTGGAACTGGGTAATGCCGAACTTGCTGTTCTCCATGATCTCGAAGCCGGAGACTGCGCCCTTGGGCAGCCCCTGGGTCGCCAGCTTCAGGCGCACATCGTGCACCCGGTCCGCGGGGATCATGATCGAACCACCACCTTCGGTGTACTTGTAGGGCACGTTCATGGCCGCCAGCTGCGTGACGATGGCGCCACCGTCCTTGTCGCTCAGATTGGAAAACAGCACGCGGTAATCGGGCTGGCGGCTGAACATCAAGGCCGCCACCAGACCGGCGACCACCAGCGCGCCCACAGCGCCGATCAGGATGCGCTGATTGCGATCAAGGCTTGCCACCCGCTGCTGCCAGTTCATCGGGCTTGCGGCAGGGGGGTTCTCAGCAACAGGAATTTCAGCAACTGCAGACATGTTCTTTTCCAAATGGGAGCTCAGGCCCGACACGGAGCCCAACGTGCCGCCGATTATTCGGACTTCCCACGCCACCGTTCCCCCGATAAGGCGGCCGTTTCCCCATTTATTCACACAGATGCCAGGTTTGCATTTGCCTACGATTGCGCCATCAATCAAGAACAACCTAGGGATGAACACCATGGACCTGCGCCTGCAAAGCACCAACTCTGCGCTGACACCCATTTCCAGCGATATGGCCCAACGCCTGACCAAGCCTGTGCAGCAGGCCGAAGCAGACGGCCATGGTTTCAGCCACGCCCTGGAAAACGCGCTGCGCTCCGTCAGCGCCGCCCAGAACCACTCCAGCCACCTGCAGCAAGAAGTGCAGATGGAAAATCCCTCGGTCAGCCTGGAAGAAACCATGGTGGCCATGCAGAAGGCGCAAATCGGCTTCCAAGCCACCCTGCATGTGCGCAACCGCCTGGTGCAGGCTTACACCGATGTCATGAACATGCAGGTCTGAGCACCTGCCGGTGCAGGGCGAATGGCCACCCTGGCCTGCGCCCCGCCCTAACGCTCACTCACTCTCAAAATCTTGATGACCGCACCCTCGGGTTGCGGTCTTTTTTGCGCGCAAACCTGGCCACTGCCCATCGCCACGCAAGCAGGTCCACAGGCCTTTCAGCTCAGAAAAGATGAGCACACCGCGCACATCCACTGGACGATTCAGGTCGTTGATGCATTAAAACCATGAATAGCAGGGCGCCGACAGCTATCAAAAGTATTGCACCTCAGCTGCCGGCCGTTTCAGCGACACTGACCACGCCGGTGCCTGGTTCCGACTGCCGCAGGCGAACCCATGAAAAAAGCCGCATGCCTTGCAGCATGCGGCTTGTGTCCCCACCAAGGACTTAACCACCTAGCAGGACGCAGCGCCCACCTCAGTGCAGCACCGAGCTGGCCGGCACCTTGCCCATGTACTCCAGCGTCGCCAGCCACGGCTCGGCCAACACCCGGATCTGCGCGTCATTGCGCAAGATGCTCTGCATGATGCGCGTCTTTTCCTTGCGCTGCGCCGGCGTCAGCACCAGCTCCTGCGACTGCACACGCAGCTCGCCAATGAGCACGGCGCACGACTTCTCACATTCCACCACGCAGTCCCAGTTTTGCTGCATCGCTGCTGCCAGCATTTCGGCACTCTTGGCCTCAATGGCCTTGTAGTAATCGAGCAATCTGTTCTCCTGCACAGCACCCCCTCACATCACGGGGTTGGCTGCGGTTCCAATCTCTTTCCAGCCTTGCGCCACGGGCTGCAAAACCTTGATAACGTCTTCCACCAATGCCACATCATTGTGGATGTTTGCCTTGGTCAATTGGGCCACAGAATAGTCATACAGCAGCTTCAGATTAGCCGCCAATTCACCACCTTTTTCGAGGTCCAGACCCATGACCAAACCCTCTTGCAAAATGCGCACGGATTTGGAAATATGGCGCCCCTTTTCCTCCACCTCACCACGCTCGATGGCGCCACGCGCCGCGTTCAGCGACTGGAATAAGCCATCAAACAGCATCTGGATCAGTTGGTGCGGGGAAGCATTCTCCACACCCGAGTGGGCCCCCACCTGACGATAGGCATTGGCTGCCCCGTAGCTTGCAGAAGAAAACATGTGTTGTTCCTTACTCTAGTTCGGGCACGTTCTGCTTGGATTGCACAGCCACACGCCCGAACTCAAAAAATCCGAAAAATAACCTGGTACCCGAATCAGCTCGAGGACTTGTTCCACGTCGTCACCATCTGCGAGACGTAGGAGTTCAGGGCATTCAGCGAAGACATCTTGCCATCCAGCGCCGAATACTGTTTATAAAGACGCTCTTCCAAGGTTGTTGCACGTTTATTCACCTTATCTTGCTCGGCGCCATTACTTTTGAGTGTGCGCTCCAGCGAGTCGGTCTTCGAATTGAGCGTGCCGTCAAATGCCAAGAGTTTGTCCGTCACCTCCTTGAAGTTCACGGCAACCCCCCCCCCTTGACCCATGCTATTGGCCTTATTGGCGAACAAGGCTTTTAAGTCATCGACATTCGCCAAGCCTTTGTCCAGCTTGGTGCTGTCCACCGTCAAACCACCACCTTCACGCATTTGAATGCCAATATCGGAAAGACGTGTCAACGCTCCTGTGCTACCAGAAATACCTTGGGTCAACATCCGCAACGTATTTTGCAAGCTCACCGTTGCACTATCACCCTGCAGAACGCCTGCGGTTTTGGTCTCCTCGGTGTACTTGGTCGACTTAGACAGCAAATCGTTGAGCTCGTTGTACGCATCCACAAACTCTTGCAAGCTCTTCTTGATGGCCTCGGTATCCGTCTTCACCGTCATGGTCGCGGAATTCGTGGTGATCTCCGACACTGAGAAAGACATCCCCGGAATCGTGTTGGCAAACGTGTTGCTGTTCGACTCCACAGTCACCCCGTTCAGCTTGACCACCGCATTTTGGGCAAGCTGCGAATTTGTCTGCCCCAGCTTCGTCAAAGCCGGGTCAATACCAACCGTAAAACTATTGCCGGTTCCACTGTCTTTGGAACGCAGCATCAGGCGCTCCTTGCCATCCACGTCCGTCACCACCGAGGCCTGGATCCCCATGCCGGCCTCGTTGACCTTGGCAGCAATTTTGGTCAACGTATCCGAGCTGGAAATATCCAGCGCCTTGACCACCTCATTCGCACCCACGCCTTTCTTGAGAGTGAGTTTTCCAGACGCCCCCATCGTTTCGTCTTTGGCCAAAGCCGCGGCGCCCGCCCCCCCTACCACCGTGGTCTGAGCCTGCGCCAGCTGCGTGACTTGGATGTTGTAAGTCCCTGGCGCGGCAATCCCCGTCATGCTCCCAGAGATGGTGGAATTGCTGGAGGAAATATTCACCCCATTCCACGCGCTGTCGCGGGTCAGTTTGGAAACGATATCCCCCAACTTAGAGGTCAGTGATTTGATTTCACCGTAGGTGGAAATCTGGGTCTGAATGCCTTCGGCCTTGGATTCGAGCTTCTTCAGCGGTATTTTTTCAGCAGTCACCATCTGCTCGACGATTTTGGCAACGTCCAACCCGCTACCGATACCTGCCGATGAAATTGCCATGATGAAGACTCCTGTTGCATTAAGTACCCGCAATGACCCAAATCACGCGTAGAACAAGCTGATTGTCGTCGGATTGGCGTTCACGCAAAAGCCCAAACAAAACCTCTAGCACCCGCCAATCCAGGTGACCTGCCTACGCAGCCAGCGGCCTCAAGAGGCCATACCGTTTTATCGGCAGCCGCCGCGCCAACTTGAGCCTGGACCGCACCCACATCATCCACTAGGCCATACGCCTTGCCGCCAGCAACAGCAGCAGGGCTCGACTGCGCAAACACTCTGCCCCGACTTGCCGAGAGCATCCTGCCGGCATTCGAGGCATGCATCGCGCAATAGAAAAGAAAAAAGGCAGCCACCAGACACCTGGCGGCTGCCATCAAAAGCAAAACTATCCTCGGTCTGCCACCCTGTAGAGGCCGGCAGACCGTACCGCCACTTAACGCAGCAGACTCAGCACCTGCTGGGGCAACTGGTTGGCCTGGGCCACCATGGCAGTACCTGCCTGTTGCAGGATCTGCGTGCGGCTCAAGTTGGCGGTTTCTTGCGCAAAGTCGGCATCCACCACGCGGCCCCGGGCAGCGGTCAGGTTCTCGTTTTGAATGTCGATGTTTTCCACCGTTTTCTCAAAACGCGTCTGGATGGCACCCAGCTCGCCCCGGGCGGTATTGACTTTGTTGATGGCACTGTCGATTTTCTGCAGCGCATCCCACGCACCTTTTTGGGTACCAATATCCACATCGTGAATACCCACAGTGTTCTTTTGGGCATCACCAGAAATGGTTCCCAGCGCTGCAGAGGTGCCACCGCTCAAGGCAACGTTGATCGCCTGGTAGGTACCACCATCTTTGATGGTGCCACGGAACTTAACCGCGCCATCTTCCAAGAAGGCAGTCACTCCGGTATCGGCAGTTTTCGAGTTGATCGCCTGGAGCACTTTGCCCAATGCTTCTTCATTGGTTGCATCGCTCGAATTGGCAATGGTTGCCTTTGCCGACGCACCATCGGCCCCGGTAATGGTCACGGTGATCGGTGTGGCGCCCGTCATCATGGTGCCTGCGATCGACACCGCTGCTTTCGCAATCTCAGCCTCCGCATAGTTGGCCTTGCCCAGCTTATCCACCTTGGTATTGGCCAGTGCCCCCACCGTGATGTTGTCGCCCGAGTTGGCACCCACCTGGAACACCGCCCCCGTGAAGCTGCCGTCCAGCAGCTTGGCACCGTTGAAGCTGGTGGTTTTGGCCACACGGTCCACTTCATCGCGCAGTTGCTTCAATTCCGCTTGCAGCGCTTCGCGGTCGGTTTTGCTGTTGGTGGCGTTGCCCGATTGCACGGCCAGCTCGCGCATGCGCTGCAGCATGTCGCCCACTTTGCCCAAAGCGCCTTCGGCCGTTTGTGCCAGCGAGATGCCGTCGTTGGCATTGCGCGAGGCCACCGCCAGGCCTTTGACCTGGGTGTTCATGCGCTCGGCAATGGCCAGGCCAGCAGCATCGTCTTTGGCGCTGTTCACACGCAGGCCCGAAGACAGGCGCTGCATGGAAGTTGCCAGCGAGCCGCCGGACAAGCCCAGATTGCGCTGGGCGTTGATGGACACCACATTGGTGTTAATTGACATACCCATTTCGATTCCCCTTCTTAGGATTCACTTCTAGTGATACACCTTCGCCCAAGCTTTGAAATATGTTTTCCAAATGCTTGAGCTAGGCTTTTTTTGCAGGCAGCTTGCACCACCCGTTTTCGTCATACCCCGCCCGGTAACCGATGAAGAGGCGGCCACCCAGCAGGGCATACAGTTCTCTTTACTGCAGCAGCTTCAGCACGTTCTGTGGCAGTTGGTTCGCCTGGGCCACCATGGCGGTGCCGGCCTGCTGCAGGATTTGCGTGCGGCTCAGGTTGGCCGTTTCCTTGGCAAAGTCCGCATCGGTGATGCGACCGCGAGCCGCTGAGATGTTCTCTTGCATGATGTCGATGTTTTCAATCGACTTTTCAAATCGGGTCTGGATAGCGCCCAGCTCGGCACGGGCAGCGCTGACTTTGTCCAGGGCACTGTCAATGCGCTGCAGCGACTCCCAGGCACCCGTTTGGGTTTTGATGTCCATTTTGTGGATACCGGTTTGGTCGGTGTTGGCAGTCGTGGGTTGTGCCAACAGCGCCGTCACACCAGCCGCCGCACCAGACACAGCGATAGCAGCACTGGCCAGCACGCCATCAGCATCTTTTTCAGCACGGTATTGGATGGACTTACCGTCATCGGCCAGAAAAGCCACGATGCCGGTGTCTGCCGTTTTGGAGTTAATCGCCTGAATCACGCGGCCCAGTGCTTCATCACCGGTTACGTTCTCATCTTTGGCAATCGTCACCTGTGCGCTGACCTTGTTGGCACCGGTGATATTGATGATCACATCGGCGTTGGTCATATTGTTGGCTGCAGCTGTTTTAGAAGCATCAGCAATACCGGTAACGGAACTTGTACCAAACTCCGTTTTACCCAGCTGATCCACCTTGGTATTGGCCAAAGCCCCCACCGTGATGTTGTCACCCGAGTTGGCACCCACCTGGAACACGCCACCGGTGAAGCTGCCGTCCAGCACTTTTTTGCCGTTAAAACTGGTGGTTTTGGCCACGCGATCCACCTCATCGCGCAGTTGCACCAGCTCGGCATTGAGCGCTTCGCGGTCACTCTTGCTGTTGGTGGCGTTGCCCGCTTGCACGGCCAGCTCACGCATGCGCTGCAGCATGTCGCCCACCTTGCCCAAGGCGCCTTCCGCGGTTTGCGCCAGCGAGATGCCGTCGTTGGCATTGCGCGAGGCCACCGCAAAACCACGCACCTGGGTGCTCATGCGCTCGGCAATCGCCAAGCCCGCGGCATCGTCCTTGGCGCTGTTGACGCGCAGACCCGACGACAGACGTTGCATGGAGGTGGACAGCGAGCCGCCCGACAAACCCAGATTGCGCTGAGCGTTGATCGAGACAACATTGGTATTGATGGTCATGGCCATGGTGCGATTCCTTTAAACGGGCAGTGTTTGAACAAGTTTTGCTTGTCGCATCCAGGCTGCCTGACCTCTGTGGGCCGTTGCGGCATGTGGTGCCTGCTGCGTACACATGGTTTATCGGGCACCGACCAGAAATCTTTAGCAGGTTTATGAAAAATAGTATTAAACACTTATCCACAAAGGATTTGTAGCTATATTTTTTGAACCAATAAGACCCACAAAACCACAAGAAGAACCCCAAACCCCACGCTTATTCCAGCAATACCCGCAAGGCAGGCAGGAAAGAATGCCTCCATCGCTCCTGTTGCCTGTCCGCCTCTCAGCGCCCATGGTTTCTAGGTGACGCGAAGCAACTCGCATCCTCCGTTTTCTGCCTAACTGAAGGAATCACAGCAATGGCCGCAACAATCAATACAAACATCGCCTCGATCAACGCTCAGCGCAATCTGACGCTCTCGGGGCAGTCCCTGAACACGACCATGCAGCGCCTGTCATCAGGGCTGCGCGTCAACAGCGCCAAGGACGATGCCGCGGGCCTGGCGATTGCCGAGCGCATGAACACGCAAGTCAAAGGCATGACCGTGGCCTCGCGCAATGCCAACGACGGCATCTCGCTGGCACAGACCACAGAAGGCGCTTTGGGCAAGATTGGCGACATGCTGCAACGCATGCGTGAGCTGGCCGTGCAAGCCGGCAACGCCACCAACAGTGCGTCCGACCGTGCCGCACTGCAAGCTGAAGTCAAGCAAATGTCGGACGAAATTGACCGCGTGGCCAAGCAAACCAATTTCAACGGTCAAAAGGTGCTGGATGGCAGCTTCGCTGGTGCAGTATTTCAGGTAGGCGCCAACTCGGGCGACAACATCACCTTGGGCGCACTGGTCGACACTCGCTCCAGCCAACTCTCGAGCATCAGCTATGCTGGTACTGATATCACCTCCGTGGACACCGCGACAGGCGCCACCGCTTTGTCCGGCTTTGCGTCTGGTGTATCCGGTCTGAAAATTACTGTCGCCCCCCCAG
Source organism: Comamonas aquatica NBRC 14918 (assembly GCF_000739875.1). Lineage (GTDB taxonomy): Bacteria > Pseudomonadota > Gammaproteobacteria > Burkholderiales > Burkholderiaceae_C > Comamonas > Comamonas aquatica. Next base: position 28,980 of record NZ_BBJR01000034.1, read on the forward strand.
GGCAGACCATTGACCTGAACGACCTGCCAGCGGCCGAAAGCCGTCAGGAGCGCCTGGGTCAAGTCATTGAAGCCATTAACAATAAGACCGCCGACTCCGGCGTCACCGCCTACCTCACCAAGAACGAAGGCACCGAAACCTATAAAGTGGAACTGCGCTCCGAAAAGCTCGACAAAGATGGCATTCCCGTCTCTATCTCTTTCGGCGGTTTCGATGCATCGACCACGGGCCTGGACAACACAGCAACTGCCATCGGCGGCAGCAATACCACCGCCGTTGGCGCGGTCTACAACGACTCAGGTATTGATACGATTGACGTGAGAACCCAAGCCGGTGCATGGACTGCGCTGAAAAAAATCGACAGTGCGATCGACCAAGTCAACGGCGCTCGCGCCACCTTAGGCGCCATCCAGACGCGTTTTGAGACAGCCGTCAACAACATTGATGTACAAGTCGAGAACCTCTCGGCCGCACGTGGCCGTATCGTGGATACGGATTTCGCCAAGGAAACCGCCAATCTGAGTCGCACGCAAATCCTGCAGCAAGCAGGCACTGCGATGGTAGCCCAGGCCAATCAAATTCCGCAAAACGTGCTGAAGCTGCTGCAGGGCTAAGCATCTAAAAACGGCGCCAACCACGCCGGCGCGACCAAATAGCTGCTCACGCTTGTTTTCTCTGGCTTTCAGATCTCGTCATCTGGAACTCAGAAGATGCAGGCTTGAGCAGCTTTTTTTTAGTGGTGCGGCAGAGAAATTCCCCGGCTCCTAATAGCAGAACACTTCTACTTTCCCCTGTCTTCTTGCCCTTTTGCCAGGAATACGTGCTGCTACGCTTGTTGCGAAGGTTCACCCTATGACGCCGCAAGGCGCCCCCATGCCATGGCAGCAGAAAAAATCTACGTTACCCAGCCCTACCTGCCCCCCTTGGAGGAGTTCATCCCCTACCTGGAGCAAATCTGGGCCAATAAAGTACTGACCAACGGCGGCCCCTTTCACCAGCAACTCGAACAAGCACTGTGCCGCTATCTGGGGGTGCCGCACATCAGCCTGTTTAGCAACGGCACCCTGGCTCTGATTACCGCCCTGCAAGCGCTGCGCATTCAGGGGGAAGTGATTACCACCCCCTACTCTTTTGTTGCCACGGCCCACGCCTTGCTATGGCAAAACTGCACACCCGTGTTTGTCGATATCGAGCCGCACACCCTCAACCTGGACCCCGCCAAAATCGAAGCGGCCATCACCCCGCAAACCACCGCCATCCTGCCCGTGCACTGCTACGGCAACCCCTGCGACACCACAGCGATTCAAAAAATTGCCGACAACTACAACCTGCGCGTCATCTACGATGCGGCCCATGCCTTTGGCGTGCAAGATGCCGGAGGCAGCATCTTGCGCCACGGCGACCTATCGGTACTGAGCTTTCACGCCACCAAGGTCTTCAACACCTTTGAAGGCGGCGCCATCATCTGCCACGATGCCAAAACCAAACAGCGCATTGATCACCTGAAAAACTTTGGCTTTGTGGACGAGGTCACCGTTGTCGCTCCAGGCATCAACGGCAAGATGAGCGAAATCAACGCCGCCTTTGGCTTGCTGCAACTGGAACATATGCCACATGTCATGCAGCGCCGGGCCGAAATTGATGCCTATTACCGCGAGCAACTGGCACATGTGCCAGGAATTACCTGCTTACCCCAAGGCCACCAGACTGTCGCCAACCATTCATACTTTCCGATTCTTATTGGGCCTGAATACCCTTTAAGCCGAGATGCTTTGTATGAAAAGCTTAAAGAGAATGGTATTTATGCACGGCGGTATTTTTATCCGTTGATTACTGATTTTTCTATGTACCGTGGGCTTCTTTCAGCAGCAGCTGAAAATATAACTATTGCCGAAAAATTTTCAAGACAAGTATTGTGCTTACCGATTTATCCAAAAATTACTAAAAATCAATTATTAACAATCAGTAGGATAATTTTTAATTAATTATCAAATTTACCAAATGAAAAATATGAAAAAATCAAATGAACTTTCTCAAAAAACAAATACAGAAATCATCAACAATGAAAATTTACGTTTAATTTTAAGTGATCTATTACCAAAATTTGGGCCGCATTGGCATATTCACTCAATGGTCGGAATGAAGGTTCAAACTCTTGCCCGGACGCTCTACTACTCAGAACTTTATAAGAATATTGTTAATACTCCAGGCGTAATATGTGAATTTGGAGTGCAATGGGGCGCAACCATGACCACTTTAACTAATTTGCGCTCTATTTATGAACCCTTTAATATATCAAGAAAAATAATTGGCTTTGATACTTTTGAAGGATTTCCATCTATATCTGACCATGACTCTCTTCAAAATTCTGAGAAGATGTGGGGCATTGGTGACTACTCAACAATAGATAATTATGAAAAAATTCTAGAAAATATTTTAAACTCACATGAAAAAAATTCTCCAATGCCTCATATTAAAAAACATGAACTCATTAAAGGAGATATTAGTATAACTTTTCCAGAGTGGCTCAAAAAAAATCCTCACTCAATTATATCAATGGCTATCTTTGATACCGATTTATACACTCCTACCAGGGACGTTTTAAATTTAATTTCAGATAGACTAACCAAAGGCTCTATTCTTGTTTTTGATGAATTAAATTGCGAACATTTCCCAGGAGAGACAATCGCCCTAAGAGAAACACTAGGATTAAAAAATTTAAAACTAAAAAGAACTCCACTACAACCTTACTGCTCATGGGCAGTCTGGGGAGAGTAGGGTACTGACTTAAACCTATCCATGAGCAAATAAAATGAAAGAAAAACTTCGTAATATTTTTTCAACCAGTTTAAATATCAAAATTGAAGAAATTCATGATGAATTAAAATATGCAACCATTCCACAATGGGACTCGGTAGCACATATGGCCTTGGTGGCCGCCATCGAAGAGGGTTTTGACATCATGATTGACGCTGAAGACGTGATTGACATGAGCAGTTTTGCAAAAGCCAAAGAAATTGTCGCAAAGCATCTTTAATGTGCTCCTCCATGACGCATACGATGTTCTGGGATACTCGCCCAAACCACCAGCACAACACAGCCATCGTTGACGAGCGCGGCTTAGCCATCAGCTACACCGAGCTCTCGCAGCGCGTCGCAGCAGCAGCACAGCAGTTGCGCGGTCTGGGCCCACGACAACTCGGCCTGCTGCTTACCAGCAACACCCTGGGCAGTCTGGTGGCCTACTTAGCCTGCCTGCAGGCACGCCATGTCCCACTGTTACTACCTGCGGGCATAGCCCCGGCCTTGGCGGCCAGCCTGCAAGCGCATTACCAGCCGAACTGGGTGATGGGGGAGCATCTCCAGGCAACACCTTTAAGGGGAGCCGACTTGCCCCTCACTCAACTGCAGTATCCCGCCAATCACAAAACCAACCTGGCCCCCGAACTGGCGCTTTTACTCAGTACCTCCGGCAGCACGGGCGGTCCAAAGCTGGTACGCCTGTCCTACGGCAACCTTCAGGCCAACGCTACTGCCATTGCCCAATACCTGGGCCTGACCCCGGATGAACGGGCACTGACCATGCTCCCACCCCACTATTCCTACGGCCTTTCGGTCATCAACAGCCATTTGCACGCCGGTGCCAGTCTGGTGCTGCAAAACGTCAGTGTCCTATCGCCCGCATTTGCCGAAACCATCCGCGCACAGGCCGTTACCTCGCTATCAGGTGTTCCCACCATCTATCAGATGCTGTGGCGCACCGGCTTCAGCAAGCAAGACTTCCCTTCGCTGCGCACCCTAACCCAAGCTGGCGGGAGGCTCGATGACAAGCTGATCCGCGCCTTTGCCCAATTGGCTGATGCGCGCGGCTGGCGCTTCTTCGTCATGTACGGGCAAACCGAGGCTACGGCACGCATCAGCTATATGCCGCCGCATCAGCTGGCAGAAAAAATAGGCTCCATTGGCATTGCCATCCCCGGCGGCCAGCTGTACATCGACCCTGCTAATTCCGAATTGATTTACACCGGCCCCAACGTCATGCTGGGCTACGCCAACTGCCGGGGAGATCTGGCCTTAGGCGACACGCAACGCGGCCTGCTGCGCACCGGCGATATGGCGCAACAGGACGATGAGGGCTTTTTCTACATCACCGGACGGCTCAAGCGTTTCGTCAAGCTGGCGGGCAACCGTATTGGCCTGGACGAAGTGGAGCAGCAGTTGCAAAACAAGCTGGAGCTGCCCGTCATGGCATCAGGCCGCGACGAGCGTTTGGTGGTCTGGCTGGAAGCAGCTGATGAGGCGCTGATAGAGGCCACGAAACAATGGCTGTCCAGCCGGTTCGGCATCCATCACAGCCTCTGTCGGTTCAGGCTGGTGGAGCGCCTGCCCGTCCTGAGCAACGGCAAAAAAGACTACCCCGCCTTGCTGGCCGATGCTTGAGAGGAAGCCGCCCATGCCTGCCAACACCCCGCCCCAGCAACCCACAGCCACGCCTGACTTTCCAGGTATGGCGATTGCACTAGACACCCCGCCCTACAGCCTGAGCACCGCGCAAAAGCAGCCCCTGCTACTGGATGCCTTGAACGCACTGACGGCATGGCACGCCCAGCACTGCACGCCTTACGCCAACATGCGCCAGCGCATGTTTGGCACAGCCCCTGCGGCCTGCCGTGAAGATGTGCCGTGGCTACCGGTGCGCCTATTCAAAACCCAAGACCTGATGAGCAGCGAGCGCAGCAGCATCATCAAAACCCTGACCTCCAGCGGCACGACTGGGCAAGCCGTCTCACGCATCTATCTGGACCGTGAAACCTCGTTGCGCCAAACGCGGGTGCTGACGGCCATCATGGCCAGTTTTTTGGGTAAGCAGCGCCTGCCTATGGTGATTGTGGACAGCGCCGATCTGCTCAAAGACCGCAGCCGCTTTAATGCACGGGCGGCGGGTATTTTGGGCTTCTCCGTATTTGGCAGGCAGCACCATTACTGCCTGGATGCAGGGTTGGACTTGCAAATAGATGCCTTGCAGGACTTCCTGGCCCAGCACCGGGGCGCGCCCATTCTGGCTTTCGGCTTTACCTTCGTGGTCTGGCAGCGTTTGCTGCAAGCCGTCATCGCGCAAGGCCGCAAACTGGACTTTGGCCCCGGCAGCACCCTGATTCACGGTGGTGGCTGGAAGCGCCTGCAAGACCAGCAGGTAAACAACGTCACTTTCAAGGCGCTGCTGCGCGAACACCTGGGGCTGGAGCGCATCTTCAATTACTACGGCATGGTCGAGCAGGTCGGCTCCATCTTCATGGAGTGCGAGCACGGGCACCTGCACGCCCCGGCATTTGCCGATGTCATCGTGCGCGACCCGCTGACGCTGGAGCCGCTGCCGCCTGGGCGCGAAGGCGCAGTGCAAGTCCTGAGCGCCCTGCCGGTGAGCTACCCCGGCCACTCCCTGCTGACGGAAGACCTGGGCGTGCTGCACGGCGAGGACGATTGCCCCTGTGGCCGTCACGGGCGTTACTTCTCCGTTCTTGGTCGTCTGCCTCAGGCAGAACTGCGCGGTTGCAGCGATACCAGGGCCATTCCAGCATGAACGCGATGCCGAAGATTACCTTTTTCCTGGGCGCACGCCCTGACTCCAGCCTGCCGGATGCGCTTGCGCACAGCAACGCCTTGCCCGCCTGGGAGCCGTTTGACCCGCGTGCCGTCACCTTTGTTGGCAAGTTCTCACAAAAGCTGCTGACCCACCCACGCATCCGCGAATTCCCAGAACTAGCCGCACTGGCGCATTGGTTTCGCGCCGCACGCCTACGCGAGTTGGAGCAAACCCGCCCAACGCTGACAGATGCCATAGTGCGCGGTCGCGGCCTAGTGTTTCACCTAGCTCCAGCCAATGTGGACTCGGTTGCCATGTACTCGTGGCTGATTGCACTACTGGCAGGCAACGTCAACTGGGTACGGGTATCGCAAAAACCTTCGACCCAATTCGATTTCATCATGGCCGTGTTGCAGCAAACCTTGGCCGACGAGGCAGCGGGACACCCCATCGTCGGGCGCGTGGTGCTGCTGACTTACCCGCACGATGAGGCGGTTACACACACCATCTCCGCAGCCGCCATGTGTCGCGTAGTCTGGGGTGGCGATGCCACCGTGGCCGCCATCCGCGCCATTCCCTTGCGCCCCAGTGCCACGGAACTATGCTTTCCCGATCGCTTTTCTGCCGCTGCCATCAACGCCCCTGCCGTGCTGGCACTCGATGATGCCGCGCTACACCAACAGGCCGCGGCCTTTTATAACGATGCCTTCTGGTTTGCCCAGCAAGCCTGCTCATCCCCCCGGCTGCTGGCCTGGGTCGGCCATGCCAGCGAATGCGCCCAGGCACAGCAACGCTTTTGGGCTGCGGTGCAAAGCCAAGTAGCACGCATGCAGCCGGAGAACACCGCCGCCATGCACATGGCACGACTGGGCACGGCCTTCGACATGGCCGCACAGGCGCTGGCACACCCGGCCCCGGAGCAAACCGCCGGAGCGCACCCGTTGCGGCTGACCCTGGAGCAAGCACTGCAACCGGCCATGAAAGACTTGCACTGCGGCAACGGCCTGTTTTTGGAACAACGCCTGAACCACCTGCACGAACTGGCCCCGCAACTGAGCGACAAGGAGCAAACCTTGACTGTTTTGGGCTTTAACCGCGCTGAGTTGTTGGATTTGGTAGACAGCCTGCCGCCCCGTGCCATCGACCGTATCGTGCCATTTGGCGAGGCACTGAGTTTTGCACCGGTCTGGGATGGAGTGGACTTGTTTACCGCCTTCACCCGCCAAATCAGCCTTCCACCCCAAGCCCACTCAACACCCCAAGGAAGCTAACCATGTCACGCATTCTTATCGCTGGAGGCGGGGGCTTTGGCCTGGAAATGTATAGCTACATCACCGCCGATTTGGCCGCCACAGAAGCATCACAGCGCCCCCTGCTTGGTATCCTGAACGATGGCCCGGACTGCGAAGTGCTACACAAAATCCCACAAGCGCTGTATTTCGGCAACATTCAGGACTACCATCCCCAGGTCGGCGATGCCATCACCATTGCCATCGGCAGCCCCACCGCTCGGCGTACCCTTGCCGACCTGCTGCGCACACGCGGTGCACAGCTCTTGACCTATATCCACCCCTCAGCACTGGTAGCCACAACCGCACACATTGGCGAAGGGGCAATCATCTGCCCCAACAGCATCGTGAATGCTAGTGCGACTATTGGTGACAATGTGGCACTGAATGTTTTTTGCAGTGTCGGCCACGGTGCCAAAGTAGGAGCGCATTCTGTCCTCTCACCCTACTGCTCACTTAATGGCGATGCTGTTTTGGGTGAAGGCAGTTTCATGGGCTCTGGTGCCACCATATTCCCCAAAATCCAAGTTGGTGATAACTGCACAATTGATGCACATACTGCCGTTCGACACCCTGCGCCCGACAATCAAATGATTGCGGTACGCGGACAATATTTGGTCGTAGCACAGCGCTCACTTCCCAAAAAACCGATCATATGAGTACCCACCCTCAACTACTTAAAGGCAAAATTGCTGTTATCACCGGCGCATCCCGCGGTATTGGTTTTGCCACAGCCCAAACGTTTTCCCAAGCTGGAGCGCATATTGTGTTGATGGGCCGCTCTATGGCGACCTTGGAGCAGGCATGCGCACAGATACGCACATCCCAAGACGATGCTCAGGTGCAAGCCATTACCTGTAACGTGGCCGACCCGCACAGCGTTCGCGATGCCTTTCAAGCCGTGTTTCGCATCCATCAAAAACTTCATATTCTTGTTGCTAATGCGGGGGTTTTGGATAGCGCACTCATAGGTATGGTCACGCCACAACAAATTGCAAGTAATTTTGGCACTAATACCTTTGGTACGCTTTACTGCGCCCAATACGCCAGCCGCTTAATTGCCCGCTCTGGCGGTGGTGCCATTATCAATTTCAGCTCCATAATGGGGCATTATGGTGAAGTGGGGCAAGCAGTCTATAGCGGCAGTAAGGCCGCTATCATCGGTATCACCAAATCGTTAGCTAAAGAGCTTGTGCCACAGAATATTCGCGTCAATGCAATTGCCCCCGGTTTTATCGACACCGACATGGCACGCTCCATCAGCCCAGAAAAATTCGCTGAGCGGTTAGCCTCTATCAAAATGGGGCGTATCGGTACGCCCGCAGAGGTAGCCAACGTAGCGCTGTTTCTAGCCAGCGATATGGCTAGCTATGTAACCGGTCAAGTAATTGGAGTTGACGGGGGAATGGCAATTTAGATGATTAAAACTTGATACATAATTAATCATACTAAACCGTAGTGAAAATTTATTCTCTAGGAGAGGCTTTTAAAAGACTTCAAAGCATCTCCATAAAGATAATTATATTTTATTTAAAAAATATATCTAAATAAATTTAAAAAACTCTTCCCAATCGGGAAAATCTTTATTAAAACCTATACTTTCATCATCTATTTTTATATTCCCTGGTTTGCTACCAGAGCACCACATTGACCAAACCGTTAAAAATGATTTAGTAAAACCATCAACTATCTGAGATATTTTTTCATTATTACTTTTAATTAAATATTTTCCCAAATTCTTTCTAATCATATTTAAAAATATTTTATTTTTAGCCATAAAAACAGCCTTCTGAATAAAGTCTTCAAAATCTCTTGCCACTAAGTATTTTTCAAGCCCTACTTGATGAGCCACTAAAGCACCTTGATAGCTTGGATAAGTTTTTCCGGCCAAAGTCAATGTCGGAACTCCCATCCACAATGCATGGAGTGTGGTGGTTCCACCAGTATATGGAAAAGTATCCAAACATAAATCAACCTGATTATGCAACTTGAGATACTCTGAAAAACCAGAACGCGGGTAAAAATACAATCGATCTTCAGAAATACTCTCTTCCTGGAACCAAGCCAATAGCTCTTCAGGAGCTCCATTAGCTGGCATTGCCGCCATTTGTAAACGGGAGTCAGGAACAGCCCGTAATACTGCTGACCACAAAGCAATCACCTCCCTATTGATTTTATTAAGCCGGTTAAAAGAGCCAAATGTAATAAAACCATTTTCTATACAGGGAGCAGCACCAACAGGTTGTATCGTATTTTTTCCATCAAAAGAAAATGCACGTGGCAGTCTGATAATTTTCTCAGTGAACTGGGGACTGATATTTTCCCCCGGCAATAAACTCTCTTCCGTCACAAGATAGTCCATTGCTTTCAACCCCGTCGTTCCAGGATATCCAAGCCACGTCATTTGCACTGGAGCAGGATGGCGTGCAAAAACCTTCAGTCGATCTCCAGCAGTATGGCCACTCATATCTACCAAGATATCAATTTGGTCTTCTCGAATTTTTTCAGCCAGTTTATCGTCTGACCATTGCACGACCGTCCGCCAAACATCCATATTTTTTTGGATAGCGAGCATTGATTCATCCACTGCACCGTGGTTGGAATAGGCATAGGTAATAAATTCTGGTCGCTTATGCAATTCTTCAAAGAATGGAATGACGAATTTAGCTACCGCGTGATTCCTTAAGTCAGCAGAAACAAAGCCTATTTTTAGAGGCCGATCGGTGGTACGGCTATTGGTGTAGGTGGTGTATTCCTTTCCTTTCACCTCTTCTTCAATCAATTTTCCGTAAGCACGGTGCTCTCGGTACAGCTCTTCGGGGGTGATTTTGATGCTATGACTCAGGGCAAACAGCATGCTGCTGCGTGCATGGGAGAAGTTAGGCGCAACTTCCAATGCCTTGCGAAAGCATGCAATGGCATCATCAGCGCGGCTAAGGGAGAGGTTCACAATCCCTAAATTGGTATGCAAGTGCGGAATATTGGGCAAGACTTTAATACTGGCCTTAATTTCCTCCATAGCTGCCAAGGGATCTTCGGTGGCATTCAATGCAGCGCTAAGGGTAATATGGGCCGCAGCGTAATCTGGCTGGGCTTTGATTGCTCGGCGCAGCCACTCCAATGCTTCATCTTCTTTTTTCTGCTGCACCAGGTTACGGCCAATTTCATACAGGCTTTCCGGGCTTTCATTGTCGATTTCTGCACAGCGCAGCAAACCGGCTTCGGCTTCAGCAAATCGACCATGCACTTCCAGTAAATGACACAGGTTGCGCAGCGCCTGGGTGTAGCCAGGATGAATTTTTAAAGCTTGCCTAAAAGCATTTTCCGCAGCCCCTAATCGCTCTTGGTTGCGCAAGGTAACCCCATAGGCATCCAATAACTCTGCAGAATTTGGGCTTGCATCCACAGCGGCTTTAAAACAGACCAGTGCGCCATCTTGGTCACCTTGCAAGCGCAAAGTGGCGCCAAATTTTTCAAGGAAAATTGGATTGTTCGGCTCTTGCTGCAAGGCTCGGGCATAACTTTGCACAGCCTCTTCCAGCGCGCCTTGCGCCTGAAAAACTTGGCCCATCTTTGCATGCGCCGCAGCGTAGTCAGGCTGCATGCGCAGAATCCTCTGTAGAACCGCCGCTGCCTCATGCTGCTGCCCAGCACCCAGCAAGGCGTCTGCCCACAGCATCTGGGCGGATGCATCGGCAGGCAACAGGGATGCAGCCTGCCGATACGCTTCCAGAGCCTTTTGCCAATGCCCGGCACGTTTTTCCGACTCCGCCAGCAATCGCCAAACCGATGCCGATGTCGGGAATCGCACCAGCAAAGTCGAGGCATTCTTTATGGCACGCTCATATTTTTTCTGATTGAAGAGGCTCAGCAATTGCTGCAAATCGGCGATGCTTGGCTCGTCACCCACTGAAGCTACCGCCTGAACAGGCTGCGGCTCTGGCAGTGGAGCGGCCTTTTTCAAAGCGACAGCCACGAGATCGTTCACAGTGGTTCGGGCCAGGCGTATATCTCGCTCAAACGAGGCAATTTGCAAATCGTTGAGCCCATAACCACTGGCCAAACTCAAAACATGTTCGGCCACTTCCAAAGCATCAGCCTTGATCAGCGCATCGATATAACTAAACCAAAACTGCAGACGCGTTGGGTTGATATTGAGTGCGGCCTCAAAGTAGGGCAAGGCGGTCGAAGGCTCCAAGAGTTGCACCGAAAATAGCACCCCGATATTGTGCAAAGCGCTGGCATCTTCGGGATTTCCCCTTAGCAATTCCTCGTATTTTTTGCGTGCATCTTCAAACCGCCACTGCTGCTGCAAATAGATGGCACATTCCATGCCATCTTCCGGCAAGGATTCAAGAGTCTGGGCTACATTCACAGCCTTATTATTGATTTTCATTTTACCCTCTGCTCTTTTTAAGCATTTGCTTTTTACTCTCTATCAAACCCTGCAGCACATCTATCGCAGCACCTTCTGCCATCCGAGCGAGGTTCAAGAGAAATTTATCATTCTCTACTCGCAACCAGTTCAGGGGCATATTCCACCACTCCAGTTGCAAAAGGAGTTCACGGATTTTTTCCGAAAATCTAAATCTTACTAACCGCGCTGGTGAGCCAACGTAAACACCATATGGTTCCGATTTAAAGTTAGGCGGAAGCAAACTTCGGGCCCCGATCACGCAACCATTCTCCACAACGCTGCCACCGAGGAACATCGCTTCGTCACCAATCCAGACATCATTCTTGATCACTGTGTCCTGGTATTGCGGTACAGGCGTATTTTTCAAACCGTCAGCCAAAAAAGAAAGCATGGCGATGGAGATAGATTCCATATCATGCTGACCATTCAAAATAAACTTGAGCCGCAAACCACCTGCAACATATCTTCCTATTTTGAGTGACTGCGTGGCCGTGTCATACTTCACCACAGATCCGACACCAACACCGGAACATCTTCCAATATAAAAATCACCAAAACCCGCATCCAACAAATCATTATCCAACCAGTCCCTGAAGAACCCATGAGGAATGGTTGACATAGAACCATCTTCATATCTCAGGATATTAAAATTTTTTGACAATGGTGATTTTTTGTCTAGGCCACAAAAATTTTCTTCTGTCTGAATATTCATTGATCTGTCAGTTGAGATATGTGATTGCCATCAGTCGCTGCATGTTCTTCACTCAAACCTGCTCTTTGCGCAGACAGAGGTGCACTGCATACAAACACCTGCACGGATGTCTTGGCACGCCCGCCAGAAACGGCCACCGTCAGAAAAAAAACACGGACATCTGGGCGCCGGCGGACAAGGGCGGGCCGTGGCCTGCCTGCTGAACAAGCCGCCAGGACAAAGCATTCAAGGAACAGGCGAACTTGCCGATAACTGGCAGGTAGCCCACCTTGTGCATCCGAGCTTACCGAGCCATCCCCCACCCAAAACAAAGAAGAGACGCTGGCTTTCACACCAGTTCCTTCCTTTGATCGACATTCAGTCTGACAAAATCACCGCCATGCTTGTACTTATTGGTTACATCATCGCCTTCGGCTGTATCTTCGGCGTGTATGCCCTGCATGGCGGCAACATGAGTGTGCTTGCCAAAGCCCTGCCGTTCGAAATGGCCACCATCGGCGGCTCCGCCCTGGGCGCGTTCATCGTGACCAACCCGCCCAAGGTGCTCAAGGCGACGGCATCGGCGCTGGGCAGCTGCATCAAAAGCGCCAAGCACAACAAAGGCCGCTTCATGAACCTGTTAGCCTTGCTGTACGACCTGCTGCAAAAGGCCCGCAAGGAAGGCTTGATGGCCATCGAAATGGATGTGGAAGAGCCCCAAAATTCGGAAATTTTTCAGAAGTACCCCGAACTGCTGGCAGACCAGCATCTGGTGGAGTTCATCACCGACTACCTGCGCATGATGGTGTCGGGCAACCTGAACTCGCACGAAATCGAATCCCTGATGGAAAACGAAATGGATGCCCACCACCAGGAGGAGCACCGTGTGGTCACGGCGCTGCAGCGCCTGGCCGGTGCCCTGCCGGCTTTCGGTATCGTGGCAGCGGTGCTGGGGGTGGTGAACACCATGGGCTCCGTCGGGCAACCGCCTTCGGTGCTGGGCGGCATGATCGCTTCGGCGCTGGTGGGTACGTTCCTGGGCATTTTGCTGGCGTATGCTCTGGTGGAACCCCTGGCCGGGCTGATCGAGCAGCGCAACCAGGACGCCGCCAAAGAATACGAGTGCATCAAGTGCACGCTGATCGCAAGCATGCAGGGCTACAACCCGCCCACGGCGATTGAGTTTGGCCGCAAGGTGCTGTACTCGACCGAGCGGCCTGGCTTCCTGGAGCTGGAAGAGCACGTCAAGAGGAAGTAATCCATGCCGCCACCCAACCAGCCCGGCGGCGCAGCCGCGGGCGCAGCGAATGACAAGAAGCTGCAGCCCATCATCATCAAGCGCGTCAAGAAGGGTGAACATGGTCACCACGGCGGCGCCTGGAAGATTGCCTATGCCGACTTCATGACGGCGATGATGGCCTTCTTCCTGCTGATGTGGCTGCTGGGCTCGACCTCCAAGGGTGACCTGCAGGGGATTGCCGCGTACTTCAACTCGCCCCTCAAGGTGGCGATGGCCGGGGGCGACGGCTCGGGCAACAGCTCCAGCGTCATCCCCGGGGGCGGCAACGACCTGACCAAGGTGTATGGCCAGGTCAAGCGCTCGGAAGCTGAGAGCGAAAGCCAGCGCCGCCAGGTGGACACCAAGCGCCAGCGCGCGCAGCAGGACGCCCAGCGCATCCAGGCCTTGCGCGCCAAGATTGACGCCATGATTTCCAGCAATGCCACGCTGAACGAATACCGCTCGCAGATCCGCATGGACGTGACACCCGATGGCCTGCAGATCCAGATCGTAGACGACCAGAACCGCCCGATGTTCGACATCGGCAGCGCCATGGTCAAGCCCTACATGCGCGACATCCTGCGCGAGGTTGGCTCAGCCCTGGGCGGGGTGGAAAACCGCATCAGCCTGGCGGGCCACACCGACGCTGCGCCGTATGGCATGGGCGAACGCGGCTACAGCAATTGGGAGCTGTCGACCGACCGGGCCAACGCCTCGCGCCGCGAACTGGTGGCAGCCGGCATGCCCAACGACAAACTGGCACGCGTGGTGGGGCTGGCAGCCAGCGACCTGCTGCACCCGGACGACCCACGCGCGCCGCAAAACCGGCGCATCACGATCACCGTGCTGACGCATGAGGCAGAGGAACGCTTGCTGGGCAAGCAAACCCCGACTGTCCACCCAGACAGCAAATTGGAAACGGAAAAGCAGGACAATCCCCCACCTGCAGCCCAAACTCCGTGACAATTTGTGAAAACAGGACGAAGCCCGTGCTTGGCACAGGTTTCATTCAGAGCTTTTTTGACCGAAAGGGTCCCCCGTGGCCAACGACCTTCGCTTTTTGATTGTTGACGACTTCTCGACCATGCGCCGCATCGTGCGCAACCTGCTCAAGGAGAGCGGCTTCACCGAGGCCGATGAGGCCGAAGACGGCGTGGCGGCATTGCACAAGCTGCGCAACGGCAAGTTCGACTTCGTGGTGTCCGACATCAACATGCCGAACATGAATGGCTTCCAGTTGCTGACGGAAATCAAGTCCGACGACAAGCTCAAGCACCTGCCCGTGCTGATGGTGACCGCCGAAGCCCGCAAGGAAGACATCGTCGCCGCGGCCCAGGGTGGCGCGGCCGGTTACATCGTCAAACCCTTCACCAAGGCCACGCTGGAAGAGAAGGTGAACCTGATCCTGAAGAAGGTGGGCCTGGGGTAAAGCCATGGAACACACACCGCCCAACGCCGGCCCACCCGCAGGCTTCGACCATGGCGAGGTGCACAACAAGATCGGACTGCTGACACGCCAGCTGCACGACGCGTTGCGCGAGTTGGGCTATGCCGACCGCCTGCGCGGGACGGCCCAAGAGCTCCCGGATGCACAAAACCGCCTGTCCTACATTGCCCGCCTGACCGGCCAGGCGGCCGAGAAGGTGCTGACCCTGGTGGACGATGCCAAGGAGCGCCAGTCCAGCATCGTGGCGCGCACCAAGCAGATGCGCCAGTCCATGATTGCCGACCCGGTGGCGGCCGTGGCCAAGGGCCACATCATGAATTACCTGGAAGACATGGAAAAGGCCACGGAGATCGTGGACAACCAGTTGACCGACATCATGATGGCGCAGGACTTCCACGACCTGACGGGTCAGGTGATCGCCAAGGTCGTGACCCTGGCCGGCACGTTGGAGAACCAGCTGATTGAGCTGCTGCTGCAGACCGCCCCGCAACCGGCCGGCCACCAGCCACTGCTGGATGCGGGCGAGGTCAGCGCCGCTGCCGCCATGGCGACCGGTGCGGCCGTGGCCGCCGACCAGGCGGACGATCTGTGGGCGGCCGCCCTGGCCGAGGCCGCCCCCGAGGAAGCGGCGCACAACCCCAGCGCGGCAGCCGACCAGCCGGCGCACCCGGTCTTGCAAGGCCCCGTGGTGGACCCCAACGCCCAGGACGTGGTCACCTCACAGTCCCAGGTGGACGATTTGCTGGCCAGTTTGGGCTTTTAAAAAAGTGAGCTGCCAGCGCTTGCATTTCAAGCACTTTAGATAGTTTTACTTCTGAAGCGATTGAAAAATAAGCGCTGACAGCTCTTGTATTTAGAGCATTGCTCGGGCACCTAGCAGATTGCCCACCGCCCGCCACCGCTGCGGGCGTTGAAATAGCGCCACCTGTGGCGCGCTTTTCCCGCTTTAGCGTTCTGGCCGCTTGCGGACAATGGCATGACACCTTTCCCTCATGCCGCCATGGAATCGAGCCAAGATAAATCCCTACCAGCCACCGCCAGGAAGCTGCAGAAAACCCGCGAGGACGGACAGACGTCGCGCTCGCGGGATCTTGGCCATCTGGCCGTGCTGGGGGTGGGCTCGCTGGTCGTGATCGTGGGCGGCCCGACGCTGATGCACCACCTGCGCATCGCCCTGGGCCGGCAGATGTCGTTCAATGCCGAGACCGTGCTGTCGCCGCAACTGATGATGGAGCGCCTGGTGGACATGGCCTGGATCGGCATCCTGGGCTGCGTGATCTTTGCTCTGGTAATCAATGCGGCCTCGATCGCGGCGACGCTGATGTCTGGCGGCTGGATCTACAGCCTCAAGCCCATCATGCCGCAGTTCAACCGCATCAACCCGATCTCGGGCCTGGGCAACGTCTTCTCCAAGCAGCAGTTGATCACAGCGCTGAAGAACGTGCTGCTGATGCTCATCCTGGGCACGGTGGGCTGGTTTCACATCAAGTCCGGCATTCCGGACATGGCCTCCCTGCCATCCTTGGGCGGCGCAGCCGCACTGGCCCGCGTGGGCGACTGGATCGTGACCGGCCTGCTGCTGCTCCTGCTGGTGGTGTTTGCCGTGGCGCTGATCGATGTGCCGCTGCAGAAGTTCCTGTTCCTGCAGCGCCTGAAGATGAGCCACCAGGAAGTCAAGCAGGAGCACAAGGAGTCCGAGGGCAGCCCCGAGCTCAAGGGCAAGATCCGCCAGAAGCAGCGCGAGATCGCCCAGCGCGCCAGCGTCAATGCCGTGCCCAAGGCCGACTTCGTGGTGACCAACCCCACCCACTACGCGGTGGCCCTGCGCTACGACGAAAGCAATATGGCGGCACCCCAGGTCGTGGCCATGGGCGCCGACCTGGTGGCCCTGAAGATCCGCGAAGTGGCCAAGGCCCACGACATCCCCGTGCTGGAGTCCCCCATGCTGGCGCGTGCCCTGTACGCACACGCCGAAATCGACCAGTCCATCCCGTCCACGCTGTACACCGCCGTGGCCCAGGTGCTGGCCTATGTCTACCGCCTCAAGGCCGCGATGCGCGGCGAGGCCCCTGCCCCGGGCGAGCTGGTTCAGCCCCTGGTGCCCCCGGAACTGGATCCGCACACCCGACGTGCTGCGGCCGCACAGTCTTAAGCGTTAGAAAGCACTGCCACCATGAGCACCGCCTTGTTCAAAAACCTGCAAGCCTGGAACGCCAAGAACGGCATGGCCCTCCAGAGCCTGGGCGCCCCCCTGCTGGTGATTGCCATCCTGGCCCTGATGGTCCTGCCCATGCCGCCATGGCTGCTGGACACCTTCTTCACGCTGAACATCGCCACCGCGCTGATGGTGATGATGATCGCCGCCTACATGGTGCGCCCGCTGGACTTTGCGGTCTTCCCCTCGGTGCTGCTGCTGACGACGCTGATGCGCCTGTCGCTGAACGTGGCCTCGACCCGCGTGGTGCTGATGGAAGGCCACACCGGCCCTGGCGCCGCGGGCGCGGTGATCGAGGCCTTCGGCCACTTCCTGATCGGCGGCAACTTTGCCGTGGGTCTGATCGTGTTCGCCATCCTGGTGGTGATCAACTTCGTGGTGATCACCAAGGGTGCCGAGCGTATCGCCGAAGTCTCGGCCCGTTTCACCCTGGACGCCATGCCCGGCAAGCAGATGGCCGTGGACGCCGACCTGAACGCCGGCCTGATCGACGAAGCCGAAGCCAAGCGCCGCCGCGCCGAGGTGCAGGAAGAAGCCAACTTCTTCGGCTCCATGGATGGCGCCTCCAAGTTCGTGCGCGGCGATGCCATGGCCGGCATCCTGATTCTGATCATCACCATCATCGGTGGCTTCATCATCGGCATGGCCCAGCACGGCCTGAGCGCCGGCGACGCCGCCAACAGCTACATCCTGCTGGCCGTGGGTGACGCGCTGGTGGCCCAGATCCCCGCCCTGCTGATCTCCGTGGCCTCGGCCATGGTCATTTCGCGCGTCGGCAAGGACAACGACACCGGCAAGCAGATCGCCGACCAGATGCTGGCCTCGCCCCGCGCCCTGGCCATCACCGGCGCCATCCTGATCATGCTGGGCCTGATCCCCAACATGCCCCACACCGTGTTCCTGCTGATGGGCAGCCTGTTTGGTTACGGCGCCTGGATGGTGCACCGCAAGAAGCAGCAAAAGAGCCAGGCCGCCGCCAGCGGTGCCGCCGGAACCGACAACAGCGCCCCCAGCGGCGCACTGGCCGCCCCCGCCCAGGACAGCGAAGCCACCTGGGACGACCTGCAGCCCGTGGACCTGCTGGGCCTGGAGCTGGGCTACCGCCTGATCGCGCTGGTGGACAAGAAGCGCCAGGGCGACCTGCTGACCCGCATCAAGGGCGTGCGCCGCAAGTTTGCCCAGGAAGTCGGCTTCCTGCCGCCGGCCGTGCACGTGCGCGACAACCTGGAGCTCAAGCCCAGTGCCTACCGCATCACCCTGCGCGGCGTGATGGTGGGCGAAGGCGAGGCCTTCCCCGGCATGTACCTGGCCATCAACCCCGGTGGCATCAGCACCCCGCTGATCGGCACCCCCACCACCGACCCGGCCTTCGGCCTGCCCGCCCACTGGATCGACGAACGCCAGAAGGAAGCGGCACAAATGGCCGGTTTTACGGTCGTTGATTCGGAAACCGTGATGGCGACACATTTGTCACACTTGATGCAAATGCATGCTGCCAAGCTGTTGAGCCGTAACGAGGTGCAACAACTGGTGGAGCACGTGGCCAAGTCCGCGCCCAAGTTGATTGAAGAAGTTATTCCGAAGATGGTCACCGTCACAACGTTCCAGAAGGTCCTGCAGCTGCTGCTGGAGGACGCTGTGCACATCCGCGACATCCGCACCATCATTGAAACGTTGGCGGAGAACGCCGGCACGACCCAGGATGCCGCCGAACTGGCGCGCCGCGTGCGCATCGCCCTGTCGCCGGCCATCGTGCAACAAATCTACGGTCCCACCCGCGAACTCAACGTCATTGCGATCGAGCCCGGTCTGGAACGCTTGCTGGTGCAAGCCCTGTCCAACCCGCAAGCGCCTTCGCTGGACCCCGGTGTGGCCGACATGCTGACCCAACGCGCGGCCGAGGTCGCCAACAAGCAGGAAGAGCTGGGCATGCCCGCCTGCCTGCTGGTGCCCGACGCCATTCGCAACGCCATTGCACGCCTGGTGCGCCGTGTGGCCCCACGCCTGCAAGTGCTGGCGCACAGCGAAATCCCCGAGACCCACACCATCCGCATCGGCCCTATCCTTAAAGGTGCAAACGCATGAACATCCAACGCTTCTTAGCCCCCACGTCCCGCGAAGCCCTGGACAAGGCGCGAGCCGCTTTTGGTGACAGCACCCTGATCCTGTCGAACCGCCCCACGGCCCATGGCGTGGAAGTCATGGCGACTGCGGAAGATGCACTGGGCAACCTGGACAAGGGCCGCACCACCAGCCCCGGGCTGATGGCCGCCATCCAGGCGCGCGAGGCCGAAGAGACCCGCGCCCCCAAGCAAGCGCCCAAGTCTCCGCTGCGCGTGGAGCCCCAGCTGCAACAGGCCAAGCCCGTGATCAAGGCCAGCGCACGCCAGAGCGTGGCCGAGGACACCGAGCAACTGGCCATGAGCACCCTGTCCTTCCAGGACTATGTGCGCGAACGCATGCTGCGCCGCCGCAACGAAGAGATGAGCGACAGCGTCGCCACCGAGGCACTGCCCACCTTCGCCCGCAAGAACCGCCTGGATGCCGTGCGCGACAGCGCGCCACTGCCCACCGCGCCGTCGGTCATCAAGCACAACCCCCTGCGCGGTCTGGCGGTGGAGCTGCCCGCCGAACCGCGCAAGGCCAGCGCACCGGCCGCCGCCCCCGCACTGATGCACGAGCTGCAGTCCGTCAAGGAACTGATTGAAGAGCGCTTCAACACCCTGACCTGGATGAACCAGACGCGCGCCAATCCGCTGCAGAGCAACCTGATGCTCAAGCTGATCCGCGCCGGTTACTCGCCCGCCCTGTCGCGCGCCATGATGGAGCGCCTGCCCCAGGACCACGGCCCCGCCGAGGCCCTGAAGTGGCTGATGCAGGTGCTGGAGCGCAACCTGCGCACCGACAGTGCCGAAGCCCCCCTGTGGGACAAGGGCGGCGTGTTCGCCCTGGTCGGCTCCACCGGCGTGGGCAAGACCACCACGGCCGCCAAGCTGGCCGCCCTGTGCGCGGCCAAGCACGGCCCCCACAACGTGGGCCTGATCACGCTGGACACCTACCGTGTCGGCGGCCACGAGCAGCTGCGCGCCTACGGCCGCATGCTGGGCGTGGTGGCCCACCTGGCCCACGACAAGGCCGCCCTGCAGGACCTGCTGGGCCTGCTGGCCGGCAAGAAGATGGTCATCATCGACACCACCGGCGTGGCCCCGCGCGACCCGCGCAAGGACGACATCCTGGAAGTGCTGAACCTGCCCGGCGTGGAACGCCTGCTGGTGGCCAATGCCGGCGCCCACGGCGATACGCTGGACGAATCGCTGGCTGCCTTCAAGCGCGATGGCTGCAAGCAGACCATCCTGTCCAAGCTGGACGAGGCCGTGAAGCTGGCCCCCGCCCTGGACGCCCTGATCCGCCACCAGATGGTGCTGCGCGGCATCACCAACGGCCAGCGCGTGCCCGAAGATTTCGAGCGTGCGAATGCCGGCGAACTGGTCGCCACCTCCATGCGCGCCCACACCAAGTCGGCCTTCGATCCCTCGTCGCTGGACATGGACTTCTACTTCACGGAATCGTCCATCGGCAACGCCCAAGGGGCCTTGCATGCTTGAGAGCGTGTGGCACCAAGGTACCGGCCTGCGCTGGCAGGGCGTGCAGTCCTCGCTGCGCGTGCTGCCCGTGGTGCCCTCCGGTGACAGCGCCGACGCGGCCGCCCTGTGGATGGCCTGCGCCCAGCTGCAGCAACAGGGCTACCCCGTCGTGGTGCTGGATGGCACCGAACAGGAAACCCCCGCCCTGCCCGGGCTGCAGGATCTGCTGCAGCCACGCCTGGGCTATGCGCACACCGCCCTGCCGGCCGACACCGGCAATCCGCTGAGCGTCGCCACCCTGCCCGCAGCCCGCGGCATGGTGCAGCTGCAGCACAAGGCCTCGGTCACCGGCACACGCCCGCTGGAGCTGCTGTACCGCTATGTGCGCAACCACGCCCTGGTGGTGCTGCTGGCCCCCGCCCCCCTGCTGGTGGGCATGCTGCAAGGCTGCCGCCAGGCGCCGCTGCAACTGGTGCCAGCGCAGTCACGCAACGTGGTCAGCAGCTACCGCGCCCTCAAGCAGGTGGTTGCCGGCAGCGGCCTGATGCCGCGCCTGGTGGCCATGCGCCCCGCCGACTACGGACTGGACCCGGTGCTCAAATCGCTGTCGCAGTGTGCACTGCGCCATTTGCAGGCCGAGCCGCTGTGCGAACAATTCGATCCGCTGCAACCCCGGCACCTGCAACGCTGGGCCCTACAATGCCTGGAGCACGCCGAAACCGTGCAGCCGCCCCAAGAGATGGCGGCCCGCGAAGCGGCGTTTTCTTCTTCCTCGCCTGCTGTGTGGAGCCACTGAGTCGATGTACACCGCCCATGGTCAACTGGACCGCGATGCGCTGATTCGCCAGCATGCCCCGCTGGTGCGTCGCATCGCGCAACACATGATTGCCAAGCTCCCGCCCAACGTGGAGCTGGACGACCTGATCCAGGTCGGCATGATTGGCCTGGCCGATGCCCTGTCGCGCTACGAGGCCAGCCAGGGTGTGCAGTTCGAGACCTTTGCCGGCCAGCGCATCCGCGGCGCCATGCTCGACGAGCTGCGCGAGAACGACTGGATGAGCCGCAGCTCGCGCAAGGGGCAGAAAGACATCGAGAACGCCATCCACCGGCTGGAGCAGCAGCTGGGCCGTGCCCCCAAGGAATCGGAAATCGCCCAGTCCATGGAACTGGCGCTGGACGAGTACCAGTCCCTGCTGTCCAAGGTGCGTGGCACACAGTTGGTCTACCTGGAAGACATCACCCCCGGCGATGACGACAACGGCAGCTTCCTGGACCGCCATGTGGCCGATGCCGATGCCGACCCCTTCAGCCTGCTGCGCGACGACCGCATGCGCACCGCCTTGGTGCAGGCCATCGACAGCCTGCCCGAGCGCGAAAAGTACGTCATGGGCATGTACTACGAGCACGACATGAACCTCAAGGAAATCGCCGCCGTGCTGGAAGTCACCGAATCGCGCGTCTGCCAGTTGCACAGCCAGGCCATCGCGCGCCTGCGCACCAAGATGCGGGCCCACTGACGGCCCGGCACCGCCGGCCGCACCCCGTGCGGTATCGCAGCCATCCCCACCGACAAAAAAAGCGCCTCATGAGGCGCTTTAATTTTTTCAGGAGCGGTTATCACAGGTGATTTGGGCGTTTGCACGGCATTTGTACTGCAAACATCCGAAAGACGAGCGCCATGCGCTCTCTTTTTTAGATCAACCGCTGATGTGGTACATGCGCGCCACCGAGGCTGCGCTGCCGGGCTGCTTGGCGCCGCCATAGGTGTGGTGGACCGATTGCTCAGGGATCAGCGATGCCAGCTGCTGGCCGGTGATGGCCGACATCTTGGAGATGTGGCCGCGCATCTGCGTCAGGCGACCGGACATGGCCTGCATGCGCTGCACGTTCTCGGGCGTGAACTGCTCGGCGCCAAAGCGCTGGGCCAGGCCGGCGAAGGCCTGCATGCCATCGCGCAGCTGGCGGATGGCCTGTTCGGTGGATTCGGGCTGGTTTTCCACGATCAGGGCACTGACCAGGTCGATCATGCCGTCAATTTGTTCCAGGGCTTCGCTGAGTTGCATGGTGCGGGCGCGACAGGCGCGGGTTGAGCGGGTTCAGATGGAGCTGGGGCGTTGGTCAATCCGTTCAGCCGAAGGTCGGAAGGCTGAGCGGCGGCCAACGCCCCGGGAAGGCTTCAGGCGCGGGACAGACCCAGCAGCGCCGAGGCGTCCACCAGCATCTTGTCGGCGATCACGCTGGCATTCACCTTGAAAGTACCGTTGGCGATGGCTTCGCGGATGGCATGCACCTTGGCCATGTCCACATCCGACGAGGTCTTGCTGTTCTGGTCCAGGGAGCGTGCCGAATTCGACATGGTCACGGGCACCCCTGCCGCATTGCTGCGGGTTTGCTGCACCACCTCGCTGGCGGTGCCGTTTTGTTTTTGCTGGGCTTGTTGCGCAGCGTTCTGCTGCAGCTTGGCTGCTAGCATCTCGACGTTGGTGTTCTGTCCGACCTTCATGTTTTTCTCCAATGGCCCCGCTCCGGGCTCTGTAGTCTTGCTATCGGCGGCTTGAAAGATAACTTGAGCATTTTCTTTCAAATCCGTCTGTATCACTGTGCGACCACGACTTCCCCTTGCGGATTGACGGTTCCGGTGACGGTGCGCCCGTTGTCCATGCGCACCCGGATGTTCTGGCCGGCAGCGCCACCTTCCAGCGCCCGGCCGGTGCCGGTCACCATGAAGCCGCCGCCCTGGGCAATCACTTTGACGGTGGCACCCGGTTTCAGTATCTGCGCCGCCTTGACCATAGTCTGGCGCAGCGCCATCCCGGACGTCAGGTTGCGCGCCGCCGTCTGTCCCACCCAATCTTCGGGCATGGCGATGATGGCATGGGGCGACTCGGCCCAGTCCACTTCGGCCTGCATGGCGTGATCGTAAGTGAGCACTTCGCCCATGCTCACATTGTGGGTCAGCACCCAGGCAGGGCCGAAGGCCTGGATGGTGACCGGCAGGAACACATTCCAGGGCTTAGCGCCTTCCACGCAGCGCAGGCCGATACGGGTACGGCCCCACAGCTTGCTGCCGCTGGGCAGGTAGGGATCGACATTCTGACAGGGCGCCAGGTTCAGGCGCGGGTCCAGCCGGCCCACCTGCACTTCCATGCGCAACGGCATGGTCTGCATCTCGGCCGATTTGGACAGTGCCCCCTGCAGCCACTCGCTGCTGATCTGCCCCAGGTCCTGCGCCCCAGCCCCCAGCACCGCACCGCCCACGGCCACGCTGGCCAGCGTGCGCACCAGGGCGCGTGCAAGACGGAGAGGGGCGGCGGTCGAAAACAGGTCATGGGGCATGCCAGCCACTGTAGTCAGCCCTGCGACTTTTAAACCCCGAAAGTACCCACCCAAGCCTGCTTTCTTCGCGCTTTAGCAAATACGGCGGATTTCCATAATCGCTGCACGTGCCAAAGTCCGCCCGACTGGAGGCGCCCCGCATTCCGTTTTTCACACCGCACAAGGATTCGCATGCTCAACAAAATGACCGGACGTTTGGACTTCCACAGCGACGCTCTGCTGTTGCGTGCGGAGCGCCAGCGGGTGCTGGCCAGCAACATCGCCAACGCCGACACCCCCGGCTATGTGGCACGGGACTTCAACTTCGCCAAGACGCTGCAGGCCGCGCAGGGCGAGAACGGCTCGGTGCGCCAGGCGCTGCAGGCCGCCAGCACCACGCACAGCCAGCACATGCCCCTGCCCACCGAGAAGTTCGGCACCGACGGCAAGGGCCGCCTGGGCTATTCGCTGACTTCGCAGCCCAGCCTGGACAACAACACGGTCGACCTGGACCGTGAACGTGCCAATTTTGTGGACAACGCCGTGCGTTACGAAGCCACGCTGCGCTTTCTGAACGGCAGCGCCAAAACCATGCTCAGCGCCATCACCGGCCAGTAAGCGCACCGACCTACAAGGAAACCACCGCCATGTCCATGTTCTCCATCTTCAGCGTCTCGGGCAGTGCCATCAGCGCCCAGTCGCAGCGCCTGAACGTTGTGGCCTCCAACCTGGCCAACGTCGACGCCGTCGCCGGCCCCGATGGTCAGGCCTACAAGGCCCGCGAAGTGGTCTTCCAGACCGCGCCCATGGGTCCCGAAGGGGCGGCCGGCGTCAAGGTCAAGGACGTCACCGAAAACAACACCCCCGGTCGCCGCGTGCACAACCCCGAGCACCCGCTGGCCGACGCCCAGGGCTATGTGACCCACTCCAACGTCAATGCCGTGGACGAGATGGTCAACATGATTTCGGCTTCCCGCTCCTACCAGAACAACGTGGAAGTCATGAACACCGCCAAGTCGCTGCTGCTGAAGACGCTGCAGCTGGGCCAATAAGCACACAGAAAGTAGGCGCACATGATTTCCGGCGTTTCCTCCAACACCAGCACCTCCTCCGGCAGCGGCTCGGTCACCTCCGCAGCCGACATGCAGGACCAGTTCCTGACGCTGCTGGTGGCCCAGCTGCAGAACCAGGACCCTACCAGCCCAATGGACAACTCGCAGCTGACATCGCAGATGGCGCAGATTAGCACCGTCAGCGGCATCGAAAAGCTCAACAGCACCGTGGAAAGCGTGACCAGCCAGTTCGCCTCCATGCAGATGCTGCAGGGTGTGTCCATGATCGGCCACACCGTGCTGTCCGCCGGTAACCACCTGGGCCTGGCCGCCAAGGAAGCCGAAGACGGTACCAAGCACCTGACCGGCACGGCGGCCTTCGACCTGGATGCCTCGGCCTCCAACGTCACGGTCACCATCACCGATGCCAACGGCAAGCTCGTGGACACGATCGAGATGGGTTCGGCCAACGCGGGCCGCAACTACTTCACCTGGGACGGCAGCGACTACACCGGCGAAAGCATGGACCTGCGCTTCAAGGTCACTGCCACCAACGGCGAAGCCGCGGTCAAGTCCACCACGCTGTCACCCAACGCGGTGGTCGCCACCAGCATCAGCAACGGCTCGCTCATGCTGGAGCTGGCGAACGGTGAAAGCATCAACTACAACAGCGTCAAGGCTGTGTTCTAAATTCGCAGGAGTCAACCATGGGTTTCTATCACGGTCTGTCCGGCCTGAACGCTGCCAGCAAGAACCTGGACGTCATCGGCCACAACATCGCCAACAGCAACACGGTAGGCTTCAAGCACTCCCGCGCTGAATTCAATGAAATGGTGGCCAGCGCCATGGGTGCGTCCAGCAGCACCAACACCGGCATCGGTGTCAGCGTGGCCGCTGTGTCCCAGCAGTTCACGCAAGGCGTCACCACCCCATCCGCCAACGGCCTGGACATGGCCATCAACGGCGACGGCTTCTTCGTGGTGCAAACCGGCACCGGCACGGCCTACACCCGCAACGGTGCCTTCCAGCTGAACAAGGCCGGCGAACTGGTCACGGTCAATGGCGACAAGGTCCAGGGCTACACCGTCGACGCCACCACCGGCCTGCGCACCAGCGTGGCACTGAGCAACCTGGTGTTCCCTGCCGGCACCCCCATCCCCGCCAAGCAGACCAGCACCGTGACCGCCACGCTGAATCTGGATGCACGCGTGGACCAGAGTGCCGTGCCCGCCCCAGCACGTTCCACCTATGGCACGTCGCTGGAAGTGTTCGACGAACAAGGCATGGCCACCCCGCTGTCCATGTACTTCCAGAAGTCGGGCGCCAACACCTGGACTGTGTACGACAGCCTGAACCCCAATGACATGCCCATCGGCCAGATGGTGTTCAGCTCCACGGGCAAGCTGCAAACCGTGGCCGCCTTCAGCGGTGCGGCCGACCCCGGCGGCCTGACCCCCGGTGATGCCGGCTACGTGCCCCAGTTCGCAGCCCCCACCGGCACCACGCTGACCACCACCGTCGACACCACCAACCCCAACAACCCCACCCCCGGTCCCTGGCCGGTGGACATCGACCTGGGCAAGGTGACACAGATGGGCAGCGCCTTCTCCGTGGCCAAGCTGACCCAGGACGGCTATGCCACGGGTGAGTTGACGGCCGTGAACGTGGCCTCGGACGGCACGCTGATGGCCACTTACTCCAACGGTGTCACCCGCGCCGAAGCGCAGCTGGCCCTGGCCAAGTTCACCAACAGCCAGGGCCTGCAGCCCGATGGCAACAACAACTGGGTGGCCTCGAACGACTCCGGCCCACCGGTGTACGGCTCCGCCGGCAGCGGCAGCTTCGGCGTGATCCAGGGCAATGCCCTGGAGGAATCCACCGTGGACCTGACCGCCCAGCTGGTCGGCATGATGACCGCCCAGCGCGCCTACCAGGCCAACGCCCAGACCATCAAGACCCAGGACCAGATCTTCTCGACCCTGGTCAACCTGCGCTAAGCGCAGCCGACGCGCGCAATTAGGAGTTTGTAATGGACCGCATCATCTACACCACCATGACCGGCGCCAACGCGGCCGCGCAGCGGCAGGCGGTGCTGTCGAACAACTTGGCCAATGTCTCGACCACGGGTTTCCGTGCCGAGCTGAGCACCTTCCGCTCTGTGCCACTGCAAGGCCAGGGCTCCACCACGCGCGTGTTCGGTCTGGATGCCACCTCCGGCCACCTGGAGCAGGCCGGCCCCGCCATCCACACCGGCAAGAGCACCGACCTGATGGCGCGCGGCAATGCCTGGTTTGCCGTGCAGGGGCTGGATGGCCTGGAGGCCTACACCCGCAACGGTGCCCTCGAAGTCACGGCCGAAGGCCAGCTGGTCACGGCCACCGGCCTGCCCGTGCTGACCGATGGCGGCGCACCGATCGACATTCCGCAGAACGCCAGCATCAGCTTTGGCGGCGACGGCACGGTGGTGGCCACCCTGGCCGGCCAGGACCCGATCAATGTGGGCCGCCTGAAGATGGTGACCCCCAACCAGGAACAGACCTTGAAGCGTGGCGATGACGGCCTGTTCCGCTCGCCCCAGGGCGACCTGCCGGCCGATGCCAACGCCACCATGGTGGCAGGCTCGCTGGAAGGCTCGAACGTGAACGCCGTGGAAGCCATGGTCGGCATGATCGCCGCCTCGCGCCAGTTCGAGCAGCAGATGAAGCTGCTGACCACTGCCGAAACCAACGACAAGAGCGCCAGCCAGCTGCTGAGCCTGAACGGCTAAAGCCGGCCCCTGAATTACGGAAGGACACTTCGCCATGATGAATTCACTGTGGATTGCCAAGACCGGCATGTCTGCCCAGCAAACCCAGATGGATGTGGTTTCGCACAACCTGTCCAACGTCTCGACCACCGGCTACAAGCGCCAGAGCGCGGTGTTCGAAGACCTGATCTACCAGAACCTGCGCCAGGTCGGTGCCCAGGCCGACGAACAGAACGTGCTGCCCACCGGCATGCACCTGGGCCTGGGTGTGCGCACCGTGGCCACCACCCGCAACTTCACCCAGGGCACGCCCCTGGAAAGCGGCAAGGAACTGGATGTCGCCATCAGCGGCGACGGCTTCTTCCAGATCCAGATGCCCGATGGCACCACGGCCTACACCCGTGACGGCACCTTCAGCCGCAGCGCCACCGGCCAGCTGGTGACCGCGGGCGGTTACCCGCTGCTGGACGGCATCACCGTGCCCCAGGACGCCACCAAGCTGAGCATCAGCAAGAGCGGCGTGGTCAGCGTGACCGTGCCCGGCAACGCCCAGCCCCAGCAGATCGGCCAGCTCAACACCGCCTCCTTCATCAACCCGGCCGGCCTGGAGCCAATCGGTGAGAACCTGTACCGCGAAAGCGCCGCCTCCGGCGCTCCGCAGGCCGGCACCCCGGGCACCAACAACCTGGGCACGGTGATGCAGGGCTTCCTGGAATCGTCCAACGTGAACGTGGTGGAAGAGCTGGTCCAGATGATCCAGACCCAGCGCGCCTACGAGATGAACTCCAAGGCCATCTCCACCAGCGACCAGATGCTGGCCAAGCTCTCGCAGCTGTAATTCACACCTCTATTCAGAGCGCCTGGCGCTTGTTCAGCGAGGGTTTCAAAGCAAAAAGCATTGCAAACCCAGTCTGCACCAGCGCAAGCCGCTCCTGTTTTGCATTTCCCGGAGCGCTTATGTCCGCCGCCTCTCGCCCCTCCTCCCAAGTTTTCGCTTTGGCCCAGCGCACGCCCCGCATTGCGCTGTGGGGCGCGGCCAGCCTGGTCATCAGCGGTTGCGCCTTCAACGACCCGCCCCCGGTGGACCTGCAAAGCCAGACCCACCCGCTGCCTGCCACGGCGATTGCCGTGCCCCAGCAGCAGGCCCAGGCCACGGGCGGCCTGTTCCAGGCCAACCGCTACCGCCCACCATTTGAAAGCCGCCGCGCCCGCCTGGTCGGGGACATGGTCACCATCCAGATCGCCGAACGCGTGACGGCCAGTCAGCAATCGTCATCGACCGTGAACCGCGACAGCTCGATCTCCAGCAGCCTGACGGCGATTCCCTTCATCACCGGCGGGGCGCTGAACACCTTGAAAAAGGCCGGCACCATCGGTGCCGGCAGCAATGCCGATTTCGAAGGCGGCGGCGGCACGACCAGCGCCAACACCTTCACCGGCGCCATCACCGCGACCGTCGTCGAAGTGCTGCCCAACGGCCATCTGGTGGTCACCGGCGAAAAGCAGATCGGCGTGAACCAGAACGTCGATGTGCTGCGCTTCACCGGCACCGTCGACCCCTACCAGCTGCAGCCGAACAGCGTCATCAGCTCCACCCAGGTGGCCAATGTGCGCGTGGAATCGCGCGGCCGCGGCCAGCAAAATACAGCGCAGGCAATTGGCTGGTTGTCGCGCTTCTTTTTGAGCTTTATCCCTTTCTAAAGCTCTCCAGAATTGGGCAGTATGAAAGTACTGTCCACGCTCCCCACATTCCGCAGCGCACGCCTCGCCCTGGCGTTGCTGGCCCTCAGCGGCGGCATGCTGGCCGCTCCCGCCCACGCCTTGCGCATCAAGGAAGTGGCCTCGGTTCAGGGCGTGCGGTCCAACCAATTGACCGGCTATGGCCTGGTGGTCGGCCTCGATGGCACGGGGGACCAGACCACCCAGATGCCCTACACCACCCAGACGCTGTCCAACTACCTGCAGCAGATGGGCATCACGCTGCCAGCCACGGCCAACACCAACAACCTGCAGCTCAAGAACGTCGCGGCCGTGATCGTGACTGCCGAGCTGCCCGCCTTTGCCCAGCCCGGCCAGCAGATCGACATCAACGTCTCGTCCATGGGCAACGCCAAGTCGCTCAAGGGCGGCACGCTGATCACCACGCCGCTGCGCGGCGCCGATGGCGAGATCTACGCCCTGGCCCAGGGCAACCTGGTGGTCGGTGGCGCCGGGGCCTCGCAAGGCGGCTCCAAGGTCCAGATCAACCACCTGAGCGCCGGCCGTATCCCCCAGGGCGCGCAGGTCGAACGGGCCGTGCCCACGCCCATCAATGACGGCGACACCATCAAGCTGGGCCTCAACGACACCGATTTCCAGACCGCCAGCCAGGTGGTCAAGGCCATCAATGGCCGCCATGGCATGGGCACCGCCATGGCCCTGGACGGCCGCACCGTGGAAGTGCGCGCGCCCGTGAATCCCGGCGCCCGCGTCGGCTTCATCGCAGACATCCAGGAGCTGACCCTGCCGATCAACAAGCCGGCCGCCAAGGTGGTGATCAATGCCCGCACCGGCTCCATCGTGATGAACCAGGCCGTGACCCTGGGCCCCTGCGCGATTGCCCACGGCAACCTGGCCATCACCATCGATTCCACCCCCGTGATCAGCCAGCCCGGCGCCTTCTCGCAGGGCCAGACCGTGGTGACGGAGAAGACCAACATCAACGTCACGCAGGAGCCCGGCAAGGTCATCCGCGTGCCGTCCTCGCCGCAACTGACCGATGTGGTGCGCTCGCTGAACACCCTGGGCGCCACGCCCCAGGACCTGCTGGCCATCCTGCAGGCCATCAAGGCCGCCGGTGCCCTGAACGCCGAGCTGGAGGTGATATGAATTTGTCTCTGTCGGCCAACAATGCGCTGGCCACCGACATCAATTCGCTCAACAGCCTGAAGAGCCAGGCCAACGCGAACAACCCGCAAGCCGCCCGCGAAGCTGCCAAGCAGCTCGAGTCGCTGTTCATGCACGAGATGATCAAGAGCATGCGCCAGGCGACCATGAAAAGCGGCCTGCTGGACAACGACAGCTCCAAGCTGGCCGACTCGATGATGGACCAGCAGCTGTCCGTCTCCATGGCGGGCATGCCCGGCGGCCTGGCCGATGCCATCACGGCGCAGATCGCGCGCTCCATGGGCATCGATCCGTCCGAGGCCGGCGTCAATCCCGCAGCGGCCCTGGGCGGCACCGAACGCAATTTCAGCATCCCCTCCACCGTCAGCTTTGCCGGCCGCACCCCGCGCTATCCGGGGCTGTCGGGCAATTCGGGCGTGGGCAGCACGGCCTTTCTGGACGCCTATGCGCCATCGCCCAAGGGGCGTGACAACTTCGTCCAGGCCCACAGCAGCGCCGCCGAGCGCGTGGCCCGCGACAGTGGCATTCCCGCCAGCTACATGCTGGGCCAGGCCGGCCATGAAACCGGCTGGGGCAAGAGCGAGATCCGCGGCGACAACGGCAGCAACTCCTTCAACCTGTTCGGCATCAAGGCCACGGGCAACTGGAAGGGCAAGGTGGCCGAGATCACCACCACCGAATACGTCGACGGCATTCCCCGCAAGGTCAAGGCCAAGTTCCGCGCCTACGACTCGTACGAAGACTCCTTCCGCGACTACGCCCGCCTGATCACGGAGAACCCGCGCTATGCGCAGGCCGTGGAAAGCACGGGCAACGCCAAGGCCTACGCCACGGCCCTGCAGAACGCGGGCTATGCCACCGACCCTCTTTACGCCAGCAAGCTGTCCCGCGCGATTGAAAGTGCCCGCGCCGCGCAGCAGGGCACCCAAGGTTAAAGCTTTAGAAAGACCTCCACCATGAGCTTGATGAACGTCGGCGTTTCCGCCCTGGTTGCCAACCAGCACGCCCTGACCACCACCGGCCACAACATCGCCAACGCGAATTCGGCCGGCTACTCCCGCCAGACCGTGGCCACCAGCGCCCTGATCGGCCAGAACGTGGGCAACGGCTTTGTCGGCAAGGGCGTGCAAGTGGCCACCGTCATGCGCCACTACAACGAGCTACTGGGCAAGCAGTCGAACGCAGCGAATGCCGCCAGCGCCGCCGACGCCATCCGCTACCAGTCGCTGATGCAGATGCAGGACGTGTACTCGGGTGGCGACAGCAGCCTGGGCGCCGCCATCAACAGCGTGATGAATGCCTTCGCGGACGTGGAGGCCGCACCTTCCGACGGCACCGCCCGCAACGTGGTGCTGACCCGCATGAGCGAGCTAACGGCGCGTTTCCGCGCGGCCTCGGCCACGCTCAAGGAACAGGACTACAGCACCCAGCAGCAGCTGGGCAACAACGTCACCCTGGTGAACAACCTGGCAGGCCAGGTGGCCGCGCTGAACACCCAGATCAGCCGCGCCGTGGCCTCGGGCCACCAGCCCAACGACCTGCTGGACGCCCGCGAGCAGCTGATCCGCGAGATCAACCAGTACGTGCAGACCAGCCAGGTGGACGCCGACAACGGCGGCATCAACCTGTTCGTCGGCGGCAGCCAGCCGCTGGTGCTGGGCAGCAGCGCCGGCCAGTTGAGCGTGGCAGAAACCACCGAATACCCGGGCAGCGGCAAGCTGTCGCTGTACTTCAGCCAGCCCAATGGCGAGCAGGTCGAGCTGACCGCCAACATGGTGGGTGGCGGCGAGATCGCAGGCCTGCTGAAATTCAACAACGACGACCTGGTCGTCGGCCGCAACCTGCTGGGCCGCCTGGCACTGGTCATCGGCTCGGAGCTGAACCAGCAGAACAAGCTGGGCCTGACCCTGTCGGGCAACTACGGCACCGACCTGTTCAAGCTGACCACGCAGACCCAGGGCTGGAGCAACATCACCGGCTACGACGTCAGCAACCCGGCCACCAGCGCCACGGCCACCGTGACCGACACACGCAGCCTGGTCGCCTCGGACTACAAGATCCTGTTCGACGGCAGCAGCAACGCCCAGCTGATCCGCATCTCCGACGGCAAGACCACCAACCTGCCCATCGACCCGGTGAACGGTATCGATGCCCAGGTCGATGGCCTGCAGTTCTCCGTGCCCGCCACGGTCACCGCCAGCGCCACCCAGGGCCAGAGCATCCTGTTCCAGCCCTTCAGCGCGGCCGCCGACGAAATCCAGCCGCTGGTGCACAACGCCGGCGACCTGGCTGTGTCCAGCGCCGTGACCGCCAAGATCAACCAGGGCAACCAGGGCACGCTGCAGATGAGCAGCCTGCGCGCCACGGACCTGGCCGGCGTGCCGGCCCAGAACGCCCCGGTGCGCATCACCTTCGACGGCGCCGGCAACTACAGCTACCAGACCTACGACCCGGCCACCAGCAGCTGGAGTGCCGCCTCGGCCGCCGCGCCCTACACCTCGGGCCAGGCCATCCAGATCAACGGCTGGAACATCACGCTCACAGGCACACCTGGCGCCAACGGCACCGACACCGTGACCGTGGGCAATGCCAAAGACTTGGGCGACGGCTACAAGCTGAACGCCGGCAACGCCTCGGCCTTCCTGGCCTTGCGCGACACCACCATCTTCGACGGCGGCACCACGCTGAGCGACGGTTTCTCCTCGGCCATGGCCGTGATCGGCACGCGCACCCAAAGCGCCAAGTACGCGGCCGAGTTGTCCGAAACCGTGGCCAACAACCTCAACGCAGATCGCACAGCGGTATCGGGCGTGAACCTGGACGAGGAAGCCGCGCGCCTGCTGCAGTACCAGCAGGCCTACCAGGCCTCGGCCAAGATCATTCAAACCGCGCAATCCTTGTTCGACAGCGTGCTCAACGCGGTCGGCGGCTGATTCATCAAGGTTTAGGAGTTCTCCATGAGCATTACACGCCTGGGTACGGCCAACATGTATGACCGCACCATCAGCAACATCAGCAAGCAGCAAGCGGAACTGGCCAGCCAGATGGAACACACCACGGCCGGCAAGCGCGTGCTGCGCGCCAGTGACGACCCCGTGGCGGCCGCCCTGGCCGAACGCGCCCGCACCCGCCTGGACCGCATCGAGACCGACAAGCGCATGCTGGATGCGCAGACCGCCACCGTCGAGTACGCCGAAGGCACGCTGGGCGAAATCAACAGCGCCGTGCAGGAGCTGCGCACGCTGCTGGTGCAGGCCGGCAACGGCACCTACAACCAGACCCAGCGCGACACCCTGGTCGAGCAGCTGACCAGCCTGCGCGACCAGATCCTCAAGTACAGCAACCGCACGGACAGCAACGGCCTGCCCCTGTTCCGCGGTCTGGACACCCAGGCCAACACGCCGTTCCCCAATGGCGGCAACGGCATCCAGTCCGGCCAGCCCAACAGCAGCGAATACACCATCACCAACTCGCTGGATGGTGCCCTGGCCTTCTTCAGCGGCAAGACCGGCAACGGCGTGCTGGCCGTGGACGCCAACCCGGCCAACCAGGGCAAGGCCCACACCGACGCCGGCGTGATCAAGGACCCGGCCACCGCCACCGCGCTGACCGTGCAGGTGACCATCAGCTTCCACGACGACAACGGCGTGCTGTCGTACAGCCTGGATGGCGGCACCACGATGCTGCCCTACAAGGCGGGCGACGCCATCGATGTCGCCGGCATGGTGCTGACCATCAGCGGCGAACCGGCCGTGGGCGACAGCTTCACCGTCAAGCCCAGCGAAACCATTTCCGTCTTCGATGCCATCGACCACGCCATCTCCACGGTGCGCAACGGCGGCAACCCCGACGGCAGCACCAACTCCGGCGCCCTGGCCCATGGCATCGCCCAGTCGCTGGCCGAGCTGGACACCGCGCTGAACCGCATCTCCACCGTGCGCGGCGTCGCCGGGGACCTGCTGAACCAGGCCCAGCGCATGAACAACACGCTGGACGCCCGCGACGAGCAGGTGCAGGCCCAGCGCGTGGCCGCGGAAGACTACGACTCCGAAGGCATGGTGAAGGCGATTGCACAGCTCAAGACCCAGGAAACCGCGGTCTCGGCGGCGCTGCAGTCCTACGCCTCCATCCAGAAGCTGTCGTTGTTCGACTACATCCGCTGAACGCTGCCCCCACTAGCCTGGGTGCGTGGTCCCGCAACGGCGGGGCCACCCGGTCCCGGGCGGCTGGCAACGGCAGCCCTCCCTAGACCTCAACACGGAGCGCTTGCGCTGTGGAATTCGTTCTGAATGCTTTGGTGATGGGCTATCGCCCGCTGTGGAATGCACAGCGCCACTTGGCGGGCGTGCAACTGTTCCTGCACGACACGCCCGACAACCCGGCCGACACGGCCCACCTGCTGCGCATCCTGCAGGAGATGTGGTCGCCCCACGCCCCCCTGCTGCTGCTGTCGCCGCAATCGCCGGCGCTGCTGCAAGGCCTGCTGGCCCAGATCGGCCCCAACCCCTCCTGGGCGCTGGAAGTGCGCGCCGAGTGGCTGAACGCCAACGCCCTGCTGCGCGCCCTGACCACGCGCGCCGCCGAAAAGGGCGTGCGCCTGGTCTGGCGCGGCAGCATGGAACGCCTGCCCACGGCCCAGGAAGCCAACAACTTCGCCTGCAGCCTGCTGCACCTGGAACCCCAGGATGCGCTGGCGCTGATGCACGCCACGGCCGACCAGGCCGTGTCCCAGCGGCTGTCGCTGCTGGAAGGGCAGATGTACGAGGACATCCACAGCCAGGCCCTGGCACGCCGCTGCCTGGAGCACTACCATGCCAGCGCCATCGCCGGCTGGCCCGACGAGGACGTGCTGCACAAGCTGCGCGGCGCCCGCGTGCTGCACCCCTCGCACGAGCACGTGCTGCGGCTGCTCAAGGCCGTCGATGCCGACCAGTCGCTGGAAACCTTTGAAGACATCCTCAGCGAGGACCCGCTGCTGGCCTACCGCTTCATGCTGTACGCCAACTCGGCCGCCCTGGGCGCGCGCAACCCCATCAACTCGCTGCGCCGTGCGCTGGTGATGCTGGGCTACGGCACGCTCAAGGAATGGCTGGGCACCCAGCTGATCCACGCCAGCCACGAAAAGGACCTGCAGCCCATCCGCCTGTCGATGGTGATGCGCGCCGCGCTGACCTCGCACCTGCTGGATGCCGGCGTCAGCCAGGAGCTGCGCAGCGAGGTCTACCTGTGCGGCCTGTTCTCACGCCTGCACGAGGTGCTGGACGAGCCGCTGGAGACCACGCTCACGCGGCTGCCGCTGTCCGAGCGCATCCCCCAGGCCGCCGTGCAGGGCGAAGGCCCGTACGCCCCCAGCCTGCAGTTGGCCCAGGCACTGGAAAGCGAGGACGGCGCCCACGCCATCCGCGCCCTGTGCGAGGAGCACGAGATCAGCCTGGAGCACGTCAACCGCACCCTGCTGCGTCTGGTGTGCGAATGGCCCAACCAGCGGCCCAGCTGGTAAAGCCATCAAAAATCAAAGCAACTGGCGCTCATCTGGCAAGCTTTTCGGATCGAAAATCCCTCAAACACCAGACAAGACCAGCGCCAGCAGCTTCGGTTTTTGACAAGCTCCCCATGCCGTCGGTGAAAACGCGCTGGCGCGGCACCCCGCAGCGGCCTACAGTGCGCCCCTGTTGACCCCGCCCGCCATGCCCCTGCACGAATTCACCGCCCTGCTCATTCTGGCCACGGCCATGAGCTTCACCCCCGGCCCCAACACCACCTTGTCGACCGCCATGGCGGCCAACCACGGCCTGCGCCACAGCCTGCGCTTCGTGCTGGCCGTGCCCGTCGGCTGGACCCTGCTGCTGGGGCTGTGCGCCCTGGGCGTGGGCGCGCTGATCACCGGCCTGCCCCCCCTGCGCGCGGGCATCAAGGCCGTGGGCATCGGCTACCTGCTGTGGCTGGCCTGGAAGCTGTCGGGCAGCGGCCAGTTGGCCCAGGCGCGGCCCGCGCAGCTGCAAATCAGTTTTGCCCAAGGGGTTTTGCTGCAATTCATCAACATCAAGGCATGGTTTTTGGCGTTGACCATCGTCGCAGGATGGGTCGCTGGCCAGGCCAACTTTGCCGAGCGCATGCTCGTCGTGCTCCCCGTCATGGCGAGCTACGCCTTCTGCAGCAACCTGTGCTACGCCTGCATCGGCGCTGCCTTGCGCCAGTGGCTGGCCCACGGCCGGCGCCTGCTGTGGTTCAACCGCCTGATGGCCGCCCTGCTGGTGGGCACCGCAGCCTGGATGTTGCGCGCCTGAAGCGGCGGTGATTTTTTCGGCCCGGCCCCTGCAAGCCGCGGCGCTTCGCCCCACAATAGCTGCACCGGCGCCGCCGCCCATCCCGTGCCCGACGCCCATTGCCGCAGCGCCCGGCTATGCGTAGTTTCCGGGTGACACGGCCATGCCCCACAACGGTATGCTCTTTGCACCACGCCTTGTCCGGCACGCGCACAGTGCGCGCGCCGCTTCTAGAGATTGAGTAGTTATGACGAATTGGACCCTGGCTGCACGTGCCGCCAAGATGAACTCCTCCGCGATCCGCGAGATTCTGAAACTCACCGACCGTCCCGGCATCATCAGCATGGCCGGTGGCCTGCCCTCCCCCGCGGGCTTCCCGATCACGGCCTTCACCGCCGCCTGCAACGCGGTGATGGAGCGTGACGGCGCCGCGGCGCTGCAGTACTCCACCACCGAAGGCTTCCCTGCGCTGCGCCAGGCCATCGCCGACTTCCTGCCCTGGGACGTCAACCCCGACCAGGTGCTGATCACCACCGGCAGCCAGCAGGCGCTGGACCTGATCGCCAAGATCTTCATGGACAAGGGCAGCCGCATCCTGGTGGAAAAACCCACCTACCTGGGCGCCCTGCAGGCCTTCACCCCCATGGAGCCCGTGGCTGTCGGTGTGGACAGCGACGACGAAGGCATGCTGGTCGAGGACTTCGCCGCCAAGGTCGGCAACGGTGCCGACAAGGCCCGCATCGCCTACGTGCTGCCCAACTTCCAGAACCCCACCGGCCGCACCATGAGCGAGGCGCGCCGCCAGGCCCTGGTGGAAAAGGCCAAGGAACTGGACATCCCCCTGATCGAGGACAACCCCTACGGCGACCTGTGGTACGAGGGCGAGCCGCCCCTGCCGCTGGCGGCGCGCAACCCCGAGGGCGTGATCTACATGGGCTCCTTCTCCAAGGTGCTGGCCCCCGGTCTGCGCGTGGGCTTCATCGTGGCCCCCAAGTCGGTCTACGGCAAGCTGACCCAGGCCAAGCAGGCCGCCGACCTGCACAGCCCCAGCTTCAACCAGCGCGTGGTGGCAGAGGTGATGAAGGACGGCTTCCTTCAGCAGCACATCCCCACCATCCGTGCGATGTACAAGGCCCAGCGCGATGTGATGCTGGTGGCCCTGGAGCGCGAAATGGAAGGCCTGGACGTGAGCTGGACACGCCCCGTGGGTGGCATGTTCCTGTGGGTGCGCCTGCCCAAGGGCATGAACGCCCAGGAGCTGCTGCCCGAAGCGGTCGAGCGCGGCATGGCCTTTGTGCCTGGCGCGCCCTTCTTTGCCGATGAGGCCGAACACAACACCCTGCGCCTGTCGTACGTGACCGTCTCGCCCGCGCAGATCAACCAGGGTATTGCCGCCCTGGCCGCCGCCATCCGCGCGCTCCAGGCCAAATAATCGCCTGGACGCCACCCCGGGTGGCGTATCGTGCACAGCGCATAGCTTCTCGCAAGCTATGCGCTTTTTTGTTCGCTCTGATTGGGAACCCCGCCATGTCCGCCCATTGCCCACCCCTGACCACCCGCCCGTTCATGACCGTGGACGTCTTCACCGCCGAGCCCTACCGGGGCAACCCGGTGGCCGTGGTGCTGGATGGCCAGGGCCTGGACGAGGGCCAGATGCAAAGCTTTGCGCGCTGGACCAACCTGTCCGAGACCACCTTCGTTTTGCCGCCGACGGAGGCCGGCCGCGCCCAGGGCGCCGACTACCGCGTGCGCATCTTCACCCCGGCCGCCGAAATGCCGTTCGCCGGCCACCCCACGCTGGGCACCTGCCATGCCTGGCTGACCCAGGGCGGCACGCCCCAGGACCCCACACGCATCGTGCAGGAGTGCGCCAAGGGCCTGATCCCCATCCAGCCCTCGGCCGCCGGGCTGGCATTTGCCACCCCGGCCACCCGCGCCCTGCCGCTGCCTGCCCACCTGCACCTGATCTACGAGGCCCTGGGCATCACCAACGAGCAGGTGCTGGACGCCGCCTACCTGGACAACGGCCCGCACTGGCTGTGCCTGCTGCTGGACAGCCCGGACACCGTGCTCGGCCTGGAGCCGGACCTGGCGCGCATCAAGGCCCTGGGCCACAAGGTGGGCGTAGCGGCACGCTACCAGGCCGACGACGCCACGCCGCTGATCGGCCGCGCCTGCCGCGAGGCCGAAGCCTTTGCCACCGGCCTGCGCGCCGCACCGGCCACAGCCCAGGCCCAGCTGGAAGTGCGGGCCTTTTCCACCACGGGTGTCGAAGACCCGGTCACCGGCAGCCTGAACGGCAGCCTGGCCGACTGGCTGATCGCACAAGGCCACCTGCAGGCGCCCTACATGGCCAACCAGGGCGCCTGCGTGGGGCGCGACGGCTGGGTGTCCGTGCAGCAGGACGCGCAGCAGCAGCTGTGGATCGGCGGGCAGACCGTGACCTGCGTGCGGGGCACGGTGCTGCTCTGAGCGAAGGGCCCTCAGGCCACGGCCCGGCCGCGTTGCGACAAAGCAAATAAAAATAATTATCAATCGCGTAGAATCCGCGCACCTTTGATTCTGCCTTGTGCCACTGCCTGCCTTATGTATCGCTATCTGATTGCCAGTGCCCTGACCCTTGGTACCCTCGCGGCCACACCGGCCTCCGCCGCCCAACCCGCTGCGACCAGCGCCCGCCCCAGCGCGCTCCAGGCCTCGGCCGTGGTGCAGCACTACAGCACCCTGGTGTATGCCAACTACAGCGACACCATCGCAGCCGCGCAGCAGATGCAAAAGGCGATCCATGCCTTCCTGGCCAAGCCCAGCCCCGCCACCCAGAACGCGGCGCGCAAGGCCTGGCTGGATGCCCGCGAGTTCTACGGCCAGACCGAGGCCTTCCGCTTCTACGACGGCCCCATCGACAACGCCGACGGCCCCGAGGGCCAGATCAACGCCTGGCCCATGGACGAGTCCTATGTGGACTACGTGGTGGGCGATGACAACGCCGGCCTGATCAACAACCGCAAGCTGCCCATCACCAAGGAACGCCTGGCCGCGCTGAACGAGCACGACGGCGAGGAGAACATCTCCACCGGCTGGCATGCCATCGAATTCATGCTGTGGGGCCAGGACCTGGACGACCACGGCCCCGGCGCGCGCCCCTACACCGACTTCGTGGACGGCAAGAAGCCGAATGCCGACCGCCGCCGCGCCTACCTCAAGGTGGTGACCGAGTTGCTGCTGGACGACCTGCAATCCGTGGCCGACCAGTGGAAGCCCGGCGTGAAGAACAACTTCCGCGCGGCCTTCGACCAGGGCGGCGACGAATCCCTGCGCAAGGTGTTCATCGGCCTGGGCTCGCTGTCGCGCGGCGAACTGGCGGGCGAGCGCCTGGAGGTGGCCATGGCCAGCCGTGACCAGGAAGACGAGCACTCCTGCTTCTCGGACAACACCCACCGCGACGCGGTCACCAACGCCCAGGGCATCCAGAATGTCTGGCTGGGCCACTACCAGCGCCGCAACGGCACGGTGCTGCAAGGCCCCGGCCTGCGCGACTGGGTGGCAGCGCAGGACCCGGTGATCGCCGAAAAGACCTCGCTGCAGATTGCCAAGTCCGTGGCCTCGGCACAAGCCATTCCGGCACCGTTCGACCAGGCCATCCAGGGCGCACGCGACAGCGCCGCACGCGCCAAGATCCAGGCCACGATCGACTCTCTGACCCAGCAAAGCAAAGACCTGGTGGACGCGGCCAAGGCCGTCGGCTTCGAACAGCTGAACCTGGTCGAGCCCTGAGCGGCAGCCACGGCTGCCTGTCCTCCTGCACCGCGGCCTGGCCGCGGTGGCTGTTTCCGGGCCTTCGGCCCCTGCCTATGACCTCCTTGCTCCGCACCAGCAGCGTGCTGGCCACCGCCCTGGCCTTGGCCGCCTGCACCGCCAGCCCGGCCCCTGGCGACACAGCCGCCAGCGCCGCAGATGCCGCGCAGGCCCTGTTTGCGCGCCCTGCCGCCGATGCCCAGCCCGGTGGCAAGACCACCGTGTTCTCCAACGGCCGTAACGCCTTCTCGCTGCCCGCCGCCAACCTTAGCGACGCCGAACGCACGCGCTTCGTGGTGGGCAACTCCTTTTTCAAGCGCAACTGGGTCCAGGCCCCGGCCTCCACCACCGCGCGCGACGGACTGGGTCCGCATTTCCTGGCCCGCTCCTGCGGCGGCTGCCACGTGCAGGACGGGCGCGCCCAGCCGCCCGACTTCCACAACCCGCTGGCGCCCCAGCCGTTTGCCGGCCTGCTGCTGCGCCTGTCGGTGCCCGGCACCGATGCCCACGGCGGCCCCAAGCACGAGCCCGTGTACGGCGATCAGTTCAACACCATGGGCATCCATGGCGTCCAGGGCGAGGGCGAAGTACACCTGAGCTACGAGCGCATTGAGGGGCAGTACGCCGACGGCACGCCCTACACCCTGGAAAAGCCCCGCTACCACCTGCGCAACCTGGCCTATGGCCCCATGGCCCCCGACGTCATGGTCAGCCCGCGGATTGCCCCGCAGGTGATCGGTCTGGGTCTGCTGGAAGCCATCCCCGAGGCCGAGATCCTGGCCAACGCCCAGGCCCAGGCGGCCAGCACCGGCCCCATCAAGGGGCAGCCCAACTACGTCTGGGATGCCTACGCCGAGCAGATGATCCTGGGCCGCTTTGGCTGGAAGGCCAACGTCGGCAGCCTGGCACACCAGACCGCCGGCGCCTTCCTGGGCGACATCGGCATCACCTCCCGCCGCTTCCCGCAACAGACCTGTACCACCACGCAGAAAGACTGCCTGGCCGCACCGAATGGCAATGCCAAGGGCCGGCAGGGGGTCGAGATCGAGGACTATGCGCTGGACGATGTCATCTTCTACCAGTCGACCCTGGCCCCGGCCGCGCGCCGCAACGCCCAGGACGAGGGCGTGCTGCGCGGCGAAGCCCTGTTCCATGCCGCCCAGTGCGCGCAGTGCCACCGCCCCAGCTACCGCACCGGCACCGCACTGTTCCCGCGCCTGAGCAGCCCGGCCCTGTCCGGCCAGGACATCACCCCCTACACCGACTTGCTGCTGCACGACATGGGCGAGGCGCTGGCCGATGGCCGCCCGGACTTTGCCGCCAACGGCCGCCAGTGGCGCACGCCCCCGCTGTGGGGCATCGGCCTGCTGCCGGCGGTGAACGACCACCAGCGCCTGCTGCACGACGGCCGTGCCCGCGGCGTCGCCGAGGCCATCCTCTGGCACGGTGGCGAAGCCGAGGCGGCGCGGGAACAATTCCGCCACCTGCCGGCACCCGACCGGGCAGCCCTGATTCAATTTGTGGAATCTCTGTGATGCGTTGCTCTTTCTTCTCCCTGGGCCTGATCGGGCTGCTGACCGCTGGCCATGCCCTGGCCGCCGCACCACCGGCCACGCCCCTGACCTCCGGGGCCGCTGCCCAGGCGCTGTACGCACAATGGTTTGTGCCGCAATCGGCGCAGGCCAGTGCCTCCGCACAGCAGTTGCACACCCAGGTGCAGCAGTACTGCGCCGGCCAGGCCAGCCTGGCGGCGGCGCGCGCCCAGTTCACCCAGGCCAGCCAGGACTGGGAGCGCCTGTCGGCGCTGGCCATGGGTCCGCAGATCGAACGCCGCACCGCGCGCATGGTCGACTTCC
Source organism: Comamonas aquatica NBRC 14918 (assembly GCF_000739875.1). Lineage (GTDB taxonomy): Bacteria > Pseudomonadota > Gammaproteobacteria > Burkholderiales > Burkholderiaceae_C > Comamonas > Comamonas aquatica. The sequence continues at coordinate 71,402 of NZ_BBJR01000034.1, forward strand.
AGCCGCTGCGCCTGCCCCTGCTCAAGACCGCGCTGCGCAAGGCCCCCCAGGATCTGGCCGCGATGGAGACGATTGGCGCACCGGCCAAGGGCTTCCCGGCGGCCGAGCATTTGCTGTGGGTCGACGTGGCCCAGCCGCACACCCCGGCCTGCCACTACGTCGGCCTGGTCGCTGCCGAGCTGGCCCAGGAAATGCACGACCTGCACCAGGCCAACCTGGCTGCCAGCGCCAGCACCACGCTGGATTTCCACAGCACCGCAGAATTCCTGAACCAGTGGATCGGCGGCCTGGAACGGCTGCGCTGGCAGTCCATGGACAAGCCGCTGCGCAGCGCCAGCCCGGGCAAGCCGGCCGCCGTCACGCGCGCACCCAGCCAGGGCACGCTGGCCAGCTGGCAGGCGCAATGGGGCTCGCTGCGCCACCTGGCCGTGGGCGACGCCCGCCAGCCGGAACACGTGAGCATGGCCCGCCTGGTCGAAGCCCAGGGCTGGACACGCCTGGCCGACGAGCTGCGCGCCGCCGTGCAGCAGGCCGATGCCGCCATGCAGGCCGTGGACCGTGTCGAGCTGGCACGCACCACCCCAGCCAGCCGGGCGCTGAGCCAGCTCAAGCACCTGGTGGAAAACGACGTCGCCCTGGCCCTGGATGTCACCATCGGCTTCTCGGATGCCGACGGTGACTGAGCCCGCCTCGCGCACGCGCCGGCAGTGGCTGCAGGGCATGGCGCTGCTGGCAGCCTGGCCCACGCGGCCCTGGGCGCAGGCCGCCCAGCCTCCCCGCTGGGCCGCGGCCTGGGCCGTCGGGCCCGACCTGTTTGTCGGCGTGCTGCAGGCCCCGGCCACCGCCACAGACCGCCTGCAGGTGGTCCAGGCCCACGCCATCCCCACGCGGGCCCACGGCATGACCCAACTGGCCGATGGCCGCCTGCTGTTTGCCAGCCGCCGCCCCGGCGACTGGCTGCTGCAGCTGCACCCGGATGGTCGCGCGCACTGGCACTGGATCGAGCCCGACCGCGCCTTCAACGGCCACGTGATCGCCAGTGCCGACGGCCGGCAGCTCTACACCACCGAAACCGACCTGGCCGACAGCCAGGGCCTGATCGGCGTGCGCGACGCGCAGACCCTGGAGAAGATCGCCGAATGGCGCACCGGCGGCATGGACCCGCACCAGCTGCTGCTGGACCGCGATGGCAGCCTGGTGGTGGCCAACGGCGGCATTCCCACGCAGCCCGAGACCGGGCGCCGCAAGCTGCGCCTGGACCACATGGACTCGTCCATCGTCCGCCTGCGGCCCCAGGACCGGGGCGCCCTCGCCGGCCAATGGCAGTTGCCCGATCCGCGGCTGAGCCTGCGCCACCTGGCGTGGGGACCGGCCGTGGCCTGGGACCCGGGCCAGCGCTGGCTGGGCATTGCCCTGCAGGCCGAGCACGACCTGGCCGAGGACAAGCTCCACGCCCCGGTGCTGGCCCTGTTCGACGGCCAACGGCTGCACACCGCCCCCCGCCCCACCGGCGCGCCCTGGCAGGGCTATGGCGGCGACATCAGCAGCGACGGCCACCTGTTTGCCGTCAGCTGCCCGCGCGCCGACGTGCTGAGCTGGTGGCAGCCCCCGGCCACGCCGAACGCCCTGGCGCGCTGCCTGCGCCAGGATGCCCAGGCCGGCGTGTACAGCCTCAGCAACCCCAGCGTGATCCAGCCGCTGCAGCCGCCGCGCGCGCCCGTGTGGTCTGGAGGCTCGCAGCAGGTGCTGCAGTGGCCTGGCCAGACGGCCATCGGCCGCAGCGACCACCTGGCCCTGGACAACCACTGGGTGCAGCTGCCACCACAGCTGTGAATGAAAAGTGGCTGCAGCGCTCATCCCATCAGCGCTGACAGCTATCAAAACCTTCTCTCCATCCCGTCCACGGCGCCCCAGCCTGCCGGCGCATACACCTGCGGGCCGGCCTGACCCCCTCCGGGACTGCGGCCCGGCCGCCACCATCGTCTCCGATAGGACAGGCATTCCGCATCGACCGCTTCCACAATCTGCGGCCATGGGAACCCTCTACCTTGTACGCCATGGCCAGGCTTCATTTGGCGCCGATGACTACGACCAGCTCAGCCCCCTGGGGCTGCAGCAGTCCCAGCAACTGGGCCGCTACTGGCACGAGCGCGGCCAGCGTTTCGACGCGGTCTGCACCGGCACGCTGCGCCGCCATGTACAGACGCTGGAAGGCATCCAGGCCACCTTGCCCGGCCTGCCCGCGGCCCAGGCCCTGCCGGCACTCAACGAGTACGACAGCCACGCGCTGATCCGCTGCATCCACCCCGACCCGCTGCCGCCGGCAGACACCCCGGAGCGCTACCGGGCGCACTTTCGCCTGCTGTGCGATGCCATCGCGCAATGGATGTCCGGCGTGATCAGCCCCGCCGGCATGCCCACCTGGGAAGGCTTTGCCGACGGCATCCGCCAGACCCTGGACCAGCTACGCCGCCAGCACCCGGACGGGGACGTGCTGGTCGTCAGCAGCGGGGGCCCTATCTCCACCGCCGCGGGCCTGGTGCTGGGCGCACCGGCCGAGGTGTCGATCGCCCTGAACATGCGCATCCGCAACACGGCCGTGACCGAGCTCAGCACCAGCCCCAAGCGCCTGATGCTGCAGACCTTCAACACCCTGGGCCACCTGGATACGCCCGCCACCCGCGACTGGGTCACCTTCGCCTGAGGCCCTCTGCCACGGCCCTGCGGCGGCAGTACCGCCGGTGGCCGGCCCCCGCAACGGACCGCCACCGCGCACCGGCCACGCTGCGTACGCTGCAGGGGCATTGGAATGGGCTTACAACCAAGGCTTTGTACCCCCACGGCAGCAGACCACCATGTCCGGAATCCCCCGCTCCCCGGCGCCCGGCGACCGCCCCGCGCACCCCCCCAGCCTCGCCACCCTGCAACAGCTGCGCACGCAGCTGGGCACGGCCTTGTCCCCCCACCAGGCCCTGGCGCTGTTCGCGGTGGAGGGCCCCGTCTGCACCCTGCTGGTCAGCGACAGCGACACCAGCCCGCCCGTGCTGCACCATCTGCCGCTGGGCCTGCAGTCGCTGACCCAGCGCAGCTTCCAGCAGCGCATGCCCACGCCCGCCCAGCTGGAGACCGGCATCATGGAGGTGGAGGACGCCGTCATGCCGCAGGCACGCCTGCTGCCCGCGCACACCCTGCTGGCGACGCGCGATCCCCTGTTGCGCCACCTGGCACTGCAGGCCGTCGGTGGCCATGCCCCGGGCGAGGTGCCCGCCATCACGCGCGAGGCCATCGAGGCGCTGTTCGAGCGCCTGGTGGCCCAGTCCAGCCGCCACTACAGCCACCAGGACCCCGACCTGCCCCAGGATCCGCGCGCGGCCGCCGCACTGCTGGTCCTGCGCGAAATCCTGCACCACTGGCAGTGCACCCACCTGTGGCTGCTGCCGGACAGCGTGGATGCCGCCCCTTGAGCACACCTCGGTGACCGACCTCGTGGCCGCAATGCCGCATCACCAGGTCGCCCGTGCGGCACGGACGAACTTTCAGACCAAACCACCTCCAGCGCGCACCACACCTGCATGAATAGCTCACTTTTCCATCGCTCGCTCACCGGTCGCCGTGGGTTGCTGCTGGGCGCCGGCCTGGGGGCGGTCCTGGCCCAGGTGCCCGCCTGGGCCCGCAGCGGCAGCGCCCAGCCCGAGCACGACCCGTTCACCCTGGGCGTGGCCAGTGGCGACCCGCAGCCGGACAACGCCCTGATCTGGACGCGCCTGACCCCGCCCGCCCACTGGCTGGGCCAGGCCGAGGCCCCGCCGTTGCCCGCGCTGACCGTGCGCTGGGAACTGGCGCACGACCCGGCGTTCCGCCACATCGCCGCCAGCGGCCAGACCCAGGCCCTGCCGGAATGGGGGCACGCCGTCCATGTGCAGGTCAACGGGCTGGCGCCGGGGCGCCACTATTTCTACCGTTTCATGCAGGGCGACGCCATCAGCCCCACCGGCCGCTGCGGCACCGCCCCCGCGCCCGGGGCAGCGGTGCCACGGCTGCGCCTGGCTTTCGCCGCCTGCCAGCGCTGGGAGCACGGCCACTACGCCGCCTGGCGCTCCGTGGTGCAGGACCAGCCGGACCTGGTGCTGTTCCTGGGCGACTACATCTACGAGTACGCCCAGCCCGCGAACGCCGAAGGCCTGGCCCGCCCGCAACCGCTGCGCACCGCCCGCACGCTACAGGACTACCGCGACCGCTACGCACTGCACAAAAGCGATCCGCTGCTGCAGGCCGCACACGCGGTCTGCAACTGGAGCGTGATCTGGGACGACCACGAGGTGGAAAACGACTATGCCGCCGACCAGGGCGTGGGCGATCCCAGCGCCTTTCTGGCCCGGCGCATGGCCGCCTGGCAGGCGTTCTACGAAAACATGCCGCTGCGCGCCGGGGCCCTGCAGCGCAGCCAGCAAGGGCTGCAGCTGTACCGCAGCCTGCGCTGGGGATCGCTGGCCCAGCTGCACCTGCTGGATGGCCGCCAGTACCGCAGCCTGCAGGCCTGTCGCACGCCCGGCAAGGCCGACAGCGGCAGCGTGCACACGGACCGCTGCCCGGAGCTGTTCGACCCCGCCCGCAGCTTTCTGGGCCGCGAACAGGAAGCCTGGCTGGGCCGCCAGCTGCAGGCCGACAGCCGCCACCACCCCGAAGCCGCACGCTGGAGCGTGGTGGCCCAGACCACCTTGTTCACCGCCCGCCGCCGGCCCAGCGGCCACCAGTCCACCGACAGCTGGGACGGTTACCCCGCAGCCCGCCAGCGCCTGAGCCAGCAGATCGCCGAGGCCGCCCCGCGCAACAGCGTGCTGCTGGGCGGCGACATCCACCAGAACTACGTCTGCGCCGTGCCCACGCTGGCCGACCGCCCCCCGGGCGCCGGCAACCCGGTGCTGGCCAGCGAGTTCTGCACCACCTCCATCAGCTCGCGCAGCGGCACCACCCAGGACAAGGTCGACGCCCTGCGTGCCCACAACCCGCAGGTGCTGCTGGCCCGCTGCGAGGAACGTGGCTACAGCCTGGTGGACATCACCCCCACCACCTGGCGCACCCAGCTGCGCACCGTGGCCAACCCCTTGCGCGCGGACAGCCCGGTCACGACGCTGGCGCAATTTGCCGTTGAGGATGGAAAAGCCGGCCCGGTGGAAATTGGATGCAAACCGGCGATGGATGCAGTCCGTCAGTGAGCACATGGGCTTTGGAATCACGAATCGTGCGCTTGCGCTGAATGCCCATCGCGGGTGCGGGCATGGCAACGGCCTGCATCGCGGTACGGACTCTCCGCTGGGGATCAGGGAAACATTTCAGCAGCACCGCACGCCCCAAGGCGAGGTGACGCTAGCGGCACCATCCCGCCAGACCGGAGGCCGATCAGTCTGCGGTTTGCACGCACACCTGGTTGCGCCCAGCGCTCTTGGCTTGGTACAGCGCGGCATCCGCCATGGCCATCAAAGAGCGGCCTCCCAGACAGTCGCCCGTTCTCGGTGTCACGCTGGCAACGCCGACGCTGATCGTGACCACCTGCACCTCCGGAGCTGCGGCGTTCTCGAGGCCTTGCATTTGAACGTCCTGGCAAAGATGGCAGGCTATCTGCTCGGCCTGAGCAAGCGTGGTGTTGGGCAGTAACACCACAAACTCTTCCCCACCAAAGCGGAATGCAGACCCATCCCCCCCTTGCACCTGCTGCTCAAGGACGTGGGCCACTTGCTGCAGGCACACATCCCCCTGCAAATGGCCATAGTGGTCGTTGTAGCTTTTGAAATGGTCGATATCGATCACCAACACCGCCAAAGGCTGGCTGTCACGCATGGCATGTTCCCATGCCTGATCCAATGCCTCATCCAGGGCGCGGCGGTTGGACAGCCCGGTTAAGCTGTCTTTGCGTACCTGGTGCTCCAGCAAAGTGCGGTATTCCTCCAGGGCCTGGTCCGTCACCTTGCGCTGTGTGATGTCCTGGATGGTTCCAATAATTTTGGCCGTTTGATCGTATGCGGCGGCATCTTGCATTTCGCACCAGCACTCTATCGTATGCGTATGCGTATGCGACTGCGGGAGCTGGGGACGCAGATCGAACTCAATTTTCTGCACCGTCCCGAAACGCCGTACCTTCAACAGCTTTCGCAGCGTGCGTTTGATTTGTTCTGCGGGTATGTAGCGAGCCAAGTCGGAGAAAGTCAGTTGCCGCTGGCCTTGCGTTCCCAATATCTCGACCGCCATCGGGGACAGCTCGATCTTCCGGTTTGAAAAATCGATCGAGAAAAAGCCCAGCAATGCCGTTTTCTGCGCTCGCTCCAGCCACTTCATGTGGTTTTCGAGTTCGATTTTGAGCACATGTTCGCGCTGACCCGTGCGCCAGATCCAGTACAGCACCGTGGACAACATGAGCAAGGCGGAAATTCCGATCAGCAGGCCCAAGAAAACCCCTTCCTTGCGCTGATCGTGGGCAAACGCTTCGGTCACATCGATTTTGCTCACCAGCAACCAGGGTGAATCGGGCACCACACCACTGGCTGCCAACACCTGTTGCCTTCGATAGTCAGGACCGTAAAGAACGCCACGAATACCCGCGAACGCCTGCACCGCCACCAGGTCATCATCCTGTTCAACAGAAGCCAGCCTTTCGAATGGCTGGGAAATGCGATGCCGCAACGGATTGATGTGTACAACGTCCAAGCCTTCACGCTGCAACAACATCGATTCTGCGGTAGCGCTGCCTTGCTGAATCGCATTCAAAAGTGGGAAAAGGTTAGCGCGCAAGTCCACCACCATCCACAGCGCCCCCAAAGGCTGCAAACCATCGTACAAAGGGGTGAGCACAGAGAAAGTGGGGTACGCAAACTGGGCTTGTCGGTAAGGCTCCACCACCACCGCTTGCGCTTGCAGCAAGGCTTGTTGCAACGCCGCTTGTTCACGCTCCGGGAGCGTGCGCTCCTCCGCACCCGCCGTTGCTAGCAGGATGCGCCCTTCGGCATCAAGTAACAACACCTTGGCAAATTCATTGCGCTCCGTCAGGCTACGCAGACGGTTTTCCAAATCATCGCGTACCAGTGCATCGTGCTGAACCAGCCAACGCGATAAGGCGTGAGCAAACAGCATGTCGTCCATCAGCGACTCAGCTGCAGCCAGCGTGCTGGACCGCCACTTGGCCAAACTCTGGAGCACCCGGTCGTTGTTGCTCTTGAGCCCACTCTCTATTTGGTGGCGATAACGCAGCTCACGCTCTGTATAGACGTGCATGCCTGCCCAAGCAAGTACAACTTGCACGATGACCACGACTGCGATCACATGCCAGAGATGTTTGTCTTTGTACTGTTGAAGCTTGTGCATGCCGATTCAGCGATCTGCCGGCGCCCCATAGGCTATGCCGGTTCGCCAGTTCCCTGAGCTTATCCGCGCGTTACAAAGATGAAAGCCAACCTCGCAACATTACTCGTAGCATCAAATAACTGCTTACAAAGCCGCGTGCGCTTGGTCAATTATCGGATACTGATTGATACATACGGACATCGCAGCCAATAACCAAGCACGCCATGTTCCCTCTCATGCCTGTACCGAACATTCCTCGTCGCCGCTGCCTCCAGCAATTGGGCGCAACCGGCTTGGCGGCTTGTCTGCCACTCTCCGCTATTGCCCAACCCCGGCGTGACAGCGTAACGCTGAATATTGCACTGGAGCCTGATGGCCTGGACCCCACACGATTTGCAGCAGCCGCCTGCGGCCAGGTGGTGCTCTACAACATTTTTGAGGGCTTGGTCAAAATCAGCGAAAACGGAGCCGTCGAACCGTTGCTGGCATCCCGCTGGCAGATCGACGCCAGTCAACGCATCTACACCTTTGAGTTGGTGCCGAATGTGCGCTTTCACGATGGCGCTGCGCTGGATGTGGAGTGTGTGCTCTTCAGCTTTCGCCAAGCACAGGCTCCGAACTCTCCAAACAAGGCCAAGAAAAGCGTCTTTGACAACATTCAGCGCATGACCGCTAAAGGCGCTCTTCGCTTCGAGCTAGAACTGCGCAATCCTGATCCACATTTTCTTTTTCACTTGGGAGAAGCCAGCGCAGTCATCCTTCACCCTAATTCAGCCGCCTCTGCTGCCACGCATCCGATTGGTACAGGTCCGTATGCATTTGTCAGGTGGCGCAAGGGACACAGTGTGCAAATGCGCAAGTCTGCGACCTTTCGAGCACCAGAAAAAGCAGCGATTGAGCACGCCACGTTCCGTTTTATCAATAATTTGGAAGAGCAGGCTCGAGCCTTGGAGCAAGGCGAGGTGGATGTCTTCATCAATTTCATCACACACGATCTGCACCGCTTCCACGGCGATCCGCGCTACCAAGTGCTACTGGGCTCTTCCAGTGGCAAAGGCATGCTGGCCGTCAACCACCGCCACCCTGTCTTGAAAGATGTACGGGTACGCCGTGCAATCACCTATGCAATCGATCGCCAAGCTTTCGTCAGCAGCATTTTGCAGGGCAAAGGCAATGTCATCGGCAGCCACTTTGCCCCTACGGACCCTGGCTTCCTGAATCTTGCGCACCTGCATGCTTACAGCCCGGAGCGTGCCAAAGAGCTGCTCCAACAAGCTGGCGTGAAGACGCCCCTGGAACTCACGCTGACCCTGCTTCCCGTTCCGTACGCCCGCGAAGGAGGCCCCTTCATCGCCGCGTACTTGGAGAAAGTTGGCATTCGGGTGCACCTCCAGCCAGTGACCTGGCAGGAGTGGCTGAGCAATACCTTCCAGGGGGACTTCGATCTGACGCTGATCAACCATGTCGAGCCGCTGGATCACATGATCTATGCCGATCCCGGGTATTACTTTGGCTATGACAGCGCAGATTTCCGCGACCTGACGCATCGCCACGCAGCATCCCGCAACCCGCGTGAGCGCCAGTTGTTGTACGCGGCCATGCAACGGTATTTAGCCCAGGATGCAGCCAACGTCTGGTTGTTTAATTCACAGGTCAGTGCCGTGGCACGCAAGGGCTTGCAGGGCCTTTGGATGAACTACCCCATTTATACGCACGATATTGCGTCCTTGCGCTGGGCCAGCTAGGCACCGCAGGTGACGGGCGCGCGCACGGTGCCGAATCAGAGGGCACGCGGCACATTGCAGCCGCCCGCCCTGCCACGGCGCGCAGGCCTCAGCCCAGGGGGCTGGGCTCCGCGCCCACGGTCGTGGCCGGCAGCCGGTGCACCTCGGCCAGCAGGGCCGCCAGGCTGACCCCCACGGCCTCCACCAGAGCCTGGCCGCGCGCCGCATCGGCCGCAGCGGCATTGCCGGCCGCGCCGCAGGGGTTGTAGTCCTGCATGGCCCAGCCCAGCTTGGCACTTTTGCCGTTGCCCAGAATGGGATAGTCCCGGGCGCGTTCCTCGGAGGTGGAGGCGAAGTTCTGCGCGTGCTGCATGCGCACCAGCGCGGGCGCCAGGTGCAGCAGCATCGAGGTTTCCATTTCCCCGCCGTGCACGCCAAAACGGTGTTCGTGGGCACTGAAGGCCGCATCGGCCCCGTGCAGCGGCAGGTTGAACCAGCTGCTGTGGTAGACCAGCAGCCCGCACTGCATGCGCAGCTGGCGCGCGACGATGTCCATGCTGCTGACGTTGCCGCCGTGGGCGTTGAAGATCAGCAGCTTGTGCACGCCGGCGCGGGCCACGCAGGCGCCGATTTCGGTCCACAGCGCCAGCAGCGTGGCGGGCGACAGCCCCAGCGTGCCGGCGTAGCTGGCGTGTTCCAGGCTCAGCCCGATCTGCTGCGTGGGCAGGACCAGCACCGGCACCTCGGCCGGCAGGTGCGGCAGCGCGGCGGCGACCATGCCGTCCACCAGGGTGCTGTCCACCGACAGCGGCAGGTGCGGGCCATGCTGCTCCACCGCACCCACGGGCAGCACCGCCACGGTCTGCGCGGCCAATCCGCTGCGCTGCGCCAGGGCGAAGTCACGGGCCGACACCCCGGCCCAATGGCGCGCGGGCCAGGCCGTCAGCGGCACATCGGGGACATCGGGCGGGTTCACGGGGAGAGGGAAGGAGCACATGCCCCTGATCTTAGAGCGTGTTGCAGCGCTACGCCGCCGCCCGGCCGAAAGCCGCCCTGCGGAAGGAACCACAATACGGTTTCCGCCTCCAAGCTTTGCCATGCCGATATCTGCCCCCGCTTTTCTCCGCCGCCTGCCCCTTGTCTGGGCGCTGATCCTGTTGAGCCTGCTGCTGGTGTGCGGCGCCGCGCTGCCGACCGCGGCCCAGGCGCAACTGCAGCTCAAGCTGGGCGGTGCAGCGGCGCAGGGGCCGTCCGACACCGTGGTCACGCCACGCGTGCGCGCCCAGCTGGTGGCCCTGGCGCCCGAGGGCATCGCCCCGGGGCGGCCGCTGGCGCTGGGCCTGCGCATCGAGCACCAGCCCGACTGGCACACCTACTGGAAGAACGCGGGCGACTCCGGCCTGCCCACGCAGCTGACCTGGCAGCTGCCGGCCGGCCTGCAGGCGGGCGAGATCGCCTGGCCCGTGCCCCAGCAGATCCGCGTGGGCGACATGCTGAACTACGGCTACGAAGGCACGGTGCTGCTGCCCGTGCCGCTGCAGGTGGCGCCCGACTTTGCCCCCGGCAGCGACGGCGGGGTGGACATCCGGCTGCACGCCAGCTGGCTGGTGTGCCGCGTGGAATGCATTCCCGAGGAGGGCAACTTCCTGCTGCGCCTGCCGGCCTCCGCCCCCCAGACCCTGTGGAGCGCGGCCTTCGAGGCCGCCCACGCCCAGGCGCCACTGGCGCTGGACACGGCCCAGGCCAGCGCCAGCGCCAGCGCGTCGGACGGCGGCGAGCGCCTGCAGCTGCGCGTGGCTGGCCTGCCGCAGGCGGCCCACGGCCAGACCCTGGCGCTGTACCCCGAGACCGCCGACACCCTGGTGCATGCCGCCGTGCTGGGCCAGGACTGGCACCAGCGCTGGGACGGTGCCGTGTGGACCGCCGACGTGCCGCTGTCGCCGATGCGCGGCGAGGCCCCGCCCCAGCTGCCCCTGGTGCTGGGCCTGCCAGCCGCCGGCACCGACGTGGCCCACGCGCCACCCGCCCAGGCCTGGCGCATGCAGGCCACGGTGCAGCAGCCCTGGCAGGCGGCCCAGCTGGCCAGCGTGTCGCCCGCGCTGGCGGCGGCCCTGGCCGCCAACCAGCAGGCCGCGGCCACGCTGCCGGCCCCGCCCGCGCCCAGTGCCAGCGCCGCCACCTGGCTGCTGGCGGTGCTGGGCGGCCTGGTCGGTGGTCTGCTGCTCAACCTCATGCCCTGCGTGTTCCCGGTGCTGGCGATCAAGGTCATGGGCTTTGCCCGCCATGGCACGGACACCGCGGCCCAGCGCCGCCACGGCCTGGCCTATGCCGCCGGCGTGGTCCTCAGCTTCCTGGCCCTGGGCGGCGTGCTGCTGGGCCTGCGCGCGGCGGGCGAACAGCTGGGCTGGGGCTTTCAGCTGCAGTCGCCGGCCGTGGTCGCGGCGCTGGCCGCGCTGTTCACCCTGATCGGCTTGAACCTGGCCGGCGTGTTCGAGTTCGGCCACGTCCTGCCCAGCCGGGTCGCCAACCTGCACGCCCGCCATCCGCTGGGCGATGCCTTCCTCTCCGGCGTGGTGGCGGTGGCGATTGCCTCGCCCTGCACCGCGCCGTTCATGGGCGCCTCGCTGGGCTTTGCCGTGGGCCTGCCGGCGGCGCAGGCGCTGTCGGTGTTTGCGGCCCTGGGCGTGGGCATGGCCCTGCCGTATGTGCTGGTCAGCTGGGTGCCGGCGCTGCTGCGCTGGCTGCCCCGCCCCGGCGCCTGGATGGACACCTTCCGCCGCGCCATGGCCTTCCCCATGTTCGCCACCGTGATCTGGCTGGTGTGGGTGATCGGCCAGCAGACCGGCATCGACGGCGCGGCCACCCTGCTGGCCCTGCTGCTGTGCCTGGCGGCCCTGGCCTGGACGCTGACGCTGCGCGGCCGCACGCGCGCGGTGCTGGCCCTGCTGGTGCTGGCGCTGGCCGGGTGGCTGGCCCACAGCCTGGGGCGCAACCTGCTGGAGCCCGCGCCGGTGGCCACGGCCACCTCGGCGCGCGACACCTGGCAGCCCTGGTCGCCCGACGCCCAGGCGGCGCTGCTGGCCGCCGGCCGCCCCGTGTTCGTGGACTACACCGCCGCCTGGTGCGTGACCTGCCAGGTCAACAAGCGCACCACCCTGGCCGATGCCGAGGTGCTGGCCGACTTCGCGCGCCGCAACGTGGCCCTGCTGCGCGCCGACTGGACGCGGCGCGACCCGGCCATCACCCAGGCCCTGGCCGCCCTGGGCCGCAACGGCGTGCCGGTCTACGTGCTGCTGGCACCGGGCCAGCCCCCGGTGGTGCTGACCGAACTGCTGTCGCGCCAGGAAGTGCACGCGGCCCTGGCGCAGTTGTAAAAACCAGAGCGGTTGGCGCAGGTCTGGCCTGCATTTCAGATCAAAAACCATCTGAAACAGCCCATGGACGCGCGCCAAGCGCTCTTTTTTCAGACGGCCATAAAAAAACCGCTGCCGGTCCCCAGGGACGCGGCAGCGGTTCGGTGTTGGCGTGGACCAAGGTTCGGTTGCTTGTGAAGGGGATCAACCAGCCTTCACCCAAAATTCTTCATCAGCCCACGAACGGTATTGTGCAAGCGGCAGATGACAGGCAGATGACGCATCCAGCCCCCTGGTGGCTTTGAGCACCAGGCAGGACATGCCGCAGCGGCCCTGACCACCGCACCGATCCGGCGTAGACCCAGGCGGCGGCACCTACAACCGCCCTCTGGCCTGCGCCTGCGCCGGTGCTGGCACAAGCCCCGCCCCCCCGCTCAGATCAGCAGCTGGATGATGAGCGCATTGACGATGTCCACAAAGAAGCCGCACACCAGCGGCACGATGATGAAGGCCCGGTGCGCCGCGCCATGGCTGCGCGTGACGGCCGTCATGTTTGCCACAGCCGTCGCGGTGGAGCCCAGGGCGATGCCGCCAAAGCCTGCGGTGATCACCGCCGCCTCGTAGTCGCGGCCCATGCAGCGGAACACCAGCCACAGCGCGAACAGCACGGTCATGCCGATCTGCAGCGCCAGCACGGTCAGCACAAAGCCCATCACCCCCTGCAGCGCCCACAGCTGCAGGCCCATCAGCGCCATGGTCAGGAACATGCCCAGGCAGATGTCCGAAATCATGGCCAGGCCCTGGCGCATGCTGTGCCAGTGGAACTGGCCCAGCTTGCGGCGCTTGCGCGACAGCATCCACTGCCCCAGGGTGTTGCGCAGCACGATGCCGCCGATCAGGCAGCCGACGAACATCGGCAGCTGCAGCCCGGCCTCGTAGAACAACGGGGTGATCACGCCGCCCAGCATCAACGCCATGTTCAGCCACAGCCAGGCGCGCAGCACGCCGTAGTAGTCCAGCGTGACCGTGAGCTGCTGGTTGGGCACACCCACGTCCAGCGGGCGTGCGCCGCTGCCGTGCACGGCGTGGCGGCGCATCAGGTAGCTGGCAATCGGGCCGCCGATGGTGCAGGCCGCAATCATGCCCACCATGTTGCTGGCCATGCCCAGCTCGACCGCATTCGCGATCCCCAGGCGCTCGACGAAGATCGGCCCCCAGGCCAGCGTGGTGCCCACGCCACCGGTCAGGGAGATGGAGCCGGTCATCAGCCCCGCGCGCGCATCCAGCCCGAACAGCTGCGCCACCCCCATGCCCAGCAGGTTCTGCAGCACGATGAACAGCGTGGCCAGCGCCAGCAGGATCAGCAGCGGCTTGCCGCCCTCCTTCAGGGTGCGCAGGTCCGAGCGCAGGCCGATGGCCGCGAAGAAGTACAGCAGAAGGGTGTCGCGCACATTCAGGTCGAACTCGATGCGCGTGCCCAGCAGCGCATACGCCAGGCCCACCACGCAGGCGCACAGAAAACCGCCGACCACCGGCTCCGGCACGCTGTAGCGGCGCACCACGCCCCAGTGCGCGGCGATCTTCTGTCCGGCGAAGAACAGCAGGATGGCCAGGGTGAAGCTCTGGAAGGCGGGGATGTGCAGGGTCTCGGGCAGGGTCACGGCGGGCAAGTTGGCAGCAAGATGTAACAAAACAAAGCCGGCGATTGTGCATGAAGCCGGCAGACGCACCAAACCACGGCTTGCGCTGTATCAGTACACCTGCAGCTTGCGTCCAGTACTGCGCGGCGGGCACCCGGCCCGCCGGAGGCATCCGCTACACTGCCCGCTCCCCAGAACCGTCTGCCAGCCCGGGCCGCGCGCCCAGGCTGCGGTCCTTTCTCCGTGCGAGCGCCCATGTCTTTTGCCCCCCTTCTGAACGACACCTTCCTGCGCGCCTGCCGTCGCCAGGCCACCGACTACACCCCGCTGTGGCTGATGCGCCAGGCCGGGCGCTACCTGCCCGAGTACAAGGCCACGCGCGCCCAGGCCGGCAGCTTCATGGGCCTGGCCACCAACGTGGACTACGCCACCGAAGTCACGCTGCAGCCTTTGGCGCGCTTCCCGCTGGACGCCGCCATCCTGTTCAGCGACATCCTGACCGTGCCCGACGCCATGGGCCTGGGCCTGTCGTTCGCCGAAGGTGAAGGCCCGCGCTTTGCCAAGGTGGTGCGCGACGAGGCCGCCGTGGCCGAACTGGCCGTGCCCGACATGGACAAGCTGCGCTACGTGTTCGACGCCGTGACCAGCATCCGCAAGGCCTTGAACGGCCGCGTGCCGCTGATCGGCTTCTCGGGCAGCCCCTGGACCCTGGCCTGCTACATGGTCGAGGGCAAGGGCAGCGACGACTACCGCCTGGTCAAGAGCCTGATGTACGCGCGCCCCGACCTGATGCACCGCATCCTGGCCGTCAACGCCGACAGCGTGGCCGCCTACCTGAACGCCCAGATCGACGCGGGCGCCCAGGCCGTGATGATTTTCGACAGCTGGGGCGGCGTGCTGGCCGACGGTGCGTTCCAGGAATTCAGCCTGGCCTACACCAAGCGCGTGCTGGCGCAGCTCCAGCGCACCGGCGTGGATGGCACCGACGTGCCGCGCATCGTCTTCACCAAGGGCGGTGGCATCTGGCTGCCCGACATGAAGGACATCGACTGCGAAGTGCTGGGCCTGGACTGGACCGCCAACCTGGGCAAGGCCCGCGCCATCGTCGGCGGCGCAGTCGGCGGCCCCGGCAAGGCGCTGCAGGGCAACATCGACCCGAACGTGCTGTTCGCCCCGCCCGAGCAGGTCGCCGCCCAGGCGCGCGCCGTGCTGGACAGCTTTGGCCGTCCGCACACCGACACCACGACGAACGGTCCCACCCACATCTTCAATCTGGGGCATGGCATCAGCCAATTCACCCCGCCGGAGCATGTGGCCGCCCTGGTCGAGGCCGTGCACAGCCACTCGCGCCAGCTGCGCCAGAGTGCCGCAGCCACGCCACAGCACTGAGCACCCACTCACATGCAGTTTGTAGGTTTTTGGCTTACAGACTGCATGGCAGACCGGGGCGCGGCGGGGCGCCCGTTTGCAGCCAAAAAACAACAACTCCGCCCAAGCAGCGGGCATCCCCCTGAGATTTACACGCACTTGACATGTGCACGGCCTTCGACTTATGCACAACTTGGTGCATGCAGCCACCGGCCTTGCTTGCCCCCAAGGCTATAGCAAAAAACCACGCCTTATCGTAGCAAGCCATTGTTTTAAAACACAAAAGCTCGTCACAACTTTGTCATGCCCGATTTTTTTCCCGCGCATGCCTTTCGGGCGACGCCAGCTGTGGTAAACAATCCCCACAAAGTTATCCACAGAAACGTCCCGTGCTTCGGGACTTCCTTCTCCGACACGCATGTCTGACCCGGCTCCTACACCGCATGTAGTGCATGTGGCGGTCCACACCCCCATGCACAGCACGGTGGGCGGGCCTTTGAGCTACACCCACCCCAGCCCCCTGCCCCCCGGCACCCTGGTGCGCGTGCGCCTGGGCACGCGCCCGCTGCTGGGGGTGGTCTGGGAGGCGCCCCAGGACGCCGAGCCGGTGCCGGCGCACGTGCAGCTGCGCGCCCTGGACGCCGTGCTGCCCCTGCCCCCGCTGGATGCCAGCTGGCTGCGCCTGGTGGCCTTTGCCGCCCGCTATTACCAACGCAGCCTGGGCGAGATCGCCATGGCCGGCCTGCCCCCCGCGCTGCGCAGCGCCACGCCCGAGCAGCTGGCCAAGCGCCTGCAGCCGCCGGCGCCCAAAAAGCCCCCCCGCAAGTCCGCCAGGGCCGCCGCCGAGGCGGCGGTGGAACCCGTGGCCGCTTTGTCCGCCCCGCCCGAGGCGGCCGTCACCCTGAGCGCCGAGCAGCGCGGCGTGGTCGACCAGATCGCGCAACACCCCGGCCCCTTCCTGCTGTACGGCAGCACCGGCAGCGGCAAGACCGAGGTCTACCTGCGCGTCGTGCAGCGCGCCCTGGAGGCCGATCCCCAGGCCCAGGCCCTGGTGATGGTGCCGGAGATCAACCTCACGCCCCAGCTGCAGGAGCGCTTTGCCACACGCTTCGCCCCGCTGTTCGGCCCCCAGTCCGTGGTCAGCATGCACAGCGGCATGACCGAGGTGCAGCGCCTCAAGAGCTGGCTGGCCGCCCACCAGGGGCAGGCGCGCATCCTGCTGGGCACGCGCATGGCGGTGTTCGCCAGCCTGCCGGGGCTCAAGGTCATCGTCGTCGACGAAGAACACGACCCCAGCTACAAGCAGGAAGAAGGCGCGCGCTACTCGGCACGCGACCTGGCGCTGTGGCGCGGCCACGCCAGCGGCGCCCAGGTGCTGCTGGGCAGCGCCACGCCCTCGCTGGAAAGCTGGCACGCCAGCGACCCGGCCGTGGGCCGCTACCTGCGGCTGCACATGCCCAGCCGCATCGGCGCCGGGGCCCTGCCGCGCGTGCGCCTGGTGGACATGCGCCAGCAGCCCAAGCGCACCGTGTTCGCCCCGCCGCTGCTGGAGGCCATCACCGCGCGCGTGCAGCGCGGTGAGCAAAGCCTGGTGCTGCTCAACCGCCGTGGCTTTGCCCCGGTGCTGTTTTGCACCGACTGCGGCTGGAAAAGCGACTGCCCGCACTGCAGCGCGCACCAGGTGTTCCACAAGGGCGACCGCAGCCTGCGCTGCCACCACTGCGGCCACAGCCAGCGCGTGCCGCCGGCCTGCCCGTCCTGCGGCAACCCCGACATCCTGCCGCTGGGCAAGGGCACGGAGCAGCTGGAGGAAGAGCTGGCCCGCCTGCTGCGCAACGTGCAGCGCCCGGACGGCCAGCCGGCCCGCGTTGGCCGCATCGATGCCGACACCACCCGCCACAAGGGGGCGCTGGAGGCCCAGCTGGCCCAGGTGCACGAGGGCGAGATCGACGTGCTGGTGGGCACGCAGATGGTGGCCAAGGGTCACGACTTCCGGCGCATCACCCTGGTGGCCGCCGTGCAGCCGGATGGCGCGCTGTTCTCTAGCGATTTCCGCGCCCCCGAGCGCCTGTTCTGCCTGCTGATGCAGGCCGCCGGCCGGGCCGGGCGCGATGCCAGCTACGTCAGCGACCAGGGCAGCCAGCCCGAGATGTGGGTGCAGACCGCGGAGCCGCAGCACAGCGTCTTCGCCGCCCTGCGCCAGCACGACTACCCGGCCTTTGCTGCGCGCCAGCTGCAGGAGCGGCACGACGCCGGCATGCCGCCCTTCGCCTTCCAGACCCTGGTGCGCGCCGACGCCAAGACCCAGGCTGCGGCCCAGGACTTTCTGCGCGCCGTCAGCGACGCCGCCCGCCAGGGCCAGTTGCCGCACCTGGACGACGTGTTCCTGTACCCGCCCATCCCCATGAGCGTGCAGCGCGTGGCCAATGTGGAGCGTGCCCAGATGCTGATCGAAGCCGCCGACCGCCGCGCCCTGCAAAGGTTTTTGCACGCCTGGCAGCCCTGGCTGCACTGGGTGCGCAGCCAGCCCCAGCACAAGGGCGTGGTGCGCTGGCTGATGGATGTGGATCCGCTGTCGCTGTGAAAAGCGTTTTGCAACACTTTTTACCAGTTCACCCATATCCCGCCTGCGCAGGCAGCTCCTGATTTGTGAACACCCCGGTGGGCTCGGTGTTTGTCCGAATGCCAGACGGGCGCGAATGTTGCATCGTGCGCAGCAGCAACTGCCCGCCGGGCGGTGCACTTTCTTTTTTCGGGAGCTTCCCATGTCTCTGACTTCCACCTTCCGCCTGAGCCTGATCTCGGCGGCCCTGGCCCTGGCCGGCTGTGCTTCCCAGGCGGCCGGCCCCAGCACGGCGGCCGCCCCTGCCGCCACCGCGCCCATGGCCGCCATGCCCGCCAGCGCCAAACCCCATGTGGTGGTGCTGGCCACCGGCGGCACCATCGCCGGCGCCGGTGCCTCGGCCATGAACAGCGCCACCTACTCGGCCGCCAAGGTGCCGGTGGACAAGCTGCTGGCCGGCCTGCCCGAGCTGGGCAACATCGCCAAGGTGTCCGGTGAGCAGGTGTTCCAGATCGCCTCCGAGAGCTTCACCAACGACCACCTGCTGAAGCTGGCCCAGCGCGTGTCGCAGCTGGCCAAGCAGGCCGACGTGGACGGCATCGTCATCACCCACGGCACCGACACCCTGGCCGAGACCGCCTACTTCCTGAGCCTGACGGTGCACACCGATAAGCCCATCGCCGTGGTCGGCTCCATGCGCCCCGGCACCGCCCTGTCGGCCGACGGTGCACTGAACCTGGTCAACGCCGTCACCGTGGCCGCCTCCAAGGACGCCAAGGGCAAGGGTGTGTTCGTCACCATGAACGACGAGATCAACACCGCCCGCGACGTGAACAAGGACATCAACATCCAGACCGCTGCGTTCCAGAGCCAGTGGGGCCCGCTGGGCATGGTGGTGGAAGGCAAGAACTACTGGTTCCGCGCCCCGGTCAAGCGCCACACCAACCAGTCCGAGTTCAACATTGACAGCATCACGGCCCTGCCGCAGGTGGACATCGTCTACGCCTACGGCAACGTGCAGCCCACGGCCGTGAACGCCCTGGTCGCCGGCGGCGCCAAGGCCATCGTGCATGCCGGCACGGGCAATGGCTCGGTGGCCGACCGCATGGTCAAGCCGCTGCAGGACGCGCGCGCCAAGGGCACCGTCATCGTGCGCGCCTCGCGCGTGCCCTATGGCTTCGTGCTGCGCAACGCCGAGCAGCCCGACGACAAGTACGACTGGGTGGTGGCCCACGACCTGCGCCCCGAAAAGGCGCGCATCCTGACCATGCTGGCCCTGGCCAAGGGCGCCAGCACGCAGGAGCTGCAGCGCATGTTCTGGGAGTATTGAAGCCCCTCTGAGGCGCGGTGCGCCTTCCCCTTCCCGCGCGCTGCGGGAGAGGGGCGACACCGGCGCGGCGGTGCGGCCCAGGCTTGATGGTCACGTGCGGGGCCGCGCCAGTTGCGCCGGCCACGCCCGATGGCGCACACAGGCATCTAATCAACGCCCAGCGCAGTCCCTGACTGTGCTGGGCGCTCTTGTTTTCATAAACGTCTCTCGCGCACACCGCCCGCGCAACGTGCCGCCAAGCCCGCACCGGCACCGCCAGATCGCCAAGCCGCCAGCCAGGACGCCCCCGGCACCGATACGCGTCAAATTGCCTTCCAGCCCAGTACCCACCTGCGCTGAACGCTCTTATTTTTTTAGCAGCAGATCCACCACCAGCGAAAAACTCACAAAGGCCAGCGCCGTGCTCACCAGGATGATGCGCGCCACGCGCCCGCCGTGGGCGCCGAAGCGCTCGGTCAGCAGCGACACATTGCTGGCACTGGGCAGGGCCGCCACCAGCACCAGGGCCACCACCGTCTCGGGGGCCAGCGCGGCGCCGGCCGCCAGCGCCAGCTGGCAGGCCAGCCAGACCAGCAGCGGGTGCAGCAGCAGCTTGGCCAGGGCGATCGGCACGTAATGGCGCGCAGCCACCTGTTCGTGCTGGTTCATCTGCGAGCGCGCCAACACCGCCCCGATGGTGAACAGCGCCACGGGCGAGGCCGCCCCGGCCAGCATGGCCACGGTCTGGTCGATGGGCCCGGGCAACTGCAGCGCGCTGGCCGAGGCCACGGCCCCCAGCGCAATCGCCCAGGGCATGGGATTGGTCAGCATGCCGCCCAGGGCCTTGCGCAGCGCCGGCAGGGCCCCACCTTCCCCCTGGCCCAGGCGCGACAGCGCGATGCACAGCGAGGTGGTGATCAGCATGTCGATGGCCATGGTCAGGATCACCGTGCCGGCGCTGCCCGCGCCCAGCAGCGCCACCAGCAGCGGCACGCCCATGAAGCCAGAGTTGGGAAAGGCCGCCACCAGGGCGCCAAACGCGGCGTCGTTCCAGCCCCAGCGCCGGCGCGTGGCCAGCACCGTGCCAGCCACCAGCAGCAGGCCGCAGCCCAGGTAGACGGCGCCGACCACCGGGTCCAGCAGTTGGGCGATGGGCGTCTGCGCCCCAAAGCGAAACAGCATGCACGGCAGCGCGAAATACAGCACAAAGGTGTTCAGCCCCGGAATGGCAGCCAGCGGCAGCACCCCGCGGCGTGTGGCGATGAAGCCGCACAGCACCAGGGCGAAGAAGGGGAAGGTGACAGCAAGAATGGACAGCACGGTGGGCGATTGTGGCAGCAGCGCCCGGACGTTCGCCTACACCGCTTACGCGCAGGCGACAAGTGTTGCCGTCTGCAAACTCTTGGCCCGCGCGGGCAAGGCCGGCCCCCCTCGCGGCACCGGGTGGGCTTGCGTATGATGGGGCACGCCTGCCTGCCAGGCGTTTGTTGTTTGTCCGTCCTTGCTGCCCCTTCCTGTCCCATGTCTGCTGGTCTGAACCTCGCCCAACTCCAAGCTGTCCATTACACCGAAGGCCCCTGCCTGGTGCTGGCGGGTGCGGGCTCGGGCAAGACGCGCGTGATCACGCACAAGATCGGTCGGCTGATCGACAACGGCCTGGCGCCCAAGCGCATCGCCGCCATCACCTTCACCAACAAGGCCGCCGCCGAAATGCGCGAGCGGGCCAAGGGCCTGATCGGCAAGGCCGCCAAGGACGTGATGATCTGTACCTTCCACTCGCTGGGGGTGCGCATGGTGCGCGAGGACGGCCACGTGCTGGGCCTCAAGCCCAGCTTCAGCATCCTGGACCAGGACGACGTGACCGGCATCCTCAAGGACTGCGCCGGCGGCACCACCGACGTGGCCACGGCGCGCCAGTGGCAGTGGACCATCAGCAACTGGAAGAACGCCGGCTGGGACAGCCGCAAGGCCCTGGCCATGGCCCAGGACGACCACGAGCGCAGCATCGCCCTGATCATGCAGCGCTACGAAGAGCGCCTGACCGCCTACCAGAGCGTGGACTTCGACGACCTGATCGGCATGCCCATGCGCCTGCTGCGCGGCCATGCCGAGGTGCGCGAGAAATGGCAGCGCCTGCTGGGCCATGTGCTGGTCGACGAGTACCAGGACACCAACGCCACGCAGTACGAGCTGCTCAAGCTGCTGGTGGGCGAACGCGCGCACTTCACCGCCGTGGGCGACGACGACCAGTCCATCTACGGCTGGCGCGGCGCCACGCTGGACAACCTGAAGAAGCTGCCCATCGACTACCCCCACCTCAAGCTCATCAAGCTGGAGCAGAACTACCGCTCCACCTCGGCCATCCTGCGCGCGGCCAACAACGTGATCGGCCCCAACCCCAAGCTGTTCCCCAAGACCCTGTTCTCGGAACTGGGCGAGGGCGAGCCGGTGCGCATCGTCGACTGCGACACCGAGGAGCACGAGGCCGAGCGCGCCGTGGCGCGCATCCTGAGCCTGCGCGCCAACGCCAACCCGCAGCCGGCCTGGAAGGACTTCGCCATCCTCTACCGCGCCAACCACCAGGCCAAGCCCTTCGAGAAGGCGCTGCGCAAGGCCAGCATCCCGTACAAGGTCTCGGGGGGCACCAGCTTCTTTGACCGGGCCGAAATCAAGGACCTGTGCGCCTGGTTCCGCCTGTGGATCAACAACGACGACGACCCGGCCTTCCTGCGCGCCATCGGCACGCCCAAGCGCGGCATCGGCCACACCACGCTGGGCAAGCTGGGCGAGTTCTCGGGCCAGCACAAGCTGTCCATGTTCGGCGCCCTGTTCAGCCACATGCTCGAGGCCGTGCTGCCCAAGAAGGCGCACGAGGGGCTGCTGGAATTCGGCCGCTACATCAACGACCTGGAATACCGCGCCCGTCACACCCTGGGGGCCGAGGCCAGCCGCAGCTTCATGCTCGACTGGCTCAAAGAGATTGGCTACGAGCAGTACCTCTACGACAGCGAGGACAGCGAGACCGTGGCCGCCGCGCGCTGGAGCAATGTGCTGGAGTTCTGCGACTGGATGAGCCAGCGCGCCGGTGGCCAGATCGAGGACGCGGCCGGCACCACCACGCAGACCGAGGTCAAGAGCCTGCTGGAGATCGCACAGAACATCGCCCTGCTGTCCACCATCAGCGAACGCGAGAAGGAGCAGGACATGGTGGTCCTGTCCACCCTGCACGCCAGCAAGGGCCTGGAGTGGCCGCACACCCAGCTGGTGGGCGTGACCGAGGGCATGCTGCCCTTCAAGCTGGACGACGACGAAGGCCGCCAGCAGAAGGTCAGCGACGACGTCGCCGCCCGCCTGCAGGAAGAGCGCCGCCTGATGTACGTGGGCATCACGCGCGCCCAGCGCACCCTGGCCGTCAGCTGGACCAAGCGCCGCAAGAAGGGCCGCGAGATGGTGCAGTGCCAGCCCAGCCGCTTCATCAAGGAGATGAACCTGGACGCCGCCACCGCGCGCGAAGACCCGCGCGAAAAGCTGCGCCAGCTGCGCGAACAACTGGCCCGCAAGGCCGAAGCCGCGCCCAAGCCCTGATTTTTTCATAGCTGACCACGCAAGCCCCACCTGGGCTGCATGGCCAAAAGCGCAACATTTGCACACCGTGACCGCCGGCAACGTCGCCTTTGGCTGACGCCACCGGCTGGACACAGCCCGTATGCTGCGCCAGCATTCCACCGAGGCTGCACGGCAGCACCGCCCCGACACCGCCATGGCACGATCCCTGACCCCTTCCCCTCGCCTGCACTGGACTTCGCTGGCCACCGCGCTGGCCACCCTCACCGCCCTGCCCGCCGCCCAGGCCCAGGCGCCCGCCGCCGTGCGCGAGGAGGCCTGGCGCCAATGCGCCGCCACCACCGACAACCAGGCCCGCCTGGCCTGTTTTGACACCTGGGCGCAGCAACAGCAACCCCTGACCCCGCCGCCGGCCAGCACCTGGCAGGCCCCGGCGGCCAGTGCCAGCCAGCAGCCCGAGGCCATGCTGCAGCAGGCCGCCAACGCCCCCATGGTGCAGGCCGACGTGCTGCCCGGCCAGGGCCTGGTGCCCACCAACGGCGGCTGCCGCGATCCGCGCTACAGCGAGATCTCGCGCTTTTTCGAGCTGGAGCCCGGCAGCGACTGCGGCACCTTCACCTTCCGTGGCTACAAGCCACTGTCGGTGTCGGTGCTGCGCAGCGACCACATCAACCAGCAGCCCAGCAGCCCCGGCAAGGAACCCGCCCCGGTGCGCGACTACCAGCCGCAGGAAATGCGCATCCAGCTGTCGGCGCGCACCAAGATCGCCTCCGGCCTGCTGACCGACTCCAGTTCCGGCCGCAAGGACTCGGTCTGGGTCGGCTACACCCAGCAGTCGTTCTGGCAGGTGTTCAACCCCGATCTCTCGCGCCCCTTCCGCACCACGGACCACGAGCCCGAGATCTTCTACGTCTACCCCACCGACGCCGCACTGCCCGGCGGCTGGCGCTGGCGCTACAGCGGCGCCGGCATGGTGCACCACTCCAACGGCCAGAGCGATCCGCTGTCGCGCAGCTGGAACCGCTGGTACGTGATGACCGGCGCCGAGCTGGGCCACCGCTGGCAGGTCCACGCCAAGCTGTGGAAGCGCATGTCCGAAAGCACGCCCGACGACGACAACCCCGGGATCCAGAACTACTGGGGTCGCGGCGAGGTGAAGCTGCTGTGGAACGTCAACGACGCCAACACCCTGGGCCTGACGGCACGCGGCAGCCTGGGCAAGGGCTACGGCTCGGGCCGCCTGGAATGGCTGCGCACCATCGGCTCGGGCTGGAACGGCGGCAAGAGCAACCTGCGCCTGCACGTGCAGCTGTTCAGCGGCTACGGCGAAAGCCTGATCGACTACAACAGCAAGCGCACCTCGCTGGCCGTGGGCCTGAGCCTGCTGGACTTCTGAACGCGGCCACTTCGCAAACGATAGCTTTCAGCGCGCACGGCGTGCGTGCTTGAGGCCATTTTTATTAACAATCATCACCGCCGGCGCTTCCGCCCATCGCCGGCGCTTGTGGCCGCCGCGGGCTTGGCGCAGAATCGGCGGCACGTGGGACGCGGGGAGCCAGTGCTCCCACAAACAGGCGGTGCCCGCACCGCCATTTCCTTTGTTTGCATGCATGGACGTTCGCAGACAATGCGGCACCAAGGATGACCATGAATCTGCAATACCAGCTCAAAGCCGGCAGCTACTACCTGTACGACATGCGCGACCAGCCCAGCGCAGTCACAGGCGAGCGCCGCTTCAAGCTGAAGACAGATCTGCTGGCCATCGCGTTCGACCTGTACACCGGCGAGGTGCACCAGCACGGCACGCCCTCGCGCATCCAGTCCTGGGCCACCACCGCCCGCCGCCGCCTGCGCGCGGCCGGCCAGTGGCAGGCCGCCGAGGACATCATCGTCATCAGCGGCCCCTTCCCGGTCGAGGAAATCAACAAGTGCCTGTGGATCCGCGGCTACTGCCGCCGCATGTTCCAGCGACTGGCCTCCTTGCCACACGGCAAGCTGCAGCCGCGCGCCGGCACGCGCCAGCAGGCCCACGGCAGCCAGACGCACAGCAAAGGCTGGCAGCGCCGCGCCGCCTGAAGGCGTGCCCCACTCCGGTCAGGCCGCCTGTGGGGCGGCGCCGTCACGATCCTAGGATTCGACCTCTTCGACTTCCGGCTCATCCCCCAGCACGGACTGTGCTGGGTCTTCGGGCAGCTTGACCACCAGCACCGGGCGGGTGCAGCGGCTGATCACGGCCTTGGAGACCGAGCCCACCAGCACGCTTTCGATGGCGCCCATGCCGCGGGCGCCCAGCAGCACCAGGTCGGCATCGATTTCTTCGGCCATGTCGACCAGCACGGTGGCGGGTTCGCCCAGCACCACCTCCATGGAATAGCCCACGCCCGCGGCGTCCAGCAGCGCGGCGCCTTCGGCCATCAGGTGTTCGCCCGCTTCCACAGCGGCGGCGGCTATCGCGTCTGAGTCCTGCGTGGCCAGTTGCAGCAGCGAGGCCGGCTCCTGCACGTTCACCAGGGCGATTTCGGCACGCAGCCCCCGGCCCACCAGGGACAGGGCCTGGTGCACGGCCTGCAGCGATTC
Organism: Comamonas aquatica NBRC 14918; assembly: GCF_000739875.1. Taxonomy (GTDB): domain Bacteria; phylum Pseudomonadota; class Gammaproteobacteria; order Burkholderiales; family Burkholderiaceae_C; genus Comamonas; species Comamonas aquatica. Next base: position 96,835 of record NZ_BBJR01000034.1, read on the forward strand.
GTTGGAGCCGTCGATGGCGATCATGATGTTGGCGTACATGGCGTTCTCCTTGTCGTAGTAGCGGGCTGGGTTCCACTATAGACCCGCCCAGCGCGACCCGCCACGGCTTCTGGGACAATGCGCGCCATCATGCTGCAGTTCGAACTTCTCACCACCGATCCGACCAGCCACGCCCGCCGTGGCACCTTGACCCTGAACCACGGCAAGGTCCAGACCCCCATCTTCATGCCCGTGGGCACCTACGGCACCGTCAAGGGCGTGATGCCCCGCAGCCTCGAAGAAATGGGTGCGCAGATCATTCTGGGCAACACCTTCCACCTGTGGATGCGCCCCGGCCTGGACATCATGAAGACCTTCGGCGGCCTGCATGGATTCGAGAAGTGGAACAAGCCCATCCTGACCGACTCCGGCGGCTTCCAGGTCTGGTCGCTGGGGGCGATGCGCAAGATCACCGAAGAAGGCGTGCACTTCCAGAGCCCGGTGAACGGCGACAAGCTCTTCATGTCGCCCGAGGTCAGCATGCAGATCCAGACGATCCTGAATTCGGACATCGTGATGCAACTGGACGAATGCACGCCCTACGAGACCAACGGCCACAAGACCACGGAGGCCGAAGCGCGCAAGTCCATGGAGATGAGCCGCCGCTGGGCCCAGCGCTCCAAAGACGAATTCGAGCGCCTGGAGAACCCCAACGCGCTGTTCGGCATCGTGCAAGGCGGCATGTACACCAATCTGCGCGAGGAATCGCTGCAGGCCCTGGTGGAGATGGATTTCCACGGCTACGCCGTGGGCGGTGTCTCGGTGGGCGAGCCCAAGGACGAGATGCTGGAGATCATGGCCCACACGCCCCACCTGCTGCCGGCCAACAAGCCGCGCTACCTAATGGGCGTGGGCACGCCCGAGGACCTGGTGCAGGGCGTGGCCGACGGCGTGGACATGTTCGACTGCGTGATGCCCACGCGCAACGCGCGCAACGGCACGGTGTTCACGCGCTACGGCGACCTGAAGCTGCGCAACGCGCGCCACAAGAGCGACCACCAGCCGCTGGACACCACCTGCACCTGCCACGCCTGTGCCGGCGCCAGCGGCGTGAGCTGGGACAACGGCGGGCGCGACGGCTTCAGCCGTGCCTACCTGCACCACCTGGACCGCTGCGGCGAGATGCTGGGCCCCATGCTGACCACCATCCACAACCTGCACTACTACCTGAACCTGATGCAGGAAGTGCGCAATGCGCTGGACGCCGGCACCTTCGCCCAGTTCCGCGCCCAGTTCAAGGCCGACCGCGCACGCGGCGTCTGAGACCGCGGCACGCCCACCAGCCAGCCTCCTGCGGGAGGCTTTTTTGCGCCCGCTGGGCGGGCCTGCCGCCGACCCAAGTCGACGAACGGCAGCAGGCCGGTCCTGTGTCCTACTTGGGCGCCGCAGGAAATATCGAGAATGGGTGGGCCCCCACTCCTGCAGCCCCTGCGCCCACCCGTGTCCCTGGATGCCTCCGCCCCTTCTGTCCAGCCCCCGTCCGTCTGGCGCGGGCAAGCCGCACTGACCGCTGGCATCCTGTTGGCCTGCCTGCTGGGCGTCTACAGCCGCCCACTGGGGTCCATGGCGGCCTTCTGGCCGGCCAACGCCATCCTGCTGGGCCTGCTGCTGCGCCACCCCGAGCTGGCGCGCCACCCGGGCACCTGGCTGTCTGCCCTGCTGGCCTACATCGCCGCCGACCTGCTGACCGGTGCCACGCCATTCATGGCCCTCACGCTGAACCTGGCGAACCTGATCGGCGTGCTGGCCGGCTGGCTGTTCCTGGCGCGCGTGCGCAACCAGGTGCTGGGCTTCCAGAACCAGCGCTCCGTGATGACCGTCTTCCTGGGGTGCCTGCTGGCGGCCACGGTCAGCACGCTGGCGGGGGCCTGGCCCAGCGCGGTCGCCTTCCACATGCCCTTGTGGCAGTCGGCGCTGCTGTGGCTGTCGGCCGAGTTCTACAACTACGTGCTGATCCTGCCGGTGTTCCTGGCTGCCCCCGGCGGCTGGCCCTGGACCTGGCCGTTGACCAAACAGCAACGCTCCTGGAACGATGCCCTGCCGCTGCTGGCCCTGGTTCTCAGCGAGGCCCTCAGCCAGCTGATCGGCGGCAACGGCGCGATGGCCTTCAGCCTCCCCGCCATGGTCTGGTGCGCGATGAGCTATGGCGTCTTCCCGGTCACCGTACTGAGCCTGCTGGTCTGCCTGTGGAAAACCGGGTTGCTGGCCTTCAGTGCCTTCGATTTTGTCCCGGCGCACCTGGACGATGTGCTGTCCTACCGCACCGGGCTGGCCATGCTGTCGCTGGCGCCCCTGGCCGTGGCCAGTGCCTACACGCTGCGCATGCAGGCCTTGCAGAAGCTGCACCACGCGGTGCACCATGATTACCTGACCGGGGTCCTGGCGCGCCGGGCGCTGATGGAGCGCGGCCAGAAGCTGCTCTCGCGCCTGGAGGAAGAAGGTCAGTCCGTCGCCGTGCTGATGCTGGACCTTGACCATTTCAAACAGGTCAACGACCACTACGGCCATGCCCAGGGCGATGTGGTGCTGCAGACCTTTGCCCAGCTGGCCAGCGAGGCACTGCGCCCCGACGATCTGCTGGGCCGCCTGGGCGGTGAGGAGTTCGCCATCCTGCTGCCGCGCATCCAGCGCGAACAGGCCCTGGCCGTGGGCCAGCGCATCTGCGAGCGCCTGCGCGACCACCGCTTTGCACTGGAAGACGGCGCCCCCTTCCAGGTCACGCTGAGCATCGGCCTGCACGCCGTGGTGTCGATCGGCGCGCAGGACAGCATCGAGCAGCTGCTGTCCAAGGCCGACGCGGCGCTCTACATGGCCAAGCGCAGCGGCCGCAACCAGGTGCGCCAGTACGGGCCGGCGCTGGCCCCGTCATCCATGTAAAACCATAGCTGCTGGCGCACGCTGTGTGCTGGTTTCAAGCACCAAAGCATTGGAAACCCAGACACAGCGCGCGCCATGCGCTCTCTTTTTTACCGATCTTTGGAAGATGGCGGTGTGCCCGGTGCGTCCGGCGTGGCGGCGGCCGCCCCGCAGTGGAAGCAGAACTTGGCAAAGCTGCTCTTGCGCGCCTGGCAGGCGGTGCAGGGTTCGAACAGGCCGATGCCGCAATGTGGGCAGAAATCGGTCACGCCATCCTTGAGGTCCACGGCACGCTCGCAGCCCGGGCACACGCCCTTGCTGAGGTGGCCCCAGGCCTTGTCGTAGGTCATCTGCGTGCGCCGCTGGGTGGCCGGCAGGGCCTCGGCCTGGCGCTGGCGCTCCAGGTAGCGCTGCAGTGCCACGATGGCCCAGCGCCCGATCAGCACCGTCAGCACGATGCCCACGGCCGAGCGCACATAGCCGCCATAGCTGGGCAGGTAGGGCACCAGCTCGACAAAGAAGGCGAACAGCGCGAAAAAGATGAAGCCCCAGACAAAGGGCCACCAGGGGCTCTTGCGCTTTTTCACGAACAGCCAACCGGCCAGCACCAGCAGGGGCAGCGTGAGGGCCAGGCGGTAGAGGAACACCCGCAGCTCCTGCGCGCGCTGGGCACGCTGCAACGCTTCGTGCGCCGTGTCTTCCAGCGCCTGCAGACGGTCACCCACGCGCGTGGCCTGCTGGCGCGCATTCAGCAGGGCCTGCTCCTGGTCCTGCAACTGCTGCTGGGCCTGGCGCTCGGTCTGGCGCAACTGCTCCAACGCCTGGGTGCGGCGGATCACCTCGGGGTCCTGCTCGCTGCGCTGGGTGGCGGAGCGCGTGGCGATCCAGTTGCTGAAGGTGTCGCGCGCCGCCTGCGTGTCACTGCGCGCCTGCTGCCAGCGCAACTGGGCCTGGTCGCGCGCCTCCAGCGCCTGGCGCTGCGCCGCGCGCAGCGATTCCTGCTCATTGCGCAGGGGCTGGGCCTGGCGCAGGTCCAGGAAGTCGTCCAGCTCCAGGCGCTGCTCGACCTGGGGCAGATCGTCCACCACCGCCGAGCCCAGACCGATCAGGAAGCTGGCAAAGACCACCGCCACCAGCCACAGTCCCCGGCGAAACCAGGTTTCCGACCAACGCAAAGATTTACCCACGGCCTACCTCCTCATGTACTGCGCGCATTATGCGGATGGCGGCTGCATGCGCCCCGCCAGGCGCAACAGCCAGTGCTTGCTGCGCCGCAGGTACTGCGGGTCGCGCCAGCACATCAGGGCCACGAACACGGCATTCGCGGCCCCCATGCACAAGAACAGCTGCGGCACCGTCAGCCCGGCCGCCAGCAGCGCCCCGGCCAGCACGGCCGACGACACCATGAACAGCGCATTCAGGATGTTGTTGGCCGCGATGATGCGCGCCCGGTGCGTGACCGGGCTGCGTTGCTGGATCAGGGCATACAGCGGCACGCTGTAGACCCCGGCGGCCAGCGACAGACCGAACAGGTCCAGCAGCACGCGCCAGCGCCCCGGGGCGTGCCAGAAATCCGCCAGCCCCAGCATGCCGGCCGTGGGTGGCAGGCCTTGCAGCGTCCACCACAGGTCGACCGAGCACACGCTCATGCCCAGCGCGCCCAGGGGCACCAGCCCGGGCTCGACGCGCCCGCGGGACAGGGACTCGCACAGCAGCGCCCCGGTGCCCACGCCCAGCGAGAACACCACCAACAGCAAGGCGGCCACCTGTTCGCTGCCGTGCAGCACCTCCTTGGCCAGCACCGGGAATTCCGCCAGAAACACGGCCCCGAAGAACCACATCCAGCTGATGCCCAGCACGGCCCGGAACACCAGGCCATCGGTGCGCGCCAGCCGCAGGTTGGCCAGGGTTTCGGACCAGGGGTTCCAGTTCATGCGGTGCACCACCGCCGGCGTGCCCTGGTGCGGAATGGCACCAGCGGCCCAGCGCCCCAGCAGGGCCAGCGCCAGGCAGCTGGCGGCCACGTGGATGCGCCCGACCTCGGGCGTGGCGATCAGCACCCCGCCGACCATGTTGCCCAGCAGGATGGCGACGAAGGTGCCCATCTCCACCATGCCGTTGCCCCCGGTCAGCTCCGAGGGCCGGAGCACCTGCGGCAGGTAGGCGAACTTGGCCGGACCGAAGAAGGTGGAATGCACGCCCATGCCCACCAGGCACAGCAGCAGCAGGGCCGGCCACTGCAAGACAAAGCCCAGCAGGGCCACGGTCATGATGGCGATCTCGCAGTCCTTAACGCGCCGCATCAGCACCGCCTTGTCCATGCGATCGGCCAGTTGCCCTGCCGTGGCCGACAGCAGCACGAAGGGCAGGATGAACAACGCCCCAATCACCAGCCCCGCCACCGAGGGCGGCAGCCAGGCCACCTGCAGCTGGTAGGTCACCAGCACGGTCAGCGCGAACTTGAACAGGTTGTCGTTGGCAGCCCCCAGGAACTGGGTGGCAAAGAAAGGACCGAACCGCCGCTGGCGCAGCAGTCCGAACTGAGGGGTGTGGTCGCTCATGTCAAAGCCTGCAGCGGCTGGGTGAAAACCAGCAACTGTGCACTCATTTGCTGCAGCGCGGTGCCATCGACTTCATAGGTGCTGGTAAAACCCAGCAGCGGCACGGGCCCCAGGGCATGGCGGATCAGCTGCAACTCCGCATCCACCTGAGCGCTGCGGGGCACCGGGTGGCGCAATGCGCTGCGGATGTAGATGGCCCCGCAGATGCTGCGCCCAATCGCGGCGGCCTGGCCGTCCTGGGCCGGTGTGGGCTCCGGCGCCAGCCAGTCGCCGATCTCGGCGCAGGCCCGGCGCACCTCGGCGCGCGCCACCTGCTCGTCCGCCTGGCACAGGGTCACGGTCTGCCCCGGCTGCGGCAGGCCCTCGACAAACACCGCCTGCCGCAGGGGGTCGATCCCCACCACCGACAGCACGTGGGCCGCCAGGGCCACGCTGGCGCCGTAGACCCAGGGGTGGGGTGGCGACAGCGCCAGCAGCGTCTGCTGCAATTCCCCCGGCAGCCGGTGGGGCGCCGCACCCGGCGCGGCCAGGGCCTCCTGCCAGTTCAGGTGGCCAAACAACACCTCCAGAGCCGGCCGGCCATCCAGCGCCAGCAGGGCCGCGCCCTCGGCGTGGGTCACAGTGTGGGACGGTCCCATGGGCCGGCAGCCCTGAATGCCCACGCTCAGCAGCTCCACCCCAGGCCCGAACAGCACCCCCGACAGCCCGCCTTTTTGCACCCCGCCACCACCCACCGTGGCCGGCAGGCGGCCCGATGGCGTGCTGCCCCAGGCCCACTGGGCATGGTCCTGGCCCATATGGCCCAGCCCCCCCAGCAGATCCGGGCATTCGAGCTGGCGCGCCAGCTCGATCAGTTGCGGCACCAGTGCGGGGGCCGCAGCATCGCCATGCACCAGCGCCGCCTGGGCGGTCATGCCCGGCTGCGCCGGCTTGTGCGTGGCGATGTCGGAAAACAATTGGTAGTCGCCCGGCGCCAGCACGGGCAGCATCACGGCCACCGCGCCGGTGTGGCCATAGTCCATGTCCCCGGCCAGCACCGAGTGCGCGGCACAGCCGGCCCAATGCTGCACCTGGGGCAGGGCCTGCGCCAGCGTGCCCACGATCTCGGCCGCGTGCGCCGCCAGCGAGGCCGAGACATAGACCAGGCCCAGGCCATGCCGGACTGTCGGTGGCTGCATGCTGATCTGCGCCTGCAACTGCACGATCACCTGCCGGGTCGCGTGCTGCCACAACGGATGACCGGCATGGGCGCAAGGGAAAAACGGCATCACACGATCGCTCCTTGCGCAGCCACCGCCGCGCCGTGGTCAGCCCAGGGACTCAGCGCGCGCCCGGTTTGCGTGCGGCAGCGGACTTGGTTTTTGCCGCCGGTTGGGCCGCGGCGGACTTGCGCGGCGCAGGCTTGGCCGCCTTGCTCGCCGTGGCCGTTTTGCCAGCAGCCGGTGCACGCTGGCGCGCAGCGGCAGCGGGCGCCGGCTGGCGAGTGGTTTTCTTCGCCGCCGGCGTTTTGGCGGCCGGCGCGGCCTCCGCCTTGGCGGGCATGGCCTGCGACACCGCCTGGCGCACCATGTCGCTGGCAGTCTGGACGGCCACCTTGGCGAAGTCGGAGCCCATCTGCGTGGCCTGCTTCACGGCCTGCTGCTGGGCCGGGTCCTGCAGGGCCTGCTGTGCGATCTGCTGGAACTGCTGGGTCAGCGCCCCCCACCATTGCATGGCCGTGGCCATCCCGGCGGCCGGGGCGGCCTCTGCAGCCGAAGGGGCCGCAGGTTCGTCCGCGGCCGGCGGTACTGGTGCAGCGGGGGCCGGATCGGCGGCCGCTTGGTCCGGCAGGGGCCAGTTGGACAGCGGCTGGCCCGTGGCCGCATCCGCCGCCGCCTTGGCTGCGCCCGCGAAAGGGAAACCCTGGGCCAGGTCCGCCTGGTTCACATTCATGCCCTGCAAGGTGGACAGCGTCATGCGCTGCACCTGCAAGGCCTGGACCGTGGCGCTGAGGGCGCGGTTGTTCTGTTCCAGCCAGAACTGCACCGCCTTGAGTTCTTCGATGCGTTTGTCGATCTCTTCCACGCTGACCGTGGGGGCGACCCAGTGGGCAAATGGCGGTACCGCCGATGCGCCCTGGCCGGCCTTGCCCAGGTTCTGCAAGAAATCGAAACCGGGGATGAATTTGCCGAAACCGAAAGCCGAGGTGTCACTCATAGCAAGCCTGCAAGCAAGAGCCGATGAAAACCCAGGCGCATCCAGCGCTCCGGGCCGCGTGACACAAGCTTACTGCACAAGGACGCGCCTGGCTTGTCATCTGCAACGCACACCGCACCCCGGCCGATGCGGACGCGGAAGCACGCTTTATTCCACATAAGCATATAAAAGCCCGTAATTATTTTGCAATCAAAATAAGTAGATCCCTGATTTTTTGAACGCTTTGCACCATGCGCCTGCTGTCCCGTCCCCTGTCCCGGTCCTTGCGGGCCGCCCCGTCCTCCCTGGCCGCGATGGCGGCACTGGCGCTGCTGCCCTGGGCCGCCCAGGCGGCCGAACCTGCGGCATGGCCCCAGCACCCCGTGACCCTGATCATGGGCTTCAATGCCGGCTCCGGCGTGGACATGGTCGGCCGCTCGATCCAGGAACCCGTGTCGCAGCGCCTGGGCCAGCCCATCATCATTGACTACAAGAGCGGCGCAGCCGGCAACATCGGCAGCGAATACGTGGCGCGCGCCAAGCCCGATGGCTACACGCTGTACTTCGGCACCGCCGCCACGCACGGCAGCAACGCCGCGCTGTACAAGAACCTGCCCTTCGATGTGGAAGCCGACTTCATCCCCGTCGCGCCCATCATCGACGTAGCGAACGTGCTGACCGTCAACCCCAACGTGCTGGACGTCAAGAACCTGCAGGAGTTCGTGGCGGCCGTCAAAGCCAACCCCGGCAAGTACAACTACGCCTCCACCGGCAACGGCGCAGGCACCCACATGGCCTTCGCCGAACTGAATGCCCGCCTGGGCCTGGACATGGTGCACGTGCCCTACAAGGGCGGCCCCGAAGCCATTGGCTCGGTGCTGCGCGGCGAGACCTGCTGCATCATGAACCAGGTGCAAAGCGTGCTGCCCCACTACAAGGCCGGCAAGGTGCGCCTGCTGGGCGTAACCACGGCCAAGGCCGTGGAAGCCGTCAAGGAAGTTCCGACCATCGCCTCCAGCGGCATTCCCGGCACCGAGAGCTTCAACAGCTCGATCTGGTTCGGCGTGTTCGCCCCCAAGGGCACGCCCGCACCGGTCATCCGCAAGCTCAGCCAGGCCATCCATGAGGCGCAGCAACTGCCCGAGGTGCGCGATCGCTTCACCGCCCAGGGCAACACCCTGCGCATCGAATCGCCCGAGCAGTTCAAGCGCACCGTGCACCAGGACCGCCTGAAGTGGGCCAAGGTGGTCAAGGACGCCAAGATCAGCATCGACTGATTCCACGTTTAGGATCGCAGCACTGCCTGCTGCTCTGCGCCTGCCGCTCTCGCGAGCTTCAGGCGCTTTTTGGATTTTGTTATGTCTCTTTCCGCTGCTTCACACCCCCAGCCGGCTGGTCTGCCGGCCCTGGAAGAACGCCTGCGCGACGATTTCACCACCCTGGGCTGGCCAGCCAAGAGCTGGCTGCCCGCCCGCACCCACCACAGCGAGGCCGTGCACGACGTGCTGGTGATCGGCGCTGGCCAGGCCGGCCTGGCGCTGAACGTGGCCTTGCGCCAGGTTGGTATCCGCCCGGTGCTGCTGGACCGTTCGCCGCGCGATTTCGAGGGCCCCTGGGCCACCACGGCGCGCATGGAGACCCTGCGCTCGCCCAAGGAGCTGACCGGGCCGGCGCTGGGCATTCCTGCGCTGAGCTTCCGTGCCTGGTTCATTGCGCAGTTCGGCCTGGAGGCCTGGACCGCCCTCGACAAGATTCCGCGCCTGCAATGGATGGACTACCTGCGCTGGTACCGCCGCGTCACCGGCGCCGATGTGCGCAACGCGCACGAGGTGCTCGCCGTGCGCCCCCAGGCCGATGGCCTGGTGGCCCTGGACGTGCGCGCCGACGGCCACACACGCACCTGGTTCACGCGCCGCCTGGTGCTGGCCACAGGCCGCGACGGCCTGGGTGGCGCGCAGGTGCCGGCCTTCATGCACGGCATCAACCGCCGCTTTTGGGCCCACTCGTCCGATGCCCTGGACTACACCACGCTGGCCGGCCGGCATGTGGGCGTGGTGGGCGCGGGCGCCTCGGCCATGGACAGCGCCGGCACGGCCCTGGAGCTGGGCGCCGCCAGCGTGGACCTGCTGGTGCGCCGCAGCGACCTGCCGCGCATCAACAAATCCAAGGGCTCGGGCGTGCCCGGCCTGACCCACGGCCAGTACCTGCTGTCCGATGACTGGAAATGGCGCATCCGCCACTACATCAACGCCCAGCAGGTGCCCCCCCCGCAGGGCAGCACCCTGCGCGTGGCGCGCCATGCCAACGCCCACTTCCACCTGGGTTGTGCGGTGCAGCGCGTGGAACCCGTGGGCGACAAGCTGCACGTGCACACCACCCAGGGCGTGTTCGTGCTGGACTTCCTGATCGTCTCCACCGGCTTTGCCATCGACTGGCGCCTGCGCCCGGAGTTTGCCGACATCGCCCCCCACGTGCGCCTGTGGAACCAGCGCTACCAACCCGCCACCGGGCAGGAGGATGCGGAGCTGTCCGCCTCCCCCGACCTGGGTGCGCTGTTTGAATTTCAGGAGCACACACCCGGCGCCCAGCCTGGGCTGGAGCGCATTCACTGCTTCTGCTATCCGGCCGCGCTGTCCCACGGCACGATCTCGGGCGACATCCCCGCCATCAGCGACGGCGCCCGCAAGCTGGCCCAGGGGCTGGCCGCGCTGTTCTACCGCGAGGACATCGAGCACCACTTCGCCCAGCTGCAAGCCTATGCCGAACCCGAACTGGACGGCACGGAGTGGACCGCCGCGGACAGCGCAGCACGCATTCGCCAACTGCACGACGGAAACGTTTTTTCATGACCGACACCATTGACCGCCTGGCCGGCCTCGCCGCCGGCAACCCCGTATTCGCCACCCGCCACGAGCGCAGCAAGGTCGCCGTGGCCACCCAGGCCTGCGAAGACCTGCTGCTGGGCGACGCCCTGACGGCGGGCCTGTCGCAGATCGAACGCCTGGTGCTGGCCGCCGAGCAGGCCCGCGTCAGCGGCGTGGACGCCCTGGCGGCCGAGTACCGCGCCCGCGCGCTGGCCCTGGGCGACGCGCTCACCCCCGCGCTGCGCAGCGTCCTGGACCAGGCCGGCGCGCAGACCGACGATACGCGCCTGGATGCCATGCTGCACTTTGTGCGCACCCTGGCCCTGAAGCCTGCGCACAGCGACCAGGCCACGCTGCTGGCCATCCCGGCGGCGGGCCTGTCCGTGGACGACACCGTGCTGCTGGCCCAGCTGGTCGGTTTTGTGGCCTACCAGGCCCGCCTGCTGGTCGGCGTGCAGGCCATGGCAGCGCTGGGTGGCATCGCCCCGAGTGCGGCCCCCGACACCGCGGCGGCCGCACCGTTTGTGCACCCCGCCAACCTGCCCGCGCCGGGCGAGCCGCTGCGCCGCAACGGCTTCACCAGCGAGACGCTGGACTGGAAGTCCTGGCTGCCGGTGCTGGACCCGGCCACGGCCACGCCCGAACAGCAGAAGGTGCTGGAGATCAGCCACCCCAAGGCCAAGACCATGGACTTCTACCTGTTGCTCGGCCGCCAGCCCGCCGTGCTGCTGGAGCGTTCACAGGCCTTCAACGCCATCATGTATGCGCCCGGCGGCCTGTCGCGCGCGGAGCGTGAAGTGGCGGCCACGGCCGTGTCGCGCAGCAACGGCTGTGTGTACTGTGCCTCCGTGCATGCCCAGCGTTTCGAGCAACTGGCCAAGCGCAACGACGTGATGGCCCAGCTGTTCGATGACCCCGACACCGCCGGCACCAATGCGCGCGAGCGCGCCATCATCCAGGCCTCGCTGGTGCTGACGCGCGCACCGGGCGCGTTCGCCGCCCGCGACGTACTGGCCCTGCGCGAGGCCGGCCTGTCCGACCTGGAAATCCTCGACATGCTGCACTCGGCCGCGCTGTTCGGCTGGGCCAACCGCCTGATGCTGAACCTGGGCGTGGAAATCTGGCCCCAGGCCGCCTGAGCCCAGACGCCCCGAGGACCGGATACACACCGCCCCCACCTGGCGCACGCCGGCTGGGGGCGGTGGTCCCTCAGTGCTGGTGGCCGCCCGCGGGCATGGCATGGCCGCCATGCCCGGTGGCCTCACCGCCCTTGGGGGCCATGCGCTGCACCGGCACCTGCAGGTGCAGGCGCGACTCCGCACCCTGGGCATCCTGGAACACCAGGGTCACGGGCACCTGCGTGCCTTCCTGCAACGGGGCCTTGAGCTGCTGGAACATCAGGTGCAGGCCTCCGGGCTTGAGTTCGACGGTCTGGCCCGCAGGCAGGTCCAGGCCATCCAGGGCGCGCATGCGCATCACATCGCCCTCCATCTTCATTTCGTGGATTTCGCCCACGGCCGCGGCCGGCGTGCGCACGCCCACCAGGCGCAGCGGCTCCTTGGCCGTCAGGCGCACAAAGGCGCCCGTGGCCTGCTGGCCGGCCACGCTGGCACGTGCCCAGGCGCCTTCGGCGGCGACATGGGCCGCATCGGAGTGGGCCATGGCAGGGGTTGTCAAGACAGCGCTCAGCAGCGCAGCGGCGATCCACATGGGGTTCTTTAACATCACAGATTGCTTTCAAAAATTCAGGACCCGACGCAAGCAGGTCGCCACGGCGGCGACCGCCTGCGTGTTCTGTGCACGTGCCACCGACCTCAACGCGGCGGGACCGGGGTGACGGCCTGGGAGGTTCGGCGCACACCGCCGATCTCAGCGTGGCGCGCGCGGCCAACGCCGCTACACACCCAGGCCCCCACCCACACCGGCGTGCACCGGCTGTGAACACGTGCAGAAAAGACAGTGCCTCAACCCGGAGGACCGCGCGCCAACGGCCCATAGGTCCAGCGCGCCGCCACCGGCACCCAGGCCCAGTCCACCGGGCGATCCGGCGCTGCGGCCTGGACGCTGGCGGCCTGCAGAGCAGGCGGCGGCGCCAGCACCGGCATGCACAGCGGGCAATCAATCAGATGGTGCAGCGCCGCCGACGCATCGGCACCGGCCGTGCTGGCCGGGCTGGGCACCCAGTGCGGCGCGCTGTCGCCGGAGCACAGGCGCTCCAGGCTCCCAAGGGCCAGATGGGCCCGCGCCAGCGGCGCCCCGACGCCGGCCGCCACCACGCACAGCCACGCCGCCAACACCCAGACGGTGTAGCGACGCCAACGAAGCGATGGGGCCAGCAGCAACATGTCGGCCATTCTAGGGGGAGCGGATATGCCCCAGTGCAGCCCCCCCACGGTGCTATGGCCCAAATCGGCTTTTAGCGCTGACTGGATCTGCGCCAACCGCTCCGTTTTCAGGAATGGGCACTGGCATTCAGCCAGCGCAGCAAGCCACTGCTGCGCCGGGTCGGGCTGGCGATGGCCGAGGCCAGCAGCCCCGGCGCCTCGGACCACAGCGAAAACGCCTGGCGTGCCCGCGTGATGCCGGTGTAGACCAGCTCGCGGCTGAGCACATTGCCGCCCTGCGCGGCCAGCACCAGGGCCGTGTGCTCGAACTCCGAGCCCTGGCTCTTATGCACCGTCATGGCGAAGGCGGTCTCCACATGGGCCAGGCGCGCCGTACTGACGTGGTGCAAGTGCTCGCCCTGCAGGAAGTACACGCGCAGCCGCGCCGGGTCGGCAAAGCCGGGCAAGGCCATGCCGATGTCGCCATTGAACACGCCCAGTTGCGCATCGTTGCGCGTGACCATCACCGGGCGGCCTCGGTACCACTCGCCCTCCTTGCGGATGGCACCCTGGGCCTGCAAGGCCTGCTCCACCGCGCGGTTCAGGCCCGCCACGCCCCAGGCGCCCTCGCGCACGGCGCACAGCAGGCGGTAGCGGTCGAAGGCGGCCAGCACGTCCCGCACCCATTGCTGGTGCTCGGCCTCGGTGGCAAAGCCGCCCTGGCCACGCTGCGCCAGCCGCTCGGCATAGGCCGCATAGCTGGCCCTGCCGCCACGGCCTTGCACGGCGCTGCGCACCACGGCCTCAACCTCACCGCCTTCGCGCGCCCAGAGCTCGGCCTGCGGGCCGGCCTGGGTTTGCGTGCGCAGCAGCACCATGGCCCCCGGCGCATCACCGGCATTCACAGCCAGGGCCAACTGGCCAATCGGGCCGCTGAAACGGCGGCTTTTGCGCAACATGACCGTGTGCTGGGCCAGCGGCAGCACAGGGCCACTCGCCCGATAGGCTGCCGGCAGCGACTGGCCCGTCACGCGCTCGGCATAGGCCACGGTGTCGGGTGCGTAGTGGCCCTGCTGCGCATCGCGGCACAGGTCGCCCAGCACGGCCCCGGCCTCCACCGAAGCCAGCTGGTCCTTGTCGCCCAGCAGAATCAGGCGTGCCGTGGGCGGCAGGGCCTGCAGCAGCGCGGCCATCATCTCGAGGTGGATCATGGAGGCCTCATCGACGATGAGCACGTCGACATCCAGCGGATGGCCGGCATGGTGGGCCAAACGCCGCGTGTCGGGCCTGGCGCCCAGCAGCGCATGCAGGGTGCGCGCCGCGCCCATGCGCTGGACCAGCGCTTCCAGATCCAGATCGCGGCCCACGGCCCCCTGCAGCTCCCGCAGCGAACTGTCAATCGATTGCTTGAGCCGCGCCGCCGCCTTGCCCGTGGGCGCGGCCAGCGCCACGCGCAGCTGCGCGGCATCCGGCGCAGTGGCAAACAGCAGCGCCAGCAGGCGCGCCGCCGTATAGGTCTTGCCCGTGCCCGGGCCACCGGTGATGACGGACATACGCCCGCGCAGCGCCAGCGCGCAAGCCAGCTGTTGCCAGTCCACCGCCTCCGCGGCCACGGTGGACGCGCTGAACAGCCGCCCCAGCCAGTCGCGCACCCGGGGCTCATCCAGCGCCACCGCATCGGCCGCCGTGCGCTGGGCAATGTGCGTGGCCACGCTGCGCTCGTAGTCCCAGTAGCGGCGCAGGTACAGCAGGGGCGCGGGGCCATCCCACAGCACCAGTGGCTGCCCGCGGTCGGCCACGACCGCCCCGGGCGGTACGACGCGCACCACGGGACTGCGGCGCAGGGCATGCAGCCAGTCGCTGGTCTGGCGCGGCAACTGCTCCCACAGCGATAGCTGCAAGCGCAGAGCCTCCTTGGGCCAGGCCAGGATTTCATTCGGATGACTGGCCAGCGCCTGCAAGGGCAGGCAGCTGTGGCCACGCCCCTCCATCTGCGCCAGCACGGCCGTGGCCACCAGCAGCGCGGGCGCGGCCTCGGCGTCCTGTTCGGCCACAAAGGCGGCCAGGGCGCTGTCCAGGCGGCGCAGCAGGCCGGCATCGGCCAGACGCTCCAGGGCGGCCAGCCAGTCGATGGTGCTCAACACCACGGTGTCGCCCTCATCGGCGGCGGCAAACAGGTCCAGCGTTTGCAAATCGGCTTTGCGGCGGCCCTTCATGGCTGCACCTCCTGGGGTTCTTCGGCGCGGTCGTCGAGCAATGCTTCCAGCCCTTGGAGCAAATCCAGCGATGGCTGCAGCACCTGCATGCCGGCGGCCTCGCCATCGAGACCGCGCAGGAAGAAGTAGAGCGCACCGCCCAGTTGCTCCCGGGGGTCGTAGGCCGCACCCAGCCGGCTGTGCAGCAGGCGGTGCAGCGCCAGCAGATACAGCGCGGCCTGCACGTCATAGCGGTGCTCCAGCATGGCCTGCGCCAGCGCCCCGGCGCCGTAGGCCACCGCATCCTGGC
Organism: Comamonas aquatica NBRC 14918; assembly: GCF_000739875.1. Lineage (GTDB taxonomy): Bacteria > Pseudomonadota > Gammaproteobacteria > Burkholderiales > Burkholderiaceae_C > Comamonas > Comamonas aquatica. The sequence continues at coordinate 112,159 of NZ_BBJR01000034.1, forward strand.
CCAGGTGGTTGGTCTTGTAGTCCAGCACCCAATAACGCCCGCCATGCTGGAACACCAGATCGGCAAAGCCCATCAGCATGCCGTGCAGCTCGCGCTCGGGCAGCGCCGGGCGCGGCCGACCGGGCAGGATGTGCTGGCGGCACAGCGCGTCGATGCGCGGGGCCGACAGGCGCTGCGCCGGCAGCCAGAACTCCATCTCGGGCAAGAGCGCATCGCCTTCGCCCAGCTGGGCCAGCGAGACACCGAGCGGCGCCAGCGGCTGGTGCACCACGGCGCGCAGCCACTGCAGCGCATCGGCGGCCTGCGCCTGGCGGCCCGCGCGCTCGCAGCGGCGCAGCAGACGGGCCGCCAGGGGTTCGCTGGCCTCGGGGTCGTCTTCGGGCTGCAGCGCAAAGTGCTCGGCGGCCAGCCATTCCAGCTGGTCGTGCAGGAAGTTGCCCACCACCGGGCCGCGCATGAAGCGGTGCCAGACCGCCGCATCGCTGCGTGCGCCGGCGCGGGCTGGGGCCACGCTGGGCAAGGCGGTCATGGCGTCGTGGATGGCACCCAGGTCCAGCGCGGCATCACCGGCCTCCTGGGCCTGCAGCGCGCGCTCGTCCTCGGCAGGGCTTTGCGCGGCCACCGGCAGGACCGGCAGGCTGGGGGCGGCCATGGCGCGGGTCAGCGACGAAAAGCTGCCGATGCCCCAGCGGCGGTCGAACTGCGCCGCATACACGGGCGCTGCGGCCAGGGCGGGCAAGGCCTGCGCCGGCACATAGCGCGTGGGCACGGGCAGTTCGGCCGGCAGGTCCACCACGGCGATCCGCGTGCAACGCTCGGCCAGGGCCTGGATGCTGGCGCGCCAGCCCGCTACGGATTGAGAAGCCCCCCCCGCAAGCAGGTAGCCGGCAGCGCCCTGTTCGTTCACACAATGTTTGCTGCTGCCGCGCTTCATCGGCGCCAGCCCCATCCACAGCGCATGGCGCGGGCGGGTCAGCGCCACATAGAGCAGGCGCAGGTCCTCGCGCAGGCGCTCCTTGTCGGCCTGCGCCAGCTGCGCCTCGTTGTAGTCCAGCACCAACTCGCGCGCCGGCGCACCATCAATCTGCACGGGCAGCGACAGATAGGCCGCCTTGCCATCCACTGGCCGAAAGCTCCCCGCAAACGGCAGACAGACCACCGGGTATTCCAGCCCCTTGCTCTTGTGCACGGTGACGACCTTGACCAGATCGGCATCGGACTCCAGCCGCACGATCTGGGCATCGCCGGCCGCGCCCGGGTTCTCAATCTGGGTGGCCAGCCAGCGGATCAGCGCCTGCTCGCCCTCCAGTTGGGCACTCGCGCCTTGCAGCAGCTCGGCCAGGTGCAGGTAGTTGGTCAAGCGGCGCTCGCCCCCCAGGTCCTGCAGCCAGCGCGCCGGCAATGCAAAGCGGTACAGGGTCTGGCGCAGCATGGCCAGCACGCCCAGGCGCAGCCAGAGGCTGTGCAGCTCCTTGAGCTGCTCGCTGCGCGCATCAAAAGCTTCATCGTCGCTGGCCAGCCAGGCCAGCTCGTCAAACGACAGCCCCATCATGGGCGTGGCCAGACCGGCGCGCACGGCCAGTCCGTCGAGCGGCGCCGCCACGGCGCGCAGCCACAGCAGCAGATCCTGGGCCTCGGCGCTGGCGAAGACCGAGTCCTGATCGGAGAGATAGACCGAGGCCACATGGCGCCGCGCCAGCGCGCGGCGCACGGCAGCGGCCTCCTTGCCCGTGCGCACCAGCACCGCGATGTCGGCCGGGCGCAGGCGCTGCAGCGGCTGGCCTGCTTCGGCAAAGCCCGTGGCACCGTCCATCAGCCATTGCACGATCTGGCTGGCGCAGAACTCCGCGCCGCGGCGGCGGATGTCGTCGTTGCTCAGCGGCGCATCGCTGCTGCCATCCCAGGCCATGGTCAGCGCAGCCATGCGCTGGCTGCCCTGCATCAGCAGTTCTTTGCGGCCGTTGGCTTTGACGGGTTCGAACGGCAGCGGATTGCGCTGCCCGGCGCGGAACAGGAAGGCCCCTTCTCCATCGCGCGCCTCGGCCTGCACAAACCACTGGTTGACCGCATCGACCAGCGCCTGCGTGGAGCGGAAGTTGGTGTCCAGCACATAGTGGCGGCCCTCGGTCGCCTGCCTGGCCTGCAGGTAGCTGTAGATGTCCGCCCCCCGAAAGCCGTAGATGGATTGCTTGGGGTCGCCAATCAGCAGCAATGCGCTGTCCGCGCGGTTGTCGGCCGTGCGGTAGATCTGGTCGAACAGCCGGTATTGCAGCGGCGAGGTGTCCTGGAACTCGTCAATCAGCGCCACCGGGTACTGGGCCAGCATGCTTGCGCGCAGCGCGGGGCCGTTGTCACCGGCCAAGGCGGCATCCAGGCGCTGCAGCATGTCGGCAAACCCGAACGTACCCGCCTGGCGCTTGAGCCACAGCAGGCGCTGCTGCACATGCACGGCCGCATGCAGGCGCAGCGCCACATGCAAGGACGGTAGTTGCGCCAGGGCCTGCAGCAGCTGCTCCAGCTCGGAAAATTCAGTGGGCAGCAGCAAGTCCATGGTCGAGCCCTTGAAGGCCTCGGCCATGCCCTCGGGGCTGAGGCGCTTGCGGGCGGAGTCGCTGAGCTCCAGCGGCCGGTGCAACGGGTCTTGCGCCCAGGCGGTGAGGCTCTCGAACCAGCCCTGGTAGTAGCGGGCCTGCAGCTTGCGCTTGTCCCACAGCGCGGCGCGGCCGTCGAGCTCACCCTCAATCCAGCGCAACATGCGTTCGGCCTTGGTGTCCCAGCCCGCGGCCAGCGCCTGCAGTCGCTGGGCACGCTCCGCCTGCGTCTGCGCAATGCACGCCCCCAAGGTCCCGGCACCCGCTGCAGCGGGCACGTGCTCGCGCAGCAGCGACTGCATGTCGTGGACCAGCGCATGCACATCGGGCCAGACCTGCAGCGCCGTCTCCAGCAGCTCGCCCGACAGCGGGTAGCACTGCTGGCGCCAGTAATCCTGGGCCGCCTCGGTCTGGCGCTGGCTTTCATCGGCCTCCAGCGTTTCATCGAACAGATTGCCGCTGTCGAAGGCATGTTCGCGCAGCATGCGCTGGCACCAGGCGTCGATGGTGTGGATGGCGGCATCGTCCATGCACTGCGCAGCCATGTCCAGCCGCCAGGCAGCGGTGTCACGTTCCACTCCTTCAGCATAGGCATCGCGCAGATCGCGCAAGAAGCTGTCGTGCGCCGCCGGCTCGGCCTCGCCGCGAAAGCATTGCACGGCCTCGATCAAGCGGGCACGGATGCGGTCCGACAGCTCGCGCGTGGCGGCCCGTGTGAAGGTCATGACCAGGATGTCGGGCGGCATCAAGGGCCGAGCAAAACCGTTGTCGGCGCCATGGCCCAGCACCAGCCGCAGATAGAGGGCGGCAATCGTCCAGGTCTTGCCCGTGCCCGCGCTGGCTTCGATCAGGCGCGAGCCCCAGAGCGGGAAATGCAGGGGCTGCAGCGCCTGGCTGGTGGTTGGATGCGCGCTCATGCCGGCTCTCCCGCTGGTGCTTCTTGGTTGGTCGTCCCTGGCAGGCCTTCGGTCTGCACCTGCGCAGCCAGCCAGTCATGCAGCGGGCCATAGACCTCCTTGGCCAGAGCGTGAAAGCGCAGATCGGCCGTCAGCGCCTCCCAGTCGGGGTAGCAGCGCGCCCAGCTGGGGTCTTCGCATTCGCCGCCCAACAGGTAGCCGCCCTCGTAGGCCTGTGCCGCGGCGTTCAGGTCGTCCTGGCCGGCAGCGATGGCGGTTTTGAGCGGCAACGGCAACGGCTCGTTCTGGCCCGCCAGCCACAGCTGCATCAAGGCTTGCAAGCGCTGCGTGGCAGCTTGCGGCTCCAGCGGCTGCACCCAGACCAGGGTGTCGCGTGCGATCACGCCCATCAGCGTGTCGGTGCCCGTGCTGGACAGCGCCAGACTGCGCACATACATCGGCAACAGCTTGTGGGCCTGCAACTCACCCTTTTTGTTCCGCAGCGTGCGCGGCTCCAGCGCGAACCAGCAGCGGCGGTAGCCCGCCTCCGAGGACGGTGCGGCGCGCTCCTGCAAGCCATCCATCCAGTCGTCCAGCGTGACCGCGCCGGCGTGCAGCAACAGCCGCTCGCGCGGCGCCGCATGGGGCCATAGCCGCATCTGCTGCTGCCAGGCCAGCAACGACGGCGTGGCCTGGGCCTGCAGGGCCTCGGCCTCGCGCATTCCAAGGCCTGCCAGCGGCAGCACGCCGGCACGCCCCAGGCGCTGCACCAGGCGCTGCACCTGCAGGCCCACGTCCAGCGCCACATCGTGCGCCAGCTGCGTGCGCACGCCTTGCTGCAGCTGCTGAATCAGGCCGTAGGCGGTCAGGCCATCGACGCTGAACCGCTCGTCGTCCTCCAGCAGTTCCTCGTCCTGTTCAAAGCGCACCTGCAGGCGGTTGCGCAAAAAGCTGCGTGCGGGATGGCGCAGAAATTCCGTCAGGCGCGCCAGCGTCAGCGGCACCTCGGGATCGGGCTCGAAGGCGGCCACGACCGGCAGCGTCTGCGCCGCCTGCGCTTCATGCGCGCCATACCATTCGCGCGCGAAAGTCGACAGGCCCGAAGCCTGTTCGAAATAGCGGCGGCTGAAGGGCTGCAGAGGGTGCTGGCGGGTGCGTTGGGCCAGCAGCAGATCTCCGCGCTCGCTGGCGGAGAAGTCTGCGCTGCCTTCGCCCTGCCAACCCTGGCGCAGATAGTCGCGCAGTTGCGAAACCAGCACCGAGGGGGGTTGCTCGCTGTTGTCGCGCACATGGCGGCCGGCCCAGCTGATGTAGAGCTTGCTTCGGGCCGACAGCAAGGCATCCAGCATCAGCTGACGGTCATCGTCGCGGCGCGCGCGATCGCCGGGGCGCTGCTGGCCAGGCAAGGCCATCAGATCGAAGTCCACGCGCGTAGCGCGGCGCGGGTAGTCGCCATCGTTCATGCCCAGCAGGCACACCACCTCGAAGGGGATGGCGCGCATGGGCATCAGCGTGCAAAAAGTCACGCCGCCGGCGCGAAAACGCTGGTTGAGCGCGGGCTCGGACAGGGCCTGCAGCCAGGCCTCCTGCGCCACCTCCAGCGGAATCAGGGCCTCGAACCCGGCTTGCTCACAGGCGGCCTGCCAGCCGACCAGGGCCGTATCGAGTGCGGCGCACAGGGCCTGATCCTCATCGCCCTGCGCGACAAAGAAGTCGTCCATCAGGCGGCGAAAACGCTGGGCCCAGGCCTCGGGGGCGGCCGCTTCACCCGCCGTGTGCCACCACTGCAGCATGCGCCCCAGCAAGCTGGCCAGCGATCCGGCCAGCTCGGCCGTCAGGCCGCCCACCTCGTCATAGGGCTCCAGGCCGGCAAAAGCCTGTGCATCGTCGAAGGCGGCCTCCAGCGCCGGCCCGCTGGCATAGCCCAGCAGCATGCGGCGCAGGCCGAACCAGGCGCTGTTGGGATCCCCACAGGCCGCCAGCCCCAGCTGGGCGCGCTGCGCATGGTTGAGCCCCCAGCGAATGCCTGCACCGGCCATCCAGTGGGTCAGCTGGGGCAGATCGTCAGCCGCCAGCCCCACGCGCGCCGCCACGGCGGGCACATCGAGCAGATCGCACAACTCGCTCAGGCGGCAGCGCTGCTGCGGCAGCTTGAGCAGCCATTGCAGCGCCGTCACCAGCGGGCTGCTGGCCCGCGCGCCCACGTCGGCGATATCAAAGGGAATATGGCGCGCATCGTGGCGGCCGTACTGGCCGAACACGGCGCGGATGGCGGGTGCCGCCTCTTCGATCGACGGCAGCATGACCACCACCTCCCGCGGCGCCAGCGCTGGGCGGCCCGCCGCGGCCGGCTCGGCCAGCCATTGCAGCAGCTGGTCGTGCAGCACTTCCAGCTCGCGCACCAAGCCGTGGGCCTTGTGAAAGACGATGGACTGGTCGGCCGCCGCGATCTCGACCGCCGGGTGCTCCGACAGGGGCACCAGATCGCGGATGCGCTGCTGCACCTGGGCCAGCAGCGGTGCGCCGATCAGCGCGCCCGCATCCGCCTCGTCGTACACATCCACACGCGGCCAGCCCCATTGCACGGCGGTGTCGCCCGTGGTGTCGAAGGCGTCGAGCTGGCGCACATAGTCGCGGCTCTGCCGCCCCCAGGCCGCCAGCAGCGGGTGGGCATGGGCGTGCATGGCGGCCAGGGGAATCTGCGCCAGGTCCTTGCCGCCCTTGTCGGCATGGCGGCGGCGCTGCTGGCGCAGCAGCTCGCGCCCGTCGATGGCATCGGCCCAGTGAAAGCGGCAGGGGTTGGGCACGGCAATCAGCACCTGGCTGTGCTGGGCAATGCCGCTGAGGAACTGCATCAGCGACAGCGGCATCTGGCTCATGCCGAACACCACCACGCGGCGCGCCAGCGGCGTGACCGGCGGCTGACCGCTGTGCAGCGCGTCCAGAACCCGCGCCAGCAGGGCCGGGCGCGTGGCGGCGCGCTCCTGTTCATCGAGTTCGGCCAGCAGCTTGCGCCACAGCTGGGGCTGCCAGCGCTGCCCTTCGGGCACGGGCACATCGGGGCGGCCCGCGGTGCGCAGCACGTCCTCGCCCTGCTCCCAGGCGGCCAGCCAGTCGGCGCGGTAGATCTGGTACTGGTCGAACAGGTCGGCCAGCTTTTCGGCCAGCTGCAGCAGGCGCTGCGGCTCTCCGGGGCGCAGAAAGTTGGCAATCGGGGCAAACGCCGGCTCGCCCAGGCACTGCGGCAGCAGGCGCATCAGGCGCCAGATCATGGGCGTCTTGTCCAGCGGCGATTCACGCGGCACGGCGTGCTGGCCCAGAATCTGCCGGTAGCTGCGCCAGACAAAGCGCGCCGGCAGCTCGACCTGCGCTGCGGCGCACACGCCCTGCTGCTCGGCCATGCGCATCTTGAACCACTCGGCCATGCCGTTGCTTTGCACCAGCACGATCTCGGGCTCCAGCGGGCCCAGCGGGTGGGCCTGCATCCAGGCCAGCAGCGTGTCGGCCAAGGTCTCAGTGCGGTTGCCATGCAGGGCCATCAGGCCCGGTGCCACAGAAGAAGCCACAGGCCCTTCTCCCCTCATCGTTGTTGTGTGCTGGAAAGCCGCAAGCCTGCCATGGCCGCCGCCTGGGGGCAAGGCTTGCGCCAGCAGCTTCAACAAAAAGAGCGGTCAGCGCTTGCCCATCCTAGGTTTTCGATCATTTCCATGATCAAACCCAGATTAGACCAGCGCAGACCGCTCCTTTTTCCGATCAGGCAAAGATCCGGACGCCCAGCCCCAGGGCGCCGGCCGCACTGCAGGCGGCCAGCACCCGCACCTGCCGCGGCGCATAGGTCAGCACCAGGGCGACGGCCAGGGCCGCGGGTGTCAGCACCCCCAGCCAGGCGGCCACGGCCACCGAGGTGCCCCAGCGCTGCAAACACACCCACAACGCGGCCAGCAGCAGCGCCGTGCCCAGGGCCCGCCAGCCCCAGGCAGCCCGGGCCGGCAAGGCCGCGCCCGGCTTGCTGTGGTGGCGCTCCATCGCCTGGCTCAGGGCCGCAAATGCCGGCACCGCCAGCAGTCCTGCCATCCATGCGTTCATGCTTGCTGCTCCGGTGTCGCCAGGCCAGGGGCCACGCTGCGGGCCGCACGCTGCGGCACGGCCGTGCCCTGCAGGCGCAGCCACAGCCGGCGCGCCACCACGGCGTGCAGGGCGGCCAGCGCCAGCATCATCAGGTCAAAGCCTGCGATGCTCCACTGCCCCTGGGGCAGGGTGTGCCACAGCCCGGCACCGCCCGTCCAGGCGTTGAGCAAAGGCAGCAGGGCAAGACCGATGGCCGCCAGCAGCATCTGCTCCAGCCATGCCCGCGCATGCGGGCGCACGGCGGCGTGCAGCAGGCTGGCCGCCCAGGCGATGAAAAAGCAGCGGATCTCGACACTGCTGCGCTCCAGCACGTCCACCGGCACGCAGCGGTTGGCCCAGAAATAGGTCGCCACCGCCACCGACAGGCCCGCCACGGCGGCCACGTTCAGCACCTCCACCAGCCGGTGGCCACGCGGCGTGAAGCCCAGCTTGCGGCGCTCGGGCTGGCGCTTGACCACCCACAGCACCAGCCCGGTGGCCGCCATCGCCGTGCCGACCACGCCGGACAGGAACAACAGCCAGCGCACCGCAGGATCGGCAAAACGCCCCAGGTGCACGCTGACCATGCTGTTCATCACGGCGCTGACCGCCGACGGTGGGCGCACGGGCTGGCCCGCAGTCATGGCCCCGGTCACCCCGTCAAACACCAGGCGTTGCCCCATGCCACGGTTCAGCAGCAGGCTGTCGCCGCCTTGCGCCCGCAGCTCCACCGTGGCGCGGTCCGTCTGCGGGTGCTGCACGCTGATGCTTCCCACGACAAAGCCCGGGTATGCGGCCTGCGCGGCAGCCAGGATCGGTGCGATGGGCGCCAATGGCGCTGGCGTGCTGCGGGCCTGGCGCCCCTCGCCACGCTCGCCATTCGGAGCCCCCATGGGCATGCCACGGCGCTCGGCATTGAAGCGCTGCGGCTGACCGTCGTAGACCGCCTGGGCGCCCCAGGGCATTAGCATCGTCATCAGCAGCAGCAAGCCGCTGAAGGTAATGACAATGTGGAACGGCAAGGCCAGCACCGCCGTGGCGTTGTGCGCATCCAGCCAGGAACGCTGGCCCTTGCGTGGCCGGAAGGTGAAGAAGTCCGTGAAGATATTCTTGTGGGTGATGACGCCGCTGATGATCGCCACCAGCATCACCATGGTGGCGATGCCCACGATCCAGCGCCCCCAGATGCGGGGCATGGCGTACAGCTCGAAGTGGAAGCGGTACAGGAAGCTGCCGCCACGGGTCTCGCGCACTGGCAGCACCTCGCCCGTGCCGGCATCCAGGTGGGCGCGGCGAATGCCTTCGCGGCCCGGCGGAGCCCCTTCGGGGCGCCAGCTCACCTCCACCGCCGTCTGCCGCGCGCTGGGCAGTTGCACGCTCCAGTTACTGGCACCGGGCGCCAGCGTCTGCAAGGTACTGAGCGCCTTCTCGGCCGCCCCCGCCTGGGGCACAGAGGCATGCAGCTCGGGCCGCATCCAGTCATCAATCTCATCGACGAAGTAGCTCAGTGTGCCGGTAAAGAACACGGCATACAGCAGCCAGCCCAGCAGCAGACCACTCCACGTATGCAGCCAGGACATGGACTGGCGCAGGCCCTCGGCCTTGCCATCCGCCCTCATGGCTGGCCTCCGTACAGCCACCACACCGTGGCAAGCAGCACCGCAGTGGGCACCGCCAACCCCAGCCAGGCCCGCGTGGCCGTGGCACAGGCAAACACCCACAACACCGCCACGGCGTAGACCACGAAGGACAGCATGGTCGACAGGGTCACGGCATCGACCCTGGTCATGCCCACACGGTGGGCCAGCAGGCCCAGAGCCGCGGCACAGGCGGCACTCACCGCATATCCCCCACCGACGGCCGCCACCGCGCGCGAAGCGATGGCCCAGCGGTAACGGGCCAACGTGGTCCCGCGGGAGGAGGAAGACGCCACATCAGCACGCATGGTGACCTCCGGCCAGCCCCGGCATCCAGAACAAGGCGCGCACGCTTGGCGCACCTGCTATCGGGTGTGATCGCATGATCGACAGCTCCCAGTGTTATTAATGATAATTATTCTTATTTTATTTATTTAATCTGAGGCTGCCTGTGGCGCTGGACATGAACCCTGGTTGATTTACCAAAGATTTACGCAAACGCCAGGCACAACGAAAAATCCCCTGATCATTGCTGATCAGGGGATTTGAATTTGGTGGCTGGGACGCTCTCGAAAATCAATTGCAAGCCATTGATTTTATTGAAAAAGCAATTTTTTCATCTTCTGAGTTGCCCCCAAAGTTGCCCCCAAAATTTTGCGCTTGGGCACTGTCCAAATGGCGCCAAGGTTGCTTACGCAAGCCATAAATCCGCGCGTTGACTCGGCTGGATCGTGTCTGGTGCCGCCCCAGCAAGCAGGGATGCCCTCGCCTTGTGGACTTGGGCGGGCGTCCAGTTGAAGTCTTCATGCGTGAAGGGAACCACAGACAAAGGCTCAATCGGCACAGCAGGCAGCACGCCGTCCGCTTTCGCAGCGTCTGCCAGGCCACACCACACGAAGTCCAGCTCCCGGTCCTGGCTGAAGTGCTCAGTCGCCAGCAGCAGCGCATCCTTGAATTCCTGTGGCACCGCTGCGATTGCCTCCAGGATGCGCAACTTGGCATAGGCCTTCTTGATGGCGCTGTGCGTATGGCGCAGATATCGCGCTTCTGGCCCACCTTCCATCCGCAGCAAAGGGATCTGTCGTTCGACCTTCTGCATCGCCTCTGTCAGTTCTTCCACCATGCTGAGGGCGTCGTTCTTGCGGTTCAACGTCTTCTTCACAGCCGAGGTGCGCTCGTAGTTTGCGGCCTCAAACTCTGCTTTGAAATCGGCTGTGGCCCCTTCCACCTCCGCATTCAGTTCATCCAGCTTGCGGCCCAGGGCGTCCTTGCGCTCCAGCGCTGCCGTGCATGCCTGCTGCACCTTCTGGAATTCGGGGATGCGCTGCTCAAAGGCAGCAATCAATGCATCCAGCTCCTTACGGGCAATCGCGATTTCGCTCTCAATTTGATGACTCATTTGCCTGCTCCTCTTTCTTTTTTGCGTTTCAGAATTGCGCCAGTTCGTGGGCTTCGGTGCCCTGGCCCGCCGTGGTGGCCAACTGACTGAAAGAGCGAATCAACCGGTCATCAGCTCCGATGAATTGACCTGTTGCTTTAGCAAATGCAGCGCGGGCTGCTTGAAATTTCTGAAGGGCGGCCTCCAGCTCCGCTTGCGCCTCCTTGTATGCGCGCTCTGGGCTCTGTTGTGCATTCGGCATGGTTTTCCTTGTGTGGCTGTGTGTGTCCATATGGTCACGGTGGACAACAGGAAAGCCAAACGGAGGCTGTTGTAGCCACAAGCAGTACAACCACGCAGGGTGCGGCCGGAGCTCAGGCCAGACCACCGGCACGCGAGGCACGCTCAAGCCAGGCGCACGGGCCTGTAGACACTCACGATGAGGCTGTTGCGCCGCTGGCCAGACCCCGCAGCGCGCGCAGAGACCCCCGCCTCGCCCGCCCGCTTCGTGTGTCGCTTTTGACGGTGCTGACGGCCTTAGGAAAAAATAGCAGCCACAAGCCTTTCTAGAAACTTCGGCTGTAGTGTGCAGTGACGGGAAATGACGGCGTATGTTCGATACACCGCTGCTTAGCGATGAAGCTCGTCCTTTCGAGCGTAGACGCAAAATTTTGATCAGGTTATTGGGCCCAACCTATCCAGCCAGCTCTTAATAGCTGGAATGGCGATGCCAAGAGAGCATGTGGCTACTATCAGCGCAGCAATCGTGAGCAACTCCATCCTTCGCTGAGTCCGGACACTCTCTCTCACGCTCAAAATGTTGGCAAGCTGTTCAAAGTGCTCTCTTGCTGAATATTCTTCGGCAACAACTCGTGTGGCAAGCCAGTTTGTCCAATTTTTAAGTGCTTCAGCAATTTCTTGTGGCGCAGCTTCCTTCGACCAAGCAGGTGCAAGAAATTTTGAACATTCGTGCCGGTAAGAGCCTAAGTTTTCTGAACGACTGCACAGCTCTCCTGCCACAGCTGGTGTCCCAAGAGAACGATCAAAAAACCGCTGAATCTGATCCAGCACCTGAACACACTTGCGACTCCCTAATTTACTGATTTTCAGCGCAGTACGACTAGAGCGAACATCCTTGGATACCTCCTTTAGATAAGCAAGTGCAGCGTAATTGCTCAGAACTCCATCAAGGTGTTCATGGCTGTAGCTAACGTATGCATGTCGATCATGTCCGCCGTAATATTTGACACTTTCATCTGAGACGTCGGCAGCACATAGCGCCACAACCATATGAAACGCTTCATCATCTACTCGGTGACTATCCGCCATCCAAAGCTGTAAGCCAATACAGCTCGCTGAAGTCCAAACATCGAATCGCGATGGGTTCGCGATAATACGATGCCAGCCCGACCACATGCTTGCCCCATTCCCAACTTCTTCAGATAAAGGTCTGGTTGTTTTTGTGGTGAGGAGTTCAGCGGTTGGTAGACGATCAACCGACCGACCGCTGAAGTATCCTGGCAAATTGGTTTTGAACCAGTTACCAACTAACATCCGCATTTCAGTACGCACTGAATTTATAGCATCTGACTTCAAGTGACCAGGATCTAAATTCTCAATACTCCACCCATGCCGTGACCGTTTTCGAACTGACTGACGATCTTTATTAAGTTCACGCTCATAACTACGGGCAACCTCTTCCTTTAAAACAAATCCTATAAGAGCACAAGTTAGTGAGGGCGTTATTTGAATAAATCGAGCCTTAAGGTAGTCAACCTCATTGGGAAGCTGTGCCAGGCTTGGATGCATGAGCCATCGATCCCGATCCTGCGGCCTAACAACTGCGTCTACGTTGTACCAGCCCCCCCCGTTACCGTACGAGCGTTGATGACGAATCCAATCAAGGGCATTACCAGCACTAGACATTCCACCAACAGATGACCACTTCAAACGCCCAAGATGCTCATAAAGGGCCTCTACCTCTGCAGGTCCAAATAGCTCAGCGCCCCATACGACGGGGATACGCAACTCCTCCTCTTCAGGAACTCGCGATTCAGCGTTAACTTCAGCATCTCGGCGTTTCTCATATTCCCGATCTCTGCTGCCGAATGGGGATGACAGCGTATTAGGAAATACACAGTGCACTCGCCACCAAAGCTTATTTATGAAATTTTCTAGGCGACTTTTCTTTGCAAATTGACCGCTTATATCCGATTTCCCTATTTTCTCTGCCACAAGAATCTCCATTAATCAATGGTGCAAGATTTATATATAAAACCATTTATTAAAAAACAAAAAATATTCCTTAAACCATTAATTTTTCGGATTTAGCATATAAGAAGGGCTGCTCGCACTTTTATACGAGGCATCAAGCGTTGCCATATCAGAAGCTTGGTCAATCACAGGCCCACATCAATTTCCCTACCTACAAAATCCTGCATGGGTTCGGGAAAAGCGTAACCTCCGTAACCAGCCCTCAAAACCGGCCGCAAACCCGCATGGATGCTAGGTTTCGCAGGTTACAGCTTTCCGTAACCCAGCGTAACCTAGGTTACGCCTGCAGTCTAAGCTATTGTTTTTATTGATCTTCTATTTTCAGCAAAGTTACTCTGTTTTTTGTACCCAGGTTACGCTTAGGTTACAGAAAAGGTTACAAAACTCATTTTATGAAAACCTTGTTGCGTAAGTCATTCCCAGTGAGTGAACACTAAGGTTACGCAGGTTACACTTTTCCCGACCCCACCCCGGCATTTTGAAAAAGTCGGTTTTGGGGCCTGAAATCACCCAGTTTGCGGGTTTTCAGGGGGATGTGGCCATGCTGCTGGGCCAAACCATGGGGGCAGCAAAAAGCCCCGTTTCCGGGGCTGCTTGGGCTGATGCCACGGTGCTGGCCAGGGCACCACCACAGCGTCTGCGGAGCGTGGTTTCAGCCTCCCACCTCAAACACCCAGCAGCGCACCGACTTGCCCGCGTCATCGCTGGCACTGCTGGTCTTGATGGCGCTTTTGACCACCCGGGCGGCATCCACAAAGCGGCGCGTCTTGCTGGTGCGCAGCACCTTCTTCAGCTCGGCCAGGGGTGGCACCTGCTGGCGGCGCTCGCTGGCCATCTCCACAAACTCGTTTAGGTTCACCGCAATCAAGCCGTGGTCGCGGCTGTGGTTCAGCCGTGGTGCGTTGATAGGCCCGTGAGCGGTGGGCTTGGGAATGCTGTCCAGGTAGTCGAACGCCTCCCAGAACTCCTGCACCAAAGGATGGTCCGCGCTGATGGCCCGCTGGCGCTCCTGGGCCATGGCCACGATCTGCGCCCGCACGGCCGCAAATTGTGCATCGCTCATGCGCATCAAGCGGCTCATGGCCATGACGGCCACCAGCAGCTGCGCATGGTTCTTGGCAATGCGCGGCTTGTGGATGCCGTCTTGCTCCAGCAGCCAGGCCGTAGCCTGGTCGGTCTCGGCCTTGAAGGTGGCCAGCACCTCGACCTCCAAGCGCAGGCAGGCCAACAAGAAGCCGCTGAGCTGCTCCATCTCATAGGTCTCCAATTTTTTGGCACTGGCGAAGCTTTCCGGCGTGTGGCCATGCGTGGTGAAGGTCATGTGGCAGATGCGCTCCATGATGGCCTGGCTGGCCTGCACCTGGTTGTTCTGGCTGATGACGATGCTGGCCCGAAACGGTGGCTCATAGGTCTCATTGCCCCCCGTGCGCACGCCGGTGGTGCGCACACTGCGGCCGTTGTAAGCGTCCTTGAGTTCGTCCCAGTCAAAGCTGCGCACATGGGCGCTGTTGCCAGTCTTGGTCTCGCGGTCGCTTTCGATCAGCACGATGGGCAGATTGCTGACCTGTGTGAAGGTCCGCATGCGGCCGGCAGCCGTCGATTTGCTGGGGTCAAACCCTTCGTAGTCACGCCCAAACAGCTTCCACAAAAACTGAATCAGCGTGGTCTTGCCGCTGCCTGGCTCACCCACGATTTCCAGGAACGGAAAGGACATTTGCTCGGCCCGAATCTGCTCTGCAAACAGGCTGGCAAACCAGTAGGCCAGGGCCACATAACCGGGTGCACCAAACGCTGCCCACAGGTGCTGTGGCCAGCTTTTGTCCTGCGCTTCGGCATCTTGGTTGACCTGCAGCACGATGGAGCGCTGCAGGCTCTTGATGCTGAGTTTGCCGACCTCGAAATAGTCCTCTTCGTTGGCCTGCAGCACCTGACCATCGTGCACTGCATAGTCACCCAGAAGATAGGTTTTGTGCTGGGCGCTGTAGCCCACAAAGTCCACCGTCTGCACCACCTTGATGTTGTCCAACTGGCGCAGCATCATGCGCTCCAACTGGGCACTGGAGCCGCTGTAAATGGCCCCTGGCGCCAGATGCAGCAATTGCTTTTTGAACTCGCTGGCAGACGTCAGATGGCCCGCTGTGAACGTGCCTTTGATGGGGTTGTTTTCGTGCGGCAAGGTGATGCTGAAGTAGTACCAAGCCTCCTGCGTGACCTCGTTGCGCTGGTAGTACAGCGCCCGGGGCAGGCAGTTGGCAATAGGCTGCAGCACTGCCGATTGCTCGATCGCCTTATCGCGCAGTGCGCGCTCTGACAGGTGCGGGTCTCCTTGCTCCTGGCCTTTCTCCAGATCGTCCTTGGCCTTGCTGTACGCCGCCAGGTCCAGCTTGAACCAGTACAGCCGGTGGCCATGGTCCAAATCGAACTCGGTGCGCCCAGTGTGGTGGTAGATCAGCAGTGCTTTGTCCATGGCCGTTTCGGCCACCAGCAAGGCACCTTGGTGCCGGTACTCCTGCAGATTCTTGTCACCCAGCCGGTCACGCAAATGCAGGTCGTTCCAGTCCAGTTTGCTGCCATGCCTGGGCTGCGGAATCTGCGCGGCCGTGCATTGCCAGCCATCGGCTTGGGCCCTGCGCACATGCCGCAGCGTGTATTCACGCCCGGCCTTGTCGCTGTCCAGGGCAAACACCAGGCGCGGCGGTTTGACCTGCTGGCCCTCGTGCTGAATCTGCGCCCGCACGGCCTGCAGCGCCTGCGCCGGGTAGTTGTTGCAGCTCATGAGCGCCACCGCTGCAATGCCGTGGTGGGCCAGTGCAATCGCATCAAAGATGCCCTCCACCAGCCACAGTTCATCCGGTGGCTGGGGCGCATCAGGCTGCGCGGGGTTGGGGGCCGCAAAGCTCAAGCCTGGCATGCACCACCAGCGCCCGCCGTAGCTGCCGCCGTACTTGAAATTGGCCTTCTTCTTGCCAAAGCGTGCAGGCCGGTCGATCAGCCGTTCCCACCAGGTCTCAGCCACGGAAAACCGTACCGTGGCAGTCCCTGCACCGCGGCCACGGTCGGCGCGTTGGTCAAAGTATTGCTCTTGCGTGTACAGGCCACGGATCAGCGCCAGGTCAAAGCCCCGTGCCTGCTGCAGATACGCATCTGCGGCCGCATGCGGGTTGCGCTCGCCCTCGGGCTTGCGCTCTTCGGCGGTGCGTGCCCGGTCGCTCCAGCTTTCAAACAAGTCGCTGTACAAGTCCTTGGCGTGGGCCTCGTAGCCACAATGGTTCAAGCGCTCACAGCGCACCACCCAAGGCGATGCGGCAAACGTCCAAAGGCTCTTGCTGCCGCAGTTGGGGCAACGGCCTTTGCGCAGATGCTTGCCGTCTTGCGTGGGCTTGAAGTCGTAGTCCGTCTGCAGGCGCTGGGCGATTTCGTGCAACAGGTCGGTCATTGCGCCCCCCTTCTCAACCAGGCCATCACATCCACCGTGCGCCAATAGCGCGTGCGGCGCGAAACGTTGATAAATGGCTTCGGAAAATCCAGCCGCTTGGTAATGCGGTCCGTCACATGCTCACGGCTTAAACCCAGCAACGCGGCAATGTCGGCAGTACTCATGCGGGGGGCACTGCTGGCCAGTGGGCTGGCGGTATGTGGCTGTGCTTGATCGTGCATGCTCATACCCCCTCCACTACGTGCGACCGGGCCAGGGGCGCCGCAAACTCAGCGGCCATCCCCTTGTCCTTGCACCATGCCTGCACGTCGCTGGCACGCCACCAGCGCATGCGCCGGCTGGCATACAAAAACGGCGGCGGAAAGTCCGGCCGCATGAGCAAGCTTTGGGACAAATGCTTGCGCGTGCATCCCAGCCATTGGGCCAGGCCATCGGCATCCAAAATGCCATGGCCTATGGCTTCATCACGGCTGGCATCCAAAGCACCCTGCGGGTTCAGCCACGCCAGCACATCGCGGTACAGCCAACTGCGCATGCGGTTGCTGACGTTGATGCAGGGGGGCGGAAAGTCCACCCGCTTGGTCACGTTGTCGGCTGCATGCTGACGTGTACAGCCCAGTAGGGCTGCAATCCCGGCCGTGTTCAGTCGCGGGGCATCCAAGTCTGCCAAGCTCATGGCCCGTCCACCTGGCCGGTGCAGCCACTGCAGCACATCGCTGGAACGCCAGTAACGCACCGTGCAGCTGATGTGAATGACAGGACGCGGAAAGCCAGGCTGCGGGGCAAGCCGATGCACTACGTGGTGGCGTGCACAGCCCAGCAAAGCAGCCAACCCGGCCACATCCAGGCAAGGCACACCCGTGGCCATCACAACAGAGGGATGCATGGTGGTAGTGCGGCTGCTCATACGGCACCGCCTTTCGCAGCGTTTGCGCACAGCGCTTGCTGCTGCGCTGCAATGCAGGCACTGAGCTGGGCTGTGCGACTGGCCATCACCTCTCCCACCATGTGCATCAACGTAGCCAGGTGCGGCGCGGCCACTGCGTTGTTGTTGCCTGCGCATTCCACAAGTTGCGCCAATGCAAACAGGGCCTGGTGGCTGCTGTGCAGCTCATGCGCTTGGTCGCCCAGCTCCAACAAAAACTCGCGGCTGTTTTCAGTGTTGGCAATGGCTGCTGGTGCTTGCATTTCAGGTGCTCCGGACGTCAGGTTTGATGGGCAAATCAAAGACAGGTGGGACTGCGTTGGGCATGCAGCGGCCTGCACTGCCGTGTGGGCAGTGTTGTGTGGGGTCGTCATGGTTTAGCCCTCCGTCAGTTGATTGACGGATGCCAGGGCAAGCACCAGCTTGCGACGGGCGGCGGCGAAGTTGCCGCGCTCGATGTAGCTGCTGGCCATGTTGGCCGCGTTGAAGGCGGCCAGCACAGTGCTGATTTGGGTGGTGGCAAGGGTGCCCGTGGTGGGCGAAGATGCAGCGGCGCAGTTGGCCTGCTTAGTGATGGCGGACATGGTCTTGGTTCCTACTGGATTCAAGGGAACCACCGTTTGCGTTCTTACGCGCAGCGGGTGGAGCATGGTGGTTAAGAACACGTCAGTAGCCGTGCGGACGTCCTTACGGATAGCCCCCACCATGCCCCGTAACCATCGGGCAAATGCATACAAATGCACCTGCCGCCAGAATTTGGGCATGACAAAACCCCGCGTGTCGTTGGGGGGTCGCAAACGCTACTAACAAGGTGTTCTTACGCACCGGGCCTCTCGGCTTGGGGTCAATGTAGCACGGAACCATGCGCAGTGTGAAGACGTATGTCATGGCCGCACAGCCTGTTCTGGTGACTGTGCAAACAGCGCCTGGGTGATGGCATCTGGCGCAGGCAGTGCTTGCGGAGCCCTCTTTTGCACGCGGTCTGTCGGCCGTCCTGGCTCTGCTGGCAGTGCATCTGGTGATGCCACCGTGGCTTTGCGCCAGGCACTGGTCAAGGTGGGATGCTCCAACGCTTGCCGACGCGCAGCTTCACTCATGGGCAAGTAGACCATCGGGTCAGGCTTGGCCGAAAGTGACAAGGTGCAGTACGCCTCCAGCCACGCCATGAAGGTGTGGCCACATTCCGGGTCTTGGCACTGGAACGTCAATTTGCGCAGCAGCTGGTTCACGGTTTCGCTGGTGCGAATAACGGTTTTGGCTTGGCAGTGGGGGCACAGAAATTTCATAGCCATGCCCCCTTACATGCTCACACGGGGCAAGGATGCAATCCATGCGCTCACTTCGGACGCCTTCCAGGCCACGCACTTGCCATGCAGGCGCACAGGCTGGGGAAATCCGGCCTCATTGATCTTGGCGTAGACCGTGCTGCGGGCCAGTCCAGTGACGTGGCACACATCACGAATGCGCAGCAGACGCTCTGCCGGAAACACGGTTTGGGGCTGCGGCATGGCCGCCGACGACATGGAGTTTTGTGCTGTGGTGTTCATGTTTCCATGGTCGTCTGTGGACGCACATGGACAAAGCAGATTGGCATGTAGCAATCACAGCTACATGCTCCAGTTGAGAAACCGCTGGCATTTGCGCATTCAACGGCACGCCCGAACTGCAGCCACGGAGCGCAGACGAAAAAAAGCCCACCGTGATACAGCGGGCCTGAGAGGTCAGATTTGTTTGAATCGGCCTGAAATGGCCCAAGGCACTTCCAGGGCCACGCGCTCAGTCTCTAAGGCTTGCTCCACGATGCGTGGCCACCAATGCACCAACTGTGCTGACATAGCCCAGTACGGCTGACTGGACCAAGATTTTTGAAGCACGAATACAGACAGGCCATGCTGCCGCTGCACCTCCCGCTCTGCCCCGTTTTGCTTGCGGAAACCGTCTTTAGAAATGATGGCCCAGCGAGTACCGCGTTCACTACCAAGCGCCTCCATCCACTCCAGATCAGGCGTATTGGCCGCGAACTTTCTAGTTAGATGAATAACCTGTCCAACCTGAGCAGACGTGAATCGTGGTGCAGTGAGCGCAGCAACAGCAACCGCCAATGCTGGCGGCATGTTGTTATCAAACAGAAAGTTCAATGGACAGGCCGCTTGAGGCTTTCCTCAAAGCGGATTGCAGCCTCTACGTGCTTGCGCGGCGCATCGTAAAGCCTGGCAGTAAAAGCCAGCGCTGGTGAGTCAGCACCTTCTGCCAGGTAAGACTGGTACAGAACCTTCGTGGGAGTGCCTGTTGCCTCAATGATGGGGGCGCCAAACTGCCGCGCTGGATCAATCACCACAGGAGATTTTTTACTCCCCAAGGGATACCAGCGACTGGCCTGCCGCTCTTGGGCATCGTAAACAATGCCGTCGTAAAGCGATGGTTTGATGATTTCTTTGAACACGGCTTGGCGACTCTTGAGATCAACCAGCGAATTCTCTTGGGCCTCCTCATGCAGCGCCTCACCATAAATCGTGCGCCCATCAGTTTTGAACCTGGGCGAGGACATAGGGTGCGTCACTCCGTACAGCTCAGCTGCTGTACTCAAGCAGTGGCGAATGACCTTCAAAGACACGCCATGCTTGATGAATTCGCGGATAAAACGCAGCTCAATCAAGTCACGGAAGCCAATCACGTCTTCATCAAACCCACCATGCGCCAATTCATGCTCCCACAGAGGCGGCATATCTACGCGCGACGCGGCATCGCCAGGCGTCTTGCGGTAGTGATAACCCAAGAGCCAGCGACGAATATCCTTGCCAGGCACGCAGATCAGCCGCGATGCCTCAGGAATGGAGTAGATGCCGGTCCCGCTGTAGTTGTACATGGTGTTGAGAGTGTACTAAACCCGTCCGAAGCAGGCCAAAGGCGGCATATCCCCACCTTCGCCTAAGCGGCGTGTTCCCCTCGCAAAACATCCAGATAGTCGGCCCACTGCTGCATCATCCGCACGCGCTCTTCCATGAATTCGGTACGGTTGTATGCGCGGCCCAAGCTGTCGCGCACGGAGTGCGCCAGCTGCGCTTCCACCACCGCTTCCGCAATCCCCAAGCGCTCCACGATCATGGTTCGGGCTGAAGCTCTGAAGCCGTGGCCAGTCACCTCATCCGCAGCAAAACCCAACGTGCGCAACGCTGCGTTGATGGCCGCATCGCTCATTGGCCGCTGCGCACTACGCTCCCCCCGAAACACATACGGGCTGTGCTCGGTCAAAGGCTTCAACTCCTTGAAGATGGCCACGGCCTGGGCAGGCAACGGCACGATGTGCGGCTTGCCGTAAATCTTGCCCACCTTTTCACGCTTCATGCGGGCAGCGGGCACCGTCCATGTGGCGGCTGGTAAATCCAGCTCATCCCACTGTGCCTGTCGCAGCTCTCCGGGGCGTAGCAGCATCAGAGGCATCAACCGCAGTGCAGCGCACACCACCGGCGTCCCTCGATAGCTGTCAATCGCGCGCAGCAGCTCGCCAAAGCGCTTGGGGTCCGTGATGGCTGCAAAGTGCTGCACCATGGGTTTGCGCAGCGCGTCCTTCAAGTCACGCGCTGGATTGCTCTCGATGCGCCCAGTGGCCACCACAAACCGGAAGACCTGGCCACAGGTCTCCAACACACGGTGCGCGGTCTCAATCACCCCCCGGCTTTCAGCACGCCGCAGCACATCCAGCACCATGGGGGGTGTAATTTGCTGCACAGGCAGTTTGCCCAGCCATGGGAATACATCAGCCTCCAGGCGGCGAAGAATCTTGTTCGCATAGCTTGGTGCCCACTCATCTTTGCGGGTGTCAAACCATTCCAGCGCCACAGATTCAAAACTGCCCTGCGCAGGTAGCCCCTGGGCTTCGCGCTGTGCTTGCTCTTCCTGATGCTCTGCCTCTTGCTTGGCAGTCTTGCGCGCATGGCTGGGGTCTACGCCCTGAGCAATCAGCGCACGGGCCTCTTCTGTTTTCTCCCGGGCCACCTTTAGCGAGGTTTCCGGATAGGTACCGAGCGAAATTCGCTTTTCAACGCCAGCAATCCGGTACTTCAGCCGCCACCACCGCCCGCCAGCGGGTGACAGCTCCAGATACAGGCCCTTGCCATCGGAAAGTTTGCGGGCTTTTGGGCCAGGCATGGCCTTGCGAATTGCGGTGTCTGTCAGAGGCATTGGGGGCAACTTTTCCTATCTGTTGCCCCTAATTTAGCAGTTGCCCCCAAAGTTGCCCCCACAAGTGCTTGGCTTGAGGCGGACGACTATGGACAGTACGGACGACAAAAAAGCCCCAAGCTGTTGATTTGCTTGGGGCTTTTGTTTTTGCCTAGACGTCTGTGGACGTCTGAGGACAGTGTCTTGGTGGCCTGGGACGGGATCGAACCGCCGACACGCGGATTTTCAATCCGCTGCTCTACCAACTGAGCTACCGGGCCTTTACAACTTCAGAGCAGTCTGTCGTTGTGCCGAAGCCATGATTGTATGCGAACTTTTTGGTCCCAAAATGAAAAACCGGATTTTTTTGAAAAAACTTATCCGCGGCGGCTGCGCCCCAGGTCCACGCCCAGTTGGCGCAGCTTGCGGTACAGGTGGGTGCGTTCCAAACCGGTCTTCTCTGCCACGCGGGTCATGGAGCCGCCCTCGCGCGCCAGGTGGAACTCGAAATACGCTTTTTCAAACCCATCGCGCGCTTCCCGCAAGGGACGGTCCAGGTCGAAGTCCTGGTGGGCACTGGGCATGGCATCCACCGCGCGCAGGCCCAGGTGGGGGCGCACCATGGCCTCGCCAGCGCCCACATCGGCCACAGGGGTCACCCCTGCCAACACGCCACCGGCCACCGGCGCTGCGGGCTTGGCGGCGGGTGCACTGGCGTTCTTTGCCAAGCCCTGCTCCACCGCCTTGAGCAGCTTCTGCATGGTGATGGGTTTTTCCAGGAACGACAGCGCACCGATGCGCGTGGCCTCCACGGCCGTGTCGATGGTGGCGTGGCCACTCATCATGATCACAGGCATGGTCAACTGCCCGGATGCGGCCCACTCCTTGAGCAGGGACACGCCATCGGTGTCGGGCATCCAGATATCCAGCAGCACCAGATCGAAGGCACCTGCATTCCGGGCGGCACGCGCCTGTGTGGCGTTGGCCGCCAACTCAACACTGTGACCTTCATCATTGAGGATCTCCGACAGAAGATCTCTGATGCCCAGTTCGTCGTCCACCACCAGTATGTTTGCCATGGGTTCGAAAAGCTATGTGCTTACAGGTTTCAGGTTCACCGCCTCTCACGGTGCCTCGGTGTTTATGGGGACAAATGATAGCGACACTTGCGCGCCTTTCACCAAGCCCCCCTCCAAACGGTTTGTCAAATCAATCCGTGCGCCGTGTTCGTCAGCAATTTTCTTCACCACGGCCAGCCCCAGTCCCGTGCCCCGCACCTTGGTCGTGACATAGGGTTCGAAGGCGCGCTGCAGGATGTGGGGCGCAAAGCCTGTGCCACTGTCGCAGATCGACAGGCGCACGCGTTTGCTGCTTTCCACCCATTGCGTGGAAATTTCCACGGGCACGGGCGCCACACCCAGGGCCTGCGCCTGCTGCAGCGTCGCATCTTGCGCGTTTTGCAGCAGGTTGTGGATGACTTGGCGCAACTGCTGTGTGTCCCCGGCAATCCAGGGACAGTGTGGATCCAGCTTGGCCTGGACCGACACCTCGGCATTCTCCTCGCCATACAGCTGCAGCAGCTCCAGCACCAGCGCGTTCAGGTCCAGGGGTTGCAACTCGGCCGCCGGCAGCCGAGCATAGTCGCGAAACTCGTTGACCAGCCGCAGCATGGCACCCACTTGGTCAACGATGGTCTTCACCGAGCGGTTGAGCAGGGCCTGATCCGCCGGTTCGAGTTTGTCGTTGAGTTTCAGTGCCAGGCGCTCGGCCGACAGCTGGATGGGCGTGAGTGGGTTCTTGATTTCATGCGCCACGCGACGCGCCACCTCGGCCCAGGCCTTGGAACGCTGGGCCGACACGATTTCCGAAATATCGTCAAACACGATCAGGCGGCGCGACTGCGGCAATTCGGCGCCCCGCACCACCAGCGTTGTCTTGTCGTGCGGCACCTCGCCACCTTGCGGATCGGCGTCCTGGTGGAACGGCAGCTCCAGCACCTGCTGCCAGCGGTCGCGCCCGGCATCAGCGCCCCGGTCACCCAGGAACAGCGCAAACTGCTCGCGCACCATGTCGGCCATCACCTTCAGGCTGGGCACTTCGTCCAGCCGGCGCCCCATGTACACCGCCATCGGCATGCGCAGGATGCGCGTCGCGCTGGGGTTGATGGACAGCACGTGCCACGCATCGTCCAACACCAGCACGCCGGACGTCAGGTTGTCCAGAATGGTCTGCAGGTTGGTGCGCGCCGCCTTGACCTCGCCCATGCTCTTGTCGACCGCCATGCGGGCATCCAGCAGTTGCTGCGTCATCAGGGCAAAGGAGCGCGTCAGCCCGCCCAGTTCGTCCTGGGTCTGCAGGGCCATCTTGGGCGTCAGGTCGCCACGCGCCACATCGCGCACGCCCTGCGCCAGCACCAGCAGCGGCCGCGCCAGCTGATTGCCCAGCAGCACGGCCAGCAGCACCGCGCCAAACACTGCCAGGAACAGGCTCAGCGTCAGCGTGCCGATGTACATGCGCTGCAGCCCCTGCCGGGCCAGGGCGCGCTCCTGGTACTCGCGGTTGGCGTCCTGTACCGCCAGGGCATTGGTCACCAGCGCGCTGGGCAAAGGAATGGAGGCCTGCAGAAAGCGTTGTTCCCCACGGAATTCCCAGCGCAGGTTGGTCACCAGCGCCAGGGTTTTGACGTACACCGCCTGCACGTTATCGCGCGCCTTGGTGGCGGCCACCTCGTCCAGA
This sequence comes from Comamonas aquatica NBRC 14918, assembly GCF_000739875.1. Classification (GTDB taxonomy): domain Bacteria; phylum Pseudomonadota; class Gammaproteobacteria; order Burkholderiales; family Burkholderiaceae_C; genus Comamonas; species Comamonas aquatica. Next base: position 136,300 of record NZ_BBJR01000034.1, read on the forward strand.
CCTTCGATGCTGGCCATGGGTTTCAGGCCTGCGCGCAGGCTGCGCAACTGCTGCGCGCTGGGGCGCTCCGGCGCCAGCTCCAGCAGCGAGGTCCCGGCGCTGGCCACCGCCACACCCGCGCTGTTCCAGAGGATGACGTCGGTCGCACCCAGCTGCTCGCGGATGCGCTCCAGCACCAGGCCCGCTGCGGCATCCGGCACCTGGGCCAGTTGCTGGCTGGCTGAGCGGGTGTTGTTGGCCATGTCGTTGGCGATCGTCTCCAGCGTCACGCTGGCGAGGTTCACCCCGGCGCTCAGCGCCCCTTCCACCTTGACGTCAAACCAGCTCTCGATCGAGCGCGACACGAACTGGTAGGACACCACATAGATCAGCAGGCCGGGCACCACGCCCACCAGGGCAAAGATGGCGGCCAGCTTGAACAACAGGCGGCTGCCAAACTTGCGCTGGCGCCAGCGCACGGCCAGGCGCACCCCCATCCACAGCAGCACCACCAGCAGCGCCGCCGCCACCAGCACGTTCAGCCCGAACAACCAGGCGTAATGCCGCTCGTACAGCTCCCGGTTGTTGGTCGCCTGCATCAGCAAGAACAGCAGGATCAGGCCGAGGGCACACATCACGGCACCGGCCACCCCCAGGGCCCAACGGGTGGATTTGCGGCTCGCGGAAACGGAAGCGTCCATGGAGGACCTCATTGCAAAACGCCCAGGTCCACGCGCTCGGTGTGCGTGACCAGCAGGTTCCAGCCCGAACGGCCCAAGGCCCCGATCTGCAGGGGGCGCGGAAACTGCGAAATATCGATCCGGAAGCGCAGCTGCAGCACGGCCTCGCCCTGGCTCGGCAGCTCGGCCGCCGGACCGATGTGCCAGCGCACGATGCGCTGCATGGCCTGCAGGGCTTCCTGCAAGCCCTCGAAGGAACTGGACAGCGCTGCGCCAAAGCCCTGCCCTTCGAACGGCTGGCTGCCGGTGTACAGGCGCCAGCGCCGCGTCAGGGGCTGGTAGCTCAGGCGCATGTAGCGCTGGGCGCTGAGCAGCTCCTGGTCGCTCCAGTACCAGCGCTCGCGCACCATGTTCACCTCGGCCACGAAATGCACGGGAATGCCTTTGAGCAAGGCATCCAGCACCAGCTCGGGCAGCGACCAGGGCAGGCTGGCCGTCAGCAGCAGGCTGCCCCCTTCGCGCTGCAACTGCACGGCCGATGGCGCCGAGGCGTTGGCGGCCGACTCGCCCGACTGCGCCCAGGCCGCAGATGCGCTGGCCATGCCCGCACCGGTGGCCAGCACGGCCAGCGCCAACGCACGGCGCTGCTGCCCGTGCGCAGGCAGGGCGTCAGGCGTGTTTTTGCAGCAGGGCGTAGAAGAAGCCGTCGTGGTCACCCGCGCCATTGTCCGGGAGCTGACCGGCCTGCGCCGGAATTCCCGGAATTAAATGCCCAGGAGACGCCAATAACTGCGCCTGGCTGTTGCGCGCAAGAAACGCTTGAATCTGCGCATCGCCCTCGGCCTTGAAGACCGAACAGGTGCAGTACAGCAGGCGCCCGCCGGCTTGGAGCAGGGGCCACAGCGCATCCAGGATCTGCGCCTGGATGGCTGCCAGTTGCGCCACATCGCTGTCACGACGCAGCCAGCGCACATCGGGGTGGCGGCGCACGATGCCGGAAGCGGTGCATGGCGCATCCAGCAAGATGGCGTCGAACAACTGGCCACCGTTGGCCTGCTGCCACCACTGCGCGGGCTGGCCCGCATCGGCCACCAGCACCTTGGCATGGTCCTGCAGGCCGGTGCGTTGCAGGGTGTCGTGGATGCGGGCACTGCGCTCGGCATCCACCTCCAGGGCCGTCACCTGCAGGGGCGAGGCCGCCCCGGCGAACTCCAGCAGGTGGACGGTCTTGCCGCCGGGGGCCGCGCAGGCGTCCAGCACCTGCAAGGGCTGGTGCAGATCCAGGCCCTGCAGCAGCAGCGGGGCCGCCAGCTGCGCCGCGCCGTCCTGCACCGACACCACCCCTTCGGCAAACCCCGGCAGGGCCTGTACCGCCTGGGGCTGGGCCAGCTCCACGCCATCGGCGCCGAACACACGGCTATCGATATGTATAGCTGTCAGCGCTTGCTGGTATTGGGCTGGACTGCTTTTTTGCCGATTCACCCGCAAGCTCATAGGCGCGTGCGCATTGTTGGCCTGCAGGATGCGCTGCCAGTCCTGCGGGTGATCGGCCTTCAAGCGATCGATCCACCATTGCGGATGGTTCCAGCGCGCCACCGGGTCGCCGTCGGTGGCGGCCACCAGGGCATCGCGCTCGCGCAGGAAACGGCGCAAGCAGGCATTCAGGAAGCCGGCCTGGCGCTGCAGGCTGCCGCGCTTGGCCGCCTCCACCGTCTGGTTGACCAGGGTGAAGGGCTCGTACGGGGCCTGTGCCGTGTCCCAGGCCAGGGCCAGGGCCGTGCACAGCAGGGCATCCACCTTGGCCGGTGGGGCCTTGGGTGCCAACTGCTTGCGCAGCGCCTGGGCCCGTCCCAGCTGGCGCAGCACCTGGAACAGCAGGGCCTGCACCCCGGGGCGCAAGCGGGCCGGGGCGGCCGCCACCGCGGCGGTGCCCGACTGGCCGGACAGGATCATCTGCAGGCCCTGGGCCACCAGCGCCAGCTGCTGCCACAAGGGGATGGGCGCCGCCGCCTGTGCGGCCGGGGCCGTGTCTGGAAAAATTTTTCGCGTCATGCCGTCTGCCGCATCAAAAGCGCAGCGTCTTGTTGAAAGCTGCGGCCAGGCTTCATGCCCAGGATGCGTGCCAGCACCCAGGCCGGGAATTGCCCGATCGCACGGTTGTAATCCTCCACGGCCGCATTGAACTGCGCCGTGCAGTGGCGCTGCACCACCATCAGCTGCCCCCAGTCCTGCGGCGCAGCGGGTGGCGCCTCGGCCCCCTCACCGCCCTGGGGCTCAGGACACAGCTGCGCATAGGCCTGCCAGGCCACCTGCAGGCTTTGCCAAGCGCTGTCCAGCGCGGCAATCGCCTCGGGCCGCAACGGGTGCTGGCGCGCCTGCTGCAGGGCCAGCTCCAGCAAATCGGCACTGGGCAGCAGGGCGTGGCGGGCATGCTGGGCCGAGGCCTCGGCACCCTCCCCCGCTTCGGCGCGCGCGCAGGTGCGCAGCCATTCCAGGGCAAGCACGAACTGTGCATCCAGTGCCGCAAAGGCACTCTTGCAGGTGGTGCGCAAGCGCTGCAGGCGCTTCCAAGCGCCCGCCACCCAAAACACGGTGATGGCCAGCGACAGCCATTCCAGCGACAAAATCCACATAGGCGCAGTGTAGCGAGGAGCAATAAAAACGCTCCCTACCCACCCGCAGGCAAGTAGGGAGCGTGGAGCACGGGCCTGGTCTCAGGCCACGCGTCGCTTAGGCAGCGCTGTCTTCGGCCGAAGCCTCGACATCACCCGCCATTTCAGCCGCTTCGGCTTCGGCGATGGCGCGGCGCTCTGCGTCGTCCATGGCGTCCTTGGCCTTGCGTGCCTGGTGGTAGGCCAGGCCGGTACCGGCAGGGATCAGGCGACCCACGATCACGTTTTCCTTCAGGCCACGCAGCTCGTCGCGCTTGCCCATGATCGCCGCTTCGGTCAGCACGCGGGTGGTTTCCTGGAAGGACGCCGCAGAGATGAACGAGTCGGTCGACAGCGAGGCCTTGGTGATACCCAGCAGCACGTTGGAGTACGTGGCAGGGATCTTGCCTTGGGCCTGCAGCGCTTCGTTGGTGTTGAGGATCTCGGAACGCTCCACCTGCTCGCCAGCGATGTAAGTGGACTCGCCGGGGTTCTCCACCACCACGCGACGCAGCATCTGGCGAACGATCACCTCGATGTGCTTGTCGTTGATCTTCACGCCCTGCAGACGGTACACGTCCTGCACTTCGTCCACGATGTAGCGCGACAGTTCCTCGATACCCAGCAGGCGCAGGATGTCTTGTGGGTCGGCGGGGCCGTCCACGATCAGCTCACCCTTGTTCACCACCTGGCCTTCGTGGACCAGGATGTTGCGCTCCTTGGGCACCAGCTCTTCCCAGACCTTGCCTTCCAGATCGGTGATCTGCAGGCGGACCTTGCCCTTGGTTTCCTTACCGAAGGACACGGTACCGGTCATCTCGGCCAGCGTGCCCTTGTCCTTGGGCGTACGGGCTTCGAACAGCTCGGCCACACGGGGCAGACCACCGGTAATGTCGCGGGTCTTCTGACCTTCGACGGGGATACGGGCCAGCACTTCGCCGGGGCCCACGTCCTGGCCGTCGCGCACCTGGATCAGCGCGCCCACCTGGAAGCCGATCGTCACCGAGTGGTCGGTGCCGGGGATCTTGACTTCCTGGTTGTTGGCGTCGATCAGCTTGACCTGGGGACGCACCACCTTGGCAGAACCGCGGCGCTTGGGGTCGATCACGACCAGGGTCGACAGACCGGTCACATCGTCCACCTGCTTGGCCACGGTCAGGCCTTCTTCCACGTTCTCGAACTTCACCTGGCCGGCGTATTCGGTAATGATGGGGCGGGTCAGCGGGTCCCAGTTCGCCAGGATCGTGCCAGCCTTGATGGCCTGGTCGGCCTTGATCGTCAGGATGGCGCCGTAAGGCACCTTGTGACGCTCACGCTCGCGACCATTGTCGCTGATGACGATTTCGCCGGAGCGGGAAATCACCACCAGTTCACCCTTGGTGTTGGTCACATAGCGCATCGTGGCGTTGAAGCCGATCGTGCCGTTGGACTTGGCTTCCACGCTGGACGCAATGGCTGCACGCGAAGCCGCACCACCGATGTGGAAGGTACGCATGGTCAGCTGGGTACCGGGTTCACCGATGGACTGCGCAGCGATCACACCCACGGCTTCGCCCAGGTTCACCATGCCACCGCGACCCAGGTCACGACCGTAGCAGGTGGCGCAAAGGCCATAGCGGGTTTCGCAGGTCAGTGCGGTGCGCACCTTGATCTCGTCCACGCCCTGGGCTTCCAGCTCTTCGATCAAATCTTCGTTGAGCAGGGTGCCGGCAGGCAGCAGCACGGAACGGTTCTCGGGGTGCAGCACGTCTTCGGCGGTCGAGCGACCCAGCACGCGGTCGCGCAGGGATTCGATCACTTCACCGCCTTCGACGATGGCGCGCATCAGGTAGCCGTTGGAGGTGCCGCAGTCCTGTTCGGTCACGACCAGGTCTTGCGTGACGTCCACCAGACGACGCGTCAGGTAACCCGAGTTCGCGGTCTTCAACGCCGTGTCGGCCAGACCCTTACGGGCACCGTGGGTCGAGATGAAGTACTGCAGAACGTTCAGACCTTCGCGGAAGTTCGCAGTAATAGGCGTCTCGATGATCGAGCCATCGGGCTTGGCCATCAGGCCACGCATACCGGCCAGCTGACGGATCTGGGCGGCAGAACCCCGGGCGCCGGAGTCGGCCATCATGTAGATGGCGTTGAACGACTCCTGGTCCACCTCGTTGCCGTGGCGGTCGATGGTCTTCTGGACCTTGAGCTGGTCCATCATCACCTTGGACACGTCGTCACCGGCCTTGCCCCAGATGTCCACCACCTTGTTGTAGCGCTCACCGGAGGTCACCAGACCCGACACGTACTGCTGCTCGATTTCCTTCACTTCGGACTCGGCGCGGGCCAGGATCTCGGCCTTTTGCGGAGGCACCAGCATGTCGTCGATGGACACCGAGAAGCCGGCGTGCGTCGACAGGCGGAAGCCGTTTTGCAGCAGCTTGTCGGCGAACACCACGGTGGCCTTCAGACCGCACTTGCGGAAGGAAGAGTTGATCAGCTTGGAGATCTCCTTCTTCTTCAGCGCCTTGTTCATGTGGCTGAACGGCAGGCCCTTGGGCAGGATCTCGGACAGCAGGGCACGGCCCACGGTGGTTTCCACCAGGCTCACGCTCTTTTCGAACTCGCCGGTTTCCTTGTTCTTGGTCCACTCGGGCAGGCGCACGCTGATCTTGGCGTGCAGCTCGACTTCACCAGCGTCCAGGGCACGTTGCACTTCGTTGGTGTCCACGAACACCATGCCTTCGCCCTTGCCGTTGATCTTGTCGCGGGTCGCATGGTACAGACCCAGCACCACGTCCTGCGAAGGCACGATGGAGGGTTCGCCCGACGCGGGGAACAGCACGTTGTTGGAGGCCAGCATCAGCGTGCGGGCTTCCATCTGCGCTTCCACGGACAGCGGCACGTGCACAGCCATCTGGTCACCGTCGAAGTCGGCGTTGAAGGCCGCGCAAACGAGGGGGTGCAGCTGAATGGCCTTGCCTTCGATCAGGATGGGCTCGAACGCCTGGATGCCCAAACGGTGCAGCGTAGGCGCACGGTTCAGCATCACGGGGTGTTCCTTGATGACCTCTTCCAGGATGTCCCAGACCACGGGGGTGCCGGATTCGACTTCCTTCTTGGCCGCCTTGATGGTGGTCGCAATGCCGCGCTGTTCCAGCTGGGCAAAGATGAAGGGCTTGAACAGCTCCAGGGCCATCAGCTTGGGCAGACCGCACTGGTGCAGCTTGAGGTAAGGACCCACGGTGATCACGGAACGACCGGAGTAGTCCACGCGCTTGCCCAGCAAGTTCTGGCGGAAACGACCGCTCTTGCCCTTGATCATGTCGGCCAGCGACTTCAGGGCACGCTTGTTGGCGCCCGTCATGGCCTTGCCACGGCGGCCGTTGTCCAGCAGCGAGTCCACGGCTTCCTGCAGCATGCGCTTTTCGTTGCGCGCGATGATTTCAGGGGCCTTCAGCTCCAGCAGGCGACGCAGACGCGAGTTGCGATTGATGACGCGGCGGTACAGGTCGTTCAGGTCGGAGGTCGCGAAGCGGCCGCCGTCCAGGGGCACCAGGGGACGCAGGTCCGGAGGCAGCACGGGCAGCACTTCCAGCACCATCCACTCGGGCTTGATGCCGGACTTCTTGAACGCTTCCAGCAGCTTCAGGCGCTTGGCGTTCTTCTTGACCTTGACTTCGGAGCCGGTCAGGTCGCCACGCAGGCGCTCGATCTCGCTGTCGATGTCGATGGATTCCAGCAGGTCCTTGATACCTTCGGCGCCCATCTTGGCCGTGAATTCGTCGTAGCCGAACTCTTGCTGCTTGGCGTCGTAGTCGTCCTCGGACATGATGCTGAACTTCTTCAGCGGGGTCATGCCGGGGTCGGTCACCACATAGGCTTCAAAGTACAGCACGCGCTCGATGTCGCGCAGCGTCATGTCCAGCACCAGGCCGAGACGCGAAGGCAGCGACTTCAGGAACCAGATGTGGGCGCAGGGCGCGGCCAGGTCGATGTGACCCATGCGTTCGCGACGCACCTTGGTCTGGGTGACTTCCACGCCGCACTTTTCGCAGATCACACCGCGGTGCTTGAGGCGCTTGTACTTGCCGCACAGGCATTCGTAGTCCTTGATGGGACCAAAAATCTTGGCGCAGAACAGGCCGTCGCGCTCGGGCTTGAACGTACGGTAGTTGATGGTCTCGGGCTTCTTCACCTCACCGAAAGACCAGGAACGAATTTTCTCGGGCGAAGCCATGCCGATCTTGATGGCATCGAAATGCTCATCCGGCGTGAATTGCTTGAACAGGTCGAGTAGCGATTTCATGTAACTCTTTCCCTTTTCACAAAATTTATAGCTGCCAGCGCTTGGAGTGCAAGGATTTCAATATCGAAACCCTTGCAAACTCTTGATCAACAAGCGCTAGACGCTCACTTTCTTTAAGGCCTTAGGTACGTTCGAGTTCGATGTCCAGGCCCAGGGAACGAATTTCCTTGACCAGCACGTTGAACGATTCGGGCATACCGGCTTCGATCGCATGTTCGCCCTTCACGATGGATTCGTACACCTTGGTACGGCCCACCACGTCGTCGGACTTCACCGTCAGCATTTCTTGCAGCACGTAGGCGGCGCCGTAAGCTTCCAGCGCCCACACTTCCATTTCACCGAAACGCTGACCACCGAACTGGGCCTTACCGCCCAGAGGCTGTTGCGTCACCAGCGAGTAAGGACCGGTGGAGCGGGCGTGCATCTTGTCGTCGACCAAGTGGTGCAGCTTCAGGTAGTGCATGTAGCCGATGGTCGTGGGACGCTCGAACTGCTCGCCGGTGCGGCCATCGAACAGGTAGGCCTGGGTACGGGTCTCAGTCAGGCCCTTGCGTGCCTTCAGATCGTCCGGATACGCCAGCTTCAGCATGTCCTTGATTTCCTGCTCGGAAGCACCGTCGAACACGGGGGTCGCGAACGGCACACCGGTCTTCAGGTTTTCGGCCATGTTCAGCACTTCGGCATCGCTCAGCTGCGACAGGTCTTCCTTGCGGCCACGCGAGTTGTAGACCTCTTCCAGGAAGGCGCGCACTTCGGCCACAGCAGCCTCGTCACGCAGCATGTCGCCAATGCGCTGGCCCAGGCCCTTGCCGGCCCAGCCCAAGTGCACTTCCAGCACCTGACCGATGTTCATACGCGAAGGGACGCCCAGCGGGTTCAGCACGATGTCCGCGGTGGTGCCGTCGGCCAGGTAAGGCATGTCTTCGACCGGAACGATCTTGGAGACCACACCCTTGTTACCGTGGCGGCCGGCCATCTTGTCACCAGGCTGCAGGCGGCGCTTGACGGCCAGGTAGACCTTGACCATCTTCAGCACGCCGGCGGGCAGCTCGTCGCCCTGGGTCAACTTCTTGCGCTTCTCTTCGAAGGCCAGGTCGAACTCGTGGCGGGTCTGCTCCAGGGAGTTCTTGATGGACTCCAACTGGGCGGCCAGTTCGTCTTCCGCAGGACGGATATCGAACCAGTGGAACTTCTCCACACTGTCCAGGTAGGCCTTGTCCAGCTTGGCGCCCTTGGCCAGCTTGTTGGGGCCACCGTTGGCGGTGCGGCCGATCAGCAGCTTCTCGATACGGTCAAACGCGTCGGCTTCCACAATGCGCAGCTGGTCGTTCAGGTCCAGACGGAAGCGCTTCAGCTCATCATCAATGATCTGCTGGGCGCGCTTGTCGCGCTGGATGCCTTCGCGGGTGAACACTTGCACATCGATCACGGTACCGGACGAACCCTGGTCCACACGCAGCGAGGTGTCCTTCACGTCGGACGCCTTCTCGCCGAAGATGGCGCGCAGCAGCTTCTCTTCGGGCGTCAGCGTGGTTTCGCCCTTGGGCGTGACCTTGCCGACCAGCGTGTCGCCGGGCTGCACTTCGGCGCCGACGTAGATGATGCCGGACTCGTCCAGACGGTTCAGTTGCTGTTCCGACAGGTTCGGAATGTCGCGCGTGATTTCTTCGGCGCCCAGCTTGGTGTCACGGGCCATCACCACCAATTCCTCGATGTGGATCGAGGTGTAGCGGTCTTCGGCCACCACGCGTTCGGAGATCAGGATCGAGTCTTCGAAGTTGTAGCCGTTCCAGGGCATGAAGGCGATCAGCATGTTCTGACCAATGGCGATTTCGCCCAGGTCAGTCGATGCACCGTCGGCAATCACGTCACCCTTGGCCAGCACATCGCCGCGCTTGACCACGGGACGCTGGTGGATGTTGGTGTTCTGGTTGGAACGCTGGTACTTGATCAGGTTGTAGATGTCCACACCGACTTCACCGGCCACGGCTTCCGCGTCGTTCACACGGATCACGATGCGGGTCGCATCCACGTAGTCGACGGTGCCGCCACGGCGGGCTGTCACCACGGTGCCAGAGTCGACCGCGGCCACACGCTCGATACCGGTACCCACCATGGGCTTTTCGGGGCGCAGCACAGGCACGGCCTGGCGCGACATGTTGGCACCCATCAACGCGCGGTTCGCGTCGTCGTGCTCCAGGAACGGAATCAGCGAGGCGGCCACCGACACGATCTGTGCGGGCGACACGTCCATGTACTGCACGCGCTCGGGCGACAGCAGTGTCGATTCACCCTTTTCACGCGCCGACACCAGCTCGCCCACCAGACGGCCTTCGGCGTCCAGCTCGGCGTTGGCCTGGGCGATGATGTACTTGCCTTCTTCGATGGCCGACAGGTAGTCGATTTCCATCGTCACCTTGCCATCCACCACACGGCGGTACGGGGTTTCGATGAAACCGTACTCGTTCAGGCGGGCGTACAGGGCCAGGGAGTTGATCAGACCAATGTTCGGACCTTCAGGCGTTTCGATCGGGCAGACGCGACCGTAGTGGGTCACGTGCACGTCACGCACTTCGAAGCCGGCACGTTCGCGGGTCAGACCACCTGGGCCCAGGGCGGAAACACGGCGCTTGTGCGTGATTTCGGCCAGGGGGTTGGTCTGGTCCATGAACTGCGACAGCTGCGAGGCACCGAAGAACTCCTTCAGGGCCGCAGAGATGGGCTTGGAGTTGATCAGGTCGTGGGGCATCAGCGGCTCTTGCTCGGCCTGACCCAGACGCTCCTTCACAGCCTTTTCGATACGTGCCAGGCCGGTGCGGTACTGGTTTTCGGCCAGTTCGCCGACGCAACGCACGCGGCGGTTGCCCAGGTGGTCGATGTCGTCGACTTCGCCCTTGCCGTTGCGCAGGTCCACCAGCAGCTTGACCACGGCCAGGATGTCTTCGTTGGACAGCACCATGGCGCCGGTCGCACCGTCGCGGCCCACGCGGGCGTTGAACTTCATGCGGCCCACGCGCGACAGGTCGTAGGTGTCAGCGTTGTAGAACAGGCGGTGGAACAGGGCCTGCACGGCGTCCTCGGTCGGAGGCTCGCCAGGACGCATCATGCGGTAGATGGCGACGCGGGCGGCGAACTCGTCCACGGTTTCGTCGGTGCGCAGGGTCTGCGAGATGTAGGCGCCCTGGTCCAGTTCGTTCGTGTAGATGCACTGCACGTCCTGGATGCCGGCGCTGCGCAGCTTCTTCAGCAGCGCTTCGGTCAGCTCTTCATTGGCCTTGGCGATGATTTCACCGGTGTCAGGGTCAATGATGTTCTTGGCCAGCACACGGCCGATCAGGAAGTCTTCGGGCACGCTGACGTACTTGGTGCCGGACTGTTCCAGTTCACGGGTGTGGCGCGCGGTGATGCGCTTGTCCTTGGCGACCACGACCTTGCCCGACTTGTCGGTGATGTCGAAACGCGCCACTTCGCCGCGCAGACGGTCGGCCACAAATTCCATTTGTGCGCCGCTGTCCATCAGACGGAAGTTGTCGTTGACGAAGAAGTGCGCCAGGATCTGCTCGGGGTTCATGCCGATGGCCTTCAGCAGGATCGACACAGGCATCTTGCGGCGACGGTCAACGCGGAAGTACAGCAGGTCCTTGGGGTCGAACTCGAAGTCCAGCCAGGAGCCGCGGTAAGGAATGATGCGCGCCGAGAACAGCAGCTTGCCGGAGCTGTGGGTCTTGCCCTTGTCGTGTTCGAAGAACACGCCAGGCGAGCGGTGCAGCTGGGACACGATCACGCGTTCCGTGCCGTTGATGATGAACGAGCCCTTGTCGGTCATCAGGGGCACTTCACCCATGTAGACCTCTTGCTCCTTCACTTCCTTGACCACCTTGGACTGGGCCGTGGAGGACTCGCGGTCGTAAATGATCAGTTGCACCTTGGCACGCACGGCCGAGGCGAAGGTCAGACCACGGGTCTGGCACTCACGCACGTCGAACGCAGGCTTGGCCAGGTTGTATTCAACAAACTTCATCTCCACAAAACCGTTGTGGGAGACGATGGGGAATGCCGATTCAAAGGCCGCTTGCAGGCCTTCCATCGTACGTTTCTTGGGGGCTACGTCTGCTTGCAGGAATGCGGTATAGGCATCTTTTTGCATCTGCAGCAGGTAAGGCACTTCGAGCACGCTGTCGCGGCTGCCGAAACTCTTGCGAATTCGCTTGCGTTCGGTGTAAGAATAGGCCATGAGATCTCCGGGCAAAGACATGAGTCCTGGGTCTGCGACGACACTGTCCAGCAAAAAGTCACACACTTTCACTGGCTTGGCGGTTGGCCACTACCAACCATGGCTGACGGCGATGCATTGCACATCGCCCGGACCAAGGCATCTTCTGCTGTCGGGTTGTCAGAAGACACTAGAAAAACTGTCAACAACAGGCTTTCTGGTGTGCTCTTAAATACCTTATCCACAAGCACCAAAGGCTGGAGTGCCTTTTCAGACACTCCAGCCCCAGGAATGGACTGAATTACTTCAGTTCAGCCTTAGCACCAGCTTCGGTCAGCTTCTTCACAGCAGCTTCAGCGTCAGCCTTAGGAGCGGCTTCCTTCACGACCTTAGGAGCGCCGTCCACCAGGTCCTTGGCTTCCTTCAGACCCAGACCGGTGATTTCGCGCACGGCCTTGATCACGGCAACCTTGTTGGAACCGGCTTCAGCCAGCACCACGTTGAACTCGGTCTTTTCTTCAGCAGCGGCAGCACCGGCGCCAGCGCCAGCAGCAGCAGGAGCGGCCATAGCGGCAGCGCTCACGCCAAACTTCTCTTCAATGGCCTTGACCAGGTCGTTCAGTTCCAGAACAGTCATGCTGTCCAGGGCGGTCAAGAATGCGTCTTTATCGAATGCCATGTTAATTTCCTAACAATTTGTTGGTTGTTTGTTGCCGCAATTAAGCTGCAGCGGCTTCTTCGGCGGCAGGTTGCTCTGCGCCTTCGCTCTTCTTTGCGGCCAGCGCGCCCAGCACCACGGCTGTACGCGACATAGGCGACATGAGCAAGCCACACACTTGGGCCAGCAGAACTTCCTTCGAGGGGATGTTTGCCAGCTGCTTCACGCCGTTCACGTCCAGGGCCTTGCCCGAAAACGCGCCACCGCGAATCACCAACTTGTCGTTGGTCTTCGCGAAGTCGGCCACCACCTTGGCGGCAGCCACTGCGTCTTCAGAGAAGCCATAGATCAGGGGACCAGTCATCTGGTCAGCCACCACTTCAAACGCGCTACCTGCCACAGCACGGCGTGCCAGGGTGTTCTTCAACACGCTCAGGCTCACACCCTTGCTGCGTGCATCGGAACGCAGTTTGGTCATGTCGGCGACCGTGATGCCACGGTATTCCGCGATCACAAGCGTTTGAGCTTTAGCGGCGAGGCTGGTCACTTCATTGATGACCGCTTCTTTCTCACTGCGATTCAGACTCAAGGTCTACTCCTTCAAATGCGCATACCCAGTTGCCCCGGCATGCGCGCTCTTGTTGCAGCGACCAACTGTTAGAGGGACATTCATCCATCTGCAGCGGGATCGCCATCTGCGCTGGAAGTATTAAGTGGCAAGCCACACCAGCGGTCTTGGATGACCTACGCCGCTGTAAACAGCGGCGTAGCCCACCACATCGGCTCGCTATTTCTAGCAAGCCGAATATTCTAGCAATTAAGCTGCGATGGATTGCGTGTCGACGCGAACACCCACACCCATGGTGGAGGAAACCGCCACCTTGCGCAGGTACAGACCCTTGCTGGAAGCAGGCTTAGCCTTGTTCAACGCATCAATCAGAGCAGCCAGGTTGCCTTGCAGCTTGTCGTTGTCGAACGAGCGACGACCAATGGTCGAGTGGATGATACCGGCCTTGTCCACGCGGAACTGCACTTGACCTGCCTTGGCGTTCTTCACGGCCGTGGCAACATCAGGAGTCACAGTACCCACCTTGGGGTTGGGCATCAGGCCACGGGGACCCAGGATCTGGCCCAGCTGACCAACGATACGCATGGCATCGGGCGCAGCGATCACGATGTCAAAGGGCATGTCACCAGCCTTGACCATCGCAGCCAAGTCGTCCATGCCGACCACGTCCGCACCAGCGGCCTTAGCTTCTTCAGCCTTGGCGCCTTGGGCAAACACGGCCACGCGGGTGGTCTTACCAGTACCGTGAGGCAGCACCACAGCGCCACGCACCACTTGGTCCGACTTCTTGGCATCCACGCCCAACTGAACGGCCACGTCGATGGATTCGTCGAACTTGGCAGTTGCAGCATCCTTCACCAGCGCCACGGCGTCAGCAAAAGCGTACAGCTTGGTGGAGTCCACCTTGCCCTGCAGGGCTTTTTGCTTCTTGGTCAACTTGGCCATTTTACAAACCCTCCACGATCACACCCATCGAACGGGCAGAACCAGCCAGCGTGCGCACTGCGGCGTCAACGTCAGCAGCGTTCATGTCCTTCAGCTTGGTCTTGGCAATTTCTTCCAGCTGTTCGCGGGTGATCTTGCCGACCTTGGCCTTCAGAGGGTTCGAGGAACCCTTGTCCAGCTTGATGGCCTTCTTGATCAGCACGGTGGCAGGAGGTGTCTTGATGACAAAAGTGAAGCTCTTGTCAGCAAACGCTGTGATCACCACAGGCAGAGGCAGACCGGGCTCAACACCTTGGGTCTGCGCATTGAATGCCTTGCAGAATTCCATGATGTTCAGACCACGCTGACCCAGCGCAGGACCGATTGGAGGGGATGGGTTGGCCTTACCAGCTGGCACTTGCAGCTTGATGAAGCCGACGATTTTCTTCGCCATGTTTTAGCTCCTTACGGGTGATAGCGCCAAACGCACATGCATTTGGCTCCCCGGGGTTAAAGCCCCAATATTTCAATACGCGGGGCCATCAAACGTACCTCAGGTTTTTTCAACCTGAGAGAACTCCAGCTCCACGGGCGTCGAACGACCAAAAATGGCCACCGACACACGCAGACGATTCTTCTCGTAGTTCACTTCTTCGACACTGCCGTTGAAGTCGGTGAACGGACCTTCCTTGACACGCACCAGCTCACCCACCATGAACTCCACCTTGTGGCGAGGCTTATCGGAGCCCTCTTGCATTTGGTTCACAATTTTCTGAACTTCAGCTTCAGAAATCGGAGCAGGACGATTCTTTGCACCACCCACGAAACCGGTCACTTTGCTGGTGTGCTTCACCAAGTGCCACGTATCGTCTTCCATGACCATCTCTACGAAGACATAGCCAGGGAACAAGCGCCGCTCGGTTGTTTTGCGTTGACCGTTCTTCATCTCCACCACTTCTTCGGTAGGGACTAAGATACGACCAAACTTATCCTGCATGCCGGCACGCTGAATGCGCTCGGTGATGTTGCGCTCTACAGCCTTCTCCATGCCCGAGTAGGCATGGACAATGTACCAACGCAGATCCGGATTGACGGGAGCAGTCGCACCAGCCTCACCCGACACAGGTTCGATTGCATCAGTCATTAGCTTCTCCAGCCCAAAATGAGATCGTACAGAACCCATTCAAGCGTTTTATCTGTCAGCCACAGGAACAATGCCATGACCACCACAAACGCAAAAACGTAGGCGGTCATCTGCAAACTTTCCTTGCGAGTTGGCCACACTACTTTTTTGACTTCTTTCCAGGAATCTTTGCCGAAAGCAAGCAATTGCTTACCCTGCTCAGACACAGAAAAAGTCGCAGCAGCAGCAATCAAGCCTGCCACGAGAACACCCCATTGAACCAATGGGCCTTGCTGTGCCAGAAAATAGAACCCCGCCACAGCAGCGATCACCAAAAACAAAGCGCCAAACAGCTTGGCCTTGTCAGCACCCGCACTGACTGTTTCTACTTGCGATGTGGCCATATCTCACTTTATTTGTTGCGAACAATGTCGCCGCACAAGACACTTAAGCCCGCCAGTTCCTGGCGGGCTTAGCGTTACCACTACATCGTGGCAGGGGCAGTAGGAATCGAACCTACAACCTTCGGTTTTGGAGACCGACGCTCTGCCAATTGAGCTATACCCCTAAACCCTAATTACCT